>JANQHF010000004.1 GCA_028282725.1 Saprospiraceae bacterium
CTGCTTCCAGGATGGAATCTACTAATAATCGCGTTTCCATCTCTTTGTTTTTTTGGATAACTCTAAGGTAAGCCTTTTTGTGCATTTTGAAATACACACAAGAAACACTACAGGAGATTCAAAGTAACAATCGAAATAGTCCAAACGAACCAACAGCCGACCCTGCAATTTTTTGATTTTTTGAAAGATAAACTCTCTGAAGTAGATCAAAAAACCAAAACGAACATCCAGAACAGAGATGGTAGGAATGTTGGAATATTTGATATCCTTCTGGAAAGATTGAACGGAGCTCAAAAAGAGAATCGGTATGATCCAAATGTACAAACTGCGCCTGGAAGTATTTTTGATATGTTTCACAACCAGGTAAATCAACAAAAGCAGCAAACTCAACAACCACAGCAGCAGCGGGTCAAGGAATGTATTGGTGAAATAATCCGGCAATACAATCTTGATACCAGAAATTCAAATCAACAGATCTTGAATCAGATTCAAACTCAATATGTACAGGATAATAACGAGCTGGATCGAAAGTATGCTTAATCTATCCATGATCTGAACAGGAAGGTCGCCAGATAAAAATCAGATTAATATTGTACTATCAGGACATTCCGGGAGGGATGTTCTTTTTTTGTTGCCCCATGGTTAAGACCGTTCAACCCGAAATACAGACGGTTCAATGGAATGAGATTTTAATGTGAAGGACAATCGACGAAGTTTGAAATATTATTCATTGAAAAATCATCAGTCATGAAAAAATTTAAGAACTTCCTTTTACTTACAGCCATATCCATATTTTCCCTTACTGTTTATGGTCAAGATGAGATAGCCATGGTGGACATCTCATCCACTCCTTCCAAAGCGGAAGTTGCTGTAAAAACCATTGACAAAGAAGGAATCAGCCAGATTTCTGAATTTCTGAGAGATCGCGTTTCGTTTCCTTTCGAATCGATTTCATATGCCAATGAAATCAGGGTCAGGGTTCAGGTATCACTGGATACAGAAGGGAAGATTATTGATCGCAGGATCGTGGAATCGACCAATACGACTGTGGGTAATCGTATTTTAAAATCACTCGACCAGGTAGATTCTGTTTCTCCGATCCTGGTGGATGGAAAACCAGTTTCTTCAACCTTCCAAATTCCCTTGATTTTCAAATAATTAGGAAAGGTAAAATCGGTTATAAAAGAGAGATGGTGTTCGTCTCTCTTTATTTCTATTTGATATCTTGTGTGCAATGCTCAGACCTTGTATAGAAAATGTAGGTTTCGATGATCGCCGGTTAATGTTGATCGGCATTCCTCTTTTATCATTGTTGATGCCGGTGCTTTTAGATCTTTCATATCATGGAGGACAATATGCCTATTGGACACATCAGGTTCCGGAATCAATGATCTTTGTTACCGGCTTTTGGCTTTTCTTCAGATGGTTGATGATAGGGATGAGAAGGAAGTTTCCCTCAATCGGAGAAGCAACCAAGAGGATCATTCTTCAGATTGCCATCATCCTCATCAGTGCACCCATATTAAAGCACATATTTGCCATGATCGCCTTTGGGATCATGTCCCTTTGCAATATTGAAGATCATGCGATGCCGGGAATGCTGCAGACGATGATCAGCATTTATCTCCCATCTTTTTTGATTGTTTCGATCTATGAAGCAATCTACTATTTCGTACAGTATAAGAAAGCCATAGTCGAAAGAGAAAAGCTGCAAACACTTCACGTGCAGACGGAATTGGATAATTTAAGAAACCAGATCAACCCACACTTTCTTTTCAATAGTTTGAACACATTGATGAATCTCATACCACAGGATACCGAAGCCGCCATGAGTTTCTTGTCCAAACTGAGCAAATTCTATCGATATTCTGTAAGCACCAAAGAAGAAAAACTCATACCACTTGCCAAAGAAATTGAATTTGCAAAATTGTATATCGATTTGTTGAAAGAGAGATTCAGGGACGCAATTAATGTGAATATTGATATTGAAAATGACCATCAATATATGATCCCGCCATTGAGTCTTCAATTACTAATTGAAAATGCTGTTAAGCACAATGTGGTTTCAAAAGAAACACCCCTTAGCGTTGAAATAATTTTTGATGATAAGGTGGGGGAACTAGTGGTAAGCAATAACGTCCAAAGAAAATTGGAATCGGTTTCTTCTACAGGTGTTGGTCTGAAAAATATTGAAAAAAGATTCAAATATTTCACAACCCGTCCTGTAAAAATATTCAATGATCTCGAACGATTTCAGGTGAGCCTTCCTACGATTCTCATGTCCTGATGCTTCCGAAATTCTAAATTCAAGCAATGAGAATAGTTGCAATCGAAGATGAAATAAATGCTTTTGAATACCTGGTATCATTGATCCACCGGGTAGAACCCAATTCAGAAGTGTGCGCGCATCTCGAAAGCATACGATCTGCCGTCAACTATTTTGAACAAAACAATGACTATGACCTGATCTTCATGGACATTCAAATCGCAGACGGCCTGAGTTTTGAAATCTTTAATCACGTCTCAATCAAGAAACCGGTCATTTTCACTACTGCTTATGACGAATACGCTATCGACGCTTTTAAAGTGCATAGTGTTGATTATCTCTTAAAACCAATACATTTCGAAGACCTGAAAAGTAGCATTCACAAGTATCGTGAAATGTATGCTCGTCAGGAAGTAGTCGTATCCCAGGATTTGGTCAGTGCATTCAACCAGATCTCCAGACCCAGGAAGAACCGCTGTCTTGTTAAGAAGGGGGGACATTTTGAATATGTGAATGTGCCTGATATCGCTTTTGTAAATTCAGAGGATAGCATTACTTTTTTACATACGCTGAATGGCAACCGCTACATTTATTCCAAAACGGTGGAACAGTTATTCCAGGAATTGGATACTGATGTATTTTTCCAAATTAACAGGAGTCAAATTATAAACATTAATGCTATTCGGGAAATTCATCCATTTCTGAATCAAAGACTCAAAATTATTTTAAACGGACCTAAAGGAGACGACTATGACCTCGTCGTAAGCCGGAAGCGGACGCCCCCCTTCAAAAACTGGATAGACCGATAATTGATCAGGAGAGGAATCTGTCCCGCAATCGATACTTTGAAGTCGCAATAAGTACCAGACCTATTACACCCAAAGCAATCCTTCCGCTGATGGAATACATATCATAGACCATAAATCCGGCACTTAGCATGCAAAGTACCAGACCGATATAAAATTTCAGCATTGAAGGTTTCATAGCATTAGAATTTTAAGGATCATTTGATAAAATAGATGATGATCAGAATGATAAATAGAATCGTATAGATGATGATACTATTCCTTGCCAACCAATTTGGAGGGTAGATATCAAAGTTGTCACGGACATCGTCCGCATACCTCCTGGCAATTGGAGTCAACGGGCAAGTCCAGTTGTTCACATACAATATGATACATTCCAGACCGATTAAAGTCATACCAATCCAAAACAAAATCCCGATTTGCCCTGTCCAGGAGGTGTAAAACATATATGCCAGGGTTACATTGTAAAACAACCAGATCAAAGTATGTAAGGGTTTTACAAAAACCAATTTGTGCGTGTCCGGAATATGTTCGGTCATCTTTCAAATTGTTTCGCTCACTAAAGGCTCAATATTGACTGCCACAACCTTATATTCAGGACAATCTGCTTCGGTATCCAGTACATCACTGGTGATCTTGTTGATCAGGATATCAGGAAAATGAAAAGTAGTGCTTAGAATACCCGGCTTTACCTCATCTGTAACTTTTACCCGGATTTTTGTGAAACCCCTGGCTGAACTGATCATGACCTCTTCGTTGTCCCTGATTTCTTTCTTTTTAGCGTCTATTGCATTGATGAGGAGTAGATCTTCGCTGAGCAAGACCGAGTCTGCAGTACGTCGTGTCATACTTCCACTGTTATAATGTGACAAAGACCGATTGGTCGTCAGAATGAATGGAAATTCTTCGCTGTGTTCGACAATTTCAGGGGATTCTTCGAAAGCCACAAAGTGAAATTTTCCCTTCCCTCTTTTGAAAGTATCCGTATGCAATATCTGGGTATCTTTTCCATCTGCCTCAACCGGCCATTGCTTTCCATTTTTACCAAGAGTTGACCAGGAGACACCCTTGAAGAAAGGCACAACCCTTGCGATTTCGTCCAGGACCCAACCGGGATGGTAGTCGGGTTGTTTGAAGCCTAACCAATTCATAATGTCCACAATGATCTGGCCATCTGGCTTGGTTCCTTTAATTGGTTCTATGACCTGTTGTACTTTCTGGATTCTCCTTTCACCATTGGTGAACGTTCCATTTTTTTCAAAAAAGGAAGATGCAGGAAAGACCACATCGGCATAACGTGATGTTTCAGACATAAATAATTCCTGCACGATGAGCAGATCCAATTTTTCGATAGCTTGAATCACCTTTCCTGAATTGGGCTCGGTTTGGACGACATCTTCTCCCATGATCCAAAGTGCTTTCAATTCGCCATTCAGTGCTGCATCAAACATCCGGGGGATAGTCAATCCCGGACCTCCCGGCATTACTACCGCATACACGTCCTCATATGTTTTTCTGTTCCGTGCATCGGAAATATTCAAATATCCCGGGCCTTGATTAGGTTGTACCCCCATGTCAGCGGCTCCCTGGACATTATTTTGTCCGCGAAGTGGGTTTACTCCTGACCCGGGCTTGCCAATATTGCCGGTGATCATGGCAAGATTAGCAATTAAGGTGACGGCCTTGGTCCCTTGCAGGTGTTCCGTGACACCGAGTCCATGAAAACACATAGCTCTTTGTGATTGGGCATAGAGTCTGGCAGCCTTTTTCACCAAATCTGTTGAGACACCACAAATCCTTGACATCTCATTCATGTCTAATGTCATAATACTTTTGCGAAATGAGTCGTATCCCTCGCAACGTGACCTTATAAATTCATCATCTTCCATTCCCTCTTCCAGGATATAGAAGAGCATCATGTTGAGCAATGCAATATTAGTTCCCGGTCTGAGTGCCAGATGAATATCGGCATGACGTGCCAGATCGGTCTTTCGTGGGTCTGCAACGATCATCGGTGTCCCGCGAATCGCTGCTTGTTTCATCTTCGCCCCGGTCACCGGATGCGCGTTGGTGGGGTTCGCTCCTATAATCAGGATGCAATCCGTCTTCCACAGGTCTTCGATGGAATTTGTCGCAGCTCCTGTACCAAATGCGCGTTGCATTCCGACCGCTGTTGGTGCGTGACAAATGCGGGCACAGCCGTCAATATTATTAGTGCCAATGACAGCGCGCATCATTTTTTGCATGAGATAGTTTTCTTCATTGGTGCACCGTGCTGAGGATATACCTGCGATAGCATCAGGGCCGTATTCCTTTGTAATGTCTTGTAACTTTTCGGTGACCAGGGTATAAGCTTCTTCCCAGGTGGCGGGTTCAAGAGTTCCATTTCTTTTAATCAATGGCTGTCGCAAACGATCCTTATGATTGTAAAATTGAAAAGCATACTTCCCCTTGACACAGGTATGACCTTGATTTGCAGCAGCATCAGCGGGTGCTGAAATACTCAATATCTCGTCATCCAGAGTATACACGTTCAGGTTACAACCGACTCCACAATAGGTGCAAACCGTCCTCGTGACTCGATCAGCCTGGGTTCGGGATGGGGCAAAGACATCTGAAATCGCAGATGTAGGGCAAACTTCAGCACATGCACCGCATGCTACACAGGACGATTTGATGAATGTGGTATCATTGTCTTTGATGATATAACTGTCAAAACCACGACCTGCCATGCTCAACACAAATTCACCCTGGATCTCATCACATGCCCTGATACACAGTTGACAGTTGATACACTTACTCAGATCCGAAGTGAGATAAGGATGGGACTCGTCCTTCGGGTAATGTTGGTGATTGGCTCCGTTCGGATAACGTATGCGATCCAGTCCCACTTGAGCAACGACTGATTGCAATGTACATTGACCATTGACAGAACAAGTGAGGCAATCCGGAGGATGGTCCGTAAGGACTAATTCCAAAATATTCTTCCTCAGTTTTTGAATCCCCGGCGCATTGGGGTAGATCCGGTCGCCGGTTTGGACCAAAGTATGACAGGATGCGACTGTCTTATTCCGACCATCCCGGGAAAGATCAACTGTGCACAGTCGACAAGAACCACCTGGAGTAATATTTGGGTCGTCACAAAGGGTAGGAATGTAAGCTGCACCTTTGTGCCGGGTGACAAAGTTCAGAATGCTGTCGCCCGTTTCAAAGCTATATTCAAGATCATTTATATATGCAGTCTGGCTCATTTACAGTGTCCATTCAATTTTGCAAAAAATAGGGCTTTAGTTCATCTTGAAAATATTTTAGAATGTTCTTGACTGCCGGCGGAAGCCCGGAGCCCAATCCACATAAAGATCCTAGCTGCATAGTTCCCAATAAATCCTCGAATAATTCCAGATCTATTCCTTGATGCTCTTCTATAGCACTTGTAAGCAACTCTCTTCCTCTTTGACTGCCCAATCGGCATGGAAAACATTTGCCGCAGGATTCATGAGCGGTGAATTGAAACAAATGCTCTAAATATCGAATCATCGGAAATGACTCCGGGATACATACTACACTGGCGTGACCTAATATGAACCCTTCTTTTTCGAAAGATTCAAAATCAAGGGTCAGATCGCTCCATTTTCCTCTTGGAATGACACCCCCAAGTGGGCCACCTATGTGGAGTGCTTTTACAGGCTCTCTAAAACCTTGTCCAATGGTATCAATCAATGTATTGAGCGGAGTTCCCATTTCAATTTCAAAGACTCCGGGATTCTTGAAATAACCGTCGAGACAAACGAGTTTGGTGCCCGTTGATCCATTGGTGCCGATGTTCCTAAACTGATCTCCACCTTCTTGAATAATAAAGGGTAGACAAGCAAGGGTCTCGACATTATTTACAAGGGTAGGGCAACCGTAGAGTCCGTATTCTGTCGGAAAAGGTGGACGGATCCGAACTTCAGGACGTTGTCCTTCAATAGAATTCAATAAGGCGGTTTCTTCTCCACAGATATAAGAACCAGCACCCTTGATAATTTTAAATTCAAATGGCCAGGCTCCTCGCTGCTCTTCATACGCCCGGATTCCCTCTTCAATGATTTGGATGGCTTCGGGATATTCTCCACGTATATAAAGAATGCCTCGATCTGCACCGACGGTAAAACCACAAATCAGCATTCCGTGCAGTACGGAATGAGGAAGCCGCTCCAGGAGGAATCTGTCGGAATAGGAACCCGGATCCCCCTCATCTGCATTGCAGATGATATACTTTTGTGTTCCGTTTGCATCTTTGCAGGTCTCCATCTTCAATCCCATAGGAAAACCTGCACCACCTCTGCCTCGTAGTTTGGATTGAATCACCTGCTGCAAAGTATGTTGAGGTCCTGTTTGTTGCAGTTTTTTAAAAAGAGCCGAATAGGACCATTGAGAGCCCGGCTCTCTGACAAAGACGCAAGTCGGACTGAAGGAGGTAAATTGGATCTGTTTGGAAGGGGTGAAGCTATGATCTGCATCAATGATTTCTTCGAGCTGACTGATAGCAGTACCCGAATAATTATGGTTGTTAATCTGAAATGCCGCATTTTCATAACATCTGCCAATGCAACAAACATCGCCGATTTCTTCCTGGTCAAAGTGCTTACTCAATCCGTCAATTACCTGCTCTTGTGTGCCTGCCGTCATACAGGCTGATCCATTACAGACGAAGGCTTTTTTGTTGAGATTTTCTTTTTTGAGAAAGTCGTAGAATGAGGAAGAACCGGTAATGTTCGCACTACCGACTAAAAATTCTTTGTGCAACCGGACGGCTTCTCTTTGGCCCTCATCGCGACTGAACTTTTGAATTTTCTCAAACAGGTTTTCAGACAGGCCCTTTTTTGCAAGGAGATGAGTGAGATTTTTTGACATGCCGTTCTTCGTTCGGGGATAAAAGTTCAATCGCAATGTATTTGCCTCGGTGTCTTTTTCTGATGACCAAGGTGCAGGGCTCCTGATGATCTTAATCATCAGGCAATCAGGACCTCCGCGGTAATTTTAGTGATCATAAAATAGAACGATCTCCTGCCTATGTCCTCAAATAATAATGAACTGATCAATCGAAACATAGATGGTCTCCTTCCTCCTGAAATGGCTATAAAAGCAGAGGACGTAGGTGTCAACAAGGTCAATCTGAACCCATTGAGTATGCTGGGACTCGCCATCCTTGCAGGTGCTTTTATCGCCTTAGGATCCATTTTTTATACAACGGTGACTGCAGGACTTGGAGATCACTGGCCTTTTGGAATGGTCAAGTTGATTGGAGGATTGGTCTTTTGCCTTGGGCTCATTCTCGTGATTGTGGCGGGTGCCGAACTTTTCACTGGTAATGCCTTGATCATTATGGCCTGGGCCGGACGGAAGATCTCCACGCGCAAATTATTGCACAATTGGGGATTGGTCTATATCGGAAATTTCATCGGATCGGGCATCACCGTTGTCTTGATGCTCATTACCAGGCAATATATGTTTAACCAGGGCAAGATCGGAGAGCACATGCTGGATATTGCACATTCCAAGTGTCAATTGGATTTTCTCCAGGCGATTGCATTGGGAATCATGTGCAATGCTTTGGTATGCCTGGCCGTCTGGCTTTGCTTCAGTGCCCGGACAGCTACCGACAAGATCTTAGCGATCATTTTCCCCATCACCGCATTCGTTGCCGCCGGCTTCGAACACAGCATCGCCAATATGTATTTTATTCCTGCAGGATTGATTCTGAAAATGACGGCTTCACCGGAGTTTTGGGAATTGATCAATGCCGGCGCAATGGACTATGTTCGACTCAACTGGAGCAATTTTGTCTTCAAAAATCTCATACCTGTGACCATTGGTAATATCATCGGGGGAGGATTGCTCGTCGGTGTAGTCTATTGGTTTATTTATCGACGGCCTATGAAAGGCTCGTCTTAGGTCAGAATCCAAGTTTTCATGAATTAACTTATGTTTAGGAATAACCTGCTTATTAAGCGAAGGATAGATACATAAGTAGCATTTTACTGGATGAATTACTTATGAATAGCAGGAACCAAAATTCCTGCCAGAGCTCCGATTACATATCCCATAATAACGTCTGTTGGGAAATGTTTTCCACCTTTAACTCGTAAGTATCCCATAACTGCTGGAATGGTAGCGGCAGATATCCAGTAGAATGGAATCCAATTACTGTCAGGATTAGTATCCGCCAAAATTCTTGCAGTTAAAAAAGAATTTGCAGTTGTCATCGAAGTATGCCCCGAGAAGAAGGACTGTCTTGTATTTCGGTCCATTTTAAAATCATCAGATACTCTACCATTATACGCATAGGGCCGGGTGCGTTTAGTTATGTTTTTTGTTAGAGTTGTAAGACCCCATGTGAGCAAATTCGTCTCAAGCCAAATGGTCGGGATGTTTCGATTTTCATTGTTGGCATTTTCATTAAAGAATGTTGTGCTGAAAGGGAGAGCAAAAATTGGTCCTTTCAAAATGATATCACTTATAGATTGTGCTTTTATGTCATATAAAGTAGTAGATATTCTGTCAAACTTATGTATTGAAAGGGAATCTAAGTTTTTTATTTGATCAAGGTTCAGAGGTTCAATTTTTTTTCCAACTGGAATTGAAATCCCAAACGTCACTGCCCCCACCCATTTTGGTCCCTTTTTCCAGGAAAGATCATATACATTCTGTGCAACTGAATATTGAGAAATCACGATTATAATCAATGTTATGAAGGTGTTTGTTACACATCTTCTTCTCTTTGACCGAACCGTGGACTTAAGTAATTTGTGAAGTGATGATCGATTCATAATTATGCTAATTACTACTTTGGTTGTCGAAGTGCAATAGTTAATTTTAAGTAATTACAGCTAAATTTCACTGTAACATAGACCTTTTGTAAAAGTGTATATTGGTTTTTTACCGAAGACCTAAGAAGGGCACTCCACGGTTCTAAAAGCCCCGAACCAATACCTTGGGAAATAAAAGACCTAATAATAGATATTCCTTAAGTGGATTTGCATCCTGAGCGAAATCGCCAAGGCAATCTTATGAAATAGGCGAAATGAACGAGGTGTGAAGGTCTAGTCTTTTGACCATTCATCAAGTACAAAATACATACAAATAAGTATTGTTCTGCAATGATTGGCAGTATACATTGTGGTTAATGCCGATTTTGGCAGGTATATGTGTTGAATATCTAAAAACTAGCTATTCACATTAAAATATATTTAGAGTATGAAAAGAAAACTAATGGAAAAAGGGCCTCACCTTCCAACCGAAAAACGAGCCCTTAGACAATTAAAACACGTCGTTGAAGCGAGGGAATTGGAAGACCTCACACTCATTGCTCTACCGCCATGCAGACCACGTTATCTGGTTACTTATATGAATTCGCAGACTGCAAATGATAGTATGAGATCTGCTACCGTGGTTACTGTCACCAACCAAAGCAATCAGACCAATCTCGTATGTGTCACATTTTTTAAAGGATTTGCCAACGACACATCCCCCGTTGGGACGGCAACATTCTCAATTCCGCCTCAATTTACAATCGACTTTGCTTCGCGGCACCTGCCCGGGGTCTTGACAGTTACCAATGCCGTGCCCAATCCGCAACTGACCTTTGATGAAGGGCGGGCAATTGTATCATCCCGCGATCCCAGGATTGGAGTAAGTGCGCGGGTATACTATACAGCTGGAGACAACGATGAGCGACTACATGCCATTACTGATTCTAAAGTGGTCCGATATGGACGCGCTAACAGAGGTGACTGATCATGAGTAGAATAAACACAAGGAAAATATTACTTCTTGCTGGGCATGCAATGATGAATATTAATCCTTGAATTCAACCAAAAGAAAAGTAACATTTCTCTCTGTTAAGGAATCACGATAAGAGTGGTAACCTGGGCCTCGAATGATCGATGCGTGTTCATTGCATTCGGGGCTCTCTTGATTTATCCTCGACCATGATATGAATACTCCTGAACTTCATATTTCGAGAAAGCAAAAGGCACCCATCCGAATAGGAATACAAAGATCAACCGTTGCCAAATTCCCCTGTATTCTTCAATCTGAAACATCAGCATGGTCAGGAGAGGTGCTGTGATACATGTCAGAAATGCAAGAATTTTGTAGGAGCGCCTACTTGCTACAAATCCTGTGGTCACGGCCAGGATTGAAAATGAAAATCCCGTAATTGTGGCAAACAGGGAGTGCAACTCATCTTCCTGCACGTCATAAGGTCGATTTCGTTCTATGGGTGCATGTTGAAGGGTCGCAGTCATGATCAGCGCAACACCAAAGACACAGAGGATGGTTTTTGGAATCCAAAACTTTTGATAAAAATGTCATCCTGCATAGGTGCTCGTCTCTCCCAAGAGAATGAAAGTCAAATTCATGATCCACCCATTTGGGGTCTTCCGTGCACCTTACTCACTGGTTGCAATTTTGTGGATGGAATCACTCTTGATACTGAAAACGGGTAAAACGAATATGATGATGATCATGAGGGCGTTCACGAGCATCAACGGTTGCACATATGCCCTTTAAATTGCCAGGGTCTGGTCTGCGAGAAGGAGCATGACGAGGGCAATACTCAGGCCTGCCAGTATCCTGACCCCTGTGGACAATTGACTTTTATGGCCCATAATCGTGTTCTTATGGTTTGGATTTGATCATTATGATCTCCCTCTGGATTCTTTCTATTTCGAATTGTTTTTTGGTCAACTCTTTCCTTCTTTTTGTCATGGGTTGACCTTTGAGAGATTCCAGTTCGAGAGCTGTTTTATACATCAATTCTTCTAGAGCTTCCAAGAGGATTCTCTTTTTGGACTTGTCTATCTGCACCATGACAGGAATCGTGATTTTCTGTATAATGAATAAAGGTGATGTTAATCGTCGGTCTGGCAAATGAGATTAATCATCCTATCGATTGATGATACTCAGTCCTGGTAGTACTGAAACCCAACGCTTATCTCTGAGATTTGACCGGTATTTTATTGACTTGAAGTGGAGATAACAAGTATCATACAAAAAAGTACCATTCAGCAAGGATAAAAGATGGTTCAACCAAATTCCTTTCCGTCTTAGATCAAAGAATTTGATCTTGCCGCTATCTGACCCGATGAAGAAGCATTTCATACAAGTAATTTATTGGCTGGCGCTGGTAATACCAGTACAGTTATCTGGTCAGAGTGCTGTATTGGATCAATACATTACCGAGGCGCTGGCCAATAATCTGCAAATGCGAAATGTAGAATTGGCCTCCGCATTACAAGCCAGTAAAGTTGCTGCCGCAGAGAAATTATGGAATCCAAATGTTGATCTTCAGGCCTCCTATCTTCTTGCTGAAGGAGGTCGGCTGATTAATTTTCCGATTGGTGACTTGTTTAACCCGGTGTATGGCACTCTGAACGACCTGACCGCTTCCCAGTCTTTCCCTGAAAATCTTGAAAACATATCTACCCAACTGACTCCGAACAATTTTGTCGATGCGTCTATTGCAGTTTCCAAACCCCTCGTAAACAGTACAATAAAGTACAATATCAAAATTCAGAAAGAATTGATGGCCCTGTACGAAGTGGACAAGCGCATCCAGGAGAATGAGATCAGATTCCAGGTCAGACAAGCATATTACAACCTGCTCAGAGTACGGGAAGGAAAGGAGGTTCTGCAGCAGAATATGAGCCTTCTTAATGAAGTTTTGGCATTTAACGAAAAGCTGATCAAATATGATAAGGCAACGCCCGATGCCATCAGCGATGTACAATTCCGGATTGCTGATTTAGAAAGTCAGCTTTCAGAATTGGAGGAACAGGAGCGACTTGCTTCCACCTTATTTAACATTGTTCTAAATCGTCAAATAGATGAGGAGATCGTAGTCGATACTACCGTATACAGCAGTTTTTCAACGCATGAGTCCAACTTAAATGTCCTGATTGGGACTGCCCTATCACAAAGACCGGAATTTGAAAAAATTCTGATTGCCAATGATTTAAACGCGCTCAATGTTGAAAGAGTCAAAAACCAAAATAATCCAACAATCGGTCTACGTGCAGGTATTGGTATCCAGACAGAGGATTTTTCATTGAATGACGGAGGTCCCTTATATACCTTAGGACTGAATGCCGGGTGGAAAATTATTGATGGAGGATTGAAGAAAAAGCAGTTAGAAGAATTACTGATCGAGCGTTCCCAGAATGACCTTCAGAAACAGATATTGAGACAACAGGTTGTTTTGCAGGTCAGCGAATCTTTTCACACTCTAAAGAGTCTCTATGCACAAATAAAGGCCCAGGACGAGAAAATCAGGTCTGCTAATATCAGCTATGAGGCAGTCTCAAGAAAATACAGGAATGAAAAAGCACTATTGATCGAATTGCTCACTGCACAAAATCAGTGGATTTCAAGTCGTCTGAACCGGGTGATCCTGATGATTGAAATATTGAATGCCCAAGCCCAATTGGATAAAGTCATAAACGCATCATGAAAAGAATAAAGTACTTAAGCGGTTTTGGACTGATCGTCATTTTAATGTTCAGCAATTGCAAGCAAAATTACGACGATCTTCTGACCTCCTCGTTGGTAAAAAAGTCATATGTACCTGTTGAAGTCGAGTCTATTCAACAATCCACATCGATCATACCGATTTATGCGATCGGAAGAGTAGCCTCAGATACGGAGACGAAGTTGTCATTTAAGACAGGCGGTTATATTGCCGAGCTTACTGCCGGTGAAGGAGACTTTGTACGTACAGGTCGTTTGTTGGGTCGACTTCGTACACAGGAAATTGATGCCCAGGTATTGAAGGCCAACCATGCACTCATGAAAGCCCGGCGTGACCTGGTGAGGATAGAAGCCATGTATACCGATTCGGTAGCAACTCTTGAAAACGTGCAGGACTTGCGGACCCTAGTTGAAGTAAGCCAGGCAGACCTCGATATCGCATTGTATAACCAGAAACATTCCCAGATCACTAGTCCGGTCACCGGACGGGTACTAAGAAAGTTGGCCGAACCCAATGAATTAGTCAATCCCGGCCAACCCATTTATATCATCGGTTCATTCGGACGAGGAGCCTATGTAATGACCATTCAGATTTCTGACAGGGATATCAACCTCATTTCCCTGGGAACTAGGGCATCTTTAACGTTTGATGCTTTTGAAGGATCCGAATTCAGTGCCAGGGTATCACAAATAGCGGAAAACGCAGATCCGGTAACGGGCACATTTGAAATTGAATTGGAAATTGCAAATGCCAATCAAAGGTTGAGGAATGGATTGATCGGACGTGTTACGCTTTTCCCGGGCGCAGGGAATGACTACGTAAAAATCCCCATCAGCAGTATCGTGGAAGGGGTAGGACGTAAAATATCCGTGTTCGTTCCTACGCAAAGCGACAGCATTGCGAAAAAAATCGAATTGCAGATCGAGCGTTTCGCAGATGACTTCGTCTGGGTGAGATCTGAATACTTCAGCGAAGATCGAATCATCACTACGGGTGCACCTTATCTGAAGGACGGACAACTTATTAAGATCAATTAGATGAGAGGCTAAGGTTGACGGAAATGAAATTGACAAGATTAGCTATACGGAACGCTCAATTCATCCTGATCATTATTTTGATAGCCGTGGTAATGAGTGTGCGGTCATTCATGGAAATGCCAAGATCAGAAGACCCCCAGGCTGATTTTCCAATCTACAATATCCTGGCTGTTTATCCGGGCACGAGTCCCGAAGACATCGAAGAATTGATCGTTGATCCCCTTGAAGAGGCCCTGATTGAATTGGAAGATCTTCGGGATATCGATTCAGACATCCGGGAGGGAGTAGGTAGAATTGGTGTTAGCGCCTCTTATGATATCGATCCTAATGAAAAATATGAGGAGATCCTTCGGGAGATTAACTTGATCAGACCGAGTTTGCCAGATGGAATTATCCAATTTGAGGTAGAACAAATTAAACCGGCAGATCGCGTCAACTTCAAAGTATACGCTGTGAGTTCTGACGAATTGTCCTATGCCGTATTGAAAGATGTGGCAGAAGATCTGGAAGACGTATTGGAAGGTGTTGATGGGATCAGTTCTGTAGATATTGATGCGAGCCCGGAAGAAGAGATCCGGGTTTCCCTGGATTATGAAAGAATGGCAGCTCAGAACATCTCTCTGACCCAGGTCCTTGGAATACTGACGGCAAACAATGTCAACATACCGGGTGGAGACATAGATCTGGGTTCATTGAATTTTTCCATCAAGAGTACTGGTGATTACAAAAGTCTATTGGAGATCAGGAATACCATTATCTCCAGCGATGGACGCCAGGTAATACGACTGGAGGACATTGCTGACGTCCGCCTGGGTCATGGTGAAGTTTTATGGAGAGGGTCATTCAACAAGGCGAAAAGTATATTTGTTGGTGCCAAGCTGAAGAGGGGATTCAATATTATGACTGTCGACGATGATGTGAATAGGGCAGTATCGGAGTTTCAGGCCACTTTACCTCCGACGGTAACGATCAATACTTCCTTCGAGCAAGCACCTTCCGTTAGAAAAAAGATCAATGATTTTTTCAATAACCTCGCCCAGGGTGTCGCCCTGGTCGGAATCATCATTCTCATCTTCCTGGGCTGGCGATCTGCCCTGATCATAATCACACTCATTCCCCTTTGTGTAATTCTCGCAATGGCCCTGCTGAATGGCTCCGGTTATGGCTTGCAACAAATTAGCATTGCTTCCCTTGTATTGGCATTAGGTCTCCTGGTCGATAATGGTATTGTTGTCATTGAGAATATCACACGGATGATCCGTGAGGGCAGCCCTAAAAATCTTGCGGCTCTTGCCGGGGCTGAAGAAGTGGGAACGGCCATTGTAAGTAGTACAATTACCACATTGCTTTCATTTTTCCCGCTTACACAACTAGGAGAAGGAGCCGGACTCTTTTTGATGAGCTTGCCTCTGACTGTGATCTTCACCCTGGTCATATCTTTGATCCTGGCTCTTACTTTTTCGCCGATTCTCTCAAAATGGATTTTGACGGAAAAACTGGTTCGCCCCTCCTTGCCAGATAAGTTCCTGCACTTTCTCTCCTCTGGTATTTATCGGCCAGTATTGAAGTTTTCCTTGCGGTTCGGTTGGCTGATCGTTATTGCAGCTGTTCTCATTACCGGGTTGAGTGTCAGTCTCTTTCCTCAAATCGGGGTTAGTTTTTTCCCTACTGCTGATAAGCCATTACTCATGGTTGATGTAACCACCCCTAAAGGTTCGAGTCTTGACTATACGAGTAGATCGACGGATTATGTAGAATCCCTGATTGATACGATGGAGATTGTAGAAAGTTATATGACAAGTGTTGGTAACGGTAATCCCCAGGTATATTATAACCGAATACCCGTCAATTTTACCAAATCCCACGGTCAGATTTCAATAAATCTGAAAGAGTGGGAGCAAGGCAGTTTTTACAAGACAATATCCACCTTGAGAAAGGCTTTTGCCGATTGGCCTGCAGCCGAATTAACCGTAGAAGAACTCAAAAATGGAGCTCCTGTGGCTGCACCCATTGAAATTCGCGTATTTGGTGAGGATCTGTCCCAACTCAAAACAATGGCTGACGAGGTTGAAGAAATATTGTTGAATACTACTGATGTCATCAATGTAACCAATCCGCTTGCTCGCAATAAAACAGAAATCACCTTCTCCCTGGATAAATCAAAGGCTGGATTATTGGGAATCTCTGAATTGGATTTTGACAGAACCATCAGGGCAAGTTTGAATGGCCTGACAATTGATGAAGTTATTCTCTCAAATGATGAGAACTATAACCTGGTCGTGTCCATGCCTTATGATCAGTTTCCTTCAATTGAGGACTTTTACAAAATTTATATCACCTCCAGGTCCGGTCGATCATTTCCCATCAGCCATGTGGCCAAAATGGAATTCTCACTGAGTCCTGCATCTTTTTCCCATTTTGATACGGACCGATATGTGGCAGTCACCGGCAGTGTAATTGATCTGGATGAGACAATAGCAAAGACATTGGAGATCATTGATGAATTGGACCAATTGTCTTGGCCTGAAGGTATGCACTACGTCGCGGGTGGAGAATTTGAGGAGCAGCAAGCCACTTTTGGAAGCCTGGGCGTCATTCTTATTCTTGCCCAGATAGCAATATTTGCCGTATTAGTGCTTCAATTCAGATCGATTCTACAACCATTTATTGTGTTCTCTGCCATTCCGCTGGCAGCCGGAGGATCATTCATAGCACTCTACCTCACTGGTTGGCCGTTCTCATTTTTTGCCTTTGTCGGTTTGATCAGCTTGATTGGGATCGTAGTTAACAATTCAATCATCCTGGTAGACTATATCAACAAATTGAGACGAGAGGACGGTCTCTCATTGATCGAAGCGATCATAGAGGGGTCAATCAGGAGATTCAAGCCTATTATTCTCACTACCTTAACAACAATCCTTGGTTTGCTTCCATTGACCCTTCAGGGAACCAATCAATGGTCTCCATTATGCTGGACAATTATCGGTGGAATGATCTCTTCAACCATATTGACCCTATTGGTAGTACCAGTATTGTACAAATGGTTTGGCGGACGTTCCAATCAACCTGCTACAGAAATAAGTTAATTGTGCAGTATCCATCCGGAGGGTGCATCAATGCACTCTCTTCACTAAACCCGAATTCTTTTCTTTATAAATTTTATCTGGCCATTGTGGTTCGACTCATGTTCGCAGACATGAAACCACTTGCAATAATTGTTGGTGGGTTGGTTGCCGAAGAAATTTTCAGATTTAAATAACCAGCTGTCGTCTCGTTTGGCAAACCCTTTCTTTGTGCTCTCCCTGACTTCTTCAAGGATGGACAGGTAATATTCGATATCATGTCCTTTTATAATGTCTCTTGCTTTGAGGCCCAGATCCATGGCAGTATCCCATTTGCTTGAGATCTCATCAGACCATGATCCCCATGACAATTCATCGAAAGTGTTCAACTGATAATATCGCTCTGTTGCAGCAAGGTGCAATAACATAGCACCAATCGAATTTGATTCTTCGTCAATCTGAAAATCCAATTCTTCCATCGACAGGTTTCTAACTTCGTTAACCACCCATGCACGCATCATGGTCATTGTCGACAACAATGTTCCAATTTGAGGTGAGTAACCATTTCTTGGTCCTATAAGGTAGAGGGACTCATTGTCTTGATCTGGCTGGGGTCCGGATCCTTCTGATTTCAAACCATAAGGAAGGAGTAAGACAGAACCCATGATTCCCGAACCAATCAAGAAATTTCTCCTGTTTGACGATGAACTACTTTTTTTCACATTGATCATTTGATGAATCAACTTAGTCGATTTATTTTCAAAACGGCTGTTAGATCGAAGTTTTATAACTTCTTTAAAGGATTTTTAACTATCAAGGAGAAGTTTTGCTATTCATAAGACTCTAGTGTGAGATGACTGATTTATGTGATTGTACATCATTTCAAATTGCAGTTTGAAGGGGTGGAAAAGTTTAATTATATAAGTTAAATTTTATGTATATAAGAAGTTATTAATCAACGAAAGTGACACCCGACTTAAAGTCGGGTGACGGCTTGTGATGTGACTAACCTGAACCTCTGGAAGCATTCAACTCCTAAATTTTAGAAGCTGCTCAACTTCCAAAAAGACCGGACTCTTTGAGAAAGGATCTTCCCAAAGTAGTTCGTCCCTTTAATTCTTCCAGCTTGCGTTTGATGGCTTCATCCGCAAGTTCTTTTTCAGCCAGGATCGCCTGCTTGGTCTTGTGATCCGAAGTTTCCAAATCAAACCTGGCCTCATTTTCGACCATGGCCATTTGTTTCGCCGTTGTGGATTTATGATTCATTTCGAAAAGATGCTCATGCTTATTCAGGACGTAGTCGTAAGGACTTCTTTCAAGAATCAATTTTGTAATCACCGGGGCGGTTTCAACCGCTATGAACAAGAGCATAATGAAAATATTGGCAATAAAAATAGCCTTGCTTCTGTTTGCCGCACGCTCCAGACCTTCAAGCCGGGCTGCGAATCCTCCTAGTTGAACGCGATTCAGTGTACTTAGATCAGTATTCATTGAACTCTCCAGATTGTCCACTTGTGATTGTTTGGCAGTGATTAATTCATTATTGGTGGCCGTCAGATCATCCAACTCCGTTTGCACAAGATCAGCAGCTTCTCTTTTGGCCCGATAAATAGGACCCAGGTTTCTTCTCATAGAGCCACCGGTTCCGTCGGCTTCCATAATTGCTTCTTTGACGAGCAGGTCTCTTTCAGCTTCTTTGTCCAATGTTTCTCTTTTTAAGACGGCGATTTCGGATTTCAGGCTATCGATACTGGCCATATACCTGTTGCGCACCAGGTCGTCCTGAATCTTGTAATTTTCCTGTTGCATCTGAACCAATTCAGCCTCAATTTCACTTTCAAATATTTTCAGTTCAAGAGGTTTGGCAATGACGATTGCAATCAGTACAGCCAGGATGATCCTTGGGGTTGCCGAAGTAAAGTCCCGGATAAATGATCCTTTCTTTTTCATGGTCGAAACAATGAAACGGTCCAGGTTGAAGATCATCAGCCCCCATAAAACAGCTATGGGAACGATCAGGAAGTAGGATTCAAAAACGGTGTATAAGGCATATCCGGCAGCAATGGCCGCAAAGACACCCGTAAAAAATATAGTCGCACCAATTCCGACGTACTTGTTGACCTCTGTTGGTGTGCGTTTCAAAATAGATTGATTGGAGCCTGAGCAAAAAAGAAAGAAATTTTTGATGGATTGCATATTTAAAATGATCAAATGGATGAAGAATGAGTTGAAGTTAAAAGACGATAGTGAAGTGCGAATTATTATTCGACGAGGGAATTAAATTGTGAGATGAAATCACTTCTTTAATAATGATTCCTTAATATTTAACTTTTTTCAATAATCTGGTCAATTGATGCTCAAATAGCAATGTAAGGCCCTGCATTCTTATGAATCTATCAGCAATAGTTGCTTGATTATTCATGAAAGTATCCGTCGGCATCATGAAAAACCTCTTCTCCTTATCACAGTTCTGTCGATCCTGATAGTTTTCAGTTGTCGCACCACAGATACCTTGATCTCCAAAGGAAGGTTGGAAAAAGCGTTTGATCAAAGTCTTACGAACTATACCTCTTTCCAAAGACAGGAGTCAGCGAAGTGTGCAATCGATCGAACGGACTTTTTCATCTATGTCGGTAAACGACCGGTAGACAATCCTCGAAATAGAAAGTCTTGTAGACGTGAGTGATTTGGAAGATTTATTTGGGACGATGAGCAGTATGAAGAAAAGAGTAGACACGATATCAGCTCATTTACCTATAGTAATTGAAGATCGCTATACGGCCTACCATGTTTCCTACGGAGGCAGAGATCAAAAACGACTTTGCCACGCAAATTGGTGAACGAATGAGGAGCCTTATCAGACAGCACATCCGGGATCTGTAATTTCCGTTTAATTGTTATTTGTTTATCTGTTGTCAAGCTCATTGAATTGGACATTGAGTTAGGTTGATTCGTTCACAAAACCAATTTTAGCAAGAGATTTAACGTCCAATAAAAGATCTGGCAGATGAACGATTGGAAACACAGAACTCATTTAAACACTGAAAGACACAAGCACATAAGCACACGATGATACATTCAGCTATCATTCACTCACTCAATCATTTAAACATTCAATCACTCAGAAATTGAAACCGTCATTGGTTCTTCAACAGAGGTCTTCGTAAGCTGCCGGATCTTGATGTTTAGGGCGGCATAGAGAAGCGTGGTAAACGGGCTCAAGTAATTAAAAAAGGCATAGGCAAAGTATTCGATTACCGATACACCGAGCACCCCGGACTGATAGGCTCCGCAGGTGTTCCATGGGATCAGAACACTGGTGACCGTGCCCGAGTCTTCTAATGTTCGGCTCAAATTCTCGGGAGCCAATCCCCGTTCTTCATACGCTTTTTGAAACATTTTGCCGGGCACCACGATGGCGAGGTATTGATCCGAGGCAGTGACATTGAGTGCCAGGCAAGAAGCAACAGTACTTGCAAACAAGCCGAATACACTCTTGGCCATGTCAAGCAATGTCCTGCTGATCCTGGTCAAGGCACCTATGGCGTCCATAACACCTCCGAAGACCATGGCACAAATGATCAACCAGATCGTGCCGAGCATTCCTGCCATTCCACCTGAAGTAAAGAGATCATTTAATTCTGCACTTGAGGTTTCTACCGCACTGTCGATTGTCATTGCCGTCATGACTCCCATATAACCACTTCTAAAATTCAATCTATCCGCACCGGTAACGGATTGTACGATATCAGGTTGGAAGATTATTGCAAATACAGCTCCCAACAGTGTTCCGATTAATAAAGCGATCAGTGGTTGTGTCTTTTTTATGATCATAAAAATGACTGCTACGGGTACAATAAACAAGAGAGGTGTTATTCGAAACGAACCGTCGATTGCCTGGAGAATTTCAGAAGTATCGGTTACCCCACTTGTATTTCTTGTCAGGCTAATAATGGTAAAGATGATTATGGTGATAATGATCGTGGGTACCGTGGTCAATGTCATATACCGGATATGAGTAAACAGTTCCGTGCCCGCCATTGCGGGAGCCAGATTTGTGGTATCAGAGAGGGGAGACATTTTATCTCCAAAATATGCTCCTGAAAGCACGGCACCTGCTGTCATACCTATGGGCAGACCAATCGCCTTCCCGATTCCAATCAACGCAATACCCACTGTTGCAGATGTAGTCCACGAACTGCCGGTCGCAATTGAGATGACCGCACAAATAACGACGGTTGCCGGAAGGAATATTGTTGGATTGAGTAACTGCAATCCGTAATAGATCATCGCCGGAATGATTCCGGATATTAACCATGTTCCGGCCAAAGCACCTACGAATAATAAGATTAGGATAGCCCCTGTCGTCGATTTCAGGTTGGTGGAAACCTCATCCAGCATTTGTTTGTAGCTCACTTTGTTTGCAAAGCCGACTATTGCAGCCACAGCCGCTCCAAGAAGAAGTACAAATTGGTTGGACCCGGATAATGCATCATCACCATATACATAGACATTATAGGCCAACATAATGATCAGTACGATCACCGGAATCAGGGCCTCCCAAATGTTTAATTCTTTGTTTACAATAATTTTTTCGTCCTTCATATCCTTCCTTGTGGGAGTAAAGTAAGCAATTGCCTGTAAAGTCTGAAATGCCCTTCTACCTAATAAAAGGTAGCTGTGGAATTAATCTTCCCGTCTCGGTGATCCGTGTCACAGACTATGATTCTAGCCTTTAATTTGCAGTGAATTTAACGGATATTGCAGTCGAAATAATCAGACTATGGCAAAAAAGACATTTTATGACTGGATCAATCGCCCCGAACCTACGCTGGTCGATTTTCATGCCACCTGGTGTGGACCGTGCAAGATGATGGATCCGGTCATCAAGCAGCTCGCTTCTGAGATGAAGGGAAGGGTAAAGGTCCTGAAAGTAGATATTGATAAGAATCAGCGTCTGGCCCAGAGATTGGAGGTAATGGGCGTTCCGACTTTTATCATCTATCAAAATGGAGAAATCGTATGGCGACGCTCCGGCGCACTGACCAAAACCAAGTTGATCAAAGAATTAGAAAAGCGATTAACAACTGTTGAATAACATGGATTTATTATTTCAACCCTGGCACTGGGCCTTTTCAGGCTTTATGATCGTCGTTGTGATGTTTTTGTTGATATATGCCGGTCAAAAATTTGGCGTTTCCACGTCCTTTCAGACGATGTGCTCAGCGGCCGGAGGGGGTAGATTCTCTGAATATTTTAACTACGATTGGAAAAAACAATCCTGGTTATTAATCTTCGTTTTGGGATCAATCATAGGAGGTTATCTTGCATCTCACGTGATGGCATATCCCGAATCCATGGCACTTTCACAATCCACTATCGATGATCTGGCAGCCTTAGGAGTGGCGCCTCCTGAACTTAAGAATCACAGTTTGTCGCTTTTGCCCCTGGATTTATTTTCCATGGAGACATTGACTGATCCAAAGGGCTTATTGCTTTTTGTTTTAGGAGGATTCCTGATCGGTTTTGGAACAAGGTATGCCGGTGGATGTACTTCCGGCCATGCTATTACAGGATTGTCCAATTTACAGCTGCCCTCACTGGTAGCGGTCATCGGATTTTTTATTGGTGGGCTGATAACTACTCATTTACTATTCCCATACATTTTTAGTTTATGAAGAATTTGAGTTACCTCTTCATTGGTGTTCTGTTTGGTATTGTGATGACAAAGTCGGAAGCGATTTCGTGGTATCGTATCCAGGAAATGTTTCGATTTCAGCACATTCATATGTACGGCATCATTGGTATTGCCGTCATCCTGGGGGCGTTGATGCATTATTGGATGAAGAAAAATCACTTTAAAAATGCAGCAGGTGAGGAAGTCCTGTTTGCCGATAAACCGAAAAATTATATCGCAGCACTGGCAGGTGGGAGCCTTTTTGGGCTGGGCTGGGCCATGACAGGAGCTTGCCCGGGGCCATTGTATGTATTGTTGGGCCATGGATATGCGGTGATCGCAGTAATTATATTGAGTGCCCTGGTCGGAACTTTTACCTATGGTCTTGTTCGAAAATTTCTTCCTCACTAAATGAAATTGATCACCTGTATTCTTTGTGCAATATTGGTCTTTTCGGAATGTGCAGAAAAGGCCTCAGAAAAAATGATTAACTATCCCGATCAGCCATATGTCATTGTATTGGGTATTGCGCAGGATGCAGGTTATCCGCAGGCTGATTGTGAAAAAGATTGTTGCGCACGTGTCTGGCATGACCCTTCACTAAGACAATGGGTATCGTGTCTGGGTATTGTTGATCCGGATACGAAGCAATGCTGGATCATAGATGCCACTCCGGATTTCAAGGATCAATTGCACTTATTGCGCAATCACAGAGACTCAAAGTTGGATTTATCGGGGATTGCATTGACACATGCACATATCGGTCATTATACGGGATTGGTACATTTGGGCAGGGAGGTCATGGGAGCAGGAGGCGTACCTGTCTATGCTATGCCTAAGATGTACTCTTTCTTGTCTGCCAATGGTCCCTGGTCGCAGTTGGTGACCCTGGAAAATATTCAATTGAGACCACTCAAGGCGGACTCAATGGTGTCGTTGAATCAGGATATACAATTGAGGCCGATACTCGTGCCACATCGTGATGAGTATTCTGAGACGGTAGGGTATGAAGTTATTGGAAATGATCATTCCTTACTCTTTATTCCGGATATCGACAAATGGTCCGAATGGGAAGAAGATCTGAGAACCAAAATTGGCCAACACGATTATGCCTTGCTTGATGGATCTTTTTATACCAATGGAGAAATACCCGGAAGAGATATGAGTGAGATCCCTCATCCCTTTGTTGTTGAGACGATGCAACTCCTGAAAAATATGGAACAGTCGGAAAAGGAAAAAGTCCACTTTATTCACCTGAATCATACCAATCCTCTTTTGGATCCGTCCGGGACCGAGACCCGGGAAGTACGC
Source organism: Saprospiraceae bacterium (assembly GCA_028282725.1). Taxonomy (GTDB): domain Bacteria; phylum Bacteroidota; class Bacteroidia; order Chitinophagales; family Saprospiraceae; genus JAJRXG01. The sequence continues at coordinate 24,673 of JANQHF010000004.1, forward strand.
AATAGTGGATTCAGGATCAGCAGACAAAAACAAGTTTTTATCTTATAAAGACTCAACTTGGCCGGTGCCCGGGTGATAATAGGCAGGAACGATTTTGCAATCTCCCTGCTCTATCGCACTTCCGATGATCGCAGACCTTGAAGCCAGCTCTTCAGCATTCCTGACCGCATTGATTCGAACCACCTCATTGACGGAATGACTCTCTTGTGAGTCTGCAAGTGCCGGAACCACGTGTGAAAGCAAATGATTCAGGTTATATCCATTGTTGCCACCTTGCATAGCGGCTGTGACGGCGCCACAACTTTCATGGCCCAGGACAACGATGACTTTGGTGCCCGGGTGGGTACCGCATACTCCATGCTTGCTATGGACGAACTATTGCCACATTACCAGCCACCCGAACAACAAAAAGTTCTCCCAGGCCTGTGTCAAAAGCAAATTCGGGAACGACCCTGGTATCAGCACAGCTCAAAACTATCGCATACGGATTTTGTCAGGATATGGGGGATTGTCTCCTTGTACTGTCCTGTAATTTGCCATCTGATTGGTCATCTGCAAACCGTGCATTGCCTGATTTTAGTCTGTCTCATATTTCTTGAATAGTCATCTGTTCGATGCATTTTAAGTGATATTGATCACAATTAATCATTGAATATAAAAAACCCATATCCACCAGGGTCACGTAATATGACATTATCAACAATTCCCTCTTTATTGAAATAAGTCACTTCTTCGGCAATGGGAACCATTGATGCCCGGATTTGCCCGATGATCTCCAGGTTGTTCTGACCATTGAAGAAGGTCATGGAAGGATTAAAAAAAAGATGTGGACAAGAATTGGGTTTCATCAGACTGATGCCAAAGCCTGTCTCATTTTGAAGCAATATCCACCCCTGGTCCGGTGTGCCCGTAGTCACCTCAAATCCCAAAGCTTGATAGATTTCCATTGTGCGGCCCATGTCCGTTGTTTCCAGGCTCAGACCAGCATAATTGCCAAGCATTGGGGGATTGGAATTTAATTCGAGAGAGCGTATTGCTGAGTCGTCTTTCTTGGAAAGATAAATCCATGATCCACAGAAATCACCTAGAACAAAATCATTTTGTGTCTCATGAATTTGACTCAACTCAGAGAGTGCGTCCAATTGGTCATTCCAATTTTCTCCATATAACTTGATTCCGGGCCGGGTGTATCGATCCGGATTTATCTCGAGAACTATATCTTTTGCTGAACAAAACACACGTTCGCCTGATTCATGGATCGAAAACTCTAAGGACCGGTAAAAATGAATACTTTTTTCTCTTAGATTTGTGGCAGTGATATGAGTAGTCAGGGTCGTTTTCAAAATTGAAGATTACCTGATTAATATGCTGATCAAATAGGCCAATAGAAAACCTGCAGTCAGACCTCCCGGAATATCAGCATTGGTCATTTCGTATTCAAAGAAATACTGGGCCACTAATAAGATAATCAAAAGACTGATCCAAACCAGAATTGCCAATTTGATGATCAATTTGGTATGAACTGGAAATTTGAGACCAAACAGTTCAAAGAATTTAGGATCCTCTTCCATAATCTAAAAATCCGCTATAAATAAAACTGGACGGCAAACTTACTAAAACCAGCTTTATCCCGGTGAAATGCCTCCTCTTTTTCTGTTCATACGATCAAAATCATCGGGATTTCGAAAGAGGACTTTTTTGTCAATATTTAACATAAGTGGTTGATTATCAGATACATCTATATTTAAAAAAATTTACTAAAACAAGGCCTCACTCTGTATCATTAGCTCTATCTTTGCTCCATGCGGTTGAAGAGGTTGATTTTAAAAGGCTTCAAGAGTTTTGCAGATGAGACGGTGATTCATTTCAATGAAAACCTGATTGGAATCGTTGGCCCGAACGGATCCGGGAAGTCCAATATCGTCGATTCGATCCGGTGGGTGCTTGGAGAGCAGAAAACCAGTGAGTTGAGATTGGACAGCATGTCCGATGTGATCTTTAACGGATCAAAAGACAGGAAAGAAGGGAAGATTGCAAAAGTCACATTGCTCTTCGACAATACCAAGCACATCCTTCCGACAGAATTTAATGAGGTAGGCATCAGCAGGATCCTGTACAGAAATGGATCGAGTGAATATCAATTGAATAATGTGGCATGCCGCAAGAAGGATATCACTAATTTGTTCATTGATTCCGGCATCGGCTCTAATTCGTATGCGATCATCAGCCTGAATATGGTCGAAGATATATTGCATGATAATGGTGGCTCGCGGAGACACATGATTGAGCAAGCCGCAGGTATTTCAAAATATAAGGTCAGGAAGAAGGAAACGCTTAGTAAACTAAGAAGTACGACGGAAGACCTGGATCGCGTTCAGGATTTACTTTTTGAAATAGAAAAGAACATGACCAGCTTTGAACGCCAGGCGAGGAGAACAGAGCGGTATAACAAGTTGAAGACACAGTATAAGGATTTGTCCATTCATATTTCCCATTATGAAGTCAGGGAGCTGAATGCCAGGCATAAAGAGCTCAGCGAAAGACTCGTGCAAGAGAATGACAGCAGGTTGAAGCTGAATTCGAAATTGACCCTGGACGAGGCGGAGTTGCAAAAGATCAAGGCCGGAATTCTGAAATATGAAAAATCACTAAGCGCGGATCAACAGGAATTTAATCAACTGATAGAAGACCTGGGGAAAACTGAAAATGCAAAAAACTTAACCATTCAACGTCTTCAAAATGCTAAAGACAGACTGGGTGAAACAAAAGCATCCAAAGCACAATTAAAAAGGGCTGTTCAAGATACGACATCAAATTTAAAAGAGTCGGAAAAGACATTTAAGAGTTCAGAAAAGACCTTGTCAGACAAAGAAAAGGCGTTTGAAAGGATTGATCTTGAATACCAGGCAGCATTAGAAGCATATGAATCTCTTCGCAATCGTGAAAAAGAATTGAAGTCTGCCTTGTCTTCCCGACAGTTATTGAAAGAGACCTTGGGTAGGGAAATTGAATCCTTTAAAACGAGGGAAGCCATTTTAAAAGAGGATATATCGTCTCTGGAAGAACGATTACATTCGATTAATGATAAAATTCAGATTGACACCCGGGAGACTAAGGAAAAACAAAAAACTCTGAATGACCTTCTAAAAAAGGAAGAGAAAATTTTAAAGGAAATTTCAAAATTGGAAAGCCAGTATGAAGAAATCCAGGGTTTATTAATTGCTGAGAACCAGGCTAAGAATGAACTCGATCTGGAAGTCTCCAGTCTTGAGCAAAGGAGATCTTTCTTACTCAATATCATTGAAAATAAAGAGGGTCTGCCAGAATCTGTAAAATACATCTTAGAGCAAAACGGTCAGGAGTTCCAGGTCCTCTCCGATGTTATTGACATTAAAGAAGAGCGATACACCAAGATTGCAGAATTGTTCATAGAGCCTTTTTTGCATCATGTTCTCGTGCCCAACAGGATTGATGCGGACAAAATATTCGATAAGGTCAGAAATGCTCAAAAAGGTAAAATCAATGTTGCCATTTTGGATGAGTTCGAAAAGGAGGAGAAGGTGGAGCAATACGACGGTTTGAGTCCTCTTTCAGACCACATCAACGCTCCTTCCAATGTTAAAGTATTTGTTGACTACCTCTGCAATGATGTGTACGTTTCGCACATTCCCTATAAGGACTATTCTGATCGGATCAAGAAAACAGATCAGATTGTCCTGTTTCCGGATGAATATATCATTGCATCAAAGGGAAAAATTTACGGCGGCTCCAACACGCTTTTTGAAGGAGTTCAATTGGGTAGAAAGAAAATAGTGGAGAAATTAGAAAAGCAAATTGACTCCCAAAAGAAAAGGAAAGAAGCACTAGGTGCCAAAATTCACAAACTCGATGACCAGGTATCACAGGTTCAGATTGATTTAAAAGAATTAAAAGCGTCGAAAGTTCAGTTTAATAGCCTGCTCGATACTCAGAAGTCAAGTGTTTTCGAATCTCAAAGCCGATTGAACAGTCTCAATGAAAACAAGGCTGATTTAAGTGATCAGAAAAATCAAAAAGAAGCAGAATTAAAGGAGATTGCAAAGGTCCATTTAGAAAAATCCAAGGAATATGCTCAATTAGAAAACCGGAAAATCGAAGAGGAAAGTGATGAAAAGCTTGCCCTCAAAATTGAAAAAGCACATCGCAATTATTTGGAAGAACGTGAAAAACGGGACGCGGCGCAATCCGATCTGTTTGAATGGAGGAGCAATTTCAACCTGTCTAAAAAGGACATGGAGTATTTCAGGGATAATGTCCTGAATATCGAAAAGAGAATTGCGGAACTACTCGAAGAGGAAGAAATTCAGAATGGAGTGATCAATGGGTCAGAAACTGAACTGGGTGAATTGAAAAAAGCGCTTGAAACTCAGTACGCTCTGAAATCAGAGATACAAAAGAAGTTGAGTGCATACGAAGACACCTACTATAAGGAGAAGGGGAAGATATTCGAACTTGAAAAAACGATTAGCCAGACCCGGAATGATCTTTATACAAAAGACCAGCTCATCGTTAAAATCAATGAAGAATACGCCAATATTGGATTTGAAATTAAAGGAATTCACGAACGGAATTCAATAGAATTTGGAATACAAATTGATGAATCCAACATTCCGGATTTTGAAGAAGAAATCAATCCTGACGAATTAAAAGAAAAAAAGGAAAAGATCTTTGACAGGATCAGAAGCTTTGGCGAGATCAACCCCATGGCCATTACTGCCTATAACGAAATAAAGGAGCGTCACGATGAAATTTCCAGGGAACGTAATGACATCCTCGAAGCCAAAAAGTCCTTGGAAGTAACAATTGCTGAAATTGAAAAAACGGCCTCTGAACGATTTATTGATGCATTGGACAGAATACGGGTCAACTTTAAGGATGTCTTCCAGAGTCTTTTTTCGGATGACGATGATTGTGATATTGTCCTGTTGGATAGTGAGGATCCTCTGGAGGCAAAAATTGAAATTGTCGCCAAACCAAAAGGCAAAAAACCCAAATCCATCAATCAGCTTTCCGGAGGTGAAAAAACACTTACAGCGTCATCGTTCTTGTTCTCTCTGTATCTTCTCAAGCCTGCTCCATTTTGTATTTTCGATGAGGTTGATGCACCCCTTGATGATGTAAACGTCTTGAAGTTCAATAAATTGATCCGAAATTTTTCAGAGGAATCTCAGTTCATCATTATCACACATAATAAGTTGACCATGCAGGAGGTCGACATTTTGTATGGAATATATCTGAAAGAACAAGGTGTTTCAGGCCTGAGTGCCGTGGACTTCAGGACATATGACCAAACGGAAATGATCGCGATCAGCGAGTAAGATTCGAACTACAGGGAAACAAGCCCTTTGTTAATGGCAAAGGTGATCAATTCGACAGGAGAGCTGATCTTCAACTTTTTCATGATGTTCTTCCTATGGGTATAAATGGTATGAATACTGACATTTAAGAGCAATGATATTTCCTTTGCCATCTTGCCCTGGGCTATGAGGGTAACAATTTCAAGTTCTCGACCGGTAAGTTCCTTAATATCATCTTCCTTTTTCGTAAATGTCTTGCTGATGATTATGTCGAGTATTTTAGAGCAGTAATACTTTTCGTCTTTGCGGCACGCGTCCAGTGCAGCATAGATCTCATCTTCCCTGCAATATTTGGTGATATAATGGTTGATACCACGACCCAGGACCTCAAAAATGTGCCGCTTTTCATTCTCGTTGCTGATAATCAAAATGTGGGTAGCAGGCGATAATTCCTGGATCAAAGAAATGGCCTCAAGCCCAAATCTTCCATCCTGCGATATATCGATCGTTACAATGTCATAGGATCCACGATTCAACTTTACCTCCAACTCCTCTTGGGTTGAAGCCTCAGCGTCCACTTTGTAGAAGGGATTCTTACCGATAATGCTCTTGATACCTTCCCGGCTCAGATACTGACTTTCACATACCAATACAGAATGCTGCTTCATGATTTTGACTGAAATCGTGCAAAAGTAATTTGTTTTAGCAAAATCTGTTTAGTCGTATACACGAACGACAAGAAACTAACCCACGTCACGACATTTTGTTTAGTATGAGCTTATGGATTCAGGATGAGAATGCAGGAATATATGCAGATTTTTTTTAATACAAAAGAAGTTGTAAGATTGCACAACATTAGGTTTTCCTTTGGCAAAGTTCCGTCGTAACCATAATCGACAGGGTAAAAATCCTTTTTCAGGTCTGTGGATCAAGACCTTACTATTGATTGCCGTACTCTCAATGTTCTTCATTTTTGCGTACCGTTCCCTGGAAAAGATCAGTGCGAATTCGGAAAATGCTTCCGGTGAGATCGAATTCATCAGAGATAGTGTACATTACCCGGAAGCAACAGGGGTCGAAGTTATTCATCAAAAACATTACAGCCTGGGATATTCCGAACAGTTCGAACAGCCCTTATGGGTATTCTATAAGCTGACGCGTGAAAGTCTGCGCATTCCAAATGTACCTCGTTCTGACTGGTTTGAGACCGATCACAAGGTATCTACCCAATCGGCAAGACACAGCGATTATTCTGGCAGTGGTTATTCCAGAGGACATCTCGTGCCTGCAGGAGATATGGCATTTGATCGGCAAGCCATGCAGGAATCATTCTTTATGTCCAATATGAGTCCTCAATTATCTGGGTTCAATGGTGGCATATGGAGAGAATTGGAAGAGAGTGTCCGGGACTGGGCTTACGAAAACGATGAAGTTTACGTGGCTTCAGGACCCATTTTCGGGAATGTGGCCCAATACATCGGGAAACAGTCTGAAATAGGAGTGCCAGAAGCATTCTATAAAGTTGTTTTGGATGTGTACGGTGATGGAAAGAAAGCGATTGGGTTTATTGTACCGCATGAGGTAAGTACTGCGCATTTAAGCAATTTCAGTGTGTCAATTGACGAAGTAGAAAGGCAAACGGGCATAGACTTTTTTGATAACTTGTATGCGAATAAAGCAGAAGAAAACAGCATGGAAGAAAGGTTTGATCTGGCTTTATGGCCCTTCAGTGAGCAGAGATTTCAGACCCGCATTCAGTCATGGAATAAAAATTAGTACGCAATTATGAGTAAACTAGAATCTTTTAAAGAGGAGATTACTAACGGATATCAATTTGAAGGTCCATCCATTATCATGGGGGCGGGTAAATGGGAAGATGAGGTAGCAAAAGAGTTGTTTATTCGTGTTCCGCTTAAAACATTGAATCGCCACGGATTGATTGCCGGTGCCACTGGTACGGGTAAGACAAAGACCTTACAGATATTGGCAGAACAACTCTCCGCAAACGGAGTTCCTTCCCTGGTGATGGATATAAAGGGAGATTTGAGTGGTGTGGCCGTGCCCAGCGACGGACATCCGAAAATCGATGAGCGACATGACCTCATCGGATTTCCTTTCATTGCAGATCATTCCCCGGTGGAATTTCTGACCTTGTCCGACGAAAGAGGTGTGCGCCTCAGGGCTACCGTATCTGAATTCGGACCTGTGCTTTTGGCAAAGATCCTGGAGTTGTCAGATACACAAGAAGGAATCCTGGCCGTCTTATTCAAATTCTGCGATGACAATGATCTCCCCTTACTCGATCTCGATGATTTAAAGAAAGTATTGAATTTTGCAACCGGAGAAGGCAAAGAAGATGTAGAAGAGGAATACGGCCGGATATCCACCACTTCCGTAGGAACAATCATGCGCAAAATTATTGCACTTGAACAACAGGGAGCAGATATCTTTTTTGGAGAGCGGTCTTTCGATCCAAAGGATTTGCTGCGTACAGACCAGGACGGGAAAGGAGTCATCTCTATTCTCAGGGTGACAGATATCCAGGACAAACCAAAATTATTTTCAACCTTCATGTTGCAACTGCTGGCTGAGATCTATGCAACTTTTCCTGAAGAAGGAGACCTTGAAAAACCCAAATTGTGCCTGTTTATCGATGAAGCACATCTCGTTTTTGAGGAAGCCACTTCAGCATTATTGAGTCAAATTGAGACGATCGTCAAGTTGATCAGATCCAAGGGGGTAGGGGTCTTCTTTATCACTCAGGATCCTGCCGACATTCCCGAGGATGTTTTGGGTCAGTTGGGCTTGAAAATACAGCATGCACTGAGAGCATTTACTGCCAAGGACCGGAAAGCAATTAAGTTAGCTGCACAAAATTATCCTCTTTCTGACTTTTATGATACAGAAAAGCTCATTACCGAGTTGGAAATCGGAGAGGCTTTTCTTACGGCACTCAATGAAAAAGGTGCTCCGACGCCCCTGGTACATGTCTATCTGAGAGCACCACAGTCTAGAATGGATATTCTGACCCCCGGAGAGATCAAAACGATCATGCAGCACTCAAGGCTGGAAGAAAAATATGGAGAACGGATAGACAGGGAAAGTGCTTACGAAATCCTATCTGCCAAAATTGACGATGCAAGGTCGGAAGAGCATGAGCAGAAGATGACACGCAGAAGGGGTAGAAGGACTGAGAAGACCCAATTCGAAAAAGTGTTAAACAGTACAACGACTCGCCAGGTATCGAGGACCATTGCAAGGGAGTTAACCAGGGGACTGTTGGGTGTATTGGGAGTGCCAACGACCAGGAGAAGGAGAAGAAAGAGAAAGACTTCGTGGTTTTAATCTACTGAACTAATTGCCCTTTTTTTGATTGGCCAGCCGTGTGTGTTTATTTCCTTTGTCCGGCATGATACCACCGTTCTTATATTGTTGAAGATATTGGGCCCAGGGTGTGGTCTTATGTAAATCCTCTGCAAAATATCTCATAATCGGGTCAAAGGTCTGTGCATCGAGGAAGCCGGGCAGTGCCTGGATGACGGATTTGTCTTCCGCTATAAAGACAACAGTAGGATAACTCAAACGCCCGTTAGCCAGCGTTGCAGCCAGGGAATGATATCCTCTTCCTCTTTTTACATATTTGTGCACCATGCCATTGTATTCAATTTCACTCTTTTGCTCGGCATTGAACTTGATGGGAATGTAATGCTCATTGATATATTCGGCGATCATAGGGTTTTGGAAAGTGATTTTATCCATTTTCTTGCACCAACCACACCAATTGGTGTACAAATCCACTATGAATTTTTTGGATTCTTCTTCGGCTTTCAACATCCCCTCTTCCCAGGTATACCACCTGACCTGCTCTTGACTAAAGAGTGTCGAGGTAAGAAAAAGGACCAAGCCAACAAAAACTATCTTCACCTAAATTGTTATTTAACAGTCACGAAAATACTAAATCCTAACTGTTTTATCCAAGTACCTATTATACATTTAAGTCTTTCTTAATGATACTTTAACCATCTTCAGATGAATGTTTGACCTATGTTATAAATTGCTGATTATGAATACTTTATCTTGATTCAATGAGTATTTTTTCAAGATTTTTCCCTTTAGATTCGGAGACTTGATCCCCTCGCTGAGCACCACCGGAGTGTGAATTATTCTCGCTTCGTGCCAGAGACCTTCTTTGATCAATGATCTGATCAATTGTGCACCTCCTTCCACGAGTATAGTGTTATGTCCCGACCGAAGGATGCTTTTGAAAACTTCTTTCGGATTCCAATTGTCTTCGGACAACTGGATCACATGCTTATTTTTCTTTTGAATTGAGATGTCGTTTCCGGAGGTAATCAATGTTGTCGGATGTGAATCGGTGAACAAGCTCAGATCAGGTGGAAGACGATTATTCCTGTCCAGTACATAGCGGTGTGGAGATCTTCCCTGGCCTCTTCGATTGGTGAGTTCAGGATCATCAGTAAGAGCGGTATTGGTACCTACCAGGATGGCATCATGCTCTTCTCTCCATCGATGTGCCAGGAGTCGGGAGGTCTCATTGGAAAGCCAAACTTGTTTTCCTCTTTGCCCAAAAAAATTGTCAGCAGATTGGGCCCATTTCAAGGTAATGAATGGCAGGCCTTCTTCGTGTCTTATGAAATATCCTCTGTTCACCAATCGACCTTCTTCTGCGAGCAGACCGGCCCTTACTTCTACGCCTTTTAATTTCAATAATTCAATACTCTTTCCTGCCATTTGGGGGTTTGGATCCAGGTTGCAAATCGTGACTCTCGGGATGCCGGCTTCCAGGAGAGCCTCCGTACATGGCGGAGTTTTTCCATAATGATTACAAGGCTCAAGGCTAACATATAAATGTGATTGTTGCAGGAGGTCCAGTTCATCACTGTGGATATTGCCTATAGCGTTCACCTCTGCATGAGGACCTCCATATATTTGATGATATCCCTCACCTATGATGCGATTTTTGTGTACAATGACTGCTCCGACGAGCGGATTGGATCCTACATGGTAACCACCCCGGGAGGCAAGTTGGAGACATCTTTTCATACAAAGACGGTCGATAGGGGAGAACTCGGGCATATCCCTTCTCAAAGGATTTCCTGAAGTTTCCTGACCACATATGCGACTTCTTCTTTCGTGTTGTGATGAGAAAATGAAAAACGGATCGTCTTCCGGTCATAAGGCATATTGATGGCATCGAGGACATGTGACTGACTTTCCACACCGGAACTGCAGGCACTGCCAGCCGAGGCACATATTCCGTGGATGTCAAGATTAAACATGATCAATTCTGTCTTATCCGTCTTGGGTACATTCAAACTCAGGATATGGGATAATGTCTTTTCGTCCTGATTTCCATTCAGGCGATAATCAATTCCCGAATGTTGTAAATTTTCAATAAAAGACTTTCGTATCGAAAGCGTGTGCTGATAATGCATTTTCCGATTTGTACACAACCAATCCAGGGCAGTAGCAAATCCCGAAATGCCGTATATGTTTTCGGTTCCACTGCGCAATGTTCTCTCCTGGCCACCTCCGTTGATGTACGGACCGATCATATTGTCATTGTTGATATAAATGATTCCACATCCCTTGGGGCCGTATATCTTATGACCAGAAGCCGACAGAAAACTCACCGGGGTATTTGATAGATCTATGTGATACTTACCAACGGTCTGCACTGCATCTGTGTGGAATAATGCTCTCTTAGACTGGCAGACTTTGCTAATTGTCTCAAGATCCAGCATTGTGCCGATTTCATTGTTACCGTGCATCAGGGAGACCAATGTCAGGACATCCGATTGAGACAACATATGATCAAGAGTATCAGGATCAATATTGCCTTTATCATCGACTGGTAAGAATTGGATGTCAACATCAAATACTCTTTGTACGCTCTTAAGTGAGTTCAGTATGCAGGGGTGTTCAGTTGGGCTCGAAATGATCCTTTTGACACCAAGATCCCTGATCGCACAAAAAAGTACCGTGTTGTTGGATTCCGTGGCACTTGAGGTGAAAAATATTTCCCCTACTGAGGCTTTGAGATTTTGAGCTACTCTTTTCCTTGCATCTTCAATAACGATCCTGGCTTTTCGACCTGCATTATGTATCGAAGACGGGTTGCCATGAACAGATTCCATGACATCCTTCATAGTATTGACTACGTCTGTTTCCATAGGCGTAGTGGCGGCATTGTCCATATAGACTTTCATGAGGACGAAGGTATATTCTTTCCCGAAATATAACATTAACCTATGGGTATGCAAATATTCAGTATGTTCGACTCATCATATGAATTCCCCTACAGCACGGCGCCGGTCTTTGATCATAACCGGAATGCATCGGTCATACACCAGCCTGGTTGCAAGAGCCTTTCACGATGCCGGACTTTTTTTAGGAGACAATTTGATCGGACCTGCATCTTCCAATCCTTATGGTCATTATGAGAGCCGGGAGATCTATGATTTTCATCGTTCGTTAATGCATCAACATCAATTGAATTCCTGGTGGAATTATATCAATGTTGACAAAGCAGGGAAGCTGGCAGGGTCTGATCTCTTCAAAGACGCAGCCCGTGAGATCCTGGATATACATTTTCCTCAAATTCAATTTGGATGGAAGGAGCCGATGGCTTCATTTTTTATGTATGGGTGGCTGGAGGTATTGCCTGATCCTCATCTCGTTATCGTATTCAGACACCCGATAGCATGTGTGGCATCACTGATGAAAAGAACAACCGGGAACAAGCTTTTGAGACGCCGTCCAATGATGGCCATACGTTGGTTCAATTTATGGGATCAGACTAATCTGAAATTATTAGATTTCTTGGAGGAGGCACCCGAAAAATGCATCTTGATCAATGCTCCGAATGACCTCAGACATTTGACCACTGTCAACGATCTCAATCAAAAGATCATCGGTCAATGGAAGATTTCAATCCAACCATTGGATTTTCGTTCGATTATAGACCAGGATTTATTGAAGAATTCCGGAGTTTACTCCGGGTATCTTCTCTGGCTATTTCAACGAAGAAAACGGACGATTGGGATTTATAATAAACTCCTGAAGCGTGCACAGGATCAACGCGGTTAATCTCTGATTGCCTTGATACCTGGCAACTTCTTTCCCTCAAGGTACTCAAGCATGGCTCCTCCTCCTGTGGAAACAAAACTCACTGCATCATCCAGACCATTTTTCTTTATGGCTGCTACGGAATCACCACCGCCGATTAAGGAGAAAGCTCCATTTGCAGTAGCATCCGCTACCGCCTGGGCGATAGCGTTCGTGCCCTTCGCAAACCGGTCAAACTCAAACACACCCATCGGACCATTCCAGATAATCGTCTTTGCAGACCGAATGGCCTCAGAGAACTCCTCAATGCTCTGGGGGCCGATATCCAGTCCTTGCCAATTGTCCGGAATTTGCATGCTATCCACGATCTTTTGATTTGCTTCATTTGCAAAATCATCGGCTGCAACATTGTCCGAAGGCAGAAGCAATGCGGTATTTTTGAATTTTGCTTTTTCAAGAAGACCAAGGGCAAGTTCCATTTTATCTTCTTCACAAATACTATCCCCTATTTGTCCTCCTTGTGCCTTGAAAAAAGTATATGCCATTCCACCACCAACGATAACCGTATCTGCAAAGTCGATCAGTTTTTCCAGGAGCAATAGCTTATCTGATACTTTCGCTCCTCCGGTGATGGCAACGACCGGTCGTTGAGGGGTTAGAAGAACCTTATTGGCATTCTCTATTTCGGCCTGCATCAGGAATCCGAATGATTTGCTTCCACTTCCAAAAAATTGAGCCACCCCGGCTGTTGAAGCATGTGCACGGTGAGCCGTGCCAAAGGCATCATTTACATAGTGGTCACCCAACCTGGCAAGTTGGCGTGACATCTCTTCGTCACCCTTTGTTTCACCTTTGTGGAATCGTGTATTTTCCAGTAATAACACCTCACCGGCCTTCAATTGATCCGACATGCGTTCTGCCTCATCACCAATACACGAAGAGGCAAATTTTACAGGGACCTTCAAAAGATCACTTAAATGAGGAGCAATATGGCGGAGGGTAAAGCTCTTCGTATCTATACTTCCATCATCCTTTAGTTTTTTCAAAGGGCGACCAAGATGAGACATAATGATCAGGGCTCCTCCACCATTCAAAATGTGTCGAAGGGTTGGCAGGGCCCTCCGGATGCGTGTGTCATCCGTAATATTGAATGCTTCGTCTAACGGAACGTTGAAATCTACCCGAACGAGTACCTTTTTTCCCTTGGGATCAAAGTTCATAGCTTATCCTTTGAGGATGAGCTCTGCCAGGTCGGCCAGTCTCGCAGCATAACCTGCTTCGTTATCGTACCAACTGACAACTTTAAGCATGTTTTCGTTAACTGCGGTCATTTTAGAATCGAAGATGGAAGAATGCGGATCCCTGACGATATCAGCAGATACAAGTGGATCTGTGCTGTACTTCAGTATACCCTTCATCTTGCCCCCGGCGTATTCTTTGAACAAAGCATTTACTGCATCGACTTCCGGCCTTTTCTCAAGATTGACATTCAGTTCTATCATAGAACCCGTAATGACCGGTACACGAACAGCGATTGCAAATATGCGATCTCCAAAATCCGGGATCACTGCTTTGATCGCGGAAGCCGCACCTGTGCTGGTCGGAACGATGTTGTATGCAGCAGCACGTGCTCTTCTCAAATCGCTATGAGGAGCATCCTGGATTTTCTGATCACTCGTGTATGCATGGGTTGTTGTCATGGCCCCGTTGATAATGCCATAGTGGTCATGTAAAATTTTCACAACCGGTGCCAGGCAATTTGTTGTGCACGATGCATTCGAAAATACATTGTGTCTGCGGTCTAATTCGTGATCATTTACACCCAGGACGATCGTCTGCACTCCTCCACCTTTGGCAGGTGCGGAGATCAGTACATCTTTTGCACCGGCATCCAGGTGGAGGGCAGCTTTTTCCTTAGTCCTGAATATTCCAGTGCATTCCAATACGAGGTCGACACCAAGTTCTCCCCAATTCAATTGAGAAGGATCCCTTTCGGCTGTAGCCTGAATATTTTGTCCATTTACTACAAGGGATGAGTCAGTAGAAGAAACAGTGCCATCAAACTTTCCATGAGCACTGTCAAATTTCAATAGGTGCGCAAGTGTTGCATTATCTGTCAGGTCGTTGATACCGACGACTTCAATATCTTGCGTTTCAAGTAGATTTCTGAAGGTGAGACGACCGATTCGTCCAAAACCGTTAATTGCTATTTTCTTTGCCATGATGCTTTATTTAGGCCGTCAAAATTATAAAATTTCAATATAAAAACTGAGTTTGGAACAAACATATGATTATATGTTTGGCATATTTCAGATTATTATATTATCCAATTGACCATAATGGAAAATATTTGGAATATTATTTTGATTTTGAGAATTACCCTTTGCAGATTTGAATAAAATTGAGTCTGAACGAAATAATTTTTGGTACAGTCATTTTTTACCTCTTTTTTACAGGTGAAAAAATGTTCGTTGACTTTTGAAATGTCGGGTATCTATCAAAGCTTTGGGTCAAACAAATGAGTGTCCAGGGTAATTTTGATGTCATATTAGGGTAGTTTTGATGTCATAATATTGACGAAATATTTCGATCCGACCTGTCAGCATACCACCCTCCAACAAACAGGAAAGATCACATAACCCTATGAACCTATGCAAATGAAACGAATTATTACAATGCTAGAGGTATACTCTGTGAAACAGGAAGATCTCGAAAAGGTCTTATTCTATGCCTTGCTTTTCGCAATGGCATTTGGTGCAGGCTTACAATTGACCAGTCTGTAAAGAGGAAAAGTTACCAATTTGAAAGGGCCGGGAAAAAATCCTGGCCCTTTTCATTTGAAGAACGTACCATTTTTTTTAACGAATGCTAAGGACTACAAGATAGTGGTTAGTCCGCTGCTTACGGTGATCTTTTGGGTCATTTTTTTGAAATAATTTTCACCGATCAAATTCTGCCTTACAACAGTACTCTGTCAATACTGACTTAACCTAAATTCCGGTTTTGATTTCATTTGAACGATAATCATACCGCCATATTCGTCTTCTCTGAATTGTTTAAATTGACTATCGCCAAGTAACATATTGGCAACCGTAGGAGTCGAATTTGAATGACCGACAATCAGGACATTGGCTGATTTCATTTCTTTTAACTTCATCACGAATTCGTCAAGCTCTCTCACATCATAAAGGCTGATCGGTATTTTTTGGGATCTCGATGCCGGAGTTGCCGTTTCCCTCGTACGTTTGAAATCAGTTGAATAAATATGAGTCAGATTCTTGCCGGCCATCATTTTTCCCAAATTTTCCGCTCTCTCCTGTCCTTTTGAGGTTAATGAAGGGTCAGGATCTGTCGTGGTTATTTTTTCGGCGTGTCTGATCAGGTATATCGTCGTCCCGTCGAAAGATGAAAGCTCATTCGTTGTGCTGCACGAGAATGCCATCAGCAAAATCACAATTACAAAAGGTATCCGTCTAATATTCATAACATTTATTGGTTTACTACTTCAAGATGTTTTTCGCCCGAATAAAAAATTTCTTTCTGATCCAACACGATTCCATGCTCCAGGAATGCCTTGAGATTGACCATCCAGAACGACCAGCCAAGGCTGCAGCCATAGAAGAAATCATACCATGCCTTACCTTCTGACGGAATGTCATTCTGGGTCAAGGCAAACTCTGAAACCTGGTCATCAATTTTCTCGAACCCGATAGTGACAATACCGGCTGGTAAAAATTCGAATTGGAATGTTTTGTTCTCCTCTACATTGAGCACCGAACCCTTTTGTGTCATTTCAGGCCAGGTATGCCAGATCCATTCAAATGTGTCCCCGGTTTCGACTTTTTGACCCGGAGGTAATGACTGACTATTCCGGCTGAAAATTGCAGACTTCAGGAACCACTTTTCCATTTCGCCTTGCACAGTCCAGGCGTCAAAAACCTCGTTGATTGTCGTGTTGATCCTTATTCTACGCGTGAAAGTATCGCGTCTTTCCATAAGCAGAATGCTTTCGGGAAAGGTACGATTTTATTCGAATAAATCGGAACTGAGGTAGCGGTCGCCGCGGTCACAGATGATGAAGACAATCACACCGGTTTCAATCGACTCTGCGACTCTTAGCGCAGCACTGAGGGCCCCTCCTGAACTCATTCCGGCCAGGATCCCTTCTTCTCGTGCAAGACGATTGGACATGCCCCGGGCATCCTCTTCGCTTACATCAACAATGCGATCCACGCGTTCTGCCTCAAAGATCTTGGGGAGGAATTCCGGGGACCATCGACGAATACCTGGAATCCTGCTTCCATCGGTAGGTTGTGTGCCGATGATCCGGATGGACTGATCTTTTTCTTTTAAAAATCGCGAGACTCCCATGATGGTCCCTGTCGTTCCCATCGAGGAAACAAAGTGAGTGACCCTGCCTTCGGTATCCCGCCATATCTCAGGACCTGTTGTCCGGTAGTGCATCTTGTAATTATCCGGATTGGCAAATTGATTGAGTATGAAGTATCCCTCTTCCCGAGCCATTCTCTCTGCTTCGGAACGTGAGAATTCTATGGTTTTTTCAGCTGGTGTAAGGATCACTTCGGCACCATAGGCCCGCATAGCCAGGATGCGTTCCCTGGTACTGTTCTCTGGCATCAAAAGTGTCATACGCAATCCCTTTAATTGGGCGATCATTGCCAAAGCGATACCCGTATTTCCGCTCGTCGCCTCCACCAGTCGGTCACCGGGTCGGATATCTCCCCGGCTCAATGCGCCGGATATCATGCCCAGAGCAGCCCGGTCCTTGACACTGCCACCGGGATTATTCCCTTCGAGCTTGCCATAAATCTTTACCTCTGATTGTACAGGAATATTCAATAATTCTACGAGAGGAGTGTTGCCGATCAGTTGTTCGAGGTGATTCATGCTTGCTTTGTTTTCAAATGAGCTCTCGTTCCTTCAATTCAGACTTCAATTGCTGAGAAGAAGTAAAGTGTATGCTTTCGATGCCCATTTCTTGAGCCGCTTTCACATTTCTTAACGAATCATCAATGAAGAGTGCTTGTTCCGGTCGGACCCCGTAACGATCCATTATGATTTGATAGATTTCAGGAAGGGGTTTGCGCGTCTTTTCTTCTCCGGATACCACAATTCCATCAAACTTCTTCAGGAATTCAAATCGTTCTCGTGCGATGGGAAAGGTTTCAGCAGACCAATTGGTCAATCCAAACAGGCGATATTTTCCTGATTCAAGCAATTGGTTGAAGATCTGAATGGACTCTTCAATCAACCCGCCCAGCATTTCCTCCCAGCGACCGTAATATGCCTTGATCTCCTCTTCATATTCCGGAAACTCTGCCAGTTTTTCTGCTGTAGCTTCATCGAGTGACCTTCCGGCATCTTGTTGTTCATTCCACTCCATATCGCAAATGTGGGTCAAGAACCAATCGATCTTTTCTTCACTATCGAAAATCTGTCTGTACACATATCGAGGATTCCAATCGATCAAGACACCGCCCAGGTCAAAGATGATGGTCTCCGTCTTTCCTTTTTTCATCTGCTGATATTTTTGAAGACGAATTTGTCTACACCTCCCTCCTCGTTATTCATCAATGCCTGGTAGTATATCTTGGAATGTGGCGGTACTGATCTGGTAATCCAGGTGTTTCCACCAATGATGCTGTGTGCTCCGATGACCGTTTCTCCGCCCAGGATGGTCGCCCCGGAATACAGGATACAATGACTTTCTATGGTCGGATGTCTCTTCTTATCGGCATCTGCCTTATCGACACTCAGGGCACCGAGCGTGACACCCTGGTAGATTTTAACGTGATCATGGATTTCGGTAGTTTCGCCGATTACGATACCAGTACCGTGATCGATGCAAAAGGAGGCGCCAATTTTGGCCGACGGATGGATATCAATCCCTGTCAGGCTATGGGCATGTTCTGTAATGATCCGGGGAAGATCTTCGACTTTGAGTTGGTGCAGCTTATGCGCCACCCGATATGCAGCTATCGCATAAAATCCCGGATAGGACCGGACGACCTCCCTTCTGCTGGTACATGCCGGGTCACCCTCATAGATGGCCATGATGTCCTTGTTGAGACATTCGTAAAGTTCGGGTAGAAACTCAAAGAAGGCATCCTTGATCTTGGTGGTGCCCAATATGGCATTCATGGGGTTGCGTAGAAGCAAATCTTCAAGGACGGACTGCAACCTTTTTTCTTCACCCTGGATGGCATCGTGGGTTGTCAGAGGAACACGTGCAAAATCCAGGTAAAACAGACCGAGGAGTTGTTTGAAAAAATCGGCAACCTCGGAAGGGGAAGGGCAGGTCTGACAGATGGAATGTTCTTCGATCAGACGGGCGGCAAATTCCTTTTTCATGATAAGATCTTCTCTACAGTAAAATATTCAATAATATAAATCAAAATTACCACCAGATGTTGTACAGATACATTGCCAATATTTGATCCGGGGTGGGAACTTTTGTCCTGTGAAAGGCATTTATGCTATGGTTTGTACTTTTGTACGGCAAAAAAGTTATTTGAAGAAATGGGGCCGACAGGAATTGACAGGAAAGAATGTTGGTAAGTAAGCATGTCGCAGGAAGATTGCTCACTGCGCAAAAAATGGTAATTGAACTTTAATTGGCGAAAGACAATTCGCTCTAGCTGCCTAATCCAGGATTAGAAAGCTTTTAGGCCGTTTGATTGATTCCTAATACACATCATACCGCCTTCAAAAACTTTAGGATAGGAGCGTTAGAATGCTTCGGCTATCGCTCCGAAGATCCGGAAGCTAAGCGTGTAGTGGCTGTTCTTAAGCCGGCTGTACGTCGAAAATGTAAGTAGGAACTAAGCATGTAGAAACCTTATGGGCACTTTGTCTGGACGGGAGTTCGAATCTCCCCGGCTCCACCCAGTAATATGATAGACAAGGGGTTTTACACCCCTTGCAATCTCGTTGACCAGTATTTGTCCTTTTTTCAGTCGATAAAAAAGGACGAAAAAATCTTGGCGAAATTAAGCCAACACCCGCATGGCAGGCATCCCTCAACCCACCAATTTCACCTGGCCACGCTTCCCAAAAGCATTTAAATTATTATTAGATATAAAGAGTCACTCGCCATAAGCTATAATCGAATGTTTTCTCAAAAGGTGTCACTCAGAGTGACAAACTCACTGGGAGAATGTCCCCCTTTGAGAGGGATTAAGGGGTTTTACACCCGGTCAAAGTGTGAGCCTACCTGCCGGCAGGCAGGTTTGAGTTTGAATGTGAGCGTGCCGCGTGTCTTTAAGCGTCTTCGCTTAAAGTTTTGATTGTCATCATCTTACTACCCTGATACTCCAAAAGTCATCGAATGTACTGCCTAGCACAACAGGCTTCAGCCTGCTATACTCCTATCAACCGGCAAAACCAATCAAACCATTTAAACTTATCAAACAAATCAATTGATTGCCAGCCCGCTAAAAGTCATCTCGTCATAGGCGGAGCAAGTGCCCACCTTGGAAGTTGAGTGATGCAATCACCCTTCTTGGATCTTGGGTGATGAGACCACCCACCTCAGGTCACCACCCACCTCAAGTCATCTCGCCATAGGCGGAGCAAGCGCCCACCTTGGAAGTTGAGCGATGCGTCATCCCGCCTTAAAGTGACAGTCTGAAGCCTGTTCTACTCTTATCAACCAAAATCAATTGATTGCCAGCCCACTAAAAGCCATCTCGCTGCAAGCGGAGCAGGCACCTGCTTGAAAATCAGGTGATGCACCAGCCCACCTGTTTTATACCCTCACTCCTGATCGACACTCATGATTTCATCCAACTGAATAATCCTTCCCGACTCTGAAATGCCTTCGATGTTGATGTGGATAGTTGATATGGTGTTGGGAATCATAAAATTGAGTGTCGTCTGACCAGCTTCGTCCGGCTGGATTTCAGGATGCCAGGAGATGGTCGTCTCAAATGGAAGGATGTTTTCCGACGGATATTCGGGACTGAACTCCCTTGCACGATAATACCCCGGATGTTCTACATACAGGATACCACTTTCCAGGGATTTTTTAAGAGAACGCGGAATGTTCGTAGTTTGGATATCAATAAAAGTCTTGCCAATATAGATAGACTCAATTCGATCTGCAGTCAGACCCAGGAATGGCCCGACATTAGAACCGGTCGGATCTGCTCCCATGCCATCGATGATAATTTGGACAGGTACTTTGATCCTTTCTCCCAGTCTGGTATAAAATACTGAGTATAGCTTGCTGGGGTCTGGGCCGGATTCAAAGACACCAAGAGGGGCAAGGGTAGACAAAAGTGCTTTCCCCCTGGCATTTGGTTCGACCCAATCTACATTGTCCATATTGATCAACTTGCCTTGTATTGGGCGGTTGCTCGTAAAGGGGCGCCTGGCGGTTACAGTGACATCAGGAGCGTCCAGCATCCATATTCCGGAGTCTCTTTCCATTTTTTGAAGGTAATCTTCTCTTATTTCAAAATAGTCTTCATCAGAAATATTCCGTTGGTTTTCTATTCTGTACAGGGCTTCTCGTTCTTTAGATATTCCAATCGGAGAGAAGTCGTCTATATGAATATCTATCAATCGATCACCGGTCAACGCGGTGACGTCTTCATCCCCTTCAATTAATTTGTTCTGTTTTCGTGCCTGTATCAGATAGGTTGTGCTATCCAAAAGAGGTATATGGTTAAAAGCAAATTTTCCATCTTTTCCCGATAGGATTTTATCATAAATTATTTCCGGGCCCAGAGAAGTCAAAAGCACTTGTGATTGCACTCCGTCCGGTTTATCTTTTTCAGAAGTATAACCTGAAATTGAGTATCCGATTTCCGCAGGATAATTGAATTCCTTGTCACTGATCTCTTTTAAATTCCGCCAGTTGAACCGACTCCAGAATAAACGCTGCATTAACAAATCCAAATGGTAGCGCTTAACATTGGTGATATCTCTGAGATAGTATTCTTTATTGGGAATATTTTGAGCCAGGTCCGAATCACACAGAAGGTAATTCCTGATGTTTTGTTCGTTGTATGCCGGAAGATTGTTGCACGTAACGCTTGCTGAGAGGTCAACTGTTTCTTCCATTATCATACTGTCCAATAAGAGCTTAAGATCAAAAGAACGGTCATGTTTCGTCCCGGATTTATTCAAAGTTGCACGCACATAGTTTTCATCATAGCCGTAGTCATTAAATACAAGTCGTTCAGCCTGTGGTCGTTCCTGGCCATCGAATAAGGTAAAATGAATTACACCTGTGGGCAATTCGGATTTACTGAATTTCAAATTTTGATTTTGCTGAAGTCCTGTAATGACTCTGAAAACTTGACCGCGTACATGGCCCACGAGGAATGCATCCCTGATGATTGACGTGTGACTTGAAGCTATTGATACATATATATTTTCTGCTTCATGAGCATTCACGGTCATCGCCAGTCCTGCCGATAGAGCAGGAGGTAATTCAAACCTGGTATTACCAGGGAAACCTTCAACTCTCAAAAAATACGTCTTGCCCGGATCAGGATTCCAAGCAAACTCTCCAAATCCTTCGTGAATCGTTTGAACATCGATCAACTCTGCACCCTGGTCGTCAATAATATGACCGGTAACCTCCACGGCCCGCCCATCTTGATTTATGGCCTGGAAGACAACATTACCATTCAGACCCTGGATCAGATCCCCACCTTCAGGATAAAATTGAATTCGCAGAGTATCGGCAAGATCCATATTCATTACTTCTCTCCTTGGGGTCAATTCCTGGAGCCATATTGATTTTTCAAAGAGGTATCGGTCGTCGACATTTCTCATGTAATTGGTATAGGCACGAAGACGATACTCCCCGGGTGTATCTCTTTGACTCCACTGGTATTCACCTTTTAAACCAAGATCTTTATGCAGGATCCAGGTCTTGATGATTTTATCCTCAGGATTGATCAGATCAACGTAGAGCACCTGGCTCTGTCTCGAGGGAGTATGATGGATAGCATCTACGATGTAGCCTTTAAACCAACAAGTAGAGTAGGGCAGGTAGTACACTTTATCCGTATGGAGATAGACCTTCTCCGGATCAAACTCGTATTGATACTCTAAAAGATGATCGACAATTTCAATATCTGACAAATTTTGAAAGAGGATTGACCCGTCATAATTCAAAGGAAGTTCTTTCGCCATTCGAAAAGTAGCCCAATAGCCTGATTCTTCAACTTCTTTATCATTGAGCAAAGCTCCATCACGACTGATCACAAACTTACCGGATCGGGATTTTAAGAAGGACACCTGTCTGCGAAAATTTAATTTACGTCTACCGGTCCCACCGCCGGCATTCAGGCTTATTGGGTTCCCATCATTGATAAACACGGCTAAATAGTCATCTAAAAACAGGGTGTCTGCCAGTGGACCATGAGACCAATTTAAATCATCGTATTCCAGGCGTTGGTATTCGTTTTCTCCGTTGGTATTACTTCCCATCTTTCCAAATTCAAATTTCTCAGGATTAACAGGATGTCTAAGAATCAGAGAACGGAAAAAGAGTTGTTTGGAAGCCAGGTATGTATCTTCTCTACTCTTTTCAATCCTTCGTTTTCTTTTGAATGTGTCTTTTATATCCTTGAAGAAGAGCCTTCCGGAATATAGCAGGTCGTCATCAGTGTTTATCGCAAATTTTTCAAGTGCAAATTGCATTTCATATGCTGTTTCTTTATTGCGAATTTTCAAATTGTCAATGGCATACGCATAAAGGGTGTCCTGGCTTTCTTCAAACCAGATTACTTCCGGATTTAGCAGAGTGACTTTTTTACGTGATATTTTCTTTCCCAGGAAGGCCTCTTGAAATCGCTTCATCCATTTCTTCCTTTTTTTAGGACTGATTTTCTTGCTCTTTACCGTGATCTCGTTTAGTGTCAGGTTTTTCTCCTTCAAAAAGAATGTGTTCAAACCGTTTTGTAAACGTTCGCCTTCGATACTCACGGTTTCATAGATAATGTGTGTAAAAACGAGGGTAAATTGTTTTTCTGAATGGGTAATTGTCGCCTTGCCCTCAAGATCGGTGATTGTACCAATAGAGGTATTCTCCAGGAAAATAAAGACATTTTCAACGGGTTCCCCCGTTTGCTGATCTTTGATCAATAGTTGAATCGTCCCTTGCCCATAGACTGAAAGACTTGTGATGAATCCGAGTAATACGAGGTAAATTATCCGCATAGGCATCAAGTGAATCGCACTAATGGAAAACGAAGAAATGAACAAATTGTCGTAATGTAAAAAGTTAAAGAATTGATCTTTATTTTTAATAAATTATTAGACGATTGGTTTACTCTCTTTACAAGTCAGGTGATGCATCCACCCGGTTTTTCTTGCAGTCACTAGGTAATTTATCAATTAGACAAGGGGTTTTAACTCCTTGATGCTCAATTCATCACCCAAGCCCCAAGTTGGGTGATAAGTCTCACCCTAAGCACCTAAACACAACCCATCAATCAACAAAACCATTAAAACTATTCAATCCATCCCTGCCAACAGTAAGTCATCTCGCCATAGGCGGAGCAAGTGCCCACCTTGGAAGTTGAGCGATGCGTCATCCCGCCTTAAAGCGACAGTCTGAAGCCTGTTCTACTCTTATCAACCAAAATCAATTGACTGTCTTCCCGCCGCAAGCGATTCGATGACTGTAACTCAAATCACATTCCGGCTATCATTTTTTGCCATCTTTACAGCTACAATTCGACTCTATGGCCTTTTCATTTTCAGCTATGTGGCAATACAAATGCCCGAGATGCCGAAAAGGACGAATTTTCAATCGTCCATTCAATTTGTCCAAACCCCTCGATATGCCCCATCACTGTGAATATTGTAAACAGCGGTTTGAGCCGGAACCAGGATTTTATTTCGGTGCCATGTTTCTCTCCTATATTCTCTCTGGTTGGCTATTATTGCTTCCGACTCTACTCCTTGTCTTTTATTTTAAATGGAGTGTAACAGCATCCATTGGGATCGTGCTCCTGTTCAGCGCGTTGATTTACTTTCGACTATTGAGAAGTTCTCGCTCGCTTTGGCTGCACATCAATGTGAAGTATGATCAGGCGCATGCTGAAAGGGTCAAAAGTCAATTATAAGCTTTTCTTGTTCCTAAAGACAATGGGTTAAAACCCATTGGAGTGTATGATGGATGTCGGTATTGTTCATACAAAGAAAGACTCCAAGAGCCCTGTAGGGGCGAAATATCTGTAGCCCTGGGTAAATGCATAGCACGCAACCCAGGGTGGAATTTGTAGAGGATCAACAGTTTTGGCGCATATTCTTGATATCGAGAATTGTGACAAAACCATACTTTGAAATTAGTTTTTAGTCTTTGCAGATTGTCGTTCATACCTTCAACCAAACCGCACTACAACTTTTCAAACCTGTGCCTGCCCGAGGAGTTTATTTGTTCCTAAAGACAATGTGCTAAAACCCATTGGAGGTTTGGTGTGAGTCGGGGTTTGTGTTTGAGTTTGCAATGGGTGTAAAACCCATTGTCGAATGCACGCCTCTCTCTATGTCAGTGATTGATCCAATTGTTCAATTTGATTATTCAAGCTTGACAGCTGGTTACTGAATTCCTGAATATCTCTTCCTTCCTTTTCGAGGTGGCTGTCAAACTGATCGAAATTTTTGTCAATACGATGTTTAATGGTATTGATATAGCTTTTAAGACTACCACTGACCTCGGTGTTGAATTGCTCACGACCGCGGTCAATTTCTTCACCAAATTCCTTCAATATTTTTCTCCTTTTGAATCCCAGCGTCACCCCGGCAAAAAGCAATCCCGCTGTAGTTAATACCCCGCCGGTAATGTCAAAGACCATCCCATTCGTAATGGCTGCGAGGATCACTCCTACAGCTGTAATCCCCCCGGCTGCTGCCAAATTTGGTGAAATGGATTCGGAAGATTTGGCCAGATCCTGATCGTAAAAGTTATTCGAATCATTCAGGAAATTGGAGAAGGATTGATGCAGCTCTTTCAAGACATTGGCCCTTCGCTCGGCAATATTACTAAAAATCTCATGGTCGTCACGCAGGATTGTCTTGCTGTTCCTGATCTTCAAATCCACAAGCTTGCCCATTTGCTGAATACTGTCGGCAATGTCAATGACGCCATCATTCAATTTATTCTTGAGACGTGTATTCAAACCGTTTTCCATCACCGCCAAAAGTTCTTGCAACCATTCCTTGGGGCTTTTCTTTCCGCCAAAAGTGGATTGAAAAGAACGGGATATCATGGAGAAGAATCCCAAACCTACTCTCAATTCTTCCAGTCTTGGACGAGTTACGTTGTCATATTCCGCTATAAGATTTTCTACGAGAAAGTCTACTTGTCTCGACGACTTGTCTTCCTGATTATCCAATGTTTCCCGGATATCATCACGAAATCGTACATCGGCATTGTATTGTTCCCGGCGTATTTCAAGTCCCTTTTGGATCTTACCGGCCATATTGGATAATGTCGATAGATTGTTCTTTTGTTTGAGTATGGGAGCCTTGCCCTTCAATATATTTTCATTGATGTATTCCCGCAAAGGAAGAAAGCCGCTTTCCGCTTTTTTACAGGCTTGTTCATCCTTGGCACTTACACTGAATACCCTGGGTTGATCGATTCCTTTCTTCCTTGCCTGGTCCTCCACACCTCTTTCATTGATCTGAAGGTCTTCCGGATCGATCAGGTCTTTCTGCTGCAAGACAAAAACTACCTTCTTCCACCATTCTGCATTGATGTAATCAAAGAATTGCCAACTTGACTCGCGATACGGATTTTTGGCTTCAAAGACAAATACGATCAGATCCGCTGCAGGCACAAATCGCTCAGTAATCTCCTGGTGATGCTCTATAATCGTATTGGTGCCTGGCGTATCGACAATGGAAATCTCTTTTAAAATATCGACCGGTTGATAGATCTTTTTGAGATAGGTATTGACGATGACTTCACTTTCCCTTGGACCATAAGTGATTTGCTGGATCGTATCCGTCATGGGAGAAGGGGCTACTTTACAGATATCTTTATCAGTCTCCAGCAAGGCATTGATAAAACTACTTTTTCCCGCCTTGACCTCACCTACGATCACAAAAAGAAACGGGTCATTCACATGTTGCAGGAGATCTGAAGCCGTACGGTGCAACTCTTCGTGACCAATTCTATCCGTGAGTTTGATGAAATGTCTGGTGAGCTCGGAGACTTGTTCCCTGACTTCCTGAATTCGTGCAGGTGTTATTTTTGTCACTTGCCGAAGATAATCATTGTCCCGTTTCCTGCAATTCGATGATCGACCAATCCACAAGATCCACCTATGTACAGTGACGCTTCAACAGGGTCAATGCTTCAGGTCCGCAGCACATCAATAGATCCAGGATACTCAGATGTGGGACGAAGCCTGTCACGTCATGGAAGACCTGTTCGTAGGTAAAAACAGGTTTCTTGCTAAAGAATTCCATGTTGGGACGATAGAAGTCCCTGATATCTTCAATCCCCGATGAGGGTTCCTTCGAATAGCCTTCCGATATCTTACAATGGACATCCAATCCAAGCTGATCAATAAGAAATTGCATATTCGCAAGGTTGAGATCGAAGAGAAACTGAAATCCTTGATAGATGATCGACATAAGGAGCGGCGCATAGTGCTCGTAGAAAGGTGCCGATCCATAATTGGTCTGAATCCTTTGCGAAAAGGCTTTTTGCCAAGATTCTCCGGCGATTCGTACTTCACGAATCGGCATTTGTTCATTTTTCCCTTTTTCAAGGGGAATGGAAAATAAACTTCTTCCTTGGACACTATTCAGGTAGAGACGATTCCGAAAGCTTCGTTTCTGATAGTTTTCATGACCTTCAATGATCCATTCACGGTATCTTGCTAATTTACCGACCACCGGAATAGGAGGCAAAATCATGGATTCAAATAGTATCGCTGCCACTATGCACAATATTACGATATGCCAGTAAGCTGCAAGAGGATTTTTTATAGCGATATGGATCCGGGCTTCAGCTTGAGCACACCAATGCCAGGACTGAAGTGCGTGGTTGTCATTCCTGCATTTGCAGAAGAGTCATTGATACCCACCTTGAGATTCCTGGAGGCTTCATGTGCGTTTGTACAGCATGCAGAGGTCATTATCGTAATCAACCAGGGCGAAGATGTTTCAAAGCACAATCAGGTAGTCAATGATCGCTGTTTCCGGGAAATATGCGCTGCGCAATTTGAGGGCTTGCCAATCCATGTATTGTTTGTGGAAAAAATCCCTGTAAAGATTGCTGGAGTCGGACTGGCGAGGAAAATAGGCATGGATGAAGCCGCCAAACGATTGGCATCAGCAGGTAGTGAATCAAATGGTATCATCATTAACCTGGATGCCGATTGTACAGTTTCCAAGAATTACTTAAATGCTATTGTGGACGGATTTGCATCCATTCCCGAAGCTGAGTTGCTCAATATTCATTTCGAACATTATTTGGACCAAACACGATCCGTTGCAGAACGGGAAGCCATTATTCAATACGAGTTACACTTGCGATATTTCATTGAAATGCAACGATGGCTGGACCTTCCTTATGCCTGTCACACCGTAGGTAGTGCATTTGCTGTTTTGGCATCTTCATATAGAAAAATAGGCGGTATGAATAAGAGGAAGGCAGGTGAAGATTTTTATTTTATACATAAGTTTACCAAGAAAGGGACAGCGCGGGATCTGAACCAATGTATCGTCTATCCATCCGGAAGAACTTCTTTTCGCGTCCCATTTGGAACCGGAAAGGCAGTGGAGAATTTGATCAAGGACGATTTGGTTTTTAAGACATACAACCCAAAAAGCTTTGTGGATTTGAAAGAATTGGTTCAAAGAATTGACTATCTCTATTCCAATTCTTATTCGTCTCTGAAGCCGAAGCTTTCAAAACCAGTCAATGCATACCTGGTCAGTCAGACATTCGATACAGTCATTGAAAAAATAAAGTCAAATTGCACATCATTGATATCATTTCGAAAGGCTTTCTTTCAATGGTTTGATGCCTTTCGTTTGATGAAATGTCTGCATTTTATCCAGGATCACTATTATCCCAATGTCCCGGTCCACGAAGCATTAGAGAGTGTCGGTGGAATTGTTGGTATCGAGTACAGTGATAAACCGGAAAAGCTTTTATTAAGCCTAAGAGCAAAACACAAGCTTTCAAAGTGGACACCGAGAAAGTAGTGTAAAGTCTATTGTAGCGATCACAGGCTTTAGCCTGTTCACACTCTTCTGAACCAATGAAACCTATCAGATTATCTGTGTAATCCGTGGTGCATATCTGTGCTTATTACCCAAACTCCATCTACCCGGTGCTCTTCCAGCTACCCGGAGTGCTGTCTGGACAACAGGCTTCGCCTGATCGCACCTTCTGAACCAATGAAACAACTGAACACGCTTCAAGTCATCTCGCTGCAAGCGGAGCAGGCACCTGCTTGAAAATCAGGTGATACGTCATTTCCTTCTTGGACAAGGAGTTTTACACTCTTTGTTCTCCGGTACTTATCAATCGATAACCTTCGGCCTCCCGGCTCAATTCATCACCCGAACTGAAAGTCGGGTGATGATGACCACCCGAAAGCGCTTATGAACCTACTTTTCCACTTTCAAAATCTCATCGATGCGAGCCACAATGTCCTTGGCATGCATACCATGTATTCCGTCAGGTTCGGTAGCAGAATCGGCCATCGATTTTACAGATTCCAGGCTTCCTCTTACCAATAAGGGAACATCCGATACCTGTAAATCTCCATTTTCACTTTCCAATAGTTGCTTGTACTTGCGAATCATAGTACGGTGTAAATTGCGTCTATAGTGATCAGTATTACCTGAGGCCAGGTCTTCGAAAACCACGGATTCCAGGTCGGCGAATAATTCACCCAAGGTATATACATCAGAACCATATAATACTTCCTGGTCCGCCATCCGTAACAGCCTTCCTGAATTGAACAATAATCCGATCGTGCCATCCTGTATGCCCTGAATTCGATCCAGGTTGCCCGATGCTTCTTTTCTGGAAATCAAGTCGATATCCACCAGCCAGGCAGGTGTCTTGAACAAGTGATTATCCAGGAATTGAATGGCTCTTCTTTGCTTTGCTTTTGGAATCGGTACATATACAGGCTCATTTTGATCATAAGTCTTGAAATCCTCTATAGCACCTCCAACATTCGCGGCAACATGACCCATATATCGTCTGTATTGACCGAATACCTGCATATACAATTCATTCATGTCGTCAAATAGCTTTCCTTCAGTACTGGTCCAATCCTGGATCTGAGGTACAATTCTTTTGAGGTTTTCGATACCATATTGACTGGCAACCATGCTATCATCTCCCAGGTCCTCCGTTTGCGCAGTAGGGTCAAGAGGAGGAAATTGTGACCTACCAAACCGGTAAACAGGATCTCCACCTCTTTCCTTAATCCAATCATTAAGGATGGGTAATTCGTCATCTGAATTTTTCACTCCGGGAATTAACTTATATCCATAAATAATGGACCAGACATCGTATTCACCGATCTGAGGATATAACTGTGTGACACCGTCACCGGGTTGGGCGATATAATTGAACCGGGCATAATCCATGATGGAAGGTGCCGTACCATGCGAATTTGTAAATGAAGGTGATCGCAGAGAATCGACGGGATAGGCTACACTTGATCCCATATTGTGGGGCAGGCCAAGGGTATGTCCAACCTCATGGGCGGAAACAAATCGGATCAATTCACCCATAATCTCATCTTTGACCTTGATGCCCCGTGCTTCCTCATTGATTGCAGCAGTCTGTATAAAATGCCAGTTTCTCAACAAGTTCATGACATTGTGATACCACATGATGTCACTTTCCAGGATCTCTCCGGTCCGGGGATCATGTACATGCGGTCCCTGGGCATTCTGAATATCTGTTGTGATGTATCGTATGACGCTATAACGTGCATCTTCCGGACTCCAGTCGGGATCTTCTTCAGGTGTCGGAGGATCTTTGGCGACGATTGCATCTTTAAATCCGGCGGCTTCAAAGGCTTCCTGCCAGTCATTCACACCGGCCTTTATATATGGTCGCCACTTTTCCGGTGTTGCCGGATCGATGTAGTATACAATTTGTTTTTTCGGCGTTACCAATTCTCCCCTGGCATATGCTACGGGATCACTGGGATCAAGACGCCATCTAGTAATATATCTATTTTGAAAAGCCTTCTGCTCTTCGCTTCCGTAATCGGTCTGCCGGATCGAAAAATATCCTACTCTGGGGTCGTAATGTCTTGGTTGCCAGGGATCATCAGGTAAAGCGATAAAGCTTTGATTCATTTCAACAGACAGGGTTTGGGTCAGTTGATTATCAGGAATTTTATCACTTCCGACATAGGTCAGGATATGACGTACCTCTACATTCGTAGGGAAGGCTTTGACACCAGTTATAAAACTTCGGCTTTTGTCGACGTTCTTGATACCAAAGTTCTTTTCCTGGCTGGGTCGCATGGCGCCGATCATGTCGATGTCTGAATTGAACATGGCATCTACTTCGATCACGTAGCCCATGGAATCCCGGGATAGTGCCTTGATGTCAAATGCCTTGATTACCGGTTCGAAATTGTTGTTGCGTACAGAATTGTATATCGGTAGGTTTTCATCTGCCACACTGTTGTAGGATACCGATCGCAATAACAACTTATTGTCCAGTTTCTGCCACCGGATCACCTGTTGTGGTCGGGACTTCGTGCCCGCTCCTCCAAAGTTCAGGTTCTTCACAAAACCGGCAATCCGGGAGACGACAAGGATCTCCTTTTCAAGTAGACTGTCACGGATCTCGAAGTAATGCTTGTCGTCTACTTTATGTGTATTCCATAGACCGTAATCTGAGATGGCTTCTTCTGTGATTACATCATCGAATGCCTTGATCTTGGGTTCTTTCTTCTTTTTTTCAGGTTCTTTTTGTTCCTCTTTCGGCTGTTCTTCTTTCTTCTTGAATATTTGAGCGGCCATGCTTTCCGCAGAGGCCAGCAAAAGAATGATCAGGATGTAGATACCTAGTTTCTTCATTATTTTGGATTGGTTGGATTAGGTCACAACTTAGAAAAATTTTGGGTTATAGCTTATCTTAAAAAGGTGAGTAGGCGAAGTTTTGATAGGGACAACATCATTAAAATTCAAGGGGTGTGAAACCCCTTGTCTAAGAAGGGAAGGGATCCATCACCTGATTTTCAAGCAGGCGCCTGCTCCGCTTGCAGCGAGATGAATTCAAAAGGGTGGTAATTTTTTGATGGATTCTTCTGATTTATGGAAAGCAGAGAACAGGCTGAAGCCTGTGATCGCAGCGTTGCCCTAGCCAGTTGCAAAAAGCGAGGACTCATCACCCAAGATCCAAGAAGGGTGATTGCATCACTCAACTTTCAAGATGGACGCTTGCTCCGCCTATGGCGAGATGACTTTTAGTGGGCTGGCAATCAATTGATTTGTTTGATAAGAGTAGAACAGGCTTCAGACTGTCACTTTAAGGCGGGATGACGCATCGCTCAACTTCCAAGGTGGGCGATGACTTGAGGTGGGTGGTGACCTGAGGTGGACGGACTCATCACCCAAGATCCAAGAAGGGTGATTGCATCACTCGACTTTCAAGATGGACGCTTGCTCCGCCTATGGCGAGATGACTTTTAGCGGGTGGCAATTTTCTTATGGAGGTGTACACCCCTTGTTTAGCATGAGAACCGAACAGGCTGAAGCCTGTGATCGCAGCGGCACGAGGAAAGTGAAACGTTGTCAATATGCGAATTGGTTACAAGAATGTGACAGGCTAAGGCCTGAATTCGCAGAAGGGTACGATGCGATGGCTTTAAGAGCATGGGATCGATGGCGGTGGGATATGTTTTGTTGGTTTGATGGTTTCGATTGAGTGTATCATCACCCGACTCGAGAACGGAGCGGACTTGTGCCGACCAGCAAAGCTTCGTCGGTAGCCAAGACCTGAGGAAGGTGAGATGATAGTTGGAAAGTCTCAGTTGCAGTAACTGAAAATAATAGTAACGAAAAGTCTTGCCTCATTGTCATTTCGAGCGGAGCCAAGAAATACATTTTACATTTCCGTGAGTTTGTTTTAACTTACTGAACAGTCGAAATACTAAAATCTAACCTGCATGAAAAATTACCAGACTAAGTTGGCACAGGAAGATCCCAAGGACAGAAAATTGGATGCTCCTTCTGTCACGGAATACATGACGACGGATCTGATCACTTTCAAACCTGATACGGAAATCAGGGATGTGATTCATTCTTTATTGAGAAACAGAATATCCGGGGCACCTGTCTTGAATGACAATGGTGAGGTCGTGGGATTGATTGATGACAAGGATTGTCTCAATGTCTTAGTGAGCAGCGCTTATTATAATCAGCCTGTTGACAGAGATACGGTCTCCAGGTATATGTCAAATGTCATGAGAAGTGTATCCGTACATGATACCATCGTAGATGTGGCCAATACTTTCGTGCAAGGTCCTTATAAGCGATTCCTGGTGCTCGACGATAACGAAAAACTCGTTGGACAAATCAGTCGAAGAGACATTTTACGTGCCATTAAAGAATTGAATTCGAGTACGTGGTAAGAGTCAAGCATATAGTGTGAGTTTGCCCGCCCGCTTGAAGTCGTCACCCGACTTTAAGTCGGGTGATGCGTCCACCCGCCATTGTGTGGCTGATCTTGTTAAAGTTTAGAGGAGAGATGATATCACCGCAATACCTGAACGGTCCCCGTCCTTCGTTCTACGCGGCTGAACCCCGTAAGCTGATATTCCAGTATCCAAGTATACACATGACTTAGGGCACGTTGATTATTGATATCACCGTTCCAGGCATCATCAGGATTCATAGAATTATAAACCAAACCGCCCCCTCGATCAAAGATCCTGAATTGATAATGGTCCAAATCGTAATATGTATTGAAAGCCACCTTCAATACATCATTCATTCCATCGCCATTCGGGCTGAATATATTGGCCACATAGAAGGGTTCGGGGCACTCTTCGGTCATGATGTCAAGAGTTAGCGGCACTGTTTTACAGAAGATAATGACATTTATATTAAAAAGTCCCTTGTTGTCAATGGTTCGAATCCGATCCGATGACCCATCTTCCCATTCGAATCGGGCGGATTGAAATGCAGGGTTATCAGGAAGATATTCTTTCAGGTCGATGGTATTTAATTGAAAGGCACAAATTGTGTCCCTGGCTTCCAACACCTCAGGGATTTCGTAAATGCCTATGTCATCAATTTCATAGTAAAAAAAATTGTAGAATCGATTAATAGTAAAGGCATCGACAGAAAATGTGTCCAATTCGGCATCGGTTACTCTGATACATGGTTCTCCCAGATTATATTGACCATTCGGACCGGATATTCCAATTTTGCTTTCTCCACCAATGGCTTTATAACAGGTGGAAAACTGTTGCCACTCTGTAGCGCTTGATCTTATAGTTACCGCACCGGGAATCGGGAATCTGGAATACGTTCCGGTGTAATGAACATCGGTAACGAGATGAACTCCACTTGTTCTTTCAAGACCAAATTCTTCTTCTGCATTGCCAATGAAGAATGTCAGATCTCGAGAGGGGTTTAGATCGCAATCTCTCAATTCATCTTCATCAATATGTCTTAAACCATTCGAACGACCGTAGAATTCAAAATAATAGGTCAATCCGGCTTCCAATTCTTCGGTGAAGTCATTGATAGCGAAGCCACTGGTCATGATACCATTCACGCGTAATGCACCTGTTATTATAAGCGATCCTACACCACTTCTAGGAGGCAACGGACTGAATCGTATTTGACATTCTTCACGGCTATAGTAAAAACCTGCCCCTATTGCAGGATACCATTCATCCAAAGTGCTTTCATGCATTGATAAAGGTTCTTCACACGGAATTCTTCCGGATTCGAAATCTCCATTGGGGATAAGATTCTGTGCAAATGCGTGAACAAGATTCATATTGAAAGCTAAAAACAACACCACACATCTCACTTGCGGATAGGTTAAGGAGTTAGTTAAAATTCCCATTTATGTAAGATGCATTAGTCAACTAAAAATAGTCAAAGTAACCCAGACATGGATATCAGGCCTTCGGCTTTAAGTCGCCTCGCTGTAAGCAGAGCAGGCACCCGACTTAAAGTCGGGTGACGCGACTGCCCGCGCATGATGCATGATTTCTCCAAAAAGACTAAAGACTAAAGACCAAAGACTAAAGACTAATTAATATCCTGACCGCTCTTTAGCATTTCAATCGACTGGGTCAATCCATCCCGGTTCAACTGATCCGGGGCTCGTGTCAAGGCGATTTGCGCATGCTTAAGAGCCATCTTATACTGACCTAAAGCGGAATATCCTCTGGCCAATCCTACATTTACAGGCCAGACATCTCCACTTTTTTCAAGATTATATTGAAAGATCTGCATCGCTTCTTCTTTTTTTCCCATGGCGATCAATTGTCTTCCGATTCCATGGATTTGAAAGACATTGGCTGTCGGATGCGAGGCTGCTTTTTTGATCGTAGCCATTCCTTCTTCCTTTTGACCAAGCTTCATTTGTAACCCGGCCAACGTTTGAAGTGTAGTGACATTCTCCTGACCCACAAAGGAAGTATTGCTCACTGTAGCCTTTTGCCACTCCAATGCTTCTTCCAGGTTGACGTCATTCTGGAGACAATAATTTGCTGCAGTATTTCGAACGGACCAATTAAAGCCCGGGCTGTTTTCCATAGCAGACCGGAGATGCTCAACATAGATTTCCTTACTGTTTGGAAGGGTAATCCTGAATGGAATGCTCAGATCTTCCCACTTTAAAGCCACGGTGCATTCCTCTTCTTGTCTATCGGTAAATTCAAAAGTCAGCCATTCATTGTACTCACTACCTTGAGGTGTCACAGGAGCTCTTAGGACATCATCTTCGGAACGATAAAAATAGGAACCCCACGCACCTGAATTTTTCGAGAAGATCAAAGTCCAGGGACCGGAAGCTTCGGGGATCAAATGAAGACCGTATTTACCTGCAGGAACCGGACGCCCCTGCACTTCGACATCGTGTGAGAACTTAATAATTGTATTCTCATTGGCACCGGCGCGCCAAGGTGATTTGTTTGTCTCACTGCTGATTCCAAATCCGAGATTGTTCATTCCGTACGGCACCAATTGACCCCAAATCTTTCCTCGACGTGATTGACCCTGTGGAGAAGTCACGTCGGGACTATTGTAAATAATGGTCACATGGGCATGTGCACCCATATATTGAGTAACCACAGATTTCTGATTTCCACCGCTGGGTGCCAACTTCAGTTGAGCATTCGTTGCCAATGCGGCAAATATCAGGGCGATAAGAAGGGATAGTTTTTTCATAGTTTTAAATGCTAGTTCAAATAAGTAAGTTACGACAAGTCCATTCCAATCATTGTCGTATCCGTATTTTGAGGAAAGTTTAACGAATAGTCAAAATGGGATTATTTATCCCTGAATCATAGAATTGTAGTAGTCAACCAGTTGTACGTATTCTTGACGAGTCCTGAATTTCAAAGAGGTGCGTCGTACGAATGCCTCAACCTGTTGACGTTTATCCGACATCAGTCTCACTAATTTCTTCCGGCTTGGTTTGAATTTTACAAATTCCTCTTGATTGATTGAATAGTAATAGTCCTGACCGACAAAATATTCTCTTTCACCGTTGAAGCTTGAGGTCAATGGGTTACTCCCTTTCATCCTGGATTTCAACTTGTGATGGATGAAAAGGGATAATTTTCCACTTGACAGGAGCTCAAAGAACGTAGGTATTTCGAAACCATCATCATTACGTACCCTTACCGGGACAAAGATTTTGTCTGCAATCCGGATGGAGTGAACCTGGTGATACATGACTATTCTTCTCACACCCTCGACCTTTGCTTCCACCGCATTGTCAAGTACGCTATACCTGCCGGAAAAAGGCAGGATTTCATTTCTCTTTGTGAGGATAATACCTGCTCGCCACTCGGGGTCCAGATAAAGATTTTCGTTGCGTCCATTGTTTCCCCTTTCAATGGATATCGTCTTTAAAGTAGTTTGTATCGAATCACTGTAGTGCTTTAGATAGTCTGAAGGAAGAGAGGCCTCCTGTGCATTGACAGGAAATCCTGTCATGCACAGTATGTGCAGGAGGCATATGATCATAAGAAAACGCGTGCTATGAATTTCCATTTTTCTGACGATCCAACTGATCGACTTGATCCATGACTTTTTGAGTCAAAGATTGCTTGAATGATTTTAATTGTTGAGCGATTCCCTGGTCCGATGTACCCAGGATCTCGGCAGCCAGTATTCCTGCATTTCTGGCCCCATCAAGAGCCACGGTTGCCACAGGTACACCGCTGGGCATTTGCAGAATGCTCAAAACACTGTCCCAGCCATCAATCGAGTTGGATGATTTTACAGGTACTCCTATGACAGGTAAATGAGTCAGGGAGGCTACCATGCCGGGAAGATGCGCGGCCCCACCTGCACCGGCAATTACAACCTTGATTCCTCGATCAGCTGCATTTTGGGCAAAATCCATCATGCGCTCGGGAGTTCTGTGCGCACTCACAATCGTCAATTCATATGGGATATCCATCGAGTCAAGAAATTCGGCTGCCTGGGACATAACCGGAAGATCGGATTGGGATCCCATAATAATGCTGATTCTAGGAGATTCTGCCATTCCACTTATCTTGTAATTACCCGCAAGGTACGATGGATGTAGTCATAGTACTGAATCAATTGATCATAATTGTCTGCCGTTATTGTAATATGACCCATTTTGCGGAAGGGTCTCGTTTCCTTTTTACCGTAAATGTGTACATGTACACCGGGTAAGGCAAGCACTTCATTCAATCCTTCATAGTATACAGTGCCACTATAGCTTTCATCTCCTAATATGTTCATTAACAACGATTTGCGAGTTGTAACAGCACTGCCTAATGGGAGACCTGAAATTGCCCTGAGATGATTTTCGTATTGCGAAATTTCAGCTGCTTCGATCGTATGATGTCCACTATTATGTGGTCTTGGTGCCACTTCGTTAATCATGACTTCATCTTCAACTGACACGAACATTTCTATAGCCAGTAACCCCACAATTTCAAAGGCCCGGACGGTTCTCAGGGCCAACTGTTTTGCTTTTTCAGCCATTTCGGGATCAATCCTGGCAGGGCCCAACTGATACAACAGGATATTGGCTTCAGGATGAAAGACCATTTCAACAGGATCATAGACGGCAATATTACCATCCTGGTCGCTGCAGGTAACTACTGCGAGTTCTTTCTTGATTTCGACCATCGCTTCAACAAGGAACGGCTGATCGAAGGACCTGGAAAGATCTTTAGTATTCCGAATGATTTGGACACCACGTCCATCATATCCATCTTTTCGCAGTTTTTGCACGAATGGAAATGTCCATCTTTCTTTGTTGAGATCTTCTTGTAATTGGTGGAGATCAACATAGTTGGAAAAGGACGTCGTAGGTAAATTGTGATCGGTATAAAACTGTTTTTGAAGACCTTTGTCCTGAATGATCTCTATGAGATGGGGTTGTGGAAAAACCAATTTGCCCTCTTTCTCCAGTTCTTTCAAGGCAGGTACATTCACTTTTTCGATCTCTATGGTCATCACATCTGAGGTCTTTGCAAAGGCTTTTACATCCGTATATGATTCGATTGATCCTACTTTATAATTCTTCGAAATATTGGCAACAGGTCCGGAGGTCATGGAATCGAGAAAGTGCATTTCCAGATCGAGTTGAGCTCCTGCCGAATGAAGCATTTTACCCAACTGCCCACCTCCTAGTATACCTATTGATCTTTTCATCGCCTAAAAAAATGCAAACATACTATAAATGGTTTTCTATGGCGACTAGAAGGTTTTGCCACAATCCGCATGAGATGAATGTTAGGTAATTCAGATAACGATTTAAAATCCGTACCAAATTCGTCCAAGATCAACCAAAGTAGTACACGGATTGGATAATTGTAGAAAAAGTTTAATTATAAAGCAGGTGATAACTTAAAGGTAGGTGATGACTTAAAGTCAGGTGACAGCTTAAAGGTAGGTGATGACTTAAAGTCAGGTGACGCTTAAACGATCCTTATAGTTACCCGTCTGACCGTGAGTACGTCATGCGACCCGGTCGTTGTTCAACAAATAAATTTGTTATGGACAGTTTTTACTCTATATTGAAATCCTATGAACAGGGTGTTGATTAAGAATGGACTTGTCATTAATCGGGGAAAATCGAGTTACCAGGATGTGTTAATTGTCAATGACAGGATCGAGAGAGTAGATGATATCATTGATACTCATGCGCAAAAGGAGATTAATGCCTCCGATTGTTGGATCATACCGGGCATTATAGATGACCAGGTACATTTCAGGGAGCCGGGACTTACACATAAAGCTGACATACACTCCGAGTCCAGGGCTGCCCTGGCAGGAGGGGTAACCTCCTTTATGGAAATGCCAAATACCAAGCCACCGGCAATTACCCGGGAATTACTGGAAAACAAGTACCAGATTGCTGCCCGGACCGCAATAACCAATTATTCCTTTTACATGGGGGCGAGCAACGAGAATCTGGAAGAGGTACTAAAAACAGATTCAGCGAAAGTATGTGGAGTGAAAATATTCATGGGCTCCAGCACCGGTAATATGTTGGTCGATGACGAAAAGGTGCTGGAATCTATTTTTTCATCTGTAGACATGTTGATCGCAACGCACTGC
Organism: Saprospiraceae bacterium; assembly: GCA_028282725.1. Taxonomy (GTDB): domain Bacteria; phylum Bacteroidota; class Bacteroidia; order Chitinophagales; family Saprospiraceae; genus JAJRXG01. The sequence continues at coordinate 63,888 of JANQHF010000004.1, forward strand.
GAGGATGAGGAGACGATTCGGAAGAACATGGAATTATACGGCAATTTGTCCAACCTCCACGCGGGATATCATCCGATTATCCGAAGTAGAGAAGGTTGTCTGAAGTCCTCGGCCTTTGCCGTATCACTCGCCAAAACATATGGTACGCGGCTCCATGTCTTGCACATAAGTACAGAAGATGAATTGTTTTTGTTCGATTCGGGTCCAGTAGGGGAAAAAAAGATTACGGCAGAGGCATGTGTTCATCACCTGTATTTTGATGAATCCTATTATGAGGATCTCGGCAATAAGATCAAATGCAACCCCGCTATCAAGTCATCCAATGATAAAAACGCCATTTTTCAGGCGGTACTTGATGATAAGATTGATGTAATCGCCACAGATCACGCACCTCATACCTTAGACGAAAAAGAAAAGCCCTATATCAATGCACCGAGTGGTTTGCCATTGGTTCAGCATAGTTTGTTGATCATGCTGGACTATTATCATAGCGGATTGATCTCAAGGGAAAAGATGGTTCAAAAAATGTCCCATTCCGTGGCAGACCTGTTTCGTATCAAAGATCGTGGATATCTTGATGAAGGAATGAAAGCGGATATTGCTATTGTTAATCCGAATACAGAGCAAGTCATCTCTCGCCAGGATTTGCTCTATAAATGTGGATGGTCACCGCTGGAAAACATGACCTTTAAGGGAGCGGTTACTCACACCTTTATCAATGGCAGCTTGAAATATGAAAATGGAAAAATCCTGGCTGAGTCTCCGGGGGAACGATTGTTGTTCGATGAATCGAATTGACAGCTTTCGGACTACTTTCAAAAACTGATTTTCCGGTTCTGTCCTTCCAGTTGTTCTTTAAGGCTGATCATCTTTAATGCCGCATGAGCGGATTCTATTCCCTTGTCTCCGCGGCTACCACCAGCTCTTTCCAATGCCTGTTGCTCATCATTGGTGGTCAAGACACCATATATGACCGGGATTCCACTCACCAGTGCAATGTTGTTAATAGATCTGGCTATGGTATGATTGATATAATCGTCGTGTTTGGTCTCTCCCCGTATAACACAACCCAGACAGATGATGACATCAGTCTTCGTGCTGCTGGAAATAATCATTTTAGATCCCATTGGCAATTCAAATGATCCGGGAACAGAGAATTCATGTATATTGTCTTTCGCTACTCCTGCGTTTAGCAGTTCTTCAACACAAGAAGTTTTAATTTTGGTAACAATAGCATCATTCCATTCTGTGAAGACTACGGCAATCTCCAGGTGTGCAATATCCGCAATCGGATATTTCTTTGGACTATAGGGAATATAATCCGTCTTTGCCATTTCACTTTATTGTAAGAGACCTATATACTTCTGAGCCTCAATGGCTTCCGGTGCGTCAGGATACTCATTTTCGATCCGCTCAAATGCCTCCCGTGCTCCGGCTGAATCGCCCTGCCGATGTGACAGCAAGCCGAGCTTTTGCAAATAATAAGGCGTCAGGGAACTATTACTCGGTCCTGATACTGCCTTTCGGTAATGTTTCAAAGCAGCCTCCATATTACCCAGTTCTGATTCTGCATCCCCCAGTGCTCCATATTTGGTGATCGAAGTAATATTTCCGGATTCATTGAAGCTGTTGAGGTAAGAGATGGCATCCTCAAATCGATTGAGATTGAGATAACTGATCCCAGCATAATATTTTGCCAAATTTGCGGCCTCCGTACCTCCATAGCTATCGATGATATCGAGCAAACCGCTATAGCCGGCACCCGGGCTTTCCAGTGCAAGTGCAAATGAGTCTCTTTGGAACTGGTACTCTGCCTTAAACATTTGGGTCATCGCTTCTTTTTCGCGGGGTGCCTGGTACAAAAGATTGTATGCAAGGAAACCTCCAACCAGCAATACAAGAATACTACCTATGGCCACAATCATTATTTGGTTTTTTTCAAAAAAACTCGCCGCCGCTTCACGTGCTTCCACTACATCGACCAGGATCTCTTCTTCATGCTTTTTCGAGCGCTTTCTTTTCGCCATTCCTCAAAATTTTCGCAAAAGTAGTATTTTCTTGACTACATCAAAACCCATCAATCTTTATGACTTCATTACATTGAAGTCAACTCCTGATTAATCTCTGATGTACGGGTAGTCCTCTTGTGTATAATTGTGAAGGTAAAGACCGGAAGGATCGGGAAGAGGTGACTTTTCCGCAAAATCAACTGCTTCATCCATCTCTTTTTCTATGACCTCTTTGATTTGTGCAATTTCGTCTGCAGAAGCGATTTGATCCTGAATAATCTTCTGTTCGGTTACAATAACCGGATCCAACGCCTTATAAGATTCCAATTCTTCCTTAGTACGATATTTCGCAGGATCAGATACAGAATGCCCTCTGTATCGATAGGTCTTTATTTCAAGAAAGTACGGACCTTTTCCTGCACGTATGTGTTCAAGTGCTTCCATCAAAGCTTCGTGAACGGATTCCGGGGCCATACCATCCACATCTCTGCTCGGAATGTCAAATGCTTCTCCTACCTGGTAGATTTCAGTGACGTTGGAAGTACGCTTAACCGATGTACCCATGGCATACCCATTGTTTTCACAGATATACAACACTGGTAAATTCCAGGTCATTGCCATGTTGAAGGATTCATATAAGGCTCCTTGCCGTGCTGCTCCATCTCCAAACATGCAGATGGCTGCATTCTTTGTCCCCCTGTATTTTTCCGCAAGCGCTATGCCAGTACCGATGAGAATTTGCGCTCCTACAATTCCGTTCCCTCCGAAGTAATTGTGCTCTTTTGAGAAAAAGTGCATCGATCCACCTTTACCGCCTACACATCCTTCTTTTTTACCAAACAATTCTGCCATACAGGATTTGGAGGTCAATCCCCGTGAAAGTGCAATACCATGTTGTCTGTATGCAGTTACCACCTTGTCTTCCGGCGTTAATGCGGAGATCAATCCCGCGGTTATCGCTTCCTGACCGATGTAGACATGACAAAAACCCCTTATTTTTTGTTGAGAATAAGCCAATAAGGCACGTTCTTCAAATCTTCGTACCCGAAACATGATCTCAAACCAGCTCAAGTACATTTCCTTGCTATATGCCGGTTTTGTTTTTTTAGATGTCTTCCTGACGGGTTTCTTTGTTGCAACTGCCATAGGTCCTTGTTAAAACTTCATCCTCATGATGAAATGCTGCGCAAAAATAGGGATTCTTTCAGACTAAATCCGGTGAAGATGGACAGTAAGAACTTCTGATAAAGACGATATTAGAGGTCAATTAAAAATTCCATGTTTCTGACCGGTATAAAATTGACCAATTTCAAAAATTACCATGAAGCGAGTATCGGCTTCAAACATCGTGTCAATATAATATTTGGAAATAATGGAAGTGGCAAGACGAATTTTCTTGATGCCATTCATTTTCTGTCTGTTTCCAAAAGTTATTTTGGTCTTTCAGATAAATATTTAATCAGGGAAGGAGAGGAATTTTACAGGTTAGAAGGAAAATATGATGTTCATAACCAGGAAGAACATTTAGTCATTAAGTACAAGAGAGAACGCAAACGCGAGATCGTACTCAATTCGAAGAAACTTGCCCGTGTGAATGAATTGATTGGCCGGTTTCCCATCGTTCTGATCGCTCCTGATGATATAAAGATCGTAAAAGGTAACAGCAAAGACCGCAGAGATTATTTCAATAAATGGCTTTGTCAATCCAATACGAAATATCTCGATGCCCTGATGCAATACAATCGCTTATTGCGTCAAAAAGATGCGTCATTAAAGGCAGAATTGTCTCCTTCTCCACTCATGGTACAGGCTTTGAATCATAAGATGGTGCCACTGGCAATTTTCCTGCATGATGCTTTGGCAGATGCATTTGTCAATTTTAAAACCAGTGTTTCCCGGCAATACACTGCCATCAGCAACAATCAAGAGTCATTGACCATTGTTTATCATTCAGACCTTAATGACAAGGATGTCCATGATCTTTTCGAGAACAATATTACTGCAGAGATTGCAAGCAGACGGCCTTTGGTCGGCATTCAAAGGGATGAATATGAATTTTTGATCAATGATAAATCCCTGAAGAAGTTTGGTTCACAGGGACAAATAAAATCAGCACTCTATGCCCTGAGACTTGCCGAATTCGAGTATTTGCGCACAGCTAGTGGAAGAATGCCCGTGCTCATCCTGGATGATTTTTTTGAAAAATTAGATACATCCAGACTATCATCTCTACTCAACCTCATCAACTCGGGTGCATTCGGACAGGTATTTCTAAGCGATACGGAATTGGACCGATCGAGGAAGATTTTTGAAGACCGGGGAATTATCTTTGGGGCATACCATGTTGAACAGGGCAGGATCACATCCTGGCAATAATCTCGTTGAATGGACTTACATATTAAAGACGTACTTAAACAGTATATTCAGAAGGAACAACGCTTCGGTGATGCCTTTTATGGGCAAAAAATCGAGGCCTACTGGAATGAGGCACTCCCTGAAAGCATTACATCGAGAACATCAGCCCTGAATTTTAAAAATGGCGTTTTGAAGATATATGTCACATCAGCTCCTCTGAGACAGCAGTTGCACATGGGCAGGCAGAAGCTCATTGACAAGATCAATGAACACCTTGAATTGGACTTAGTCAGGTCTATTGAACTGGGATAGGTTGTTTATGCTTTGATTTCCCCTTTTTTGCTTCGTTTGATCTTCTTCTTGCCCCTCATACTGCTCGCCACCCTTACGGCTGCCGGTATATCAACGATACCACCGGTTACTGACAAATCGGAAAATGGTACCAATTCTTCACCACCGGGAAGTTTGACCATTGTATCGGAGGAAGTGGTGGAGGTCATTAAGGCCTCCTTAACCTGTTGTGCAGTCAAAGAGGGAAAATGGGAGCGGATGATAGCTGCAACACCAGAGATTACCGGTGCGGCCATACTTGTGCCCTGCGAAATCTGGTATTTGTCATCCGGGGCAGTAGAGTACATCATGACACCAGGGGCAAAGAGGTCTACATCTTTTTTACCATAATTTGAAAAATCGGCGACCATATCCTGACTATCTGAAGGTCCTGACGCACCAATACTTATATAATTTTTGGGCTGTTTTTTTCTGAAAAACAGGAATCCCTTAGGTTTTAGGAAGTAGTCATTCGGATAATTTTCAGTTGTGTCAAGGTTTTCAGAAGAATTACCGGCGGCATGAACGATGAGTACATCTTTCTTTTCCGCATAACGAATCGCGTCATCCACAACCTGCTTGTCAGGAGATGCACCTTTACCAAATGACATATTAATAATTGAGGCTCCATTGTCCACGGCATATCGGATCGCATTGGCCACATCTTTATCTCTTTCATCTCCATCAGGTACCGCACGAACGACCATGATTCTGACATTGTCTGCTACACCATTAATGCCGATCCCGTTATCTCTGCGGGCGGCTATGATGCCGGAGACATGTGTACCGTGGAAGGCATCCGGACCCTCGACACTGTTATTGCCGTAATATTTTTCATCCAAATCCTCGTAATTATCGCCCACGATGTGCCGGGGATCGAAGTCGGGATTCCAATTGTATTTAAATTTGTTGCCATAGTATTCGAGTCCATCTTCCATGGGGGCTATTAATTCATCTCTCAGAGATTCTGCACTGGGAATAGCTCCGGTTTCACTGATATAGTAATTGAATATATTGGAAGTGATGACATCGTTGGGATTAAAGGAAGTCGAAAGAGAATCGGCCAATTTCTCATCTAACGGCAACTTCTCGGCAATGGCATCGATGTGATCCATTACCTGTGCGAAGATGTCGTATTGCCGCTTGATCTCATCATAATTGATCTTGGCGGATTCAGTCTCTTTTTCAATCCGTTTACCAAATTTGATGTAGTCGTTGTATTCCTCCGTTTCTTTTTTGTCCAGAGTTGCCGGATCGACATCCTTGAATTTCTTATCATATAGGGCATAAAGTCTGGTCATTTCATAGGTATCCGGTCCTACATGCGAGCCGTCTGGTCCTCCGATGAAATTCCATCCATTGATGTCATCTATATACCCATTGTTATCATCATCAATTCCATTATCAGCCACCTCGTCGTGGTTAACCCAGATGACATCTTTCAAATCCTCGTGTTCGATATCCACCCCGGAATCAATAACTGCGACAACTACCTGGGTCCCCCGCTTATCTTTGAGCAAGGTTTTATACACCGATTCGGTGCCAATGGTAAATGGTGTTTCTTCCGTACGGTCGTCCTGGTACCAATTTGTCGACTGCCCTTGAAGGGCACCTACATAGAATATTGATCCTGCCAGGATCAGGAGCGCTGGATAAAATTTCATATAAAGTCTTGAAGCCAATAATTATGGATTAAATCGATAAGGTTATAATGCTTAATAGTTTATCAGTTAGCTTTGTTCTGGTACATATGACTTTAACAAATCAGTAATATTTGACCAGAACTTTTCATATCGATGATGCACGTAAATTGCTGCAAAAGTATTGGAATTATTCAAATTTCAGGCCCAAGCAGAGCGAAGTAATCCAACATTTGTCCGAACATCGCAATGTAATAGCCTTATTACCTACTGGAGGTGGTAAATCATTGTGCTACCAAATTCCAGCTTTATGTACGGAAGGTTGCACGATCGTGGTTACGCCTCTTATTTCCCTGATGGAGGACCAGGTTTCGGGATTAAAGAAGCTTGGGATAAAGGCGGAGGCTATTCATAGCGGTCACCTGTCACAATCTATAGACAGGATACTCGACAATTTTCTTTTTGGTGCTGTTAAAATCCTTTATGTTTCACCTGAGCGATTAAGACATCCGGCATTTATTGAACGGATCAGGACCATTTCAATTGACTTCCTCGCTATTGATGAAGCACATTGTATTTCACAGTGGGGACATGACTTTCGACCTAGCTACCTCGAAATTCCTGAATTCATAGATCAAATAAAACCCGTTCAAATTATCGCGCTTACGGCTACGGCGACTCCGCTCGTTGTAGAGAAGTTAAGTCAACATTTATTCAAAACTCCCCCCGAAATCGTTCAAGCCAGTTTTCAAAGAACCAACATCAGCATTCAAGTCACACATTCGGAAAGCAAGATCAATAAGATCCTGGAATTGTGCCAGGAGGAGGTCAAAACGGTCATCTATGTCCGAAGTCGTCGTCAGGTTCAAATGATCGCAAAGACCTTGCTTAATCATCAACGGAAAGCCGCATATTATCATGCGGGATTGAAATACAATGATAAAAAATCGATCCAGGAGCAATTTGCGCAGGACGAATTACAAATTATTGTAGCAACCAATGCCTTCGGAATGGGTATAGACATTGATAACATCCGTCGGGTGATTCACTACGATATTCCTCCTTCAGTCGAGGAGTATTACCAGGAAATAGGGCGCGCGGGGAGAGATGGCACTGATGCAAAAGCAATTTTATTGGTATCAAAGGAAGATCAGAACTTTCTGGCTAAAAGACTCAAGCAAAATTTTCCTCCATTTGACCAATGCTCAACTTTTTACAAAAGACTTCACGTACATTACAAAATTGCTTTAGGGGAAGGTGAAGGAATCTCCCGGTCATTGAATATTTCAGGGCTAAGCGAATCACTAAAAATAAATAGACGAAAATTGCATTCGTTGTTGCGGATATGGCAGAGAATTGGAATCTGGGAAGTTGAAGAAGAGGCAAGAGCCAGGCATGCCTGTGAAATTATTGTAACTCCTGAAGTTTTGAGAAAATTTGAATTCGAGAATCGGGAAGAATCAAAAATGGCAGATTACCTGATGAGGAATTATGAAGGCATATTTTCAAGCTATGTCCAACTGAATTTGAAAGTGGATTGCAAAAAATTAGGGTGGTCAGAGCGAGTTTTTAGCGGCATCATGGTACGTTTAGCAAAAAATGGAATTATAAAATATTTCAAAATAGACAGCGGACAGGTCATTCATTTTTTGAAAAACAGGATTTCACAGGAGTACATATCAGAATTCCGGAATAAGTATGATTTTCTAAAAAGATTAGAAGCCAGGAAGTATGAAGGAGTCAGAGAATTTCTAAATACGACCTCTTGCAGGATGGCTGAAATTTTGAAATATTTCGGTGAATCCGCCGGGTCATGCGGAATATGTGACCGGTGTATGCCTTTGGATAAAAATGATCAGCGAAAGCGTATGCTTGAACAGCAGCGAATCATTAATGAAAAGGGTTTTTCAATTTAGATAGTCAATCGTTGTCTTCAAGTAGTAAATATGATCTTATTTGCCTGACCTCAAACGATCTCGGTTATGATGACCGAATGAGAAGAACCTGTACGGCCCTTGCTGATTACGGCATGAAAGTATTATTGGTAGGGAGAGAATTGGAAAATTCACCGGAATTGCAAGACCAAAAATATGATCAGCATCGTGTCAGATGTTGGTTCAATGCGGGAGTATTTTTCTATTTGGAGATCATAATTCGGTATACAGTGCTGTTATCAAAATTCAAATTTGATCAGTTGTTGTGCGTTGATCTGGATACTATTTTGATGTCTAAATTAATTAGAAAGGGAGGCAGGAGATTTGTGCTGGATCTTCATGAATATTTTGAAGAAGTGCCTGAACTGAATTCCAGTCCATTAAAAAAAATGATATGGCGCCGGATAGGTAATTGGTCAGTGAAGAGATTTGATTACTGTTATACAGTCAATGAAACCCTGTCAAAAATATTTGCAAAAAAATATGGGAAACAATTCAATTATCTCCTCAATTTGCCAAACGTCACTGATTCGGGAGAGCGAACTATTGCTACACCATTGAAAACCGTGTATTTGGGAGTTTTGAATCCGGGAAGAGGTCTCGAGATTTTAATCGATGTCATCAGTCGACGGAATGACGCAGAGTTGGTAATTATCGGAAATGGACCATTGGTGAAGGAATTAAAAGAAAGAAGTAATCAAAGTTCAAATATTCATTTTACAGGTTTGCTCTCACCTGAACAGATTACTATAGAATTGAAAGGGGCTCATTTGGGGTGGAATATCCTCGACGACTGTAGTAAAAGCTATTTCTATTCTTTGAGCAACAAATTTTTTGATTATGTAAACCGCTCGTTGCCAGTAGTTACAATGGATTTTCCGGAATACTCGAGATTGGTCAAAAAATATGGATGTGGCTTGCTTTTAGAAAGCTATGATCACCAATCCGTTTCGAAAGCCCTGGATGCACTCACCAAACAATCAGAATATTGGAAAAACCTGGTTAAGGGTTGTCAACGTATTCAAAGTGACTTTCGCTGGGATACTGAGAAAAAGAAGCTGATTGAATTTTTCGATATTCAATCGTCAAATAAACCGCTATAGTCAGAAGACCTTGTGATCTTTTCTTTTTCTGTTTGATATTCGCCGAGGTCCAACGTATCGTCATCGGCTTCCTGGCCTCCTAATAACAGAAGAGTGCTTTTCTTTTCATATTCCTCAAGCATTTTGAGGCCTTCCTCTTCAAAGATCCCGTTTTGAAGGTCCACGGATTCCATGAAGTTTGCAGATAATTCCATGAATTGCTCCATTTCGCCAACCTTGTTGGCTACGTCATCTGCAATGACTTCCATGGCCTGGTCAAACATTGCCCGCTTATCCGTATCACCTGAGATAATGCTCATTGCCGATTTCATCGCTGAATGGGAAGCACGAATCGCCTTTCTTTCCTGTTCTTTGACTTTTACCTGGTCCTTTGTGTCTTCGAGCAGGATCTCGGAGTTGGAATACATCTTCGTCAATACCTTATACAGGAGACCCATCTTTTTGTGCAGTTTCTCATACTTTTCGTTTGAGTCCCTGAGCCGTGCTGCCTTCCGGCTGGAGAGCATCAATTGTTGATTATTGCCCATTTCCTTGGCCTTCTTTGCAATCTTCAGATTCTGTTCGATGTCCTTGGCGTTGTCCATCATCATCGTTTTGATCTTGCGCATTTGTCCCCTGAGATTACCAATTTGCTTGCCCATCTTTTTCAGATTGTCCGACAAATCGTCTATATAATTTTTCAGGATGCCAATGGGATCAATGGTTACAAAAATGCTCGTAACCTTTCTCATAAAACTCTTGTACATATAACCTGCCAAAGCTCTCATTTTAGGATCCAGCACCATATATACGATGACGCCAAGAGCGAGGATCGTAAGTACCAGACCAAGAAGGCTTGATGCAAATCCGACTATTGCCGCGATATTGGTCGCCAGCAAAAACCCAAGTCCGCCAAGTATGGCAATGAGGAAGATGGTGCCGGTTACACCTTCTGGTCTCGACCAAAACGATTTGGGTTTGCCTGATGCATGCTCTAAAGAAGTGAAGTCTGCCATTTTAATTGATATTATTGAAACAAGATAAAAATGAAATAATAAAGATTGACAATATATTAGATGGAACTGAAATTTCTAAGGACAAATCAGCATGATCTCCTAGACGAAATCTACATCGGCCGCCAGTGGGTACTTCATCAGATCAAAAATGCTGGATTCGATCTCCTTTCCTTCAAAAATAATCTTGTGAATGGTCGAGATGATGGGGGCATGAACCCTGAATTTATTCACGAGAAAGTAGGCGATCTTTAATGTCCTGATCCCTTCGATCACTTCTTCAGCACTTGCCAGAATATCCTGAATATTTTCCCCCTGGGCCATGCGTTTACCGCAACTGTAATTCCTGCTTTTATTCGAGGTAGCGGTCGCGATAAGATCTCCGATGCCTGCTGTGCCGAAGAACCCTCGTGAAGAAGATCCCATCAATTCTCCCAAAAGGACCATTTCGCGAAATCCTCTTACGATCAGCATGGCCTCGGAATTCTTCCCGAGATGTTTTCCTCCCAGGAGACCTGAGGCAAGTGCGATGACATTCTTTAGTGCTCCGGTCAGTTCCGCTGCCCTTAGGTCATACGATCCGAATACGAAAAAACTCTTGCCGGAAAGCACTTCCCGTCCGGCCTTGATTACTTCATCAAATTCACTGGCGATGACGGTGGCTGTTGGCAAGCCTTCCAGGATCTCGCTAGCCAGGTTAGGACCGCATAGTGCACCGACGCGAATGACATTAGTCTCCTCGTGTATGACTTCACTCATGGTCTTTACATCCCTCCTCCTGAATCCTACAAACTGGTATCCCGGTTCTAGCTCACCAGGCAATAGATCGAATCCCTTGGTGCCGTGAATGAGCATGTGTTCGGGGGTCAGGAAGACCGACATTTCCTGGATGACCTTTCTGAAGTGTATGGAAGAAATCACCGGCAAAAGGAGCTTGCATTGATCGCATACCTCCTGAATCTTCGTGGTGGCCCGGACGTTAGGATGTATCTTGACGCCCCGATATTCGTGACGTTCATTGAGCGATTCGGAGAGTTCACTCCTGCGACTATACAAAATGACGTCAGCATTAGGCGCAATCAGGTTGGCAAGTGCTAAACCAAATTTGCCACCTCCAATTACACCAACTGAAGTATCCGACTCCATTCGCATTTCTTTGAGGGTAAACTTAAAGGATATTGTCTACGTTTTCTTCTTTTTCTTTTGCAGCTCCTTTTGTCGCTGGACTTCCTGCTGACGTTTCATGGCTTCCTCCAATCTCGCCTGGAATGAGTTTTTCTTTTTGGGTTTGGCCTTCTGAATATTGAGCTCCGCCAGGATTTTCTCCTCATCAAAGACAAATTTCTTGGTTACTACGGTCTGGGCAATGTTGAAAATTGTGCTGAATAACATATAACAGGTAAGACCGGATGCGTAACTGTTAAAGAATGCAAGGAACATAATTGGCATCAGGTACTGGACATATTTCATGGCTGGATTGGCCGACATGTCCATGTGCATGGAATTGTAATAGGTATAAATAACCTGTGTCACTGCCCACAAGATGGTGAACAGGCTCAGGTGGGCACCGAAAGTCGGTATGTGGAAAGGCAGGTTAACAAATACGTCATACGAGGAAAGATCATGTGCCCAGAGAAAAGCCTCCTGCCTGAAGGTGATCGACGCCGGGAAAAATCTGAAAAGTGCATACCATATCGGAATTTGGGCAATCATAGGAAAGCAGCCGCCAAAGGGACTCACCCCATATTCACGGTAGACTTTCATCGTTTCCATCTGCACCTTCTGTGCATCGTCTTTAAACTTTGACTTTAGCCCGGCCAACTGAGGTTTCAGGGCACCCATTTTCGCCTGGCTGTGTAACATTTTATACGTCAAAGGATAAAGTGCCATTTTAATAATGAAGATCAGGACAATGATCACCATACCCTTACTCCCGATAAACTGTGACAGCCAATCAAAGAAGGGACGAATGAACAACCGGTTGATGTCTCCAAAGATGCTTCGGCCGAACGGGATAATCTCTTCAAGATCATTGTCAAATGCCCTCAGTCTCCTGTACTCGTTGGGACCTATGTACATTTCCATATCAAAGGCCTCGTCAGAACTGCCGTTAAACGGAATATTCATGAGGGCAGTGGTTTTTTTCAAATCCTCGGTCTGATCCCCGAGCATTTCCGTCGTTGCTACAAGGCCGTCAAAAGGTGCGCTTCTTGCCACCAGGGTGGTATTGAAGAATTGATTGGCGAAAGAGGTCCATTCGATCTTTGTATTTTCCCTGTCCTTGGTATCATTTCCCCGGCAACTGCAATTTTCGGAGTCATCTTCGACTTCCTTAAAATAAACCGTGGAATACGTCTTCTCGAATTGTACATTTTCCTCGATGGGATCAAGATAATTGTCAATCTCCAGGGTGATCTTCTGGCCAGGAATAATTTCATTCTGCACTCCTACAAAACGGACAGAGTAGTCTATGCGATAACTATCTTCTTTCAGAGTGTAGCGCTGCTCGATATATCCACCCTCATTTGTATTCGCCCGATATGTCAAGGTGCTTCCGGTGATTTGAGGGCTAAAGTCTAAATTGTCGGTGTTGATGGTCCGATTTCTGAAGGGTAGTTTGAAGTTGAATCGATTCTTGTTGTCCTCAAATAACTCAACAGGGGTCTTGGTTCGGCCCTCATCCGAAATCACGATTTTGTCATAATCACTCAAAGCGCTTCCGGTCAGTCTGCCACCCTTCGATGAAAATGAAAGGGTAATAAGGTCATTCGATAGGGTAGAGGTTTGTTCGGGGATCTGAATGGGTTTTGGAGTGAGGTCTGATTGTGCCTGACTTACAATTGTGTCCGCAGTAGGAGTAAATGCAGGGGTAGAGGTTTCTGTCCGAACAGCCTCTTCTTGTTGGGCAATGCGGACAGCTTCTTCAGCTTTGGCTTGTTCGATTTCCTCAGCGGTAGGTTGATTAATGATACTCCAGACAACGAGAATCAGGAAAATCAATACAAATCCTATGACCTGATTTCTATCCATTTTGAACTATATTCTGAAAAAAGAGGCGCAAAGGTACAATTTGTAGATAACTAAATTTCGACTTCATTTGCATCGCGAATTTCACCATAAAATCATCATGAAATGAAGGGGACGGACAATATTCGATGATTTGGCCAGTTGAATCGACCAGCATTGATTGTTATCTATCTGATTTGCTATACTGAGGGCTACAATAGCCTGGTAAAGCTTCCGTTTTAAACCCCAGCCAACAAGGGAAGGTGAATCTGGTGATGACAAGTTGCATGATTCATATGGTGAAGAACTATTTTTGGACCGGAATTTGAACTCCTTTATCAGTTAAAGGCATTTATAAGTAATGATCAGCTATTACAGGAAATACAATGGAGTGCTTGAAGAAGTGGATGTCACCCGGGCTCAATGGGTGCATGTCACCTCTCCTTTGGACAATTCCGAGTTGGAATTTTTGGCTGAATCGGAGGATGTGCCATTGGATTTTTTGATTGACTCATTGGATATAGATGAGCGTTCGCGTTACGAAAGGGAAGATGAGGTGAGGCTCATCGTGATCAATGCGCCCATCATCAACAGCGATGAACAGGAAAGTGATGCCTTTTACATTACGGCCCCGATCGGGATCATTCTACGTGAGGGCCGGATCCTTACGATTACATCCGAGGAGAGTCTTGTGATCGAAAAATTTCTGAAAAACAGGGTCAAGGGATTTGATCCGGCCGATCACAAACATTTTGTCCTTCTGATTTTCGAACACACTGTTCTTCAGTATCTCGATGTCCTTAAGAAGCTGAATCTGAAAAGAAATGTGATTGAGCGCGAATTGTATCACTCGAGCCGAAACAAGGAATTGCAGCAACTTTTGCGGATAGAAAAATCCCTGGTCTATGTTTTAAACTCATTGAGTGATAATGACCTCCTGAAACAAAAGATCCGAAGGACGGACTTCCTGAACATTCGAGAATTGGAAAGCCATCAGGATTTATTCGAAGATATTATCATTGATAATAGCCAGGCCCTGGAGATGGCAAATGTTCACACCAATCTTCTCAACGGAACAATGGAGGCATATGCATCTATTATCTCCAATAACCTGAATGTTGTCATCCATCGCTTGACGATCGTAACCATTGTCCTGATGGTCCCGACAATCGTATTCAGCTTTTACGGAATGAATGTTCCGCTGCCCCTGAGCGAGTTTACAGGCACCGCATATTTCATGATTTTGATCTCGTTGTTGATCGCCCTGGCCCTCATTGCCGTTTTTCGCAGGTCGGGCAATGTATGACTTAATATATTACGTTTGCGATTAATGTATTAATCTCTTGTTTTCAACGTTTTGAGACCTTTTTCAACATCGCAGAGAAAAGGTAAAATACATATGTCATTGATTTCTAATGCGTTATTGATTTTACTAACATTATGTGGATAACTCACCATAGGGCCGATTAACGTATTAGTCTTTTTTTGCATTTATTTGTCTCACGGTTTTGGAGCATACCTCAGAGATGGACATCTAACTCGCCGCGTAGAACGAAATCGTAAATAACGGACCATTTTATTCAACCTGAAAAGACATTTAGAGCACACCTGAATGGAGCCCGACCTGTCTTTACACTAAAACAACAAACTTATGACCGAGGCTATTGAACCCATATTACGAGAAAATCCGAATCGCTTTGTTCTTTTCCCAATTGAGCACGATGATATTTGGGCATTCTATAAAAAGTCTGAAGCCAGTTTTTGGACTGCGGAAGAGATTGATCTTCACCAGGATCTAAGCGATTGGTCCAATAAGTTGAATGATAATGAACGTCACTTCATAAAGCACGTGTTGGCCTTCTTTGCAGCGAGTGATGGCATCGTCAATGAAAATCTTGCAGAGAATATGGTGAGTGAGGTCCAATACACCGAAGCCAAGTTCTTCTACGGTTTTCAAATAATGATGGAAAATATTCACTCTGAGACGTACTCGCTTCTCATTGATACATATATAAAGGATTCCCAGGAAAAGAAATACTTGTTGAATGCCATCGAGACGCTGGACTGTGTTAAGAAAAAAGCAGAATGGGCATTCGAATGGATCGATCATGGAACATTCGCCGAAAGGCTGATCGCATTTGCGGCCGTGGAAGGAATCTTTTTCAGCGGTTCATTCTGCTCTATCTTTTGGTTAAAGAAAAGAGGGTTGATGCCGGGATTATCATTTTCAAATGAACTGATCTCGAGAGATGAGGGCATGCATTGTGATTTTGCCTGTCTGCTCTACAATCAACACATCCGTCATAAATTACCCAAGAAGACCATTGAAAAGATCATCACAGATGCTGTTGATATCGAAAAGGAATTCGTCTCAGATGCGATCCCGGTCAATCTTATCGGGATGAATGCCGAAATGATGTGCCAGTACATCGAATTTGTAGCCGATCGTTTGCTGGTCGCACTGGGTAACTCCAAAGTATACAATGCTGAGAATCCCTTCCCCTGGATGGATTTGATCTCTCTCCAGGGCAAAACCAACTTCTTCGAGAAAAGAGTGGGTGATTACCAAAAAGCCGGGGTAATGACCGATAAGGACAAACAAGTCTTCACAATGGATGAAGAATTCTGATCATATAGGAAAGAAAAACTAATTATATCATATAAAATCTAAATTGAAGCATGCAGGTAGTCAAAAGAAGTGGAAAAAAAGAGGCCGTAAGTTTTGATAAAATCACAGCAAGGATCAAAAAACTGTGTTATGGTCTTGACCCGAATCATATAGATAATATAGAAATATCCAAAAAGGTAATTCAAGGTCTGTATGATGGTGTCCCCACTACTGAATTAGACAATCTCGCAGCAGAGACATCTGCTTCAATGGCTGCCTATCATCCCGATTATGCCATTCTCGCAGCTCGCATTGCAATTTCTAACCTCCATAAGAACACGAATAAGTCCTTCTCGTCGACGATGGAGGGTCTGTATAAATATGTCGACCCCAAAACGGATGAGAAAGCCGGTCTGATCGACGATCAGACAATGAAGATCATCAGAAAGAACAAGGATCGATTGAATTCGGCAATCATCTATGATCGCGATTATGATTTCGATTATTTTGGCTTCAAGACATTGGAACGTTCCTATCTGCTCAGAATGAACGGCAAGGTGGTCGAGCGACCGCAGCACATGTTGATGAGAGCAGCCGTCGGTATTCATGGAGAAGAAATTGATGCAGCTATTGAGACCTACCACCTGATGTCGGAAAAATGGTTTATCCACGCAACACCGACACTTTTTAATGCCGGTACACCAAAACCGCAATTGAGTTCATGCTTCCTTTTATCTGCAACCGAAGATAGCATCCCGGGCATTTTTGAAACTCTTTCAAGATGTGCCAAAATCTCTCAATCAGCCGGTGGGATCGGCCTGAGCATTCATAACATAAGAGCAAAGGGTAGTTACATCAAGGGTACAGGGGGCACCTCAAATGGCATCGTTCCCATGCTCCGTGTGTACAATGATACTGCGCGCTATGTAGATCAAGGCGGAGGAAAACGCAAAGGTGCCTTTGCTATGTACCTGGAACCCTGGCATGCAGATGTGTTTGACTTCCTGGATTTGAAAAAGAATCACGGTAAGGAAGAATTGAGAGCACGTGACCTGTTCTATGCCCTCTGGATTCCTGATTTGTTTATGCAAAGGGTAAAGGAAGATGGTCAGTGGTCACTGTTCTGCCCGAATGAATGTCCTGGATTGTATGATAGTTATGGTGAAAAATTCAACCAGTTGTACATGCAATACGAGGAAGAAGGAAGGGCTCGAAAAGCCATTAAAGCACAAGATCTTTGGTTCGCCATTCTCGAATCCCAGATCGAGACGGGCACACCTTACATCCTGTACAAGGATGCCTGTAATGAAAAATCCAATCAGAAGAACCTGGGGACCATCAGAAGCAGTAACCTGTGTACTGAGATCGTTGAATATACGTCACCGGATGAAGTAGCCGTTTGTAACCTTGCTTCCATTTCCCTGCCGAAATTTGTATCCAATAAGAGTTTTGATTTCGAAAAATTACACGAGGTCACACGGGTGATTACAAAAAATCTCAACAAGATCATTGATATCAATTACTATCCGGTACCCGAGGCAGAACGATCAAACTCCAGACATCGACCTATTGGAATAGGAGTGCAAGGCCTGGCGGATGCCTTCAGTAAGATGAGAATGCCGTTTGACAGCCCGGAAGCACGGCAATTAAATATTGATATTTTCGAAACAATCTATCATGCCGCTTTGGTTGAGTCCAATGAACTTGCCCAAAAGGACGGATCTTACGAGACGTTCAATGGATCACCTGCCAGTGAAGGTCTGTTACAATTCGATCTTTGGAATGTGACTCCTACGGATCGCTACGATTGGACAGGATTAAAACAGGAGATCCGGGACACGGGTTTGAGAAATAGTTTATTGCTGGCTCCGATGCCTACGGCATCTACTTCTCAGATACTTGGGAATAACGAATGCATAGAGCCTTATACGTCGAATCTCTATACACGGAGGACATTAAGCGGGGAATACATCATTGTCAACAAGCACCTCTTGAACGACTTGATTCATCTGAATCTTTGGAATGATGAAATGAAAGAACGATTGATGGCTTCCAACGGATCCATCCAGGAATTTGAAGACGTACCGCAAGAATTAAAAGATCTATACAAGACGGTCTGGGAAATCAGCCAAAAGGTCATCATTGATATGGCGGCAGATCGCGGAGCATACATCTGTCAAAGCCAGAGTCTGAATTTGTTCGTTGCCAATCCAAATTTCGGCAAGCTTACCTCTATGCACTTTTATGCATGGCAGAAAGGATTGAAGACGGGAATGTACTACTTGCGGTCAAAAGCAGCAGTGGATCCGATAAAATTCACACTGAGCGAAAAACATCAACAAAAATTTGTTGACAAGCAAAATGAATCATCACCTGAAATGGAGGAAATCGTCGAAGGTGAAGTCTGCACCATGGAAGATGGATGCCTGATGTGCGGTAGTTGATCTCAACCAAGTAAAATCTCTGTTAATATATCATTCTAAGGCGGTGAGGATAAAATCCACCGCCTCTTTTACTTTACTGCTGGCAGGTCCTTCAAACAAATGTAGTTTTTCAACCTGTTGCTGCAGCTCATAATTGATCTGAGGTTTTGGGTCCACGTAGGTAATGGCAGTGTGCCTGGGAGCATAAGAAGTCAGGCTTGCCGCCGGATATACCTGCATAGATGTACCGATGATCATAATGAAGTCTGTGTCGACGATCTCCTTGATCGCGACGGTCAACATCGGCACTTGTTCGCCAAACCATACTACGTGGGGACGCAATCTGCCACCCAGCTCGCATGTGTCCGATTCGTTCAGATCATCTTTCCATTCGTAAATCAATTCGGGATTCAGTTCACTACGGACCTTATTCAACTCTCCGTGAAGATGAATGATTTTTGAGCTTCCGGCTTTTTCATGTAAGTCATCGACATTCTGGGTAATGATGACAGTATCCAGGTTTTCTTCAAGACGAAGCAGGGCCAGGTGCCCTTCATTGGGCTGTGCACTTTTTAATTGCCTCCTCCTCTTGTTGTAGAATTCTCTTACAAATGCCGCATTGCTGGCCCAGGCCTCGGGTGTAGCTACTTCATAGACATTGTAATCTTCCCAAAGTCCTCCGGTATCCCTGAATGTTTTTAACCCGCTCTCTGCGCTCATCCCGGCGCCTGTAAGCACACAAATTTTCTTACGCATCTTTAATTTCCTTTAAAGTTGAGGGAAGGTAGGTCAACAAGTCGCTTGGGGCCATCGTCATTTCATGATGCTCTTGTACATATAGGTCAGCGGAGCGTCCGTGAAGATACACTCCGAGACAACAAGCCGTTAATGCTTCATAATTTTGAGCGCATAATCCTGCAATCAGGCCAGTTAAGATATCACCACTGCCTCCCTTTGCGAGGGCCGCATTTCCCGAAGCATTATAGTACAATTGACCCATGGGGTCTGTTACAGAAGTATATCTTCCTTTTAAGATTATATATAAGGACAAGTCCTTCGATTTTTTCCGTTGCAATTCGACCCTTTGGTGATGGGTATCACTCTGTCCGAACAGGCGTTCAAACTCCTTTATGTGCGGTGTCAAAATGGTGCCTTTTGGTATGCGGTCAGACCAGTTATTACGGGCAATAATATTCAATGCATCGGCGTCGAGGATCAACTGCCCTCCGGAGTGGGTGAGCACATCGCTGACGGCCTGCAGGGCTTCGGATCCCAGTCCAAGGCCGGGACCGATGGACAACACGTCGTACTTCTGTATAGCTGCCGCCTCCAGGTCGGCCTCATGAAGGGACTCGGGCACCAGTGAAACCAGCAGATTCTCACCGTCAATTGTATGCGTAAAAGTATAACCCGCGCCGGATCGAATGCATGCCCGGGCCGCCATGGTCCCCGCACCGAGCATCTGATTCGATATGACATGCAATGCCTTACCCATCATTCCTTTATGAGCAAATCTTGGTCTGCTTCGTATCCTTTCTTTTTGATAAGAGCTGTCCAAAAGAAAGAAATCACCGGATAATGATTTGATAATTTCCGGGTCAAGACCTATGGATCTATAGGTCCATTCACCTATGAAAGCATCATTTGATGCATCAAAAAATGACAACTTGGGGAACTCGAAAGAAAAGGTTGCTGTGCAATGCATGGCGTTATGAGTCACATGCTCATGTGCCATTAATCCGGATGGACAATCTACAGCGAAGACTTCAGAATATGTGTTATTGACCTGTTCGACGAGTGAATAGTAAAACCCCTCAAGGGGTCGATCCGTCCCATTGCCGAGTAATGCATCGATCAGAATGGCATCTCCGGCTAACACCGAACAGTCGGACAGTCCCTTCAATTCACTGCTTGAAATGTCTTTTCGCCGTTGAAGCCTTTCCAAAAAATACCGGTTTTCCGGACTCCTTTTATCCGCTGTATCAAGGTGAAGAATATGGACATGATATCCTCGATTAGCTAATAATTCTGCAATCAAAAAGCCATCGGCGCCGTTGTTCCCATTTCCGCATAGGACATGTATTGGTGTGTATTGATTGATTTGTGGAATCAGCCATTCCACGAAATTGTTCGATGCACGGAAAATCAATTCCCGGCTCGTAATTCCTTTTTTGATGGTCTCCTCATCGATCACTTTTATTTGTGAACTAGTAAAAAGTGGTATCATTTATATAAAAAAATTAATATATATAAGATTCTTTAAATCTGATAATTAATGATAAAAGATCAATCAATTATTATTACATTTACGCATTGATTTTGACTGGTAAAACTTTAACCAAGGGTAATCACCTGAAAATAGTGCGCATTTGCACTGTTTTTTTGTGACTAAGGTAGTTTTTCTTGGTCCAAATTCTGTGAACAAACCTTTATACCTGAGATGAGAAAAATTTTACTCTTTCTTACATTTTTGGTAGTTGCTGGTGCCTTGAGTGCACAGGATATTCACTATTCCCAATTCTACAATTCCCCTCTAAATGTAAATCCGGCGAAGACCGGAATTTTCAATGGTGATAAAAGAGTCAATCTCAGTTATAAAAGTCAATGGCGTTCAGTCCCGGTTCCCTGGACAACATTTAGCGGTTCCTTTGACCGGAAATTTTATCCTCGATATGGTAAGGAGCATTTCTTTTCAATGGGAGTACTCTTTAACTATGACATCCAGGGTGAGCTGACCGATTTGAACCTGACAAACATCAATCTCACAGGAAGCTGGACAAAAATTATCAATGAAAATAACCTGTTCACAATAGGGGCACTTTTGGGTTTTGCGACCCGGGGCTTTGACAGTAATTCGTTGACCTGGGATAATCAATGGAATGGGTTTGAATTGGATCCCACACTTCCGACAGGCGAAAATTTTGATGCGGAACGAATTTCGTTCTTCGAGAATGGTCTTGGCTTGAATTACAGATGGCAACAAAGTAGCAGGACGAAGCTGGACCTTGGTATTGGTGGCTTTCATCTGATCGAACCCACAGTCGGTTTTTATGAAAATGATGATATAAAGCTTGCAAGAAGGATTTCTTTTACGGGAATGGGTAGCTTCCAGATGAGTGATAAATTTGATTTAGGGCTGAATGCGCTCTATCAGACTCAAAGAGACTACAATGAATTTATAGGTACTGCCTTAGGAAAGATCCATGTCAATCAGAGCAGGGGGAAGGAATTGGAGGTGCATGTAGGATTTGGATGGCGTTCGGGGAGATCGTGGTATCCGGTTGTCGGAATCCAACATCGTCAATTTTACATTTCAGCAAACTATGATGTAGACCATACAGATTTCGCAACGAGAGGAGGAATCAGGAGACCGACGTCATTTGAGATCCACTTGAATTATTTAATAACCGATGTAAAGCCAAAGGTGAAAGTCTGCCCAATATTCTAGGATATGAGGATGATGCAATTGTACATAGCGGCTATATTGATGTTGATCAGTCTTTCGTCCCGGGGACAGACTCAGAAGGCTTTCCTGAATGCTGCAGGGGAGGCGTACAACAGCGAGAATTACTATACGGCTTTGGATTATTACCTGGAGGCACTTGAATTTGATACGTCCGATATCAATATCATGTATATGGCTGCCGAAGCAGCACGGAAATTCAGTTCGTTCGAGGTTGCTGAAGACTTGTATACAAAAGTGTTAGCCCAAGACAGCGACGCCGCATTTCCTGAAGCCGGTTTTCATCTGGCAACCGTCCAACAACTCCAGGGAAAGTACGACGTGGCCAGACGCAACTACGAGATGTATGTCAGTCAATATGAGGGAGATAACCAAAGGTTGACGGATAGATCCGGAAAGGAAATTGCTTCCATCGATTGGGCACAGGATAAAATCAATAATCCTGATCCATCCATTTCCATTATGCGAATGGGTGGTGTGGTCAATACACCCAATTCGGAGATTGGTGCCATTATGGACGGTGATAACCTCGTGTATTCATCTGTTCAATATTTACCTGAAGATCGAAAGACTTATTCTGATAAACTGATCTCCAAGGTATTGACATCGACGGATTCCCTTACATCATATGAAATTGCAGATGATTTTAACAAACCTAATCTGCATACGGCTCATGTTACGTTCAATATGAATCGTTCGAAGGTATTCTATACGGTATGTGAATACATCACGGATACCGAGGTAAGGTGTGATTTGTATTGCAGGGCGATCCTTGGAGATGGCACATATGGGATTGAAAAGAAATTACCCTCACCCGTCAATGTGGATTCGTTTACTACAACTCAACCCAACGTTGCCTTTGATAAGGATTCCGGACAGGAGATCCTGTACTTCGTTTCCAATCGTCCCGGTGGGAAAGGCGGTCTTGATATTTGGGCTTCGAATATAACGGGCGTAGAATCCTTTGCCGATCCGGTTAATGTTACATCTGTTAATACGGCATCCGATGAGATGTCTCCGTTCTTTCACAATAATTCCCAGGTCTTGTATTTCAGTACGGATGGAGATATGACTCTTGGAGGATTCGATGTCTACCGAAGTGTGAAATCCGGAGGTCAATTTGAAAAAGCAGAAAATGTAGGTGCTCCGATCAATAGCAGCTACAACGATGTCTATTACAAATTGTCTGAAGAAGGTGATAGGGGATTACTGTCATCTAACAGGTTGGGCTCTCAATACGTGGATGAAATCAACAAATCGTGTTGCTACGACATATACGAGGCTCAGATCGGGGATCTTGAGATCAGTGTTAATGCACTCACGTTTGATGCCAAGTCCCTGGATAGCCTGGAAGGGGTAACCGTTCAATTGATCGATGCCCGTACAGGTGCTGTCCTCAATACCATTACTAATGATATTGGCGCTGATCACATTTTTGAACTGGAGAGGGCAAAGGAATATTTACTGGTGAGTTCAAAACCTGAATATTACACAGATACTCTTCCACTGAATACCAATACTGTCTTTTCGTCGGAGGATCTTATTCGCAAGATTTATATGAGAAGAAGCAGCCTTGAGTTGCAGGTATTTACATTTGATGAAATTTCAAGGGAACCTCTGATTGGTACAACAGTCTTGCTTGAGGATTTGACGGATAGCAGTATTCAATCCGTTAGTCTGACCAATGAAAATGCACATGACTTTGTGTTCAATGTCATTCCGGGTCACAGTTACAGAATTACGGCAAGTCGGGATCGATACTATGACTCATTCAAGGAATTTGTTGCCAATGACGATGATGG
The DNA here is from genome assembly GCA_028282725.1 of Saprospiraceae bacterium. Classification (GTDB taxonomy): domain Bacteria; phylum Bacteroidota; class Bacteroidia; order Chitinophagales; family Saprospiraceae; genus JAJRXG01. The sequence goes on from JANQHF010000004.1 coordinate 87,553, forward strand.
ATCCGGAATGATTACCAAGGAATTATTCCTGACAAGAAGGGATTTGAACCTTTATCTGCCTTTGGCACTATACTATGATAATGATCTTCCTGATGAAAATTCAAGAGAGCTGACAACCGAAAAAACATATACGGAGACCTTTGACCAATACATCCTTAAAAAGTTCGAATTCATCGACGAGTATACCACTGGATTGTCAGGTTCAGAGCGTGATCTTGCTGAGTCGAGAGTTGAGGAATTTTTCGAACAAGATGTAAAAGAAGGATTTGACAGGTTCACGAGGTTCCTAGACTTTATCACTGGTCAATTGCAGGATGGTCAGTCATTCGATCTGTCGATTCGCGGTTTTGCCAGTCCACGAGCAGATACGAAGTACAATCTTGCCTTGAGTCAAAGAAGGGTAGTGAGTGTACAAAACGAACTTCGGTCGTTCCGTCAGGGAGTCCTCTTGCCGTTTATTGAAAATGGTCAATTGAAGATTACTGAATTGTCATATGGAGAAAGTCTTGCACCGGATAATGTGAGCGATGTATTGTACGACAGAAGAAATTCAATATTCAGTCCTGAAGCATCCAGGGAGAGAAGATCTGAAATTGTTGAAATAAAACAGGGTTCACCCCTATTGGATAGTCAAAATTAACTCATGATAATGCAAGTGCTAATGAGTCAAATAATGAAAAATATCAACAGACTGGCGATCCTGGGATTAATTCTATTGTGTTCCGGTTTTGTTCAGGAGTTACAGGCCACACATATTGTTGGTGCGGATATGACTTTCAGCTGCACTGCAAAGGATTGGTATGAGATTCATCTGACTGTAAGAAGAGATTGCTTCAACGGAGATCCGGAAGCGGTATTTGACGATCCTGGCTATGTAGGTATCTATGATGCCTTTGGCACACCCCTCAATTGGTTAGGAAGTCTTGGATTGGTCAGGATGGAGTTAGTGAGTGTTGAAAATATAGATCCGGACGTACTGGGTTGCGCCCCGGATGGAACCGAAATCTGTGTTTCTGAAGCCAGATACGTTGGCAAGGTATTTCTTCCATTCCGGGAAAAAGGATATATCCTGGGATACCAAAGATGTTGCAGGAATGTGACCTTGTCGAATATCGTGAATCCCCTGGAGACCGGGAATACATCCTTTGTTTGCATTACAGAAGAGTCATTAAGTACATGTAATATTTCACCGGAATTCGGTAACTGGCCTTCGATTACCATTTGTGCCGGAGTGCCTCTTGCTTTTGATGCCTCTGCTACCGATGCTGAAGGAGACAGTCTTGCATACAAATTATATACACCTCACGCAGGCGCATCATTAGCCACTCCTCAACCTATACCACCAGAGGGCCCTCCCTATGATGAAGTGGAATATGCCCCGGGTTTTTCATTGGAAAATATGTTGGGCAGTGGAACACCACTGACAATCGATGAAACAACAGGATTGTTGACAGCCACTCCGGGCGCTGTCGGTCAATACCTGGTCGGAATCCTTGTGGAAGAATGGAGAGATGGAAAAGAAATCTCCAAAACGAGGAGAAACTTCGAATACAATGTCATTATATGTGACCCGGAAAAGCTTCTGTCCTTTGAGGCTCCGGACGTACAATGCGAAGGGTTGACCGTGAACTTTGTCAATACGACTTTCAACCAGGACAGGACATTCAATTGGAACTTTAACTATCCAAATGATGACCCGGCCTTTATGTCCAACGAAGTTTCACCATCATTTACCTATCCTGAGCGAGGCACCTACCTGGTGCAAATGACGGCAACCGGGGGACCGGAGACATGTAATACACAAGTGATCAAGGAAGTCAGGGTTGCAGATTCACACCTGAGCGCTTCATTTGAAGTGAATCAACCGATGTGCATCGGCGATCAACTCACATTGAGATTTAACTCAACCTCGGAAGAACCCGATCCGGAGGAAAGTATCGTATTGAGTCGTTTCGATATCCAGGCAGGTAATAATACGTTCAGTGTAGAAGGATCAAATCCGGAAATTACGGTGCCGTGTGCATCTTCAATTTCCATAACACATACAGTTGAATCATCAAATACTTGTACAGCAACCACTACTCAAAATTTCGATAGTATACCAGTCAATCCACCGGTGAGCGTAGAGTTCTTTGGTGATACGCTTTACGTATGTCCCGGAGAGGAAATCAGGTTGATCTCCAATCCTAACCCGGAATGGACATATACATGGACACCGGAAACCGGACTTGACCTAACAGATCCTTCCAATCCTCTTGCATCACCTGAAGAATCGACTACCTATTTCGTTGAAGTGACAAATGGGGACATGATAGATTCCGGTTCTGTGCGTGTAGAGAGAATTGATGATATCCTGGATATAGCGATTATCAACAATTCGGGAGAATGCGCAGATGTGGCTGATCTGACTGCGGTGGCCAACAATGCTATGGGATTTGCAGTGGTTTATGAATGGTCACTGGACCAAAACTTCAGCAGTGTTGTCGCCACGGGTGCGGATGTTCAGATTCCAATTGAGGGTGAATCAGCGACCTTCTACTTACGTGCAGGCGGAGAGCGATTCTGTGGCAGCAATGTTCCTAATGTGACAGTGGAACGCTTCGCCCAGGGAATCAGTGCACAGTTTGAACCGATCAATACCTGTGTAAGTCCTGATGGTATGGTTTCAGTGGTCACGTCCAACCCGGATAACCCGATTACCGTGATTTGGGAACCTTCTGATAATATTACTTCCGGATTGAATTCCCAAACAGTAAATATTACAGCACTCGAAGGACAAACGGAAATCAGTCTGACCTACACAGCTTTTGATAGTGAGGGGTGTATGAAGATCGATACGATCATCGTTCCGGTTGTAGATGAATTGATTGTCATGATCAGTGGCGGCCCAAGCGTCTGTAATGAGTCCTCCGTTTATTTCGCAAGTGCCAATGTTTCTAATGAATTCGTCAGTTATGAATGGTCACTCGACGAAGGCTTTGCGGATATCATTTCGACAGATTCCATTGTGATGACGGATGCTCCCGCCGGTAATACCTTATACCTAAGGGGTCGAACCGAACTTTGCGAGAGCAATGTTGCTTCGATAATTATAGAAGAAAGTACAGGTATTCTTGATGTGGACGCACCGCGCAGGATTTGTGTCGGAGATACGGCAGATGTGGAATTGCTGATTCCTGCAGGAGACAATTTAGTGGTAACCTGGGATCCTGCGCAGGAAATCATCTCTGGCCTGAATGAACCGGTTGTTATCATTGTAGGTCTCGCAACGACGAGCCCAAGCGTCATCCTCTCTTACACAGCTACAGATGGTGATTCATGCATATTGACGGGTTCAATTGAAATCCCATATAGTACAGTTATACCTCCGGCTCCTGATCCTCAGATACAATGCGGAACCCATGGGGTATCATTTGTCATTGATCCTATCTATGAGGATGGCGATGTTTTCTGGGATTTTGGTACGATCGCCGGAGAAACCGTAACGAGCACGGAAGCAAATCCATTGATTGATTTTGGTATGCCCGGAATCTACTCAGCTTCCCTTTCATCCACGATGGAAACTTGCAATTTTGACCCCCTCAGCATAACATTTGAAGTTCCGGAAATTTTAGAGATAACCACCGCAGATACACTATTACGTCTATGTGTAGGTGATAGCCTGATCACATTGGGTGCAGAGAGTAATGCAAGTCTGATCGTATGGACGGACCAGGATGATAATCTATTGACTACCGGTGATAGTATAACTGTTGATATTCGGGAAATTTCTTCTGTCACAGCAACCGTGTCAGATGCCTTTGGTTGTTCGGAGTCCATTACATTTGACCTGGCTCCTTATATGTTTGACATTACCATTGATGGACCATCGGAATTTGTTTGTGGAGCCGATCCGATCACCATTACCGCTACAGATAACACAGGTGCTAATCTATCGTATATGTGGATTTCTGCTTCTGGTGTGGTCTCCGGTGAAGATGCCGCCAGTCCGACGATTGATCCTTTGAATGCGGAAGATCTCGTATTGGTCGCTACCCATGTAGACCTGAATTGCGTGACCGAAATCCCATTCCCCATTACGGGAGGACCCAATCCGACTGCTTCCATTAGTACGAATCCGGGAACCAACATTGTACTTGGCCAGACCGTTGATTTGAATGTTTCGACAGATGCGGCGGGTCCAACGTATTCATGGAGTAATGGTTCCACTACAAGCAGCATTTCGGTGATCCCCGATGAGACGACGACTTATCGCGTTACTGTTACCGATGAAAATGGATGCACCGCCGAGGCCGAGGTGACCATTACGGTAGAAATAGTTTGTGATGAGAGCTCTCTGTTTATTCCGGATGCATTCTCTCCGAATAATGATAATGTAAATGACCTGCTCTTTGTTCGATTGAACGGGGCCGCTTCCGTGGACTTCCAGATATTGGACAGGTGGGGCAAGGAGGTGTTCCGAACCATGGATCAATCTGAAGGATGGAACGGACGACACCGCCAAAATGGAGATGAATTGTCACCGGACGTATATGCCTACTGCGTGAAAGTAACCTGCCCGGATGGCTCAGAAATCGTCAAGGCCGGTAATGTATCCCTGATCAGGTAATTGCCCTCCAGGTACTTTGTTCCAATTGATAGAGGAAGTGTGCACATAGTGGACTCGATTCGGACAACTTCGGATGTAGAAACCTTCCATTTGGCGACATGCCGATCTTTTCCATTACCCGGACAGAAGGTGTATTTAATACAGATGTAAAAGAATAAATGCGATCAAGGTTTAATTCAGCAAAGGCATAATTTCGAACAGCGGCTGCGGCTTCTGTTGCCAATTCCTTATTCCAGTATTGTGCATCAAGTCTCCAGCCAATTTCAACACAAGGAGTAAAATGACTTTCAAACCCAGGATGTGAAAGTCCGGTAAAGCCAATAAATTGTCCTTCCGATTTCAATTCAAGAGCATTGATTCCATATCCCCATTCATGGATATGGTCTTTGATCCGGGCAAGGAGTCGAAGTGTTTCATCTTCGGTCAGGACAGATGGAAAATATCTCATTACCTCTGAATTGCGGTTCATTTCAATGAATGGATGAATGTCAGATTTCTTCCAATTGCGGATAATCAGCCTGTCTGTTTCCAAGTACATATCAATACATTTCCATTCTGACAGAGTCTTTACGAATATTGGCCTGAGCAGGTTTGGAATGAAGCGTCATTTTGTATCTTGATCTGAACAAAATCATTTATTTCCAACCAATCAACGAACAAGAAAATGAAAATGCTCCTTTTTTTATTCTGTCTGGTATTCTTCAGTCCGGATTCACCTGTCCAAGCTCAATCAATTCCGGAGGATCAGCCTTTGGATACACTCTTCAAAGGTCTGAAATTCAGAAATATTGGCCCTTTTCGGGGAGGCAGAAGTGTGGCATCCTGCGGTGTGATCCAGGACAACCAGACATACTACATGGGATCTACCGGAGGTGGCATTTGGAAAACAACAGATGCGGGAATAACCTGGATCAATATATCGGATGGCCAACTGAACACGGGAAGCGTAGGTGCGATTGCCGTATCTGAATCTGATCCCAATGTCATTTATGCTGGTATGGGAGAACATGCCGTAAGGGGAGTCATGACCTCTCATGGAGATGGCATTTATAAATCGACTGATGCTGGCAAGACCTGGAAGCATATGGGTCTTGCGGATAGTCGTCATATTGCGGAGATTCGGATCCATCCGGGCGATCCGGAGGTAGTATGGGTAGCTGTTCAGGGTGCTCTTCATGGCGACAGCGAATCGAGAGGAGTGTATAAGTCGGTGGATGGCGGTGCAAGTTGGAAAAAGGTCCTCTATGTGGATGAAAAGACAGGAGCTGCTGATTTGACGATTGATCATTCGAATCCGCGAATACTTTTCGCATCGATGTGGGATCATCGCAGGACACCGTGGCAGGTGCGAAGTGGCGGCGCCGGATCTGCCATTTACAAATCCACTGATGGTGGCGAGTCCTGGGAGAAAGTATCCGGTGGACTGCCTGATGAACTAGGAAAAACGGCAGTAGATATTTCCCGGGCCAACCCTATGGTTATCTATGCCAATGTTGAATCTGAAGGTACCAAAGGAGGGGTCTATCGTTCTGACGATGCTGGAAAGACATGGAATCAAACCACAAAAGACAGAATCACAGTAGCAAGAGCATGGTATTACATCGAAATATTTGCCGATCCTCAGGATGAGAATACCGTTTACGTATTGAATGCACCCATGCTAAAATCAATAGACGGTGGTAAGTCCTTTCGGTCGATCAGAAATCCTCATGGAGATCAACACCATATGTGGATCAACCCGGATCACCCGGACAATATCATCCTGTCAAATGATGGAGGTGCCTGTGTCACGTTTAATGGCGGACAATCCTGGTCTTCCCAGCAAAATCAACCTACGATTCAATTCTACCGTGTAATTACCGACAATTTATTTCCGTACAACGTCTACGGAGGGCAGCAGGACAATTCCTCCATTGTGACCGCAAGCAGAACGACGGGTGGGGGAATCGGATGGAAAGATTGGTTTTCCGGACCGGGATGTGAGTGTGCTTTCATTGCTTTCGATCCCGATCATCCGACATTGATGTATGGTGGATGTTACCAGGGAAATATCGAAGTTATGGACAGAGAGACAAGAGAAGGAGTGGACATCATGGCTTATCCAACTGCGGGTTTGGGTTGGACTCCCGGTGAAATGAAATACCGGTTTAACTGGAATGCTCCGATTGTTGCCTCGCCACAGGATCCTAATGTGATTTACCACTGTAGTAACCAGGTGTTGGTCACGAGAAATCAAGGCATGACATGGACAGAATTGAGCCCCGATCTTACCAGAAATGAAAAATCAAAACAAGTAGTCGGTGGTACACCCTATACCAATGAGGGAGCAGGAGGAGAAGTATACAACACAATCAGCTACCTCGAAGCTTCTCCCCATTCTGATCAGGTCTTGTGGGCAGGTAGCGATTGTGGTCTTGTACATGTGACACAAGATGCAGGGGCGTCCTGGCAAAATGTAACTCCTGATGGACTTGAAGAGTCGTTGATCAATGCGATAGATGTATCGCCTCATGATGCCGCAACCGCATATATTGCGGTCACGAGATACAAATTCAATGACTTCACTCCATTGATCTACAGGACTGATGATTTTGGTAAGAACTGGGATTTGATTACCGAAGGAATAGCGACAGAAGATTTTGTCCGCGTGGTCAGAGAAGATATGAAGAGACCGGGATTGTTGTATGCAGGGACGGAAACCGGTCTTTACATCTCTTACAATAATGGAGACTTATGGGAACGGATCAACCTGAATTTACCTGTTTGCCCGATTACCGATTTGACTTTCCGGGACAATGATTTGGTCATTGCAACATCGGGACGATCCTTTTGGATCCTCGACGATCTTGCAGCCGTTCAGTCTGGCTGGGATGTCATGGGTGATGCCTTGGTCCTGTATACGCCAAAACCAAGTTACAGGGTGACCGGTGGAGGTAGTGTCCGTCCGGGTCGAGCACTTGGCCAAAACCCTTTATCCGGCATGACAATAGATTATTATATTCCGGAGGGACATGATGATTCCCTTGAAGTCCGAATGGAGATCCTCGATGAAGAAGGAACCAATCTTCGTTCTTACTCCAGCAAACCGGATAAAAACTTCATGAGCTTCCCGGGAGGTCCTTCTCGTCCACGTGTATTACCTGTTCAACAGGGAGTAAACAGGTTCAATTGGGATCTCAGGAGGATGCCGGTTGAAGGCGTAGACAAGGTATTCTTGCTTGGTGGATATAGTGGAGCACGCGTTCCCCCGGGCAATTATACCATTCGGATGAAGGTGGGTGACCAGACCACGGAAACAGTAGCCCAGTTAAAGGCAGACCCCAGGATCCCGGCAGAACCTCATGAATATATTGATCAATATGAATTAATGATCGAAACCGAGACCATGGCAAAAAAATGCCAGAAAATGGTGAATCAACTTCGTGGGGTAAAGTCCCAGTTGACCGTCCTTAACAAACTCGCAAAGAATCATCCGGGTACAGACGCCCTGGTATCCATCGGTGATAGTATTGTCAACGTAATGAAGACCTGGGAAGAAAAAATTATACAGCCGGACCAGAAAACCTTCCAGGATGTAATCAATTTTCCCAACAGACTTAATGCTGAAATCACAAGTTTGCTCTCAAGGATGTCGGGAATGCAGCCCAAGGTTAGTAATGGAATCAAACAGAGATTGGCAGATTTGCGGTCCGAATATGCTCAGCGGCAGAGTGAAAAGGACCACATTGTAAACGTCTTGTTTACGCAATACAATGAACTGTTTAAAGCATCAGAAATCGATGTACTGACAATTCCGGATGAATAGAGATGTTCAGAGACTATTCCGCACGTCGTCAGGCATTGTGCGGTTGGTCTCTTCGAGCAGGTTATTATAGAAAGAAATCCCCTCAAGGGTCAACAGATTACCGAACAACGGTTTTTCATCTTTGATGAATACCTGGAAAACACATAGGTCGTCGAAATAGATATCTGCTTCTATGATGATATCTCCTTTGCCCATGTAGATCTTCCGGGCAAGAGGTTGACAAGTAGTAGGCAGTCCCTTTATCGGTTGATTAGACAAAAAACTAAGATCCTGGAAGACAAGTTGACTCCCATCCTGGTTCATGCTCAATGGCAGTGTATTGAACATGTAATCAATATGATCGGCATCCCGCAATATCATCTGAAGTGTGAGTTGATCGATGCCTTCTTCAGAAAATCCTTCCGGTACTGTTATCCGGGCTCCTGCGGGTATCCCGGCCGTGTACGTGTTATCTGTCTCAAGGGGAGCAGGTTGCTTACAAGAAGCAGTAATCAGCAATAATAGCAGGATGATTACGACATAATCTTTCATGAGGACGCTAAGGTATGACTCTTTCTGAATTCTTTTGTGAGGATCAGAGTTTGATCCATTTGCTGCTTGACCTGACCCCTGATGAGAATAGGAACTCCAATGTATAGATACCTTCCGGAAGGAAGCCGAGTTCCAGCTCAGGTTCAGGATCTCTTTGATCAAAAATGACCTTTCCACTCAAATCGAAGATGATCATCCTGACCAGCTTTTCATTTGTTCTGGGTTCGACATATAAGATCCCGTTTGAGGGATTGGGTGAAATAGCTACCTCTATCTCTTCCTGGTTATCCGGGTATACCGGTAAGGGACCTTCGTATACCCTGAATTTATCGATACCTCCTTCTACGAGGTGACCTGAATCCGGGTGATCATTAACTTCGATCCGGAGACGCACTATTCTTTCGCGACGATAAATGGAATCAACGAAGATCTGAATCGGGTCATACCAGCGTCCTCCTACCTGACGATTGTCAATGACAATATATGTCAAATATTCGCCCCGGTCACTCTCGAGGAATATCTTCATCGTATCGTTGGGCAGGGAGGCTCCTCCGTCATTAAAAAACCAGGGAGTAATTTCAATGATCGCATTCTGGAATTCGGAAACGTCGATATCCGGAGAAGTCAGAATTGCCGTCCCGTCATCAACGTCATCGGCACCAACCGACCCGCTGTTGTTTCCGGTGACGAAACAGTACTCATTCAAGTCATCCGGGACGTCCTGACTGGGATTGGAATCAGATGAATTGTAAAAAGTGCCTACCGGGATCGCCCTTGTCCAGTTGCCCCTGACGGCATCACCTGATGAGGTCCAGCCAAGATCAACAAAGAAATCATCTTCATATCCTTTTTCAAGGACAATGGGCTCTTGTAATCGTTCAAAGATATCCCTCGTAATCTTTTTCCCTTTATAGCCCCACGCTCCAACATACACATCGTATGTATTGATGGCGATATTCGATCTGTACAATCCCGTTTCATCCGTATATGCTTCTGCCTGGCGGTCCGCACTTTGTATTAAGACGCCTGCATTGGGAATGGATTTGCCTGCTTCATCGACAATGTATCCGGCTATATTGATTATTGAACTTTTCCGAACGAGGCGAATATCTTCTTCGACGACCATTCCCGCCGTGAGTTCGATCGTCAATGTATCGCTGAAATAGTCAGGATGTTCTACGATCACCTGGTAGGTGCCGCTTTGCGAAACTCCTGTTTTATAATCGCCCAATGCATTGCTGGAATTCGCGTTGTCCACTTCATCACCTATTTTGATGATCGCTGCATTTACCGGGAATCCGGATTGAGCGTCAACGATGTTGCCTTCCAAATACGCTGCCCGTTTGTATTCAGGTTGCAGGACAAACAGTCCGCCGGAAAGATCTGAGACCAGGACAAGGCCGGACGGGAGATAGGGGTAGGCACCCCATGCTCCTTCAAACCCCTGACGTTCCAATAGATACGTATCATATTCACCCACCTTCACCAGGTTATCGGGTCTGTGTGCATCAACGATGATGACTCCCTCGACATACCAGGAAGTCACAAGAAATCCGTTATAATAATGAGTATTATGCGGTATGATATCCATGCCCTTCATTGGCCGGAATTGATCGATGCGCTGAGGATTTTCGATATTCCGTATATCATAGGCCTCAAGGGAAGCATCGGGTCGTTCATCGGTCGTAAAGACGTAATTACCGTCATCTGACGGCCAGGCATTGTGTGTAAAGGAAGAACCCGTCCGTACCCTTGAAATCAATCGGGGACTGGACAAGTTGGAGATATCGTAGATTCCGAGATTTCCTTCGTTGATCTCAGAGGCAAATAGAGTGTCGCCTCTGGTAATCACATCATGAGCGTATCTTTCATTCAAAGTGCCCACATGAATGGGTTGCAAGGGGTCAGTTGCTATGTCCAAAACCAGGACTCCACCGACACCTATGTTGCATCCCGCAAGGAATGCGAGACCCTTGTCAGTATCAATCCACAAATTATGACAGGTCTCAAGGGGCGATCGTACCTCCTCCACAACAATCGTATCCTGGAATCTGACCGATGAAATACTCTGGGGCGCATTGCGCATGTCGATTATCGTCAAACCATCCTGACCTACCTGTGTAACCTCGTAGACAAACTGGTCAAAAGTCTTGAAGTCTCTCCAGATGGATCTGGCACCGCTTACGATATCGACCAATTCCGGTTGCCCGGGGTTAACCAAACTATAGATTCGACAGTCTCTTTCCGTACCGATGACGGCATATTCCGTACCATTGGGTGCTACGTATCCCCAGATATCATTGGTCCTGTAGGGTTGTCGTACCTGAGTGACAAACCCAATATTAAAATCCTTTTGTGCCTGGAGCAGAGAGGTGATTAGAAAAATACAAAGAACCGAGCAGATGAATTTCATTCGATGATCATCAGTAATCAATGTAAGCTTAAAGAAATAAACGCATATCTTATTGCATTTGATGCCATTATTTCCTCTCTTTGTCTCTCTCATATCAAAAATGGTTTTATGAAAATTTGGCACAATCCCAGGTGTAGAAAGAGCCGCGAAACGCTTCAAATCCTGGAGGATAAAGGGCAATCTCCGGATATTTTTCTGTATTTGAAGGAAGATATTTCCAAAGGTGATCTGAAGAGAGCCTTGAAAAAGCTGGGGGTTCCGGCATCGGCATTGGTACGAAAGGGGGAATCCATTTTCAAAGAAAAATTCAAAGGCCAGGATTTATCTGAGGACCTGTGGATCGAAGCAATGATCCAATATCCTCAATTGATCGAACGACCCATTGTCATCAGGGATGAACGGGCAGTGCTGGGGCGACCTCCTGAAAATGTCCTTGAAATCATCTGATAAGGCCTAGTACACCCGGCCAATTTTTGGATGATCGACAATTGTCTTCTTCAACTTCATGAAGTCAACCTCACCCTGGTGACGCCACACGATCCTTCCTCCGGGTTCGACTAATGCCGTATAGGGCAGGGCTCCATTCCACTCTGAATCCACAGACTCAATCAAGGCATATTTATCATCATTCGTTACAATGTAATTGGTTAATGCGGATTGGGCTTTTCGAAGAAAGGCAAGCGCCTTATCCTTATTCGACAGCTTATCGGCAGAAACGGAGACGAATTCGAAATCACGGGCTCCGAACATTCTTTGAATGACTACGAACTCAGGGTATTCCAGCCGGCAGGGTCCACACCACGTGGCCCATACATTAATAAGCCTTAATTTATCACCATCATTGGCCATGAGGTTTTTGAGTTCCTTGAGATCGATTTCGTCCAGTCGTACCTCCTTTTCAGCCCATTCACGATCTATTTTATCACGAAGTTTGGTCTTCCATCCCCACTTAGTAGAGCATCCAAATGTCTTGGTTACTGGTTGATCAACCGTTTTTCCGGCGAGCGTTTGGTCAATGGCGCTTCTCAAATCCTCAGCATTTCCGGTACCCGGCTTTTCCTTGCCATCAAGCCGTCCAACATAGGTCAGCTTTCTCGAACGATCAAAGACAAAACAATGCGGGGTCGCGACAGGTCCATAAGCAAGGGATGCGGTCTGCGTATCTCCATCGTAGAGATAGGGAAAATTGAAATCGTGCAAGTCTGCACGTAATACCATATCCTCGAAGGTATCACCAAGGTCGGAGTAACCCAGTTCTTCGTACAACAATCCAAGCGGGCTATTGGGAGAGATACCTATGACTTGTACACTGCGATCCTTGTAATCCTGTACGATGGATTTGATCCGATCTTCATATGCCTGCGCAGTGGGACAATGGTTGCATGTGAATATGATGACCAGCACATCATATTCACTAAAATCTTTCAGACTATAATACCGTCTATCCACTCCGGGCAAATTGAAATCAGGAGCTTTGGCACCGATTTCAAGGGTCTTGATTTCCTGTTCGATTACTTCTTGCGGTGAAGAGACAAAGTTGAAATCATTCGCGAGACCCGACGGTGCTTGAATGTCGCACTGGCAGAAAGCGATCAACAATAAAAATAAAAAGACAGTCTTTTTCATGCCGGACAATTATATCCATTAAAGATAGTCGATAGAATGATAGAATTACAATGGGCAATCGGACAGGTAGGTTTTCATTTCCCTGGGTGATACCATGTCCTTTGAACCCCACTTTGATACGACGTAATTCACAACATTCGATAACTCAGCTTCAGAAAGTGACCGGTTGGCCGGCATTTCTACGGTTGCCAATTCATCGCTTCTTTTTCCCCGTAGAATTAGGCACGCCAGATCTTTCAGATTGTCTTCAAGGTAAGTGGAGCCAGGGATGGAAGGATATAACTCGCCCATACCTTTACCATCTTCCATATGACAATTCTGGCAATGTATCTGATAAATCCGTTGACCCTGGACATATCGCTCTTGCTGACATGAAATCGTGAAGACAAGAAGCCCAAGAAGAGCACCACAAAGAGCCTTACTCATACGAATTTCTCAACTTGTCGATGTTTTTTATGAACTCTGTTACTGATTCCGGATCTGTGCCATCACAAAAAGCCCGAATTTTTGCTGCTTTATCCAGGAGGATAATCTTTCCGCTGTGATCAAATCCACCGGGAACATCCGGTGCTTCCAGGGCAGCAATAAAGTAGTCCTCATTGGCAATCTCCATAATCTCCTCTTTGGGACCTCTCAGGAAATGCCAGATGTCATGATCAATTTCCAGGTTGTCGGCATATCTCTTTAAGATGGAAATGCTATCTCTTTTCGGATCTATCGTATGTGAGATCAACCGGACATCTCCTTCCTCTTCCACATGATCATAAATGCGAAGCATCTGCTTGGTGACCTTTGGGCAAATGGAAGGGCAAGAGGTGAAAAAGAAATCTACAACGTGAATTTGATCTTCATAAGTTGCATTTGTAACTTCTTCTCCCAACTGATTTATAAACGAAAAAGGCCGGATAAAGTGAATTATTGAATCCCCGTCCAGCCCCACGCGGTCACCAATAATAGGTAGCTCATTTGATACCTCAGGCTGACAGGATATTATCCCCAATGTTATCGTCAATATGTAAAATATTCTTGGCATCTCTATTGATTTAGGAAAGCCTCGGCATCAGAGATCGCACTGAGCATTTGATCCCTCACCCCTGCGATCAATACTTTTTCATTGGCCAGGTATTGCTGATAACCAGGATCACTGGCTTTAGGCTTTTTATAATCTGCCATCCAGTCCATCATTGCATCATCGGCATTCTCAAGAGCGGATATCAAATGCTCCACTTCACTTTGGTCATCATGCTTGAGTAAGGCCTTCCTGAGTTTATATATATCTCTCATCTTAGGCATAACGTCGTCATGAATTACCATTACTTCTTCGTGCAATTGTTGAATTTCCTTACCTTCTGGGCTACTATCTTTACAAGAACTGCATAGAAACAGGACAGAAGCCACTACGAACAATAGATGTTGATTGAATACCATTTGTAATACGATCTTTTTTGTACCGGCAAATTTAAGTCACTCATTGAGTTAAACACTTTTAAACCGAAGCTGTTCGGTCTTTAGAAATAATATGAATAATAGAAGAGTCATATTATGGTTTCGGAATGACTTGCGTCTGCATGACAATGAAGCGCTCAGAGATGCTATTATGTCTGCCGATGAAATTTACCCTATTTATGTTTTTGATCCAAGAGTATTCTCCGGAAAATTAAGTTTCGGCTTTCGAAAAACGGGGGTGTTCCGTACTCAGTTCATTTTGGAGAGTGTTCAAAACCTGCGTGATCAATTGAACAAAATGGGTACAGAGTTGATCGTGCGAATGGGTTATCCCGAAGACGAAATATTTAAACTGGCCAAAAACCTGAAAACCAGTTGGATATTTTGCAATCGCGAACGCACCCAGGAAGAAGTCCACGTACAGGATCTTCTGGAAAGAAACCTTTGGTCCATTGGCCAGGAAGTGCGTTATTCAAGGGGTAAAATGCTCTACTATACGGCAGATCTTCCATTTCCAGTCACACACACCCCGGACATTTTTACTCATTTCAGAAAGGAAGTTGAAAAGATTATTCCGATTCGCCCCCCGTTTGATTCACCTGAGACGATTCCCGGTTTTAATGAAGCCGTTACCATCGGAGAATTGCCGGAATTACAAGATTTTGGATATGATGAAAACGAGATCGGACTGGCAAAGAATGTGCCGTTCAAAGGAGGGGAGGATGAAGGCTTAAAACGTTTGAATTACTACCTGTTTGAGACCGATCATGTCGCTCATTATAAGGAGACCCGCAATGAGTTGCTGGGTTCTGACTATTCTTCCAAATTCTCAGCTTATCTGGCCCAGGGCTGCCTGTCTCCGAAGAAGATCTATAAGGAATTGACGAAGTATGAAGAGACGAGGTTGAAGAATGACAGTACTTACCATTTGTATTTCGAATTGCTTTGGAGGGATTTTTTCAGATTGATGGCAAAGAAGCACGGCAATGCTATTTTCAAAAAAGGAGGAATCAAGAGAGAGGTAAAAAAAGAGCTGAAGGATGACATTTCGATATTTCGTATTTGGTCCGAGGGCAGGACAGGTCTTCCTTTAGTCGATGCGGCCATTCTTGAATTGAACACCACCGGATATACTTCCAACAGGGCACGTCAGATCCTGGCCAGTTTTCTTGTCAATGACCTCAACGTGAATTGGCAAATGGGGGCTGAGTATTTCGAGTCTTTGCTCGTAGACTATGATCCATGCAGTAACTGGGGCAATTGGAATTATATTGCCGGGGTTGGATCTGATCCCCGCGACAACCGATACTTCAATATCGTCACACAGGCAAAGAGGTATGATCCCAAAGGTGAGTTTGTCAAGACATGGCTTCCTCAATTGGTGTTCATACCTTCGGAACGCGTACATCAACCGTACTTGTTAAATGAAGAAGAGCAGAATGATTTCAACTGTGTGCTGCAAAAGGACTATCCCGCTATTTGCGTAAACAGTGAGGTGTATCAATAGCTGATAATTTGTACGGAATCGGCATTCAATCGCGCTTTCAAAAATTTTTGAATCTCGTCTTCATCAGAACGCTGTTGTGCTTTATTCCTGTTGTTCCAATTGATCATTACCGTAGGTAAATTATGTGTAATGTCATTGAAATCCGTCGAATGCACTTTTGCCAACCCCAATCGATTGATTTTGGGATACAGGATCTTCAATTCCTCCTGCAAATTCAGGAAGAGAATGCTGTCCAGGGATTGATTTCTCAGCATTTGAATTTCCCGGTTTTGCTCTGAAATATTTTGTTCATAAGTTTCCAGTTTCCCGGCTATCACCTGGACTTTTTCATCCAGCAGCTGTACATCTATCAGGCTGACTTCAGATGTACTGATGATATCAATCTCATAATCGTTGACTCCATATGCAGAAAGACAAGAACGAAAGTCATCTTCTTCTTTCTGACTGACAGGATCCCCATAAACCCTGATGACTAGTTTATTTGCCACTATGGAGTAATCATCGAGATATCTACCGCCTTCCTCCAAACAGGAAATTTTGAATGCCTCCAAATTCTTTTTCAATCTGAGTTCCTTCAGTACGCTTCGGAAAATCATAAAACTGGGAATTACCAAAGCAAGACTGAATGCGACCACCAGCAGGACATTCTTTCTCCGCACTCTTTTATCGATAAATTTTCTCGTGGGAAATTTCAAGAATCGAACGATGAGATAGGTAGACAGGGCTACAAAAAAGGTGTTTAAGAAGAAGAGGTAAAAGGAGGCAGAAGCAATTTCCCAGTCACCTGATGCCATTCCATATCCTGTTACACATAAAGGGGGCATCAATGCTGTTGCAATAGCTACGCCGGGAATGGTGGTTGAAATATCCTTTCTTGCTGTACTGATGATACCTGCGATACCTCCGAATAGTCCGATAAAAATATCGAGGAAGGTCGGCTTGGTACGAGCAGCGATTTCAGAAGTGAGTTCATTAAACGGGGTCACTTCAAAATAGATATAACTGGTCAACACAGCTATAATGATGGCAATGGAAAATTGAGACAATGAGTCTTTCAACGCTTCCATATCATTGATGGCGATGGACATACCGATTCCGAGAATTGGCGACATCAAGGGAGAGATCAGCATAGCACCAATGATGACTGCGGGGTTGTCCTGGCTCAGACCAATGGAAGCAATCACAATCGAACACATGAGCATCCATGAATTGGCGCCGGCAAGTGAACTCTTTGACTTTATGTCCTCAATTGTAGCCTGGGAATTGACCCCTTTTTTCAGATCGACAACATCAGCAATATAGGCCCAGAAATGTTTTGGAAAATCCCGAATATGAAAATCCAGATCAGCGTTTTGTTGATTTTTGCCTTCTTCAGGCGTTGTCATGCGGACAGTTTTTTATTGCTCAAAACCAGTGTGCGATCACACCTCTTTGCAATTTCCTTGCTGTGAGTGACCAGAACAAAGGTTTGGTTGTAATCTTTCCGCAATTTAAGAAGTAGTTCGAACAGATCTTCTGATGTATGATCATCAAGGTTACCCGTCGGTTCATCAGCAAAAACGATATCCGGTTTATTGATCAGGGACCGCGCAATGGCGACGCGTTGTTGTTCTCCACCTGACAACTCATTGGGCTTGTGATGTATTCTTTCA
Organism: Saprospiraceae bacterium; assembly: GCA_028282725.1. GTDB lineage: Bacteria > Bacteroidota > Bacteroidia > Chitinophagales > Saprospiraceae > JAJRXG01. Next base: position 105,142 of record JANQHF010000004.1, read on the forward strand.
CCCAGCCCCAGATATTCCAGGATCTCCCTTGCCCTTTTTTCGGTTTCCTCTTTCTCCTTTCCGGCTATATAAGCGGGAAGACAGACATTCTCTAAAGCAGTGAATTCACCAAGTAAGTGATGAAATTGGAAGATGAACCCTATCCGCTCATTTCTGAACCTGGCAATTTCTTTGTCATCCAGGGTGGTAATATCTGTATTTGAAATTGAAATGGTGCCTTTGTCAGGTGCATCAAGCGTGCCAAGGATGTGCAGGAGCGTACTTTTTCCACTTCCGCTTTTTCCAACGATAGCAGCAATTTCATTTTTGTTGATGGTGATATCCAGGTTTTGCAACACCTGAACATTACCGTAAGACTTGGATATATTTTTACCTATGAGCATGGGATCAAAAGGTTGTTTTGGGATATGCAAAGATACTTTATATATTATACTTTTTGATAATATAAAAGAACATTGTTCTTATGCAATTTCAAAAATTTGCAAATTGAAACAGACGACAATTTGAAAACCTAGGGAGAACCCTGGATTATGAATGATTGTGCTCTATAATTTAGAATTTCATATATCCAAACAAGGACAGGTTGCCATTGGTCGTCTTGAATGCCTGACCCAGTTGATCGTCTGTGGCGATACTGGAAAGACTGTTGCTGTAATTAACACCTATACCTAAATCTGAGATTTCTACAACTGCTCCGAAATTGGCGCCCCAATCTGATTTGTCCAGTCTGTCCCCGAGATTATCGATGAAGCCGGAACTCGTATCGAACAGGTAGCCGAAGTAGGGTCCTGCTTCCAGAATCAAAGCCAGGTTGTCTCCACCGACCTTCAAACCAAGATTGACCGGTACTTCTAGGTAGTGCAAATTGACATTGCCGGTGGCGCCGTTGTCCTCGGCCTTTCCACCCTTTAGATGATAGAGCAGGGCAGGCCGGATATTCACTCCTCCGAGTCCGATATTTCCCTGGAGGCCAAGGTGATATCCCGTTTTTGAATCCATTCCAAAATCGGGGCCTCCGGAATCTACGGAGACATTGCTGTAATTCAATCCACCGCGCAAGGCGATCTGACCTTTGAGGGGCATAATAAAACATACACAAAGAACGAAGAATATAAATTTTCGCATGGGGTCTCTTTTTTTTATTTGATGTGAACAGTCCTATAACGAAACGGATATTTGGAAGATTATTCAAATCAGTAAAAAGGATAGACAGTGTAAGAGAACATTAGCCTATGTTAAGAAAACCGGGTGGATGTATCACTCAACTTTCAGTTGGGTGCCTGCTCCTCTTATAGCGAGATGAAATTGGTGGGTTGAGGGTGAACGGAATGAAGTCGAAGACCCAAGACGATAGTCTTGGATGGAGTGAATAGCGTTAGCCAGTGTAGATGACTATGAAGGGTGTCGGATTAATTTCGCCAAGATTCCCGTCTGCCACGGAATGGCTATGCTTCGGCAGGTAGATTTTTGTCCTTTTTTATCGACTGTCCTTGATCCCGACATTCATCGTCGGGGAAAAAAGGACAGGACTTGATATTGTGAGTTCAAGGGGTGTAAAACCCTTTGACCAGCAGGCACCATACCCCGGTGGTTGGGAGAACGTTTGTTGGTTGGATTGGTTTGACGACTAACGGCCGAAGACTATATCGAGAACCACCTACCCGCAGCAACTCATCTCGCCATGGGCGGAGCAAGCGCCCACCTCAGGCTTTGACAAGCTCAGCCTGAAAAGTTGAGCGATGATTCTTGACCAAAACACGTGATTGACTACTATATTCCGTCAAGGGTTTCCTGCTTCGCACTCACTCCGGGTTGCAGATATTTCGCCCATGCGGGGACTTTTTATTGGTTATTGGTCTATAGTCATTGCTTTGGGAATTTGAGCTATGGTATTTAGTTTTTAGTTGACAGTCCATGGTCGATAGTTGGTTGGAAACACAGTAAAAGTCACATCAACAGTTAAACAAATAACCATATAAACAGACTGATGATAAGATCCCTAGTCTTAGGTCTTTGAAGCCTGGATTTTAGTTTTTGGAAATTTGTAGTGGGGTGGTGCTACCCGCTTGATAGTTTAATTGGTTTGATTCCACCAGTACTGAGGTGGATGTCTTTTGCCAAAGCCCAATTTATCATCCAACCACAACAATACCTTTCTCAGAGGACTGTTGGACAACTTGATGCCCAACCTGTGATACCATTTAGAATAATCCTTGTTGTATGGGCAGACCCTGATACAAATTGCACAATCCGAATTCATTCCCACCCAGAATTTAAAACACTTTTCCGCATTGACCGTCCATTTTTTAATACCTGATAGGCTGGAAAAATTCGGTGGCTCCTTTTGTGGAGGACCATAGGGTATGGCTTTGACCGGACATCCTTTGGCACACCTGTTGCACTGATTGCAAAACTTTTGTACTCCAAATTCTCGGGGTCGATCGGCAATGAGTGGCAGATCCGTAAATACCTTGGCAATACGGACATTGGGTCCGTACTTCGGTGTGATCAACAGTCCGTTTCTGCCATACTCGCCTAAACCTGCTTCTATTGCCATGGGAATACTCAAGGCCGTATCATTGAGAGAGGCAAGAGCTTCATAACCGAGGTTTGTAATGAATTGAGCAAGGGTAATGGCACTGCTCAAGGAAGTAGAGTAACCTAATCCCGTGGATGCACCACTCAATGCAGATGGGAAAGTTTTGCTCAGCTTATAGTCCATTGGTACGACCAAGACAATTGCCATTGTCATGGATTCAGGAAATTCAAGAGCCTGGCTTTCTCCGCTGAGCCGATTATAATTGGTACGGTACACCCATCGCTTATCCAACTTACACATACCAACCATGCCGGCACCAAACATTTTTGCGGCTTGTTTGATCCTTTGGGTATTGTATTCAGCAGAACTGTCTTTTATCTTGTTGGGAGACCCGGGTGTTGTCGAAGTATATGTATCCGTGAAACCTTCTACCTTACCCGTCTTCTGAAAATGTAATTCCCCGACATAATCCGTTAAATGCCAGCTTGCATTGCGAAAAGCATAATCCCAGTGATCAAACCCCTTTGATTTCTTGGGTTTGTAATTCGCTATGTCATAACTCTTGAAAAAATGTTTGGGATCGACCGTGTCATCCCAAATGGCCCGGTTGAAGATGTCATTCTTTTGGTCAAAACGACTGAAGGAATCATCGATTTCAAATCGCTCATCCAGGTAAGATTTCCCATTTTTTGATTCAGCACTCATAGCTCAAAATCCATGAATTTTCATTCTCCGGATTAAGATACGGAAAGACGAGGTTAGTTGTTATTCGTATCACTATAGAGTGATCGGCTTAACTTCTATTTTCCACCTGATACTTCCAGATTTATCAATTGTTGAATAGGAACAAAGTTTGATGTAAATTGCTCTGCTGTATAGGTGGCTGGAAATTACCAAAATGCTCCTTCCTGTAAAGATATTTAGCTCTTACCGAGCAAACCGTAATCATCAATCTAAATTGACATCACAGCTTCATCGATTCTCTACGATTGATTATTACTCTTCCTACAGGAAGAAATGACTACACCTTGGTCTCATATCATAATTTTTGATATTCACGCTCCTTTTTGGCTATCTTAAAATTACTTCTCTTATTTGGACACGGGATCAAAAAGAAGCGCTGACGGCGCATTTGGTGGGTCGTCGGATGAATGAGCGATCTCGAAGAGTCGAGTACCTGTGAAGGGTTGCGCGAGTAACGGAATTTGAAGTGAGTCAACCGCGAAAGCACAACAGGCCATTCCCCCCTTCGGGTTCGGTCGCTAAAAAGTACGCCGTACTTTAGTTTCAACTTCGCTGAAAAACGCTCCTTCATGCGCCAGATTTTTGCTTACCTTTTATCTTGAAAAAGTAAGAAAGAAAAAATGTAAACAAGGGTGGGCTGATTTGCGTGAGTGCGGCTGGCGCTTAATCCACTCCTAAAGATCAAATAAAATATAATCACATACATCGCTACCTTTGGCATCTATGCCGACAACGTTGTTTTTCCTGATCATTGGAGCATTTGGAGTTCTTGTTTTCCTCAATGTATACTTTCGGCTCAAGGTGTTGAAACATTACAAGTACCTGGTCCGAAATGAAGTACAATTTGGATTCAAGCACTTTTTTGACGAGCAATCGATGCAAAAGGAGATATTGAGCCGTTATCCGCAGCATGAGACAGAGATCCGGGCTTTTGTAAAGCTCATTAAAAAGTCAGTATTATATGCTTCTTTCTTACTGGCCTTGATCATGCTCATTGGATACTTGTTGATGCGAAATCGTTAGGTGGATAGAATTTATGAGACGATCTGATTTTTTATTGGGGGTGACGGACTGGGTAATGGCACTATTGGCCTGGTTTAGCTTCTTTGTCTATCGTAAAAAAGTAGAAACAGGAATATTCGATGTTGACATTGTCTTGTCTGACACCAAGCTTTACTATGGTTTAGTTATTATCCCGACCATTTGGTTGGTATTCTGGTCAATCCTCGGATTATATGAAGACGTACGGAGGAAGTCGCGGATACGGACTCTGTACACCACTTCCATAGGCGCATTGATCGGTTGCCTCGGTTTGCTTTTTTCCGTAATGAGGGATGATCTGACCCTTCAATTTACAAGTTATCTCACCTCCTTTTTGGCCGTATTTCTTATTCATTGGACGCTCTTTGTTTTTGGAAGAATTCTTTACCTGTCTTTGATCAAAGTATTGATTGCAAATAAAGTGATCCGGTTTAAACGTGGTTTCATCACGGATCATAGTATAACCATTGATGATCGGTTCAAAAATGGACATATCGTAGTCGATTCAAAGGATTTTCAAAAAGTGCTGGACGACGACGAAACAGACAACTTGTATGTGATGATTTCACAAAAGGAGCAGATCAATCGTCTGCTCCCCGAGATTATTGGTCGATCGAAAAAAAAGGCCTTGTATATCCACGAACAATCCTATGCGCTTTTGGACCTCAACATTCATGGTACTCCTTCCCTCAGGGATGCCTTTATCACAATTTCGACATCTCCCATTTCCTCATGGGAACGCAATATCAAGCGGATCATGGACGTCACAGTCTCAATTGTGGCAATGATGCTTTTGGCACCATTATACACATGGTTGCGTTATCAGGTGAAGTCGGGCTCGGAGGGACCTTCGATTTACCGGCAGAAGAGGGTGGGTCTGTATGGTGAGGAATTTGAGATCCTGAAAATTCGGTCTATGGTCGAAAATGCAGAAGAAAAAGGTCCTCAATTGGCACAAGCTTCGGATGACCGTTGTACCCCAATCGGACGTTGGATGAGGCGATGGAGATTAGACGAAATTCCTCAATTCCGGAATGTTTTGAAAGGAGAGATGTCATTAGTCGGCCCAAGGCCAGAGCGGCCGCATTATACACATCAACTATTGGAGCAAAATCCGCGTTATTCATTATTGTGGCAGGTCCGGCCCGGAATTACCTCATGGGGCCAGATCAAGTTTGGCTATGCCTCGAATATTGAAGAAATGCTCAAGAGATTCCGGTATGACCTCCTGTATATGGAGAATATGTCACTGCCTTTGGATTTGAGGATTCTATATTATACTTTGATCGTTTTGATACAGGGAAAAGGACGATGATTTTAGGCGTATGACTCGGAAAAGAACACGAAAATTTGGACTGATAGGTTATCCAATTACGCATTCATTCTCACCTGGATATTTTGCCAGAAAGTTTGAGAAAGAGGGTATTGCTGACGCCGTTTATGACCTCTATCCTCTTCAAGAAATTGGGGAAATTGATACTTTGGAGGGACTCAGTGGATTGAATGTAACACTTCCTTATAAAGAAGCTGTTATTCCTTTTTTGGATCAGGTAAATGAGGAGGCCGGCTTTGTAGGGGCAGTCAATACGATTTTATTCCAGGCGGGGAAAAAGAAAGGATTCAATACTGATGTGTATGGCTTTGAACATTCATTAATCCCGCTATTGCCGGAACATCGTGTTATCAAGTCCCTGGTCCTGGGAAGTGGTGGTGCTGCCAAGGCAGTTCAATATGTTCTGAATAAAAGGGGCATCATGTTCAAGATTGTATCACGCACCAGGGGTGACATTACATATGATGACCTGACTCCAAAAATGATTGAGGATTATCAGTTGATCGTTAATACCACTCCGCTGGGAATGTCCCCGAAAGTCGATACTTGTCCAAACATTCCTTATGATGAAATTGGACCTCAACATATCCTCTACGATCTTGTTTACAATCCTGAGAAAACGCTATTTTTGAAAAAGGGCGAATTTCAGGGGGCGCAAATAAAAGGCGGCCTTGAAATGCTTGAATTACAGGCTGAGAAGGCCTGGGAAATTTGGAATACCGCTAAGATTTAATCTTATATGGACCTTGCTGATGAACCTCCTTCGGGACCCGACTTCACTGATACCCGCATTGCCTTTCAATCCAAGTCTGATAAAGAGCTGAAAGAGACTTACCGATTGTTCCGTTTGATGAATAACGGCTATATCGTGGATGTCGGTTCGCACCTGGCAAAAGTGGCCATGCGTCTCAACCTCCCCTTTGTTGAAAATGCCCTTAAAAAAACGATTTTCAAACAATTCTGCGGAGGGATTAACCTGATGGATTGCCAGGAAGTCATCGACCACCTGTACTCTTTTAATACACTCGCCATCCTGGATTATGGAGCCGAAGCCAAAAGCGAGGAGGAAGACCTGGATTTTGCAGCAGAGGAATTGATTCAAGCAGTAGATTTTGCAGCCTCCAATAATTCTGTCCCCGTAGTAAGTAGCAAATTGACCGCACTTGCCGATAATGATATCCTTATCAAAAAGCAGGAAGGAATTGCATTTACAGGAAGTGAGGAGGCGCAGTATGAGCGATTTCTCGAACGAATAGAGAGTGTCTGCAACCGTGCAAGGAAACTCGGCGTGGGTGTCTTTATTGACGCAGAGGAGAGTTGGATACAGATCACCGTGGATGAGGTGGTTTGGGAGTTGATGAAACGGCATAACCGCGATAAAATCACGGTGTACAATACCTATCAGTTGTATCGCCACGATAAGTTGGAACAAATTAAATCGGACTTCGAAAAAGCGCGAAAGAACGGTTTTATGCTCGGAGCAAAACTCGTGCGTGGTGCCTATATGGAAAGGGAGCGGGATCGGGCAAAAGAACTGGGTTATCCGTCACCGATCCAACCGGACAAGGTTGCAACAGATCGCGATTATGATGAGGCCATCAAGTTTTGCCTGGAAAGATATGAGGATATCGCTATTTGCAATGCAACGCACAACCTGGAAAGCGTACAACTCATGGTGGATGAAATCATCAAACGAAAATTGCCACGCGATCATGCTCACCTGAACTTTTGTCAACTACAGGGGATGAGCGACTACATCACCTTTAACCTTTCACAATCGGGATTTAATACGGCCAAATACGTCGTCTATGGTCCGGTCAGGGAAGTCGTCGAATACCTCATCCGTCGCGCCGAAGAAAATACAGCAGTCATCGGTGAGATGAGCAGGGAATTGTCCCTGATTACCAGTGAATTGAAGAGGAGGGGATTGCAGGATTGATTTAGTTGTAACTGTGATCCATTTAAACTTCATTTTATTGTCCTTTCGACCTTGCGGAGAAAGCCAGGGGCTTCTGAATGATTTCCAACATAAAAAATCCCTAATGTAACCTGGTAAATAGAGTAGTTCTCAAATGTTTACTTTTTTTGCTCATACTTTTTTAGAAAAAGTATCAGCAAAAATCGTTCTCCTGAATACCCTGTAAAAGAGCTAGTTTAATTTCATAGGTGAGTTTTTCATTACACGAATCAATTTCTTCGAAGAACACAAGCTTTTTCTTTTCCTGAAAAGCTCTTTTAGCTGGTGCAAGCGTGGCCGCCCCACTCATGCGAACCAGCCCCCCCAAAGCGTACGAATCAAATCTCTAAGCATTGGTCAAATTTCCAATGTCAGTTATGATTAAAGCAATCCCTCTATCAATGTGAATATGGAATGTTCCTGAGATGCCAGGCTTTACTTAATCTTTTTGTCCAGTGACAATAATTGACATGCGTTAAGAAATCCTGAAACCTTGGAAGGATTTTAGCACGTCAAGCTATGGTTTCGCTGAATCACGTGAGATGCAGCGAAAATCACATTACAAAAAGGAGATTTTTTGGTTCGTTTTTTTATCGATTGAAAAAATGAACGATTAGATTATTAGTACTTTTTATTGTTAGACAAAGTTTAGCTAAGGATAAATCTCAATTCGCATCATCCTGTTTCAAAAGCAATGCACTGATCACATTAACTACCGCACCGATCAAAAAGACCATTACAAACATTACAATTCCTTGAAACCAGCTCGTATATATAAATTCAGGCATTTGTGCCAATTGTTCATTAAATGCGACTAGCTCAACCTCACTAAGATCTTTCCTCTGCCATTCCAGGAATTCTTCTTTTTGAAGTGCAAAAAAGATCACGCTGTGAAGGGCCATGACCAGACCGGCAATGACGGTAATACCCAGCCCTATTTTGCACGCCTGACCAAAATTTACAGAACCGTGATTCAATTGATCACGGAAATATCTGACCCCAAATGGTATGCACAAGAGAGAAAGTGTTATGGACAGGTATCCTACGGCCTGGGAACCGCTTACCCCTACAGATTGAGCGATGAGCAACCAGTTCAGCGTTCCGAGTATGCTTGAGATCAGTCCACCGATGATGCCATATTTCCAGATGTAGTTTTTCATAACAAGATTTTTTGAATTCACATTAAAACTAAGACTGCCCGGGCATTCCGGCGACCTGCTAAAGTAGGATTTCCGGGATTCCGATAGAAATCATCCCAAAGTCGGATGTGTTGACTTGTCCCTCATGGTATAGAGAATATCAGTTTTAGATGATCTCCAGGTCCCTGCCTATCTTAATGGCCTCGGTTCTCCGTCGGGCTTCAAGCTTCGTCAGGATCTTTGATACGTGGGACTTTACAGTCGTCTCAGCTATAAACAGATGCGCACCAATCTCCTTGTTTGACATACCATCAGACATTAATTGCAGGACATGTAATTCCTGTTTGCTCAGCAAAGATTTCTGTAAGTGGCGCTTTTTATTTCTCGATGTGACGAAGAAATAGCGGCTGATGATGAGACCGAAAATAAAAAACAATATTCCTGAAATGATCAGAAACATATTCTCAGATCCGCCTAAGGCGAACAGCGACCATCGCTCTAATTGAAATAGAAGCAAGATCACAACAGACAAACCTCCAAAAATCAAGATGGTTTTTTTCATAGTCTGGTTGACTGCTCTTATTTCTTGTCTTTTCTCAAAGTGCAAGCCAAAGCTCCCAGGCCGATTCCACGACTCAGGTAGTTTGGAAATTGTTCTGAGATATCGATCTCGACAGAGAGCACTTCGGTTGGGTCGATATGTGCATTGTGGATATTTTCCTTCTCCTTTATCAAATACACGATCAATTTTGTATCACTGTCTTCGACATGTTCGTAGACTTCGTCATTCAGGGCCCCAAACTCCTCGATGATATGTTTGTAAAATGCAACGTGTTTGTCCAGATTGATCGTTTCATAATCTTCCGGCAGGTAGGTCTCCTTTACAAAATTTGCAATTGCCGATTCCGTGCCGGAATTGTGCATTTTAATGAATTTGTTGAGCAGGCGGTATTTGCTGTTATCCTGTGCAAATGCTTCAGTCGTCGTGCCATAAACAACGATGATAAAGAATAAAATAAACTTCGCTATGCTTCTCATACTTCGAATGCTTTTTTGCCCAGGTTGATTCACTTGTGAATTTTTTTGAAGATAGTTTATTTCATTTCAAAACAGAAATGTAGAATACATGCATCTCCTTATTCCCTCCTGGAATGACCAGGGTTCTTTGATTTTAAAGGTATTCAAAACCACCAAAATATTCCTTACTCTCCATGATCCGGGATATTTGATTTTGTTGATCTACATGGTAAAGGCCCTTGTTTGCAACCATCGTCAAAAAGTACCTGATCATGTAATTCGACAATCTGGTCATGTCCTTCCCTGGCCCCAAGAAAAGCCAGTGGTCCCGGGGTTTTCCAAAGTACAGATGTGCCCGAAATGGTTTCCAGTTTGCCGGTATCTCCTGGATATGATCTTCGAGCTTTTTTCTTCCAACTTTCTGTGGTGCGGGAAATACAAATTTGACGTGTTCAGGTAACAAATATGCAAAGGGCTCATATTGATTTCTGAATGCATGAAATCCTTCATGTCGAATATCCGGATAATGTACAATAGCAAAAAACATGTTCAATCAGGAAGAATTTAAAAAATAATGGAAGACAAGAATATAGATGAGTGGCTCCGGAGCCTTGTGCTCAGTTGTGAATTGTTTTTGTGAGTGCACAGTGAAAGAATTTAGACCTGAGCAAATCGAAAGTGTAGTTTCTGCACTCTGGTGTCTTACAATTCTTAAGTTATTGACTTTTCCATAAATCTGCTTAAATGAAAAAGATACCTTCCCTTAAATCGGCCAGAATGAAATCACCACTCCCGGACATCGCGTTGCCAGCTTCCATTTCATTTACCCACTTCAAGGTCAAATTGCAGAAATTGATGGAAATATTGAGATTAGGAACATTTCACCTCTTTTAAATTTTTATAACACCCTGGCGGATCGGATTGATGGTTAAGTTTATGTTTTCGGTGGCGACTTTAACGTTGAAGCTGATTTTGACGATCTCAACCTGAGAGCCATCGACGAAATTAGAATTCGGCCGGACTCCATTGTATGTAGTGATGGCCCGACAGGTCCATGAGCAGAATTTACATTTTATCATAAAGATGGTACTGCAGGAGACATGGTCTCACAATCGAAAATAATGGAGGGAGTGCAAACCGGTGGGGTTTCTTTGTTGTCAATTTAGGTGGAGATAAGAGGTTGATACGCAATGGGGTAAACGTTGGAACCTTTACTCCTGATGGGGTGTATACACCATCTGATTTCAAAGAGAAGAAAAATATTGATGAAGTCGGAACGATCCTGCCTTTTGTTCTTGCCTTATCACGCAAGAAATATTTGTACAAGAGTCAGGAATATCCAGACAAGAAGAAGTTTGGCCTTGCCGCACAGGATGTTCAAGAATAGTTTCCAGAACTTGTCAAATCTGCTAGTCAAGAAAGTGGGAAGCCATTTCTTCAACTAAATTATTCGGGATTTGGTGCGTTTGCGATTAAGATAATACAGGTCAGCTTTCACAGTTGAAAGGACAATTAGAAGAGATCAGTCAGAAATTGGAAAAAATGGAATGCCAAAATAAATGAAGCGGAAGGACTGTTATTTGAATATGAAAAATGGGGCATAATTAGAATTCGATTCTGCGGTCAAAGTTTTTTCCATTTTTCAAGTATCATTTTTTCCCGGGAAAGAATCGAATCTTGATTTGACTCGGCCTTGTTTCTTTGTTCCTGCGAGACGGCATCAGATTTCCACCATTCATAAGTATCTCGAACCGTATCGATTAATGGTCTGAAAGTCAGTCCATTTTGCAGTGCTTTGTGATTATTGACTTTTGCGGATCCAATATTTTTTCCAACCGGCAGTATCCAGGGAACAATGTGATGAATGCCATGGTGTTTCAAAAATTCATAATCATCAATTTGTACAAATGTCGATGGGACATCAAAAGCATCGCTCGCTTCACGGACAAATGACATCATATTTTGGCTTTCCCGAGGTCCAACAGCATTGAAGGTGCCATTCTTTTTCATTTCTATCAATTGGATCATCCACTTGGCCGTATCCCTGACATCTATATATTGGACCGGGTCTTCTTTTTCCCCTGGCACCAATATTTCTCCTCCTCTGCTTAGCCGGACCGGCCAATGAATAAATCGATTTGATTTGTCCGCAGGCCCGATCATATAGGTTGGTCGTACAATAAGCGTCCTGTTTGTGCCGAATTCACTAATTGCTGCCAATTCTGAATTTGCTTTCATGACACCGTACCAATATTCCATTTTTTCCTCCTCCTTCATTTCTCCCGGTTCGGAGAGTAATACCTTGTCCTCTTCTTTGAAATTTTCCCCCAGGTATGGATAATATACTCCAGTCGAACTGGTGAATACATATAAATCGCATTGCTCCTTTAAAAGGGCAGCTGAATCTTTCGTCCATTGAACCCGATGACCCGAATTATCGATAACGACATCCCATTCCCGGTTATATAATGCTGTTAAATTGTCGTTTCTGTCTCCTATCAGTTGCTCAACGTTTTTGAAAAGCTCTATATGGACAGTGGGCATTGTCTTACCCCTGGTAAAGGTTGAAATAGAATGACCGCGACTCATCGCATATGCAATTTGATGAGGACCTAAAAAACTGGTTCCGCCGAGGATTAAAATCTTGAGTTGCTTATCGAGTGGAACAGGATCCATAAAGAGTGATTCTAATTCAGAGCTAAGACGGCTGACACCAGAGGAAAGAAATGGACAGACAATCCCTGCATGAATCGCTAGTTCAATGAATGCTCTTCTCGTTTTTCTATTTTTCATTTTCTCCAAATTTGAAAATTGTAAATCCTTATTCCATCATTCAATCATTTGCCGATGAAGGCGAAGCCTTGTACGGGCTGGCACAATCAGTCAGAAAGGCATCCCGTACTTTCACAAAGAGAAATGTCAGGACTCATTCAATCACTGAAGATCCCATTTTTAAACAATTGATACCATTTTTCAAGGGTATCTTCATCATATAATTCGATCATACTGAATACCTCTCTTGCAAATTCGATCGGAGCTGTGCCATTGGCAGTGATAATATTTTGGTCCGTTACAGCCAGTTGATCTTCGTAATGTTTTTCTCCGTTATATATTGGTACCACCTGTTTCAGATAATTCAGATCATTACTTGTGTGATTGAAATCATCCAGCAAACCAAGCCTGCCTAAAAATGTGGTTGCTGCACATATGGCAGCTATTGGTTTTCCTAATGAATGAAGCGAACGTATCATATGCTCTATTTCGGGATTCATTCCCTTTTCCCATGCCTCTCCTCCGGGAAGTATCAGGATGTCTATGTCTTCAGACGAAATTGCCTTGAGCGAAGAGTCAGGACGGACATGTAAATGGCCCATAGATCTCACTGGATTTCCCTTTGTAGAAAAGTAGATTAAATCAAAATTCGGGCTTCTGTTAATTTCAGGCGTGATATAGGCGATTTCCCAATCTGAATAACCATCAAATAAGAACACCGCTACATTTTTCATTGCATTTCTTTAATCAGGAAGAGACCAAAACATTCGCAAGTTCGCTTCTGTTGAGTAAGGAAGATAGTGATTGATGATCATTTTAAAACTCTATATGATCAACCAATGCGAGTTTCCAAGTTTTGTTATCAAAACAGTTCTATTAGCTTCTAATATTCAGCGGTAAAGACCATTTTCATCTTTAGCGACTCAGTTGTATTGTAAAAATTTGGTTGTCAACTGATTATATATACATACTTAAAGTTATTAAACAGGACAGGTCACCCGACTTTAAGTCGGGTGACAACTTAAAGCAAGGGTATCACTTAAAGGAAGGCGACGCTTAATTGACGTGCTTTGGCGCTTATTCTTCCTCATTCAAAACACAAATAAATGCGTTGACCTGTTGCCATCACCAAGTTGTACGGAGGTCAAGACCCTTTTACAGGCCGGCCCCTCAAATGCATCCAGGGCATCCCAATGATCCGCTAATTGTTCAGATGAGAAAATGAAACCGGCAATCGTATCTCCGTTTTCCTCGAGTACCAGGGCCGGGTAACCCGGAGCAGCTCCCCAACCTTTTTCATAGAAGCTGCCCTTAACAAATCCTAGTTTCCAGGATCCGCCAATCCGTTCCAGGATGTGAGCATTGGGCCGGCCCGGTGCCAGGGTTCCGTATACGAACAGATGGTTACCTTTTCCCGGATTGTCCATGTATCAATTCATACGTTTAATGATATCAACAAATCAGTAAAACGACATCACGAGTCAAAATGATGCAGTTTGATATTCATTTTCTGGCTGCCAGGACGTATTCTCACAACATTCCTGTTCAAATGATTCAAAGGATTTGTCATCAGAAGTAAATTGGATAAAACAGACATGATCCTGAATTTAGATCATTCTCCTCACGAAGTCCTGGCTTCTTGGATATAGAAAAAGGCTTGACCGGAATCATCCGTACAGAGCATCCTGCTTCCTTCATCAGCCACAGTGGCTCCACCATTGCTTACAATTTTATCACAACTTTCCTGCAAATCCTCCACACCAAAAGTACAAACCCAGTATTCATATTTTCCTTTGACTTCGTTGGGAATTTGCAGTACATCAGCTATATGTTCGTTATGAGCATTCTGAATGGCGAAATTATTGTTTTCTGATTCCCTGATTGTCCAATGAAAGATTCCCTGGTAAAATGGAATGATCGAATGGGCATCCGAAACGTGTAATTCATTCCAAATCAAGGTGCCGATTTCATTCATGGTCCGGGTATTGATTAGCTTATCCCCCTCAGAAATGGAAAATCCCGCTCCTTGTGGATCGCGGATCAAAGCAACTCTTCCAAAAGAGTCATCGTGATTGACCATTTCGACGGTTCCCCCAAGTTCTCTTACCTTGTCAACTGTACTTCGCACGTTCCCAACCTGCATATATGTCATCCAGAAATGAGGCATCCGCAGTTGCTTGAATTTCTCCGGTGTTTCATAGAGCCCAGCAACTGCTTTGTCTCCCGTATAGGCCATGTAGTAGCCCTGATCCTCGAAGTATTTCCATCCGAATACAGCTTCGTAAAATGTGATCGTCTCACGGGGAGTATAGGTTGACAAGTCAGCATAGATGATGTTATTGGTCTGCATTGTCTCTTAATGAATCATTTGAATGATAATAATATCCACAATACACAACCCTAAAATAATCCATAACCAAGTCGACCATTTCGGGTGAATGTTTTGAGCAATCTTCATTTCGATCCAGGTCCAGAGTATAATGTAGCTTGTCCAGACCCAAAAAAATTGTGAATCTCAAAAATCATCATCATGATCATTCCGGTGATAAAAATGATCATTGTCGATATAAATAAAGTCCATTCTCGCGTTGATGCCTTTTGTATCATTTTTCCATTTGTTGATTCGGCATCCATTCGGGGGGTTTAACAAAGGCCAGTAATTTATTGGAAAGTCCTTCTATCTCTTTTAGCTTTTTAAAAAAGCGAAACAGGCCATGAAGAAAAACATTGATCGGGTTTACACTATTCACAGGCATTGATATACCATAGATGACTTTTTCTACTTCAGGCTCAAAAGTGCCCAGCATCCGATCCCAAATGATTAAAATCCCGGCGTAATTCTTATCCCAATACTGCCGGTTAGAGCCATGATGAACCCTGTGATGTGAAGGTGTATTAAAAATGTATTCTACAGGCTTGGTCAGTTTTCCAATAACCTCGGTATGCAAGAGCGTTTGAAAGACCTGGACGAAAACCTCAGATAGCAGAACGAGAACAGGATGAAAACCCAACATGACCAATGGCAAAGAAAACAAAATGGGCAATATGGCATCAAGGGGGCCAAAGCGATAGGCAACAGACATATTGAAGTGGGGAGAACTATGATGAACCGTATGTGTTGCCCAACCAATCCCTATACGATGCATCATTCTATGTTCCCAATAATATGCGAAGTCTGCCAACAGGACACAACAAACAATCGTGGCCCAGTTGAGCTCAAGATGGGGTAGGCTGAAGTTTTCATAGATCCAGAAGTAGCCCTTTGTTACGGCCAGGATGCCAAGGAAGATTTCAATGAGGAAGAAAGCACCAAATGTTATGACATTTGCGACACTATCCAAAATAAGATTTATGTCCAATCTCCTGAGGACGGCATATCGTATGAGCTCCAGGATGAAAAACGGAAGAATGATATATACAAAACTGAGTTCATTGAGGATATAAAACCAATGGTTTATATCTGCCCATTCGAGCCTTTTTGACAGTAATTCGATCATAATATCTGCTTTTTCCATGTTTCAACATCGCTATAGCCATAATAGTCATAGCTTACCTGCATCGTGCTTTCATCGATGATCTCCACCTGGCATTCAACTTCGTATTGCTGGCCTTCATATTCCAACTTATAAATGCCGCCGCCCAGATTTCCTTTCAGTGATCTTATGATCAATATTTTCGATCCTTCCGCTTTTTGACTATTACCATTTTCATCTTCGTAGCGGTAGGTGTATGCATTGAAGTTTGATCCTTCGTTTTTGATTTCATAGAGCACAGAACCTTTAAAGTCCTTACTGTTGTAAGTCACTTTCCAATATCCAGTTAAGTCGTATTCGCCCTCATTTGATGTTGAAGTTATGTCATTTGAACCAGGAACATACCCGGAATAAAAATGCTCCGAATGCTCTTGAGAATCATTTATAGTTGAGATTGATAAAGGTTTATTTTGGTCTGAAGTTTGGATTTGGTCATCCTTGACCGCATATGTAAACAAGTGTGCCGTGCCGACTAAAAGAATGATTATTGCCAGGCTTCTGAACAGTAAGGTTGAATTCGTCATATAAAGATTTTCGTACAAAACTAGAGTGCTACATTCGAGCGTATTTTGATCTATATCAAAAAATCATCGTTCAGCCCGGATTCTGCTAAACGTTTCTTGCGTTATGCCAAGAAAGGAGGCAATGTATCCTAATTTCACTCTTAGCTCAACATCGGGGAAGTACGATTTTAATAGTTTGTACTTTTCTTTGGCGGAAAGAAATGACCAACCTTTGGAAAAGTGATCGAGAAAACCCACCATTTCTTCAGCCAACAACCTGGCAAAAATAGCAAATGCAGGAAATTGCATTATCAATTTTTGATAATCGGAGTGACTGATCCTGTATAATTCGCAATCCTCCAGGCACTCGATTTCTTCGAAACTGGGTTGTTGGGAATAGAAGCTATACCAGGCTGTGATGAATTGATTTTCCGCATAGAACCAGGAAGTGACTTTCCGGTCTTCCTGGAAATAGTAATTGTGCACAATGCCCTTTTCAACAAAGTACAGGTACATGGCGCGCTGATCTTCTAACAGGAGATTCTCACCCTTCCTTGCCTTTAAGAATTCAAAACTAACGGGAATTGCCGCGGTCAGTTCCGGATCAAGCGAAGTCTTTAAAGAAATAGCCTGGATGAGCTTATTCATAGATTTCGAATGCCTATTCTGTTCAAAATTAAAACTGGCCTTGTGATATTGTTAATTTCTTGAAATGAATATTATGATTCTTCACTCCTCCTCATTCAACACATAAATGAATGCATTTTCCTGTTGTTCATCGGAAATTTGTACACTGGTAAGTACCCGTTTATAGGCGGGGCCTTCGAAGGCATCCAGGGCATCCCAATGATCGGCAAGGTTTTCGGAAGAGAAAACAAATCCCTTAATGATATCACCTTTTGATTCGAGTACAAGGGCCGGGAAGCCCATCGCGGCACCCCAACCTTTTTCGTAAAAAGTACCTTTCACACTTCCTTGTTTCCAACTACCTCCTATGTTTTCCAGGACAAATGCGTTGGGTCTGCCGGGAGCCAGGGTACCATAAACGAAGAGTTGATTCATGGCTTTTGGATGATTACAGACAAATAACTAATGAGCATTTCTATAATATGTAAATATAAGACTTTGACCATTGCAAAAAAATTAGAGTATTGAATATATATAGTTCAGGCCTGAACAGTGACAATCAACAATTAACAAGTAGCGATGAGCTGACTCTTTCTTCTCGGTAAGAGAGAACCAGTTGCCGGAGTCATCCTTAAACAGAGCTTCAGTGGCATAAAATTCTTAGGTAGGTGGCTATGTAAATTCTACACCTTTCACCTTGAGTTCTTCATAGGTTGCATTAATATCTGCAATCTCAAATACACCTAATCCAAAGGTGCCATTTTGAACCAGGATCTTCATTTGGTTGGTCGTCTCTTCGCTGAAATTCATGCCTGGTTTCACAGCCATTAATGTGATTTCCAATTGGGATTGTTCGGGTGCCACCAGAGTTAACCATCGGGCCCCTTCTCCCATAGGAGCATCGGTATGAACTTTGAAACCTAACTTGTTGACATAAAAATCAAAGGCGCTTTCCTGGTCTAACACGTAAATACTGACATGGCTCAATTTCGTAATCATAACTTATTTTTTAAATGAAAGAATAATGCGAAGTAATGAGCTTTAGTCTCCGGGTATTTCTTCAAAATTGCTCTTTTTCCAATTGAACTTTTCTGAATAGCATCCGGGAATATAACCCAGCGGTTGATTTTCGATAGAAGCTTCTCGTTCGCGATAAGCTTTTTGATATTGGGATGGACTGAGCCCGGTTTCCTTTTTAAATAAACCGCTGAAGGAGGAAAGACTTTCATACCCAACGTCAAAACATGCATCACTGATCGACCTTCCGTCGTGAAGCAATTCCATGGCCTTATTGATGCGGACGTACTTCAAATAATTATAAGGAGTCTTTTGATAGACCTTTTTGAATTGACGGATAAAATCGTACTTCGAGAAGTGTCCCCCGGATGCAATGTCGTCAACATCAATGCTTTCCGCATAAAGGGCATCGATGTATAATTTGGCTTTTACAATCTTGCGATAGAAATATGCTTTGGGGTGGGAAGACATTAATAGGAAGATTGATTTGTGAAACTTTGTTTTTACTTGATAATAGTATGACGATTAAAAGACTTTTGTCGCCGCATCATATTACTTAGCATAAAGATTATTTAACAGATCCTACCGCTTTTTTGATCCTTATTAGATAAGAACCTCTTAAAAATATGTCAAACAATCAGTCTGAAAACTAAACTAATCCTAAAACATTGTAAAAATTCACTAATTGTGGTGAATAATTCTTTAATTCACATATGCATCAGTCTAATATATACATGGCTTCTGGCATGATGAGAGAATTACTCTTTATCGGAACTAGGGGCTTCCTTACTTTGGTGACTATCGCATTACTTTGTGGTTCATCTGAGGCCCAGGATGCTTTTTTTAACAATTTCGAAACTGGAAAATCTTATTTCAACCCATCCCTGGTGGGTACCACAGGATCGCTGTCTATCACTGCTAAACACAAACGTCAATGGCATATTCTCGATCCATGGTTTCAGACTACTTACTTTGCTGTGGAAGAAAGCTTGCCATGCACCTTTCTCGATTGGGGATTAAGTTTTTTGCATGACTCCGAAGGAACAGCCGGATTCACAACCCGGGAAGGGGCCTTCAATATTGCAGGTACGATTCCTTTTACGATCGGAAACCATTTACAGAACGTAAAAATCGGTTTTTCTCCACGCTATTCTCAAAAATCGATTGACTATGACCGGCTGGTTTTTTCAGATCAGCTCGACCCTAAATACGGACCTGTTAATGCTTCCGGAGTATCGAATCCGACATCGTTTATCCCTCCAGACAATACCGGTCTTTCGAATTCATTCTTCAGTCCCTCTTTGGGAATTACTTTTGTGACTGTCTGGAATGCCAAGAAGCGTAATGTACGCAAGATCATCACTTCTTTGGGTGCATCAATTACGCATGTTCTAGCCCTCAGCGATGACCTTGGCAATATTGAATCCGTTCAGCGTTTAACTGCTGAAATTCCTGCCAGGTACTCGTTTTTTGCCGAAGCCGAGATCAGGCCGATTATTGCGACTGACTATTTTATTTCATTAACCCCAATTGTTGTGTATCAACACCAGGCAAGGCTAAATTACTGGGAAATGGGTGCTTCGATTGGGTACAATCGGGACGCGAGATTTGGGCTTTTTTTGCAGTATAGTCCTTCGAACCTTGATCAGATCTCTACCAATACTCTAATCGGGCAACTCGATCTGGCAATAGTCCGGGCCGAGGATCACCGCGTGGATTTAGGTATCAATTTTTCAACAGGATTGACAGGTTTCAAAAATTCACGATCCAATATGATGGAAGTTTCGTTAACCTATCACTTTAAAAAAAGCGTCACTTGTTCATTGGCAGGTATGGAATCTGATCCTACCACAGATACAATCGAATGCCCTGGTGACAAGTATGCCGGCATGAAGCGCTATCAGGACCTTTTTTACTATTCGCTGACAAAATGGAAGAAGTAGTGAGGGGAAATCGATTATTCAACATTGTTTTTTTGATGTTTATTACAAATCTAGTGCACAGTCAAGTGATCTGCGATCGATTCAATGAATGCAATATTCCGGATTTAGGATTTGCGGATTTTACTCCTATGGGGAAGTCCGTCTTTTGTGAGACTGAGAGAGTAATCCTAGAAAACTCTTCTACATTTTTGGATTTTGACCAATTCATTATTGATTGGGGAGATGAACGCATTGATACAATCAATTCTTATGACAGCATTGATCACGTCTATGATTATTCAGCGATAGATCGCTGTCAAGCAGGATCAAGCCTCAGAGTTGTAATTTCATTTATTGGCAGAAAATTTTGTGGAGATACCTATTCATGCAGTGAAGGTACAACTACGATTTCTGTAGACCTAAAGCCAGAATCAGAAATAGATGTCACGTCAGAAGCTTGTGTCGGTCAGAGAGTCAATTTCACTGAAGCTGCTTGTAATGAAGATCCGGATTCCTATGGGTGGCAATTTGGGGATGGGGGTACTTCTACGGAACGTAATCCCTCTTATACTTATAACTCACCCGGGATCTACCAGGTCAGTTTGCGTGTAGAGAATATTTGTGGTCCGGCTACCACAACAAGATCAATTCGTATCGTGGAGGATCCACTTCCTGAATTTGATATTGCATCGATTCAGCAAAACTTTTGCATACCATCCGAAGTAACCCTCATTAACCAGACCTCTACAGTCGGAACCATTAATTGGAATATTCAACCCAATATGTCTCCCGGTACATGGCAATTTACAGATACAACTGAGTTTCTTTCAGGTGATGACTCTTTGATGATCACCTTATTTGATCCGAGGTTTTATGTCATTTCGCTCAACGCTACCAATGCTTGTGGGACTACATCACTGACAGATACAATCCAAGCAATAGACCAGCCAATCGCTGATTTGGAAGATCCTCCTGCATACTGTGAAACAGCAAATTATACACCTGACGTTTCTTACATGAATGTCACCGGCATTGAATCAGTGTCCTGGTCCTTCATTGGAGGAAATCCCATTTCGTCATCCGAGCTTAATCCAATAAACATTGAATTTGATCAACCGGGTAATTACCCGGTTACAATGAATGTATTCAGTTCTTGTGGCAATAGTACGTATCAAACAGAAGTGGTGGTCTTCGCCCGGATCATACCTGAGATACAAGAGACCGACCTTTCATATTGCTCTGCTGACGACGTGGACACTTTGCAAGTCAATGCTGCTGGGGGAACGTGGTCTGGAAAGGGTATCATTGATCGGGAATTGGGCATTTTTGATCCTTCCCTCGTTGGTCAGTCTTCGACAAACATTCGCTATGAAATCAGCAATGGTGAATGCTCCGGTTCAGATGAAATCACAATCGAAGTGAAACAGGCTGAAGCTGTTTCTATTGACCCGGCACGCTTTTGCATTACAGACCCTCCCGCGTTTCTGACAGGAAGTATTTCAGGTGGTGTATGGAGTGGTGAAGGAGTAGATTCGTTGGGTCTCTTTGATCCTGAAGAGGCTGGTGCGGGCACTACAGAAGTGGTTTATAGTGTCATGGGCAGTAATGGATGTATCGCCCGCGTACAAGGGGATGTAGTTGTCGATGAATTGAATCCTCCTGCAATTCCAAATATGGTGTCTCTCTGCCGAACATTGGATGTCGTCGACTTGACAGAGGTTTTTGGTATTTCTTCTATATCAGGGATCATCCAGGAATGGTCCGGACCTGGAATAATCCAAAATGATGGCCTGCTTGATGGGAGTATGGTTTCAGAAGATACAATTCAAGTTCGAATCAGTTTTATTGGAGATATATGTACGGTCATAGATTCAGCTCAGATCGTACTTAGCGAATTACCTGAACTTCAGATTACACCGGATACAACGGTTTGTATTGCTTCCTCCACCTTTCAATTAAATGCTAATATTCCTGGAGGTACCTGGTCGGGACCAGGCATAGATAGACAAACAGGAATCATAAGCATAGGTGCAAACAATACGGGAAGCAACATTTTCAGATACATTGTGAATGATGGAACGAATTGCCGACAAGAGCTACAGACGAATATAACGGTACTTGACCTCGGTCTTAGTCTGGATCCTGGACCTGATGAATCATTCTGTGCCTCGAGCGGCATTGTGAACTTGACTAGCCCTAGCCCACCAGGAGGTACCTGGAGTGCCAGGCCCGGTCTTGTCGATATAACAACAGGACAAGTCGATATAAGTCTACTCACTCCAGGTGAGACCTATGATTTTGAATATTGCATATCGAGCCAGGACATAGTGGGTTGTACTTCCTGTGCTTCAAAACGAGTAACGATCAATGCTCTTCCGGATCCGAAATTTTCGACTGACTCGACATTTTGCCTTAATCAACCCACGGATCTTCAAAATGAAACTGAAGGAGATCATGAGTATAGCTGGTTGCTAAATGGTAATTTCCTGTCTTCAGAAAGGAATCCTGTAATTACTGCTGCGATCCCTGGTAATTTGTCAGTAGAATTGACTGTTACCTCATTTGAGGGTTGTGTCAATTCATTAGTGAAATTAGTGCAAGTGGTCGATGCCCCGGTTGCTCAGTTTGACCTCGCAGAAGACTCAGGCTGTGCTCCTTTTTTGCTACAGATCGAGGATGAAAGTAGTGGCTATCAATCTAATAGTAGTTGGCAAATCAATGACCGAGAAGTGCCTTTTGACGAAATCCAAAGTCTCGTGATTGACAGTCTTTTAGCAGACAGTACGATCTTAATAAGCCAAATTGCTTCGAATGGATGTGGGAAGGCAATTTCCAGTATAAATATAATGGTCGAGGCTAGACCTATCGCTGCGTTCGGATTTGCCATGGACGAAGGTTGTTCGCCATTCGAAGTGACTTTTGAAAACTCTTCATTTGGGAGTCCGGATGATTTCATTTGGGATCTCGGTAATGGAATCACCAGTACAAACCCAATACCTGATACACAAGTTTATTTCAGTACCGGTGATGTGCCTACTGACTATCTGATCTCACTTATTGCCCGTAACCAATGTGGTGTTGATACCTTCAATCAAGTACTAACCGTTCAACCTCCGGATGTTCGTGCTGCAATTCAGCTCGATACGATAGCGGCTTGTCCGCCATTTGACTTACAGTTGTTAAGTTTTTCAACAGCGGGATCAATACTGAATTGGGAATGGACATCACCTTCCGGAAATCGAATGACTTCACTCGAACAAAACCCTGAGGCTCGTTTTGATGAACCTGGTGAATATACCATCATACTTTCTGCAATGGGATGCGGAATTGATAAGGATACTGCTGTGCTTGGGGTCTTACCAAGACCTACCGCGGCTTTTGAAATCGAACCAGCGATTTGCCTTGGTGATACTCTTAATATTACTAATAATTCTTTGCAAGCAACAATCTATGAATGGACCTTTGATTCACTAATAAAAGTCAGGACCGATGAACCTCAATATCTGTTTGATGACACAGCTGTCCATACAATACAATTGATCGCCTATAATGAATTTGCCTGTCCTGATACTACTATACAAAATATTACAGTAAGACCAAATCCAACATTATCTCTGGATGACGAACAAATATTTGCTTGCCCGCCATTTGAACTATCACTTCAAAATAATGAATCTGGCAACTATACCTATTCCTGGTTGGCTTCAGATGGACAAACAAATGTTGAATCGATTTCTAAATTTGTTTTTGATGTTGCTGGTGTATATACCGTAAAAGCAATAGCAACTGATCCGTTTGGGTGCCAATCCACAGTACTGAGCGAACCCATCACGATTTATGACTTGCCAACGGCATCTTTTGATTTATCGCAATCAGAATTCTGTCTTGGTAGCGATTCCCTCACGGTCACAAATACTTCGACCGGCGGACTGACCTATGAATGGAGTTTGAACGGCACATTCCTTGCCAATACAGTAGATCTGAATATCGCACCGGATCAAACTGGATTGGTGGATATTGGATTACGAGCGGCAAATGAGTTTGGATGTGCAGACTCTATCTTTTCACCTTTGGCCATATTCGCACAACCCATGATCATGCCTGAATTCCTGCGAGTATTGGAATGTGTTGGAAATGAAATAAATCTTTCCGATATAGACGCAAGTAGCGAGCAATATATTTGGACGATTCCCGGGGTCACAATGGTGAATGGATCTAATGTTCGAGTGCAATTTGAAGAGTCGGGCATATATGATCTAAAAATTGTTGCGATCAATGGAACTACCTGCATCGATTCGCTTGAAATTGATGGATTCTTTGATATCAGAAGTATTCCTGAAGCTGATTTTCGTTTTAACATAAATCCTGACCCTGTATTAATCGGTGATGTGGCATTTTCTAATGAAAGTGTCAACTTCACTTCTTTACTATGGGATTTTGGTGATGGTCAGCAGTCGACAGAAGAAAATCCCGTTCATATCTATAATATTAACTTACCTGACAGTGTTCGCCTGACGGCTTTTATCGAACATGAAGGATTTATTACATGCTCGGATGATATAGCAATGCTCATTCGACCTGAATCAGTCTCTTCATTTTATGCCCCAAATGCATTATCTCCGGAAAATGGTACAGGACTTGTGCAAGTCTTCAAACCTGCAGGACTGGGCATTATTCAATATGACATCACAATTTATTCACCTTGGGGAGAGGTAGTTTGGTATTCAGAACAAATCGATGAGGGGCAACCTGCTGAGGCCTGGGATGGTGTTTTACCTTCTGGAGTAGATGCGCCACAAGGTGTATATGTTTATAAGGCAAACGTGACTTTTTCAGATAGAAGTGAATCATTCACCGGAACCATTCATTTGATCCGCTAAATAGGAGATTTAAGGAAAGCTCAAAGACCAGATCCATCCCTCCCGCATGAATTCATCTCACCAAAGGCGAAGCAGGCGCCCACCGTGGCTTCGACTACGCTCAGCCTAATAAGTTGAGCGATGGTCCCAAAGACCAAAGCCCAAATGCTAAAGACCAACATTGATCTGGATCACTACCCCTGTTGACCCGTATCAATGGCCAACTGCAATTAAAAGCTAAACTTTGATCAGTTAATTACCAGAGTTCAATAATAGATAGCGATGAACAAATTTAACCTGAATGACAACTTTGAAACAGCAAATGGATTCATACAGAATGCCCGGAATGAACTCTTTCGGGCAGAGGAGGATGTCGTACCACAATTGATCTTTAATAATGTACGGGCAGTATTGAAGCTAGTCTTTACGTCCTTTTTACACCAAAGAGGACATAGTCCCGGACCCATCGGACTGCACGATATGGGGGCTTATTGTGCCCGGTTGGATAGCCGCTTCGGTGAATTAAGTATGGAACTGGTACCTCACGAGGGAAATGAGCAAATGCGTTATATCAACATGGACAACCTAGAGAAATGTATTGATGTCGCCGAGAAGGCTGTTGGTTTGATGCAGCATCAGGCATGGCCCGAGAGCAAGCGCGTCAAATAGTCATCTCACCAAATCAATGAGCAAGCATCAACACATAGAAATAACGAACCAAAGAACTTCTCATTACCGGGTAGAACACCTAGTACCTCACGACAAACTATAAGGCATGTCTAAAAAGGAAATCAAGGAATTTAAATTCCCGGGTCAACGTGCGGCCATGGACGGAAATACTGCTGCCATTATGTGCGAGCGCGAATCCACCGATGCAGCAGGAGCATACCCAATCACCCCATCCACCCAAATGGGAGAATTTTGGGCGGAAGCCGCCGCCAACGGACATCTCAATATTTCGGATCGTCCGCTGATTTTCATTGAACCCGAAGGTGAACACGCGGCAGCTGCAGTGACCGCAGGCCTCTCCATGACCGGCCTCCGGGCGGCCAACTTTTCATCCGGGCAAGGTATTGCCTACATGCATGAATCCTTGTATGCCGCTGTAGGTAAACGACTGACCTATGTACTCAATATAGGTTGCCGTGCAATGACAAAGTCCACACTTAATGTACACGCAGGACACGATGATTATCACGCAGTGGATGATACCGGCTTCTTCCAACTCTTTGCCAACAAAACCCAGCACGTAGCCGATCTCAACATCATTGCTCACCGTATAGCCGAGTTGTCCCTGACACCGGGTATTATCGCCCAGGATGGGTTCCTGACCACGCACCTGATCGAATCAATGCTCTTGCCAGAACGTCAATTGATCAAAGAGTTTCTCGGCAGACCTGACGATATCATCGAAACGCCCACACCGGCGCAACGCATGATCTATGGTGAGACACGAAGAAGGATTCCGGAGTTATGGGATGTGGACAACCCGGTCATGGCAGGGATCGTACAAAACCAGGACGCTTATATGCAGAGTGTTGCCGCCCAACGACCTTTCTTTTTTGATCATATACAGGAGTTGACCGACGAAGCATTCAAGGACTACTACGAGCTGACAGGTCGTAAATACGAACGCGTGATGACCTACCGTGCTGAAGATGCGGACTATCTCATTCTCGGCCAGGGATCTGTGATACCGAGTGCAGAAGTCGTCGTTGACTATATCAGGGAAACCCGTGGCATTAAAGTTGGTGTGGTCGATCTCGTGATGTTTCGTCCGTTTCCCGGTGATTATGTGTCAAGGATACTCAAAGGAAAAAAGGGAGTATGTATTCTTGAGCGCTTGGATCAACCCCTTGCAGAAGATCACCCTATAGCTCGTGAAGTGCGCTCGGTTCTTACCAAGAGCCTTGAAAACGGAGCTGCCAAAGGAGCATTGCCATATCCGCAACTTGCATCATATAAATTATCAGAAATGCCCTCCATTTATTCGGGTGCGTTTGGCCTGGGCAGTCGTGATTTGCAACCCGAAGGAATTATCGGTGCAATTGAAAATATGTTGCCCGACGGAGGACAAAAACGCCAGTTTTATCTTTCTATTGATTTCGTACGGGATCAACCTTTCACTCCTAAACAAAGGGCTTACCAGGAAAGCATTATCGATGAATATCCTGAAGTGAAGGACCTTGCCATCCGTGGAAGTGAGAATCCAAACCTGATGCCACCCGATACGATTACGGTACGCTTTCATTCCGTTGGAGGCTGGGGTGCGATGACCACAGGTAAGAATCTCGCCATGACGCTCTTTGAGCTGCTTGGCTATCATATTAAGGCGAATCCCAAATACGGTTCAGAGAAAAAAGGACAACCAACGACTTACTATCTCGCTGCTTCGCCAGAGCCCATCAGAATTAATTGCGAATATTTCTTCGTTGATGTTGTGCTCTCTCCCGACCCCAATGTATTCAAACATACCAATGCCCTGGCTGGTCTCAAGAAAGGAGGAAGCCTCATTATACAAAGTGAAAAAGAAAAAGCCGATGAGGTCTGGGCGGATATTCCGCAACCATATCAAAAAGTCATAATAGACAATGACATTCGCGTATTCTACATAGATGGTTTCAAAATTGCACGGGAGGAGGCCACTGATCCCGAACTTCAACTTCGGATGCAGGGCATAGCTTTCCAGGGAGCATTCTTTGCAGCATCACCGATTATAGAGCAGTCCGGTCGAACAGAGGAAAATTTACTCGAAGCGATTGAGGCACAGCTCCACAAAAAATTTGGTGCCAAGGGCCAGCGCGTCGTCGATGACAATATGCGCGTGGTCAAACGGGGATTTGACGAGATACACGAGATTACAAGGAAGCAGCTTTCCGATCAGACAATCCCACAAAACGGTCATACCGAATTACCGCTTCCACAAATGCTCCGGGACATTCCTCAAAGTGATTCCAGGTTGAGCGATATTCATAGATTCTGGGAACAGACGGGCAACTTCTATTTGCGCGGAATGGGGAATGATAATCTTACAGATCCCTTCATCGGACTGAGTGTAATGCCCGCAGTATCCTCTCTGTTCAGGGATATGACCGGCATCCGATTCGAACATCCGGAATGGGTGCCCAATAACTGCACGGCCTGCGGCGATTGTTATACGATCTGTCCCGACACTGCTATTCCTGGCTTGGTGAGTGATGTATCCGACGTATTCGATACACTCGTAAACAGGGTAAAAAAGAAACACGGAAAACTCAACTGTCTTCCAAGAGAGGTAAAAAGTTTGGAGAATGATTTGCGAATTCTTTTTAAACAGCCCCAAAATGGAGCAACCGTCAATAACCTGATCAATGATGCCATCGACTCTGCTATCCGGGCAAACAAGGACGGGAATGGTCTTGAAGAAGAATTTGAATGGCTAAGGGAAGAACTGGGTGATTTCAATTTTGCACTGACCCGTCCCTATTATGATTTAAAAGAGAAAGATGAGCCCGGCAGTGGTGGTCTGTTCAGCATTACCATCAATCCCACCACATGTAAGGGATGTATGGAATGTGTCGAAGTATGCGATGATGATGCCCTGCGGGTTGTGACACAGACCGATGCCAGTATTGATCGTTTGCACAAGGAGTGGGGACTCTGGATGGATTTGCCCACTACGCCGGATAAGTACAATAGAATCGATGATCTCGAAGAGAAGATCGGACCGCTTGAAACCATTTTATTGAATAAGGAGGCATACCTGAATTTTGCCAGCGGAGATGGTGCATGTTTGGGTTGTTCTGAAAAATCCGTTATCCATTTGTTTACGGCGACAGTAGAGTCTTTGATGCAACCCAGGATTAAAAAGCACGTGACCTATCTCGAAGAATTGATTGGTAAGCTTGAGACCCGGATCCAACAGACACTATTAAGCTCCGTCGATATTAGCGATACGGGTACCATGGAGAAAATTCTCGAGGAATCCAGTGAAGAGGATCTTACCATGGCCGGCATTACGAGTAAGTTCGAAATCACAAAAGGCAGTGAACCAATCGACCAGGAATGGTTAAAACGAGTGTCGCAAGTCCTTGCAAAACTGAAGAAGCTGAAATGGAAATATACCAATGGCACGACGGGTAAGGGTCGTTCCAATATGGGCATGTGTAATGCTACGGGATGCACCTCCGTTTGGGGCAGTACATGGCCGTTCAATCCCTATCCGTTTCCTTGGGCGAATCACCTGTTCCAGGATTCCCCTTCCATGGCAATGGGAATTTTCGAAGGACATATGGCAAAGATGGCGGAGGGTTTCAAGGTCATTCGTCAGGCAGAGCACGAGTTGGGCAATGGCTATGATACTGATGAAACTAAAGAGTTCTTTACCTACTTCAACTGGCATGATTTTACGGAAGAAGAATGGTTGCTCTGTCCACCGGTCATAGTTGTGGGCGGAGATGGTGCCATGTACGATATTGGATTTCAAAATCTCTCCCGTCTCATGGCTTCCGGCAAACCCATCAAAGTCATTGTCGTCGATACCCAGGTGTATTCCAATACTGGTGGTCAGGCCTGTACGTCGGGATTCATGGGCCAGGTATCGGATATGGCTCAGTACGGAAAAGTCTGGAAAGGAAAGCCGGAGCCCAGAAAGGAAATAGGATTGATTGCGGCCGCACATCGCAACACTTATGTTTTACAAAGCACCCTGGCTAATACCAACCAGATGATCGAGGGATTCATCGATGGCCTCATGGCAAAACGACCTGCTATATTTAACTTGTACACTTCCTGTCAACCGGAGCACGGTATCGGCGATGATCTCGGCGTCCGTCAAGCCAAATTGGCCGTGGAATCAAGGGCTTATCCCATATTCAAATACGATCCGGACGCCGGTACAAAGGTGGAGGAAGCGTTTGATCTGAGTGGCAACCCGGAAATGGATAAAATCTGGCCAAGCTATACACTCAGGTATATGGAAAACGGCCGTCAGAAGACTATGGAAGTGGCCATGACATTTGCAGATTTTGCGATTACCGAAGGACGATTCAGAAAGCACTTCAGAAAGGTTCCCCGCGATGCCTGGAATGAAAATATGGTTGTTCTTTCTGAATTCCTCGAACTGGACGAGGACGAACGCGAAGGAAAATTCCCTTACATCTGGGCCGTTGACCGAAAGCAAAGACTAAGTCGCGTCCTGGTAGCAAAGATGATTGTAGAATCCTGCGAAGAGCGTCGTGACTTCTGGATCATGCTCAGGGCCATGGCAGGGGAAGAAACAAAGCCGGAAGAAAGTATCAACATAGAGGGAAAGGTGCGTAAAGAGGTGATCGGAAAAATTGCCCAGGGGTTAATGAAACTGGCCGGAGAAGAAGGTGACGGAGGAGCTTTAGAATTGGAATTGGGCGACTCAATGGGAGTAAAACAAGAGGCTTCCGACAGTTCTTCCAACGATCAATATATGGCACCCTGGCTGGAGACCGATGAATGTACGTCCTGTGATGAGTGCACCAAACTGAATCCCAGGATATTCGAGTACAACGGAGATGGCAAAGCGTTTATCAAAGATCCTGATGGAGGGCCTTATGAAGACCTCGTCAAGGCGGCGGAAAAATGTCCTGCCCGGATCATTCATCCCGGTTTACCCGCTGATCCGACGGCCAAGGGAATGGAAAAGTGGATCAAGAGGGCTGAGAAATACAATTGATGAAGTTTTTTCAGCGTCATAAAAATACATTCAGGAACGGCATTCATCCGCCTGAAGAGAAAGAGGAGACCAGTCATTTGCCGATTCACCAATTCCCATTTGCGCCGACTATCATTTTACCATTACAGCAGCATATTGGCTCCCCATCCAAGGTCATCGTCCATAAAGGCCAGGAAGTAGTCCGGGGCCAACTCATAGCTGAAGCGGACGGTTATATGTCTGTACCGCTCCATGCTCCGGTATGCGGTATCATTCGTTCAATTGCCAAGGTCCCGTCGATAACGGGCAAAATGGTGCCGGGCATCTGCATAGATTCCTTTCCTTCTTCCAGCCAGGAAGTAGTGAATGGTACGGCAGTGTCCCTGGAAGCAGCTACACCCGGAGATATTCTAAAGGGAATACAGGATGCGGGAATTGTAGGTTTGGGAGGTGCGGCCTTTCCCACTCATGTTAAACTCAAAGTTCCGGAAGGAAAAAAATGTAAAGTACTCATCCTCAACGGGATTGAGTGTGAGCCATATCTGACTACAGATCATCGCGTAATGCTCGAACAGTCAGATGATATCATCACGGGTATCAAGTACCTTATGAAAGCCACAGGTGCCGGTCGAACGATCATCGGTATTGAAGCGAATAAGAAGGATGCGGCGGCTCACCTGGAAGAACGAGTAAAAGACGATGAAAACATTACCGTGCAGGTCGTCCCTGTAAAATATCCTCAGGGATCAGAGAAGATGCTGATTACAGCACTCCTGGGTCAGGAAGTACCTTCCGGAGGATTGCCCATCGATGTGCATGCCCTGGTAGTCAACATCGCTACTACCGCGGAGATCGGTCGTCTCTTGCCTTTAGGAAGAGGTATCCAGGAAAGGGTCATTACGATCACCGGGCCGGGTGTGAAAAAGAAGGGCAATTACCTCGTGCCCATCGGGACTCCCTTGAGATTTATATTAGATGAAGTCGGTGCAGGTGAAACGACAGGAGAAGTATTTCTGGGCGGACCGATGATGGGTGTATCCGTATCCAACCTGGACATTTCTATAACGAAGGGTACGTCCGGAATTGTGGTATTCAATAAGACCCTGGAACACCGGAATCGGAAAATTTATCCCTGCATCAAATGCGGTGCTTGTGTGGAAGCCTGTCCGCTGTTTCTCAATCCATCCAAGTTGGGGCTATTGGCCAAATTTGAAGCCTATGACGAAATGGCAGATCAATATCACCTGATGGATTGCTTCGAATGCGGATCATGCTCCTATGTCTGTCCTTCGCATATACCCCTTGTACAATACTTCCGCTTCTCAAAATCTATTGTACGTGAGCGTCAATCCATGAAAACAACTGCCTGATATGTTGCCGAGGACATTACATATCAGCACATCTCCTCACATTGCCAAGGACATCAGTACCGATACCATCATGTTTCATGTCGTGCTGGCATTGTTGCCCGTATGTGCCTTTGCAATTTATGCTTTTGGATTGAGTGCCCTGATGGTCATCCTGGCATCGATTGTTGGCTGTGTGCTGACCGAACATATGTTGTGCCGGTTGAGTCGCCAGGAAAGTACGGTCAATGATTGGTCCGCGGTGATTACAGGAATATTATTGGGTCTGACGCTACCTCCCGGTTTTCCGGCATGGATGGCCTTCTTTGGCGGTGTGCTGGGTATAGCCCTGGGTAAGTTCATTTTTGGAGGTTTGGGATATAATGTTTTCAATCCGGCCCTTGTGGGCAGGGCCATTCTCCAGGCGGCCTTTCCGGTTGCCATTACGACATGGTCTTCATCATTTTTACCCGAACGTTTCCTCGTGTTCTCTTCATCGACATTTGCTCTACCATTTATGGAGCCCAATATAGATGGCATCAGTGGTGCAACGCCTCTGGCTGCATGGAAATTTGATAAGATGCTTACGGATACTTCCGATCTGGCCTTTGGATTGATCAGTGGATCTACGGGCGAAACGAGCGCCCTGGTCATCATCCTTGGAGGCATATACCTGGTCTGGCGTGGGATGATGAATTGGAGAACGCCTCTGGCCGTATTGGGAAGTGCCTTTCTCTTCAGTTCAGTGCTTTACATGATTGATCCTGCAAATTATGCACCGCCCATGTTTATGATGTGCTCCGGGGGATTGATGCTCGGTGCGGTATTTATGGCAACAGACATGGTCGCATCGCCGATCACTCCATTGGGAGTCTGGATCTACGGTGCTATCATCGGATTGTTGACCATCATCATACGTGTTTGGGGTGGATTACCGGAAGGTGTCATGTATGCTATCCTGATTGCCAATGCCATCTCTCCCCACATTGATCATGTGATACAACCAAGGGTATATGGAACAACAAAATTGAAACAAAGTGCATGACGGCATCTCATAGAACATATGATCAATCACATTCGGGCGGCTCGAGGATGCTGGTGGCCATGGTTGGCGTAGGCATCATTTGTGCCTTGTTGATCGCACTTACCTATGAGGGCACCTTACCTCGTGTGACCCGGTTGAAGGCTGAAGCACTGGACAGGGCGATATTCAAGGTATTGCCAGGTACGAACAAGTCCGTACCCTTCGCATATGTTATTGATCAAGGTTTTGTCAGGAGAGGGGGTGAAGAGACAGTCGGCCCAACAGTATATGCGGGATATGATCAAAAAGGTAATATTACAGGAGTGGCCATCCAGGGAAGTGGCCAGGGTTATGCAGATGTGATCAGCATTCTCTATGGGTACAACGTTCAACATCAAACCGTGATCGGGACCCATGTGCTCGAAAGTAAAGAGACTCCTGGCCTTGGCGACAAAATAGAAAAGGACCAGCGGTTTTTATCCAATTTTGAATCTCTGGACGCCCGGTTAAACGATGAAGGCACCGCATTACTCAATATGATCATCCCGGTAAAATTTGGGAACAAGGAGAATGCGTGGGAGGTGGAAGGTATTACAGGCGCTACCATTTCCTCGCGTGCAATCGGAAATATAT
The DNA here is from genome assembly GCA_028282725.1 of Saprospiraceae bacterium. Classification (GTDB taxonomy): domain Bacteria; phylum Bacteroidota; class Bacteroidia; order Chitinophagales; family Saprospiraceae; genus JAJRXG01. The sequence goes on from JANQHF010000004.1 coordinate 138,813, forward strand.
TAGGTACGAGCATGACTGAATGGGCACCGAGAATCCAGGAGTATAAGGAGGATTTTTATAAGGATAGAAGTATAGAACAATGAGGGAAGGAGGAGATCGATCGGCCCGGACAGGATTACTGAAAATGAACTTCGAAGGTCAGACTACCGATGAATTTATCAAGGGACTCTGGCGCGATAACCCTGTCTTTGTCCAGGTCCTCGGGATGTGTCCCGTACTGGCAGTATCAAATACAGCCTGGAATGCTTTGGCGATGGGACTGGCGACCGCCTTCGTCCTGCTCATGTCCAATATCCTGGTTTCGTCATTGCGAAATTTTATTCCGAGGCAAGTACGGATTGCTTCCTACATCCTGATCATAGCAACCTTCGTCACGATCACGGATTATGCCATCCAGGCAATCAGTGTGGAATTGCACAAGAGCCTCGGCGCCTTTATTTCCCTGATCGTGGTCAACTGTCTCATATTGAGCCGGGCAGAAGCATTTGCTTCGAAGAATGGCATCGGAAGATCGATCATGGATGCCTTGGGAATGGGTGTGGGATTCACATTTGCCTTGCTCTGCCTGGGTGCAGTACGGGAAATATTTGGCAATGGGAGCATTTTTGGCTGGTCTATGTTTCCTGATCAATTCCAGGAGTGGATCGTCATGATCCTTCCGGCGGGAGGCTTTTTTACATTGGCCCTCTGGCTGCTGATTTTCAATATCATCAAAGAAAGAAAAGCATCATGAATACAGAACCTCTTTGGAACATATTCATCAATGCCAGCCTGGTCAACAACTTTGTCCTTGCCTATTTTTTGGGTATCTGTCCCTTCCTCGGAGTGTCAGCTAAGGTGGACACATCTGTCAAAATGGGTGGAGCCGTCACCTTTGTCATGGTCATAAGCGCCATGTGTGCTTACGGTATTCATGTACTATTGGTCTATCTCAATGCTCCGTTTTTACAATTGATAAGCTACATCGTAGTCATTGCATCTACAGTGCAATTGGTGGAAATGATCATTAAGAAAATGTCTCCTGCCTTGTTTCGTACATTGGGCATATTCCTGCCGTTGATTACGACTAATTGCGCCATCCTGGGTTTGGCACTATTTCAAACAAACAAAGGATATGGCATCGTGCAAAGTTTCGTATATGCCCTCGGTGCAGGTGCAGGATTTACATTGGCACTGGTGTTGATTGCGGGACTACGAGAACAAATGGAATTTGCGGAAGTGCCCAATACTATGAAAGGTACGGCACTGACGTTAATGATAGCAGGCATACTTTCCCTGTCCTTTATGGGATTTGCAGGATTGGGAATGCAATAAAAAGAAGATATGACAATAACGATTCTGACGGCAATTTTTGGAATGACCCTTCTCATGATTGTATGGGGCTTGACTCAAAGCTGGTGGCGTAAAATTTTTGCGGATGAAATTGAAGAGGAAGACGTGCTGGCTCTTCGTTCCCGATGTGGAGATTGTGGTTGCGGAGTGATTTGTCAGGATCAAAATGAAAAAAGAACAACGAGATTTTAAATCAAAAAATCAAACCGATGGCTTATCTATCAGATTTAAATACCGATCAACAGTTTCGAGCTGAAGTCAAACGGACGGAGCAACTCACTCCTGATAACAAAGAAGAAATCAGGGAACTCCTCCTTGAGGTATTGGAACCCGGTTTCGAATGCGCCGTGGACCAAAGCTTTGGCGTATTGGTTCGCTCCACGGGTGAGTTTGGCAATCAATACCATCATCGCCTGTACAGCATTGCCGATCTTCCGGATACACAAAAAGGCAATCCCCTGATTACCATGCTGGTCAAGAGATGCAGTTATGTGGATGATTTCAGTGGAGAACTGTACAAGGGTGTGGTATCCAATTATCTTTGTGACAGGAAGGTGGGAGACAACATCACCATTACAGGACCGCACGAACTACCTTTTGTCGTGCCTGCTGACAAGACGGCAAACTTGATCCTGATCGGAATGGGTACCGGCATTGCTCCTTTCCGTGCATTTGTGAAACACATTTACAATAATGTCGGGGATTGGAAAGGGAAGGTGCGCTTGTTTTATGGAGCACGAAGCGGATTGGAATTGCTTTATATGAATGACAAAAACAATGACCTGACCAATTACTATGACGAAGAAACATTTGAGGCATTTCATGCCCTGAGCCCCCGTCCGCACTGGTCAGATCCCATCGCCCTGGATGTAGCGATCGAAGAGCGTGCCGGCGAAATCGTTGAGATGCTTTCCAAGACCAATACCTATATCTATGTGGCCGGATATGAAAAGATAAAGAACATGCTTGAGAAGGCATTTGCCAATATCCTGGGATCCAAAGAGAAATGGGCCTTGCGCAAAGCAGAGCTGGTCGCTGGCAAGAAATGGGCTGAAGTTATCTATTGAAGCATGTCGATCCTCATTGCCATATTAACCCTTGGCGGAATTGCGTTGGCCCTCGGACTTGTCCTGGTAGTTGCCAACAAGGTTTTTTATGTATACGAGGATCCGAGGATCGATGTGGTAGAGGAGATGCTCCCTCATGCCAACTGTGGGGCATGCGGAGAACCGGGTTGCCGCCCATTTGCTGAAGCGCTGGTGGCGGGGAGAGTTTTGCCCGTCAAGTGCACGGTGAGCAGCGAGGAAGGCAGACAGGCGATCGCTGACTACCTGGGTGTGTCACTGGGCACACAGGAAAAGATTGTGGCGAGGTTAGCCTGTGCGGGAGGCACCAATGTTGCCCGCGATCGTGCGATCTACCAGGGGATGCAATCCTGTCGAGGAGCTGCCCTTGTCTCTGGAGGAGGAAAGGGATGCTTTTGGGGCTGCCTGGGGTTTGGTGATTGCGAGCAGGTATGTGACTTTGATGCCATTGAGATGAATAATCATTCGCTACCTGTTGTCAATGTTGATGGATGTACTGCATGTGGTGATTGCGTTGAAGTCTGTCCCAAAGACTTGTTTTCATTGCAGCCCATAAGTCATCGCTTATGGGTAGCCTGTAAGAATCTACAGGCAGGAGACGAAATACTCGAAGATTGCCAGGTGGCCTGCACGGCTTGCGGTCTCTGTGCGGTTGATGCTCCCGGTGATCTTATTACTATGAAAAACAACTTACCCTATGTCGACTATAGTTTTGATCATGATACCAATGAGCCCATTCAAAGATGTCCGACAGGTGCTATAGTTTGGCTGGATGACGACTTGGGTCCGGTAAAAGGAAGACAAAGCAAAAAAATCGTTCGGAAGGGAGAACGGCCCCTGGGCTTTTCATAGGAAGCGCGGTTCAATTTAGTATCAGACATCTTTTGAGTTTTCAGCTCTTGTTAACCAGATCCTGAAGCCATCGGTTCAACCTGGGTCCCAGCACTTCTGTGGCATAATGCTCCTTTGCTCTTGCCCGGTTTTGTACAGTCATTGCCTGTCTTCGCTCATCATTCAGCAGAAGGGAACGTATTGCTGTGCCAAGAGCCATCGGATTTCTTTGGGTCAGGATGCCGGTCTCATCCGTAATAATTGAATTCACTCCACCTCCCTCGTAGGCAACGATTGGAACACCTCCGGCCATGGCCTCTGTATAGATGATGCCAAAATGTTCTTTTTTTTCAGGTGCAGCCACAAGAAGGGTAGCAGCATTGATCAGCTTTGCCTTGTCTTCATTTGAGACGAAGCCCAGGAATCTTCCTCTATCTCCGAGTTGTTGCTCCAATTGTTCCCTCATATCACCGTCTCCGATGAAAATGGTTTGAACAAGATCGTGATATTCCCTGGAAGCTTCTACTACATTTTGCGGGCCCTTCGAATGGGTCAAGGCTCCCGGACAGATCACATAACGACTGGGCAGATTGAATTTTTCTTTGATGTCTCCGATATTTTCAGGATTGAATTCCGCCAGATCCACACCGCAAGGTTGTATCAGGAAATTACCGGGAGGCACGGGGATCATGTTCCTGATCAATTCATCCCTCACGTATTCTGTCGTTACAATCAATCCATTTGCCTCCCTGACAGATTGTTCAATCAGATGCCAAAGCCTGTCGTCGTAATATCCATGGTGACGAGGTTCGATGCCGGTACCGTGGAGAAATAAGACATAGGGTTTGCCAAATCGTTTACAGATGTTTCGCGTAGCAATGGCAGTGAGGTTTGCGTGGTGGCCGATGACGACGTCAGTATCCCCGGCAATTTGTTCCAGGGCTCTTTCATAAGCCGGGACGTAGTCCATAGCCTCTTCATAGCTCATCGAAGAAACCGCCTTCTGGTTCGTTTTTGCAGAAGGCAGATATTCATGGACCGGAATGATTTCCGACGGTAAGTGCACATCTATGTTTTTCACTCCTTTGACACCTTCTCCCACATCCGGATGGATGAAAGAAATGGTATGGCCCTGTTTTAATAAAAATTCTGCATGTTCTTTGGCTACTACTCCGCTTCCTCTTCCACGATTGAGCAGTAGTATAGCAATCTTCATATTCTGTTGTTAAAGAATGATAATAGTGGAGTACTTTATCTCATAACACTCCTATCCATTGTCGACAATTTATGCCAAGATTTCAAAAATCGTAAAAATGGACAAATAGAATTTTCTAAAGACGAAGTATAATGTCCTTGATCAAGTTCAGTAGGAGCCTGGGATACTCAAGAAAGTTTCGGACTAGTCATACATGAGGGATGGTAACGTGAACACTCAACCTTTACCATTTTAAAAAAGTCATTTTTCTATGAAGGAAATATAGAATTTCGCAGTAATATTGAAATTTACTATACGAAACAGCCATAATCTCAATTATATGTCTCCACCCATGTTCTCATTCCTCTCAATCGTTTATTTTGCTTTTATTCTTTTTGTCATCATTTTTCTATTCACACCCATCAGACAACATCTTAAATTAAAACGAGAACAAAATGAATTGTTGAGGGAATTGATTGATAAAATGAGCAACTAACCAAGATTATTTGGTAGTATTTAGTGCCTTCTGAATCGCCTGATCAAGAATATCTGTGCCCAGATCAATTTCATCTCTTGTTATCGTCAACGGAGGAGCAATTCTGAATACACCTCCCATGCCCTTGATCCTGACGATATTCATACTCAGTCCCATTTGCAGGCAAATGTCAGAGATCCGGTGTCCCAATTCGACATTCGGTTCTTTGGATTCCCAATGTTTTTCCGCTTCCGATAGCCAGTTGGGTTTGTTCATAATTTAATCTGGTATTTATAAGACTAATGTAAGGCCGATCATTTTAATGAGAGGAGATGATGTTTGAGAAGAATATTGTTGACCCATCTGTCACATTTTTTGCAAGACCATAAAATCTCGGAATAAGAGGAAGATAAGGAGGTCGCAAAAAAAGCGCCAGATGTAATTGCTATCTCTTTTCCCACCCAAGATTTTGCACTTCGTGCTCATCTTGGGCTTCAAATATTTGACCCCTACGGGGTCGTAAAAGATGGTTATTTCTCAATACATCGGTGTGCACATTTAGCATTCCTAAGGAGCTAATCATTTATTGCGCTGCGTGTTCGCATGAGAGTGGCGGCCATTCTTGCATGGGCTAAAAGAGCGTTCAGATGAAGAGGAAGTTTGTGTTCTTCAGAAGAAATTGGAAGAAGGATGCAAAACAATGTGGTTGTTGACAACAAGCTCTTTTACAGGGAATTCAGGCGAACGATTTTTGCTCATACTTTTTCTAAAAAAGTATGAAAAAGAAAAGCTTTTAGAAATGAAAGTTGCATTATTCCTGATATCACTGGACTAATCTAAAAATCTATTCATGAAACAATCGACTTCTCATCTCACCTTCCAGCACTGCATTGACAGAGGTATTAGCATTTTTCAAGAGATAAACAGTAGTTCCGACCTCACGGGCATTTGGGTTCTGTATTTGCCCAATGCGTCTGACTTCTTCAAAAAATTCTTTCTCACGCGTGCGCTCCGGATCATCGTCAAACCGGTCCGCAACAAGGGCAAGGAGGACTGCGATGACATAGAGACACTTGTTGGATTCTGTTTGAATATACCGGATCATCACATAGAAGACACAGATCCAGATCAGGTATTCCAGGGAGTTGGGTTGATACAATGCATTGATCCGCAATAAAGCAGAAAATAAAACGCAGGAGGCACCAAGAAAAAGTGCATACAAATGACCACCCTGGACTTCTATCATCTTCCATAGCACGATCAGGGTGAGGATGCCGAATAAGGCAGGCATGAATATGACCGTGCAGGCAGACTTGCCGAAGAGTATGATGAGAGCAGAAAGCACTCCGGTAACCGGGGGACAGAAGCATATCCCCAGGAGAGATGATGTCCCAGATCGACATGGAGGTATTCATCCCGGTGCAACTCGAATACACTGTTAATAGCATAAACCTGCAGGAATATCTTAATGATAATGACGTCAACCAGAACGAAAAAATATTTCCAGTTTTTCATCCAACCAATTCTAAGAATGGTTGCGTACGGCATTAGATTCGCCTTTGTTAACTGACGTTTTTGGTCAAAACAAATATAATCCATGGTGCCAGATGCAATTCCGAAATCCATTGAAATGGTTCGTCTTTTTTCCCCAGGGGCTTGTAAATGGATTCCACTTTTAAACCAGCCTGTTCAAACAATACAAGGTAATCTTCTACCGTCCAGAAGATATCCTCAACCGGTCTTTTATCTTCGACATCCAACATGATATTATGAACGATGTCTCCTGTTTGAGCCAGCCGGTTTTCAGGATATTCAATTGTAGAAAAAGAAGCCCATTCGTGGGTATATAATTCCGGGGTGGAATCCAGGCAAATCATTGTTCCAGAGGGTTTGAGCAGCTTTCGGAGTTCAATCAGAATGTTGGTCCTGTTCTCCCAGCCCGGGATATTGTCAAAGGTAAAAATGGATTGTACCAGGTCGAATTGCCCTTGCCCAAGATGACTGTATTCCCCGTTTTCAACCAATAGATATTCTCCGGATGGATCTGATTTTATTGCGATTTGCAACATATCTGAGGAGATGTCCATTCCAATCACATGGAATCCAAGGTCTTTCAGAAATCTTGTTGACCGACCCGTTCCACAACCGAAATCAATAGCGTGATTTCCTTTGACATGTGTCGAAATAATCTCAGGAAGATCTCTGTAAGCGAGATAATACGTATTCGGAAACTCCAGTTTTGCATATGACTCTGCACGTTGCTGGTTGTCCCAGGAATTCTCGAATTGATGTGTTGGACTTGTCATATGCAGTCGATGTTTTTAGATCACAACGATAGTAAGAAAATTGCCAGTTGAAGTCTTTGATTCGTTCCGCTAAAAGCCATAAGTTTTAAAAGCGTAATCATAAGATGTCCATCCGGGATGTACATCAGAATTTTCAGGATAGTTTGATTGCTGATTCCCTCTCCAGTAAATGGCATTTTGCGGGGAGTGCACCACACTCCTGGTCATACTGATGCGAAATCTTGATTCAGTTGTTACCGGAACGGAAAACAGATCCATTTTAAACCAGTCAAATTCCGGTAACATTGAAGCGTCAAATATTTGTTCTACATAAGTACTGTCACCACTCCTACTTTGGACCTTCATCGTGCATTTTCCGGTAGGGTCTACTGTACCGATAAATACTTCTACTGTTGAAATATTATTCAGCATAGGTTTGAAAATTTGCCATCGCTCTTCATTCTGACTTACGGCAAAACCATAGGACATATCAGTTTGGGACTGATCCAATATTCCTGCTCCAGTGTGAAATGAGATTTCTTCACCATATGCTGTTCCGATGTCGTTGGTAGCATAGGCTCGTATAAAATACGTTGTGTTTTCTTCTAAATTCTCTATAGAACTGGTAAAACTGCCTGCCCCTGTTCCATCAATTGAAAAGTCACTATGGAGGATGGCCGGGGTTGGAGTCGTGTCCCAGCATACACCACGGGCTGATACTCTTTTTCCGCCGTCATTACTTACTTCGCCAGCGATTATGACTGTTTCAGGGGTTATGCTGATGAAGGAACCCGTAATCACCTCCGGTGTACTTGTTTCAGATTCAGTGCAGCCATAAACCGCTAAAACGGCAAGTATAGACAACAACAATAATTGTTTCATGTCAATGACAATTGAGTGAATCAGTGTAAATGATATCTCTCGAAAGACGACACCTAAGTTATAAACGGAATTTTCTCATTACAATGATATTCATCGTTGGTCAATATAATGTTGATCACAATTAAATCAGCGAATTTCGGAATCCATTGTCATTTAGAAAAATATTTCTTCATCGGTTGAAAGTAGTGGTTGTCCCAACCCTTGATGTAGTGTTCACCACCTTCCGGGACATGGGTATGGTTTAATGTCAATTCCGTTTGTCCATCACTTTCGTCGAGAATAATTTCTAATTGGGAATCTTCTTCATCTTCTTTGAATTGGGCAGTTCTCCACGATTGAACTATTCGGGTAAAGGGTTCCAATTTGATGTTTTTCCCTTCGATGTATCCATCCCAGGCCGTGAAACGATCCCCAACTTTATCGGTAATGGTCGCAGGACCACCTGTCATATTCGTATGTCCGTCACTGCTTAACCAGGCATTATAGATTTGTTCGGCAGAAGCCTCTATTTTGGTTGTTAATGTGAATTCCATTTTTTGTTTTATTAATGATTTTGCAGGTCTCAAGAGACTTTAAATTACGATTAATTCATTCGACTTTTATTTTCGATTTCCTTGATGATTTATGTAGTGTACAGAGAAGTGCAGCGTTATACACTTCTTGCAAATTATATCCTTGCTAGATGTTAAAGACCAAAGACTGGTGAATCGGTTATCTGTTGATCTACTCGTTTTTCAAAAATTAGATTCCGTCTGCCGTCTATATCGTCTCAATTATGTTTTGTCACAATTCTTGTCTCAAGAATGTGCGCCAAAACTGTTAATCATCTACGAAATTCCGCTCCGGGGTTGCGTGCTTCGCCCTTCCCCCGGGCTAGAGATATTTCGCCCCTACGGGGCTTTTTAATCATTAGTCTTTGGTTTATGGAGTTTGGAAGTTGATTGCAGGGCGTGGTTACATCACTCGACTTAAAGTCGGGCGCTTGCTCCGCTCCGACGAGTCTGACACGACTATCGGAGTCGTCAGACCATAGGCGAGATGACTTGATGTGGGTGGGATAAGGTTTTGTCACAATTCTTGTCTCGAGAATGTGCGCCAAAACCAATAACCCCCCTCAAAATTCCACCGAGGGTTGCATACTTCGCATTTACCCCCGGGCTAGAGATATTTCGCCCCTA
>JANQHF010000060.1 GCA_028282725.1 Saprospiraceae bacterium
CACAGATTGACACAGATTAGCACAGATATCAATCATTTGCTCATGAAGGCTTCGCCTTGTATAACCTGATATGCCTGCCCGCAAGAACTCATCCCGCCATAGGGGGAGCAAACGCCCACCTTAGAAGTTGAGCGATGGATACTTCAACTGAAAATTCAGAATTAGAATCCGTACCGCACGTTTACACGCAGGAATCTTGGTACCCCTGGTGTAAAATGCAGTTCGTCAACACCTTGGAATTCATTCCTCAGTCTCGATTCAGTCGCAAACTGGGCCTCATTCCATTCTACATCGAAAATATTTTCAACTATAAGACCAATGGTGAGATCCTTCCAGGTATAGGATGCATTAAAATCAGTGATAAAATAACCTTCGGCAACAATAGAATTGTCTTCGTTAGCTGGCCGGTTACCAATGAACCGATAACGCAGGGATCCGGATAGTCCGGAGGGTTTACGGAAGGTAATTCCTCCAACTCCGGTGAATAAAGGTGCTAAGGGGATATAATTTTCACCTTCACCATCGTCCAGGCTACGTGCCTGAGTATAATTGAGGTCTGTATTCAAGAAAAGATATTCTGCCAATTGATACCTTACACCCAGGTCGATGCCTTTTCTTTCGGTACGTCCGCTTGGTTCAACTACAGCAGCATCACCCACATAAACGAATTCTTGTTTCATAAACAAGTACCATAATGCTGTATTGATCCAAATACGAGGCAAAGGCTTGAAGACTCCTCCAAGATCAATCCCATATGCTGCAGGAAGTACCTCCCGGCCTTCTCTATTCACCACAACTCTTGTATCATTTGAATGAAATCCGATGCCCGACTTTAGAAAGAGTTGTAATCCCGGATTCGGATTGTAAAGTAGATTCAGTTTAGGGGAAAGAATAAATTGATTTTCAGATCTACTCGTATACTGGGGTAATATCCGGTCAATATAGCTCATATCAAAAAAATCAAGTCGCAATCCGGCATTGATTGTCCAATCACGAAAACCAATATTGGCATTGACAGAACTATAGATATTGGATTCATCAATATTACCAAAAGCGAGTCGCTCAAGTGTGTTTTGTCTATTACTCGTTCTTGAAAGCTCCACGTCATTTATATTGTCATATCTCAGACCGAGCGCATAACTTAATTCCAAATCAAATCTTTGCCCGGTTATATTGTGAAATAGAGTGGAGTTGATTCCATAAATGCTTCTGTTTTCGCGTTGTCTGATCTGATCTCCATTGACCGGATCTTCGAGAAAGAATGTAAAATTGGAATACAGTTCAAAGTCGTACTCCGACAAATAAGCCCGATTGCGTATAAAGGTGTTATCCCCAAGAATTCTCGTATGATCAAGTGCCAAATTAGTACGTGACGTCTGTCCACCTTCTGTATCATCGACGGCACCAAACCGGGTAATGCTCCCATCATCCACAAGCCGCTGTGGAATCTGCCCGGACGCATCCCACTGGGAATAAAAACGTGAAGCCACGAAGGACAGACGGTCACCGCTATCCATTTCATGGAAGTATTTTCCCATGATATTCATCCTCCTGAAGTTTTGTGGAGATTCGAATGGACCGTCTGACAAGATATATTCACTGGCCAGGTATGCACTATGCTGTTTGCTCGACCCCAATAGGTCAAACATCCCATGGACGCGGAGCGTATTGAATTCGCCTACTTCCAATCCTGCCGAACTTTGATCCAAGCGATCTTTCGTTCTAAAGTCTACATATCCCGCCGTGTTGAGGTTTCCATGATGACTATAGTACGGACCTTTACCAAAATCAATCTTCTCAATCGTCTCGGGTATTAAAAAATGGAGGTCGGCGTAACCCTGTCCATGTGCATGAGAAACCATGTTGACAGGCATACCGTCAACTGTAATCGCTATATCCGTACCATGATCAATATCAAATCCTCTCAGAAAAATCTGTTCGGCTTTACCCCCTCCGGCATGTTGTCCGATGAATAGACCTGGTACGGTTCGTAAGATTTCCTGAGACGAACTGACTGGATTCGTTTTCAGATCAATTGATGTCACCTTATTGACAGAATTCAGGGCATTCGATATGGTCACTTGTCCCAGTTCGAAATTGGCCTCTTTCATCAAGATGATAACTGATTTCCCGAAGTCATCTTCATCGACGATGCGTTTGATCGTTTCGAATCCGAGATAACTGATAACGAGCGTATCACCCTGGTTTAAATTTTTCAATTCAAAAAACCCGAGTGCATCGGTATGAGTATGAAGATCACCTCTGAGAGTGTAGACATAGGCATCTGGTAGAGAAGTGCCGTTTTTATCTATAATCTTTCCCCTGATCGTGGATTGTCCTTGAGCAGAAACTTGAAGGAATATGACGGTAAAGAATATCAGCCATTTGTGCATAATTGGAAATGATTCGAATGAATAAAAAGGCATCTGCAGTATCGCGCAACAGCACGCACCATAATGCCCCATGATGATTTATATGGAATAGCTAGCCGATACGCTTTGGAGGAGGAGAAGGGATATCCAGGATAATCCCTCTAAATGTTTGTGAAGGGTCCTTTATTATGGAGCATTCATCATTGAAGAGTTTCAATGAACGTTCTGTCTTATTGAGATATTCAACCTTGCTGATTGGCTTTTCGATCGTCTGATGTTGGTTATTATCATCTTCATCACCATTGTCTACAACACTGAGAATGGTATGGACCTCTGAATGGGCATGATGAGCGTAAGAGTGCATCCCACCATGTCCGTGATCCATGATACTGTGCGAGAGAAAATGGAGTATCTCCATAACAGGTGCTTGTACCGTCCCTAGCAAATAGAATCCGAAAAGTATTCGGCTAATAAGAACTCTGTATGTTGAAAAGAATCGAGACATTATTCTTGAAAAACCAACTTACAAGGTACACCTTTTTGGCTGTCAATAAAACAGGTGACCTTGCAGAAGATCGCGTTTGCCCTATTTTAAGAAAAAGAACTGAAAAAGAACTGTGAACACTCTATTTCCCTACGTATTTCCATTTTCGAAGAAATGTTGGCCAATCCGATTCAATCTCCCAGCTTCCTCAACAGAAATTCAGCCGTGGCTTCATTCACCTTTTTCTGGTTGCGGAAGGTCATGAAATGGTGTGTATCGTCGGGAATGACCAGGGTTTCAAATTCGATGCCTTTTTCCTCTAACCTTTGCACGAGGTCCACACTTTGACTAAAACTCACATTGCGATCGTCATCGCCATGAATAATCAAAACGGGAGATTTCCAGGTGTCAATGTCTGCCACCGGAGATGACTGCCAGGCCACTTCGACAGCCCGTTCTGCATCCGGGGCATGTTCGTATTCATTGGGAGACATGTAACGGTTGACCCGACCATTGATTCGATCATGCACCCCATGTATATCCACCCCGGCCGCAAAGAGTTCCGAATCTCTGCCCAGGGCCATCGCCGTCAGGTATCCGCCATAAGAGCCGCCATATACACCGATTCGATCCCGATCGACAAAGGACTGAGCAGCCAACCATTCTCCTGCTGCTTTGATATCCTGGTATTCTGAAGCCCCCCTTGTCCCACCGTCAACCGGTCTGTGGAATTCATATCCATAACCTATCCCCAGTCGAAAATTTACAGACAATACAACAAACCCTCTACTGGCCAAATATTGATTGACAGCATAGGCATTGGAATAATATGATGAATAATGCCAGCCAAGCAACATCTGCCTGGGAGGTCCACCATGGATATAGATAATAGCGGCCTTTCTTTCCGAAGTATTATTGCTGAATAAAGTGCCATGAACCGGAGTGCCATCCGGTGCATCAATAACTACCTGGGCAGGCACTACAAGTTGCTCTTCTGGAAAAGCAGATGGAACTCGATGCTCATTTAGTATTGTCTCTTCTTTCGTATCCAGGTTGAGCACGGCAGGCAGGGGAGGTCGCCTGGCGGTGGCGCTAATATATGCTACGGAATTTCCACTGCTCAATATAAAGGGAGTCCACTCTAATCCCTCGCCATGGGTGATCACCTCTTGTGTCTTGCCGTCAACACTGACTCTGACAATATGTCTTCGATCAATGTCGTATACATCCGGACCTGTATTCCCCGCAAAAGCGAGCCATTTTCCATCCGGGCTCATCGATATATATTCCGCCATATAATCCCCTCTGGTCAACAAGACAGCTTCTGCCATGCCACCTGTTGAATGATTGCTACCATCTAGTTCGCTTTCATCAATGGAGTATAAATGAGGCCAACCGTCCTGGTAGGACATGAAGGTCAAATAGCCATCTCCCCAATTGAGGTTATACCTGCCCTGGGTACTAGGCGGAGAACCGGACACTGTAGGTGCAGGCTTCCAAATTTCCCAGCTACGTCCTGAAGCAGGATCTCCGATCATAATTTTCCAGGGATTGTGGCGAGCTTCCAGGATTGCCTTTGGTCTGCCTCCGCTCCCGGGTCTGCGGATATAGGCCACACGGCTTCCATCAAATGACCATTCTGGTGCAGCATCGCGATGAAAAGAGGGAGAAATCCAATCGATATGGCTGGAATCTTCAGAATAGACTCCTATGAAAGAATGATCACTGCGATTCGAGACAAATACGAGCTTCGAGTCATCCGGGGACCATTTCATGGATCCATTTGTTCCCCGGGCGGTAAACAACTTTTTCGGTTTGGAGCTACCGTCGATTGGAGCAACCCAAATTTGTTTTTTGCGAACAAAAGCTATGCGATCCCCCTTATGCGAAATAACAGGGTGCTCGCCTTCGCCATGAGAAATGGCAGGTCCACCATCGACAGGGATAGACCAAATATGCACTTTGGGAGGTTCAGCCAGAAAGTTTGGATTGACCGTCAGGGCATCATCCCAGTTGGATCCAAAATCACCGCCCCGGATATAAACCACCCACTGACCATTATCAGAAATCTGCACACTGCTTAATTCCTGTCCGTCATCTCCGTCAAAGTTGGTCAGATTCCTCGGGCTGAAGCCAGGTCCGTCGGCGACATATATATTCCTCGTTCCCCTTTCATTCATCACCCACGCAATTCGGTCGATATTCCTGGCGGATGTCAGGGCATAAGTGAAAGGATAAGACATGATGTCTTCCACGGAGAAGATCTCAGTAGATTGTGGTTGAATAGTAAATGGGATCAAAATAAAAAGAAGCAGGAAAAATCTCATGACAGTTGGTTTTATGCAAAAAAACGGATCTTCTGTCCGGTAACAAGTGAAGTTAAAATAATTGATAAAATGTAGTTGTCTATTGCCAAAATAGTTCAGAAGCCTGTACTGTTTCAGTATGTCCATAACTCAATTAAGCAAAACTCTCTTTTCTACGGGAAGGAAATGATTGGATAATTTTACGATTTGGATTCCTCAACCAATCTCATTTAAATAGATCATGAAGTATATCTCTATAAGTCTTTATCGCAAGATGATTCAATATGCCATCACCGAAGGTATGTCTGAGTCGGACTTTGAGCACCTCCCCTTTCCCATGTCATCAATACAGGATATGAAAGCGGTACCGGCAGAATTATTCTTCGAATTGCACGAATACCTCGACGACACCCCAGGACCGGGATATGCAGTAAGAGTGGGTCAGCAAATGAAAATAAAAGACTGTGGTGTCCTTGGGCTGTCATTGAGGACGTGTTCTAAAGCAGGGGAAATCTTTGAACGCAGTGAACGATACTTTCACCTGTTGTCTAACACTTATGTTTTTAAGGTAGAAGAAGAAGCATTGTTGAATGACTTGCTGAACGGTCAGATTATCGAAGTGACCGGACCGGAAAAGATCACCTTTCCCGAGATCGTACAGGTAATTGCCCGTGCAACGAACCGAACCATTCATTTCCAGGAAATCACACTGAAGGATTACACCGACTTCATGAGAGCCGCTGGTCTTCCTGTCGACTATATCTGGTTAATGGAATATCTGTTCACCGAAGTGCTTGGCAATCCCGGAAATCAAGTAATTTCGGATGATATCGAACGTGTATTAGGGCGCAAGGCAACCGAATTCAGTGAATACGCAAAAAAGACAGCTAAAACGGGTGTTTGGCACCAAAATGTTCCTCAAATTATATGAGATCCGGAAAAAAATTATCGTAATTGCTGATTTAGTTTTTTCTTAAGCAAATTGCAGAATGATGTTTAGAAGATTGATTGCGCTTGGTTTTATGGTCGTCGCCACTGTGCTCGGAGTGATCTTTCTTCCGGACATTGATTTCCCGGTAGGACTGACATCCTATTTTCAAAAAGAATACTACAGCCAGTTTGGCCCTTTGGCCATCAGCATAGAACTCCTGATTGCAGGTGTCTACCTCCTGAAAGGTGGTCAGAAGGCCAATTTTACCTTGGCTCTTTTCGGCTTTACGGCACTGCTTGATCCCATTTTTGACTTGTCAGGCATCTTTACAAGTGCCGTCCCCATATACGCCTCAGTTCTTTTTACCATATGTGCCGTGATTGCATTGAGACTGGCATTTACCAACACTTTTGACCTGGGACGCATATCATTTATCGGAGCCTTCGGAAGCTTTTTACTGGGAGCGGTGGTTGAATTATTCTTTAACACGCTCACGATTACCTGGTAAAGAGGGTACCCTGATTTATTCGTAACATTTGAACCTTCAAAATCAAAAGAACCAATGGTTAAGCTATTTTTTTTCGCTATTTTTAATCAAGCCAACTGCCATGAAAAAGATTGCTTCAATTGTTATTGTATCTACTATCGTAAGTAAACCCTGGAGAGGCCTGATTGCCTCTATCGTCTTGACATTTCTGATGCTACAGGCTCATGGTCAGCGCATCGATATCCTGCTCAGGAATGGTCATGTCATCGATCCTAAAAATTCCATTGATACCGTGCTGGATGTAGCCATTTCTGATGGAAAAATTCTGAATATTGCGTCAAATATTTCTTCGGAGGGAGCAGCGAAAGTGATTGACGTCAAAGGCATGTATGTCACTCCGGGCATCATCGATATGCACACTCATGTCTTTCATGGTACAGATGTGGATTCCTACCTGGCTAATGCTCGTGGCAGCCTGCCTCCGGATGGATTTACATTCAGGAGTGGTGTTACAACAGTCGTCGATGCGGGCTCTTCCGGTTGGCGGAATTTCAGACAATTCAAAAAGCAGACCATAGATGTAGCCCGGACGCGTATTCTTGCATTCATCAGTATTGTGGGTTCAGGAATGTACGGACGCCTCAATGCGCAGGATCTCACTGATATGGATCCCGTTCTCACCGCCTTTATGATTGATCTTTATCCCGAAACCATTATCGGTGTCAAAAAACATCACTACCGCGGTCCGGATTTCACCCCTGTTGAACGAGCCGTGCAGGCTGGCAACATAGCTGATGTTCCGGTTATGGTAGATTTTGGAGAACACAATCCGGTGCTCTCCTTGAAAACGCTCTTTTTGGAGAAACTGCGCCCGGGTGATATGTTTACACATACCTATTCCTATACAAAAGGTCGTGAAGAGGTGGTGGATGCAAATGGAAAAGTGAAGCCATTTGTCTTTGAGGCGCAGCGAAGGGGGATCATTTTCGATGTCGGCCACGGTGGTGGCAGCTTAATTTGGCACCAGGTCATACCATCCATTCGGCAAGGATTTCTTCCGGATGTGATCAGTACTGATCTGCATCTGTGGAGCATGAATGACGGAATGAAAGACATGGCAAATACGATGTCCAAATTTCTCAATCTGGGAATGAGCATGGAACAAGTCATCCGACGATCCACCTGGAATCCGGCCAAAGCGATCAAGCGAACTGATCTTGGCCATTTGAGCCCCGGCGCTGAAGCTGACGTCGCCGTCTTCAGTATCCGACAAGGCGATTTTGGATTCCTGGATGCAAGGGGCAGAAGGATGGATGGGACGATGAAACTGGAAGCTGAGCTGACCATTCGTGCGGGCAGAGTCGTCTGGGATTTGAATGCTATAAGCGTTCCCCGTTGGGATGAAGAACCAAAAAGGTATTGAATGATCAAACGCATCCTGCACCGGCCTTACACATCGACCTGCGTGACCCGTCTTGTTCTGACGACCTGTCTCTTATGTATTTGCGTTTTAACGTCTATCGCACAGGATTTCGATTTGGTGATTAAAAAGGGACATCTGATCGATCCAAAGAACGAAATCAATCGTGTCTGCGATATTGCCATCAAGGATGGAATCATTGCCAAAGTTGATCGCGACATCCCTTCGCAAAATGCTCAAAAAACCATTTACGCCACGGGACTGTTGGTCACTCCAGGGTTGATCGATATTCATGCACATGTTTTTGTCGGACCCAGGCCCGGTCAGTTCGCCGGGGGCTTTTCGAGTGTTTCACCGGATGACTTTACCTTAAAATCCGGTGTTACAACCATTGTGGATGCCGGCACCTCCGGATGGCGTAATTTCCCTGAATTCAAAAAAAATGTGATCGATCGTTCCACTACTCGTGTCCTGGCCTTTCTGAATATTTCCGGAGGGGGAATGTTGGGCGGACCTTTTGAACAGGATTTGACAGATATGGATGCCAAACTTACATCCATGACTATCAATCAATTCCCGGATATCATCGTCGGAACAAAGATCGGGCACTACCACGGAACGGATCGGGCGCCTTTTGACAGGGCCCTGGAAGCCGGAATAATATCGGAGGTACCACTCCTCCTGGAGTGCCATTTGCCCGAAATACCCCTGGAGGAATTGCTTTCCAGGATGAGGCCGGGAGATATCTTTACCCATGCCTTTGGACAGGTAAACGACCGAACCTCAATCCTTGATGAGAAAGGAAACATCAAATCATTTATTCTGAAAGCACGTGAAAAAGGAGTTCATTTCGACGTGGGACATGGCGGTGGAAGTTTTCATTTTAGCCAGGCGATTCCAGCGATGAAAAAAGGATTTACCCCGGATTCATTCGGAACGGATCTTCACAGATTTAGCATGAATGCCGGCATGAAAGACATGCTGAACATCATGTCTAAATATTTGAATATGGGTATGGAACTAAAAGATATTATTGACAAGGCCACCTGGAATTCGGCAAAGGCGCTCAAACGCAATGATCTAGGTCATTTGAGTGAGGGAACTGTTGCCGATCTTGCCATTCTCAAATTAGAAAAAGGCAAATACGGCTTTGTAGATGCGGGAGGCTATAAAATTGAAGGTGATCAAAAGCTGATTGCCGAAATGACATTACGAGCAGGAAGGGTTGTGTGGGATTTGAATGGGTTGGCAGCTAAGAAAATGTGAATAACAAAATTCACCACAGATTGACTCAGATGAACACAGATATCACCCATTTTCCGTCGAAGGCTTCGCCTTGTGCGATACACCTGCTCACAAAAGTTGAGCGCCTGCCTGCCGGAAGGCTGGATGGAGTCAACTCAAAACTCAAAACATGAAATTCAAAATTCACCACAGATTGACTCAGATGAACACAGATATCACCCATTTTCCGTCGAAGGCTTCGCCTTGTGCGATACGCCTGCTCACAAAAGTTGAGCACCTGCCTGCCGGAAGGCTGGATGGAGTCAACTCAAAATTCAAAATTCAAAACTAAATATCATGGATCGACGTTCCATTCTCAAAAGTCTCTCTGTCGTACCACTTGCCGGAGGAGGCTTTTATCATCAATCTCTTTTAAAAAACTCTAATCGCGGAGGTTCACTCCTGGATCCTGAAACCAATATTTACGAATCTCTAGGCATTGAAACCATTATCAATTGCCGGGGCACCTTTACTATATTGGGCGGATCAACGGAACGACCGGAAGTACTGGAAGCCATGGAGGCAGCTACCGGATTTTTTGTTCAATACGATGAATTGGCGATTGGTGTGGGCCAACGATTAGCAGAATTGACCGGGGCTGAGTGGGGCATGGTGTCTGCAGGTTGCGCGTCCGGAATGAGGCACGTCACAGCAGCTTGCCTGACCGGCGGTGATCCGGAAAAATTAATCAGAATTCCCGACCTCACAGGATTTCCCAGAACAGAGGTGATCACACCCCGGCATTCCCGGAATGTCTATGATCACGCCATTCGAAATAATGGAGTGACCATGATAGATGTGCATTCTCCGGAAGAACTCGAACGAGCGATTAATCCAAGGACGGCTATGATCTACATCATTTCCAACCGGCATTCTTTGCCGGGAAATCCACTATCATTGGAAGCCATTGCCAAAATTGCCAAGCCACACAAGATTCCTATCCTTATGGATGCTGCAGCAGAAGATTTGACCATTCCAAATGTACACCTGGAACAGGGTGCCACCGTTGTGGCATATAGCGGAGGTAAAGCCATATGCGGTCCTCAATGTGCAGGACTTCTGCTGGGTGATAAGAAGATCCTGATGTCAGCATGGCAAGCCAGTTCTCCCCATCATGGACCTGGCCGGGACAGTAAGATAGGGAAAGAAGAAATCCTGGGTATGGTAGCTGCCGTTGAAGCCTGGACCAGGCGGGATCACAAAGCCGAGTGGAACACATGGCTGGGTTGGTTGGATACCATTTCGAAAAAGGTCACCCAGGTGTCCGGTGTCACCACCCATATCGAACAGCCTGAGAATTTGAATAATAGGTGTCCAAGATTGATCATCAGTTGGGACCCGAATCAATTGCATCTAACCGGTGCAGAAGTGGCCGAAGAGGTGGCACGAAATGCCCCCAGGATTGCCATTGGTTCCCGCCAAAATGAATCCAAGACAGCTGTGGACATAACACCGAGTCAAATGCGCCCAGGCAATGACCAGGTAGTGGCCGATCGGCTCTACGGAATCCTCGCAGCAGAACGGAAACCAAAAAGTGAAAAAATGGAGAAGCCGGTTTCGGATATCAGTGGAAGATGGGATCTGGAGGTTTCATTCTTGAGTGGAAAAGGATACCATACATTGTACATCGAGCAGGATGGAAATTGGTTAAACGGATCGCACAAGGGAGAATTCTCGGTGAGGGATATGGTCGGGATGATTGAAGGGGACGAAGTCAGGATGCGTAGTGATGACAGGATCGTGGGTGATCACATCACATTTATTTTCTCGGGTATTGTGAAAGGAGACAATATGAAAGGATCAATATTCCTGGGTGAGTATTTGACAGCTGAGTTTTCGGCAAAAAGAAATGTATTTACCGGAAAACGCAAGAAGGTTTTTGTACCCGGAGGCCCTCCTCTGGCGACCTGATCTTCTCAATCTGTTTGAAACAAGATCTAACTTGAAAGCAATTAAAACCACACTCGCCAGTCTGCTCATTTTGATCTTTTGCAACATCAGTTGTGAGACTGAACCTGAATTGCCCAATGGAGGTTTGTTTCTGCCTGACGGATTTGAAGCCATGATATTTGCAAAGGGCGTTGGCCCGGCGCGACATATTGCAGTAAATGAGAACGGCGATGTATATGTCAAATTGCGTTTTGCCAAGAGGAAGAACCAGGGGAATGTTGCACTCCGGGATAAAGACCAGGATGGTAAAGCAGATGTCATCAAAAAATGGGGGAAGTACGTTGATGACGGCGGGCTGGCCAATGGTATGGAAATCCACGATGGATACCTCTATTACTGCTCTGAAACAAAGGTGTATAGAAATAAATTGCAACCCGGTGCGCTCATTCCAAAGGAACAACCGGAAATCGTACTCATCGATGATCACGAACATGGTTATCACTGGCACATTACCAAGCCTCTTTCCTTTGACAATAAGGGTAAAATGTACGTGCCCTTTGGCACACCTTCCAATGCTTGCATGGACCTTCGATATTCTCCGGGAGGTACTCCCGGTATTCCAGGTCTGGATCCCTGCCCGGAATTAGAAGAACATGGAGGCATCTGGCAATTTGATGCCGGAAAAACAGGTCTTACACAAAGGGACGGACGATTATTTGCCACGGGGATCAGAAGTGTCGTGGCAATGGATTGGAATCCCGGGGACGGGCAATTATATATCGTTATGCATGGGAGGGATGATCTCCATATGTTATTTCCCAAGCACTTCTCGCGTTGGCAAAGTGCTGTACTTCCGGCGGAAGAATTTATCAGGGTTGAAGATGGAGCTGACTATGGATGGCCATATTGCTACTATGACCAACTCCAGGAGAAAAAGGTCCTGGCACCGGAATATGGCGGTAATGGTGAAATCACCGGAAGATGTGAAAATATGGATCTGCCAATCCTGGGATTTCCCGGACACTGGGCACCAAATGATCTCCACTTCTACCGAGGAGACCAATTTCCTGAGCGATACAGGAATGGTGCTTTTATCGCTTTTCATGGTTCGGCCAATCGCAACCCCTACCCTCAAGCGGGCTACTTCATATGTTTTGTTCCCTTCGAAAATGGCCAACCAACAGGACAATGGGAGGTATTTGCAGATGGCTTTATTCAGACCGATACCGTCAAAAGCGTCAGTGACGCCAAATTCCGGCCTATGGGTATCGCGATGGGACCCGAAGGTGCACTTTATGTTACGGATTCCCGTAAGGGAAGAATTTGGAAGATTTCTTACACAGGCAACAAGCAAGAATTTGGGAATGAGCAATTGGTGATGATGAACGATAGAAGATCATTGCCTCATCTGAAACAACCGCACCCGGACCATGACAACCTTCAAAGGGATATTTCTTCAAATGGCGAAATCTTATATGGGACCTATTGCGGACCCTGCCACCAGGAAGACGGCATGGGTGCTCCGGGCAGATTTCCCCCAATTTCCGGGACAAAATGGGTCAATGGAAATAAAGAAATTTTGATAGGAATTGTATTGAAGGGTATGGAAGGTAAAATAGAAGTGGACAATGAAATCTACAATAATGCTATGCCTTCCCAGGAATATTT
Organism: Saprospiraceae bacterium; assembly: GCA_028282725.1. Classification (GTDB taxonomy): domain Bacteria; phylum Bacteroidota; class Bacteroidia; order Chitinophagales; family Saprospiraceae; genus JAJRXG01. The sequence goes on from JANQHF010000060.1 coordinate 12,843, forward strand.
GAGCGATGAAGAAATTGCCACGATCCTTTCCTATGTGAGAAGCAACTTTAAAAACTCAAGTGACCCCATTAGCAAGGAAGATGTGACGAAGACAAGAATGAGGTTGGAAAAGGAGTCAATTCCAAGCCTCTGAAAAATACACAGTATGAACAGCAGATCATCTCAATTCATCATTGTAACAAGGAATAAATCGATATCATTTTGAGTATGCTGTCCATCATCTGTGTAATCATCATCACGTCCTTCATGGAAACACTATCAGATCCTTCCAGTCTGAAAACGTATCGCGTAAACAAGATTCAGTCGTCCATAGAACTAACAGGCTTGGGTAATGACCCATCCTGGTCAAAGGCTGTTGTACTGGATGACTTCACTTATCCCTGGAGAGAAGAACCTGCTCCAAAGACAGAATTCAGGGCACTATGGACGGAGACCCATTTTTACTTTTTGTACCATGTCGCGGATGATGAGATCATCACTCCCCGGAGAGGCCTGGGCGAACGGGATGCAGTTGACTCTGATCGGGTCGAAATCTTTTTCAAGGCAGATGATCAAATGGATCCTTATTATGCTTTAGAAATGGATGCCCTGGGGCGATGTCTGGACACTGAGGGAAAATTTTACAGGAATATCGAATTTGACTGGAATTGGCCTGAGGGTCATTTTGTTCTGAAAGCTTCTCAACATCCGGAAGGGTATGTGGTGGAAGGATCGATAACACTGTCATCCCTCACATCCCTGGGTCTCTATCACGATGACAGGATTTTAAGGGCAGGTCTTTACAGGGGAGAATACGCTAGCCGGGAAATTGGCGAAATTGGGGTAAAATGGATCAGCTGGGTTTTGCCTGATTCCGAAAAACCCGATTTTCACATACCTTCTTCTTTCGGTATTTTAAAATTGGAGGATTGACCAATTTCAATTGGTACATTGACGGCAGCATTATCCTGATCTACCTGGCAGGGACGATCTTCGCCGGATTGATGATGCGTCGATTCGTCAGGAATGTTGATGACTACCTTGTGGCCGGAAGAAAGGTCGATCTCTATCTTGGCATTGCCTCTCTGGCAGCAACTGAATTCGGAATCGTGACGTGTATGGCCAATGCCCAGCTAGGATACAAATACGGGTTTGCAGGTATCACACCGGGGATAGCCATGGTCATGGCAATGTGGGCAGTCGGTAAGACAGGCTTTTGCATCAAACCTCTGCGTGATCAAAAGGTCATTACGATACCCGAATTATTCGATCAGAAATTCGGAAAGAAAGTTCGCTGGGCCAGTGCTGTAGTCATCGTCCTCGGTGGTCTTTTAAATATGGGTGTTTTTCTCAGGATGGCAGGCGACTTCCTGACCCTGACCTTGGGCATTGATACAATGTATCTTGAGTTATTGATGACGATATTACTCATCATCGTAGCTGTCTACACAATCCTTGGCGGAATGCTATCTGTCTTGATCACCGACTATTTGCAATTCATCGTCATGAGTGTCGGACTGATCAGTATTTCAATTTTATTCTTTTTCCAATTCGGTTGGAACGAGCTGATTGCACATCTTGAGTCTTCCTATGGACCCCGGGCTTTTAATCCATTTTACGGTGGTGCTTATCCTGTGGAAAGAATCGCACTTGATTTTCTCATTGCCTTTTCCTCTGTATTGACCTGGCAAACCATGATTACACGTGTTTTATCTGCAAAAACCACAAAAATTGGTCAAAAGATATATATGGGGACTTCACCCTTCTTCCTGGTGCGATTTGGTGTTCCTGCCTTCATTGGAATAGTAGCATTCTATTACTTTTCCGAGGTGGGAGTGTTGCCCGAAAATGATATACTAGCGCTTCCGGGCCTGATAGCAGTGGCCGTACCCGTAGGCCTGCTGGGATTGCTACTTGCTGGTATGCTCGCAGCAGATATGTCCACAAATTCGTCTTATTTGCTGGCCTGGAGCTCTGTCATCTACAATGACATATTGGAGCCTGTCCATAAAAACAAATGGTCCGCTCGCAAGGGCATCCAAATCAATCGATTACTCGTCGGTTGTATCGGAATCTTTCTGCTTCTCTATGGTCTCTGGTATCCCTTAGAGGGAGATCTTTGGGTATATCTTCAGGTTACAGGTACTATATATCTATCCAGTATGACGGTTATTCTCATAGCCGCATGCTACTGGAAAAAGGCCAACAACTGGGGCGCCATAGGGTCCATTGTTGCCGGGAGTGTCATCCCGGTTGCCTTCCTCATTTTACAGCAAGTAGAAACAACGAGCCATCTGGCCGCCGAAATCGGGCCTTATTTTTCCGCCATTGCCGCATTCGTATGTACGGCATTGGCCATGACCATCGGCTCATACGCCAAAATATTTATAAGATCGACATTGTAGTATATAGGATCTGAATGAAATGAAAATTCCTCTCACATTTCCCATACCTTACCTGCCAATGACGAGGTCGTTCATTTACCTTTTCATCGCAGTCCTCTCTCTGCAATGCGGACCGTCAAAAATCCAATCTTTCGAAACAGCGGATCCGGGAATAAGGACGCTTTCCAATGATGGGGCATGGTGCTGGTTTTCGGATCCCAGGGCAGTTTACTACAATGGAACATACCGTCGCACCTATACGGGCTGGGTTGATAGCGAGGGCAATATCCGGGTGGGATATTATGATCATGATTCTGGCGCGTTCAAACATCATTTGTTGATGGAGGAATTTGACAAAGATGATCATGCCAACCCGGCTTTAATCTTTGACAAAGATGGTATGTTGATGGTATTTTATGCCCGTCATTCCGAGAAAGAGGGCATCCACTTAAGTAAAAGTAAATCAGCCGAGGAGATCGACGAATGGGAAGAAGTACGGATCGTTGGGAAGAATGGCTTAGAGATCACCGAGCCTTTTGGAGATCGATATACCTATGCCAACGTTATTTACCTTTCGGAAGAAGATCGCTACTATCTTTTCTGGCGAAGTTCTGATGGCAAACCCACCTATTCGGTTTCGCAAGACGGTGGCGGTACCTGGACACCCGGTAAGGTATTTATCATGCCTGAACCTACGTATAAATTCAGGAGACCTTATGTTAAAGTAACCTCAAATGACAGGGACAAAATAGGCTTCGCATTCACAGATGGACACCCGAGAAATGAAGAGAATAACAGTATTTATTACATGTACCTGAAATCCGGAAACTTCTACAAAAATGACGGTTCCATGATCAGATCACTGGGGGAAGAACCTATAATACCCGAAGAAGCCGATAAGGTCTATGATGCCACCAATGAAGGGGCTAAGGCATGGATATGGGATCTGGCCTTTGATGAGGAAGAAAGACCTGTATTGGCATATGTTCGATTTCCTACCGACGAAGATCACGTGTACTGTATTGGTCGATGGAATGAAAGCCATTGGGAAAATTCTATCTTAATCAATTCGGGTAGTTGGTTTCCCGGGACACCCAAAGATCAAATCGAGCCAGAGCCCAATTATTCAGGAGGGCTATCCATTGATCAGGAGGACACAAATACTATTTATCTGTCTGTACATCGCAAGGGCGTATTTGAAATAGAAAAATGGCAATCCAATGATGGGGGAAAGACATGGCAATCATCCGCTGTGACGAAACATTCCACACAGAATAATATCCGTCCGTTTGCTGTGAGAAATGCCTCAGAAGGTAATCCCTTACAGGTTTTGTGGATGAGTAATCGCCGGTACGAGCACTATACAAAGTATGATAGTGAAATTCAAATGTTCGTTGAGGAGTGAGGGCAACATTGTAATGAGTGCATGATCTCTCACTTGCCGAATGTCCTTTTTTCACTTTCCGTCTGATCTCTTTAGAGTTATTAGTTGAGACAAACGACAGTATAATGAAATTTTTTTGGGGAGTATTCCAGGGAGCGAAGGAAGATGCAAAGAATGAATGAAGGAAAGCTCAAATAACGAATCTCTATTATTTTAGTTATTATAATTGAATCGACGATAATGAGCCCAACAGAAAAAACACTAAAACTTCTGCTTTTAATTTTACGCAATCAATATAAATTCAAATTGTCCCAGTTAGCGGATAAGATAGATGTATCGCCAAGTACTGTCAAAAGATATATTAAGGCTATAAGGGATGCAAAGATAAATGTGGATATAGAAAAAAACAGATATGCTATTCTACCTGATGAAGATGCGCCCGAACTGACCAAGTTATTCCCATTATCCGATCATGATCTTACTATGATCAATACCTCACTGAAAGATGGCACAAAAGTGCAGGACATTCGTGAGGCCGAATACTTAATGAAAAAACTGGAGAGCCTGGTTGACATACAGAAGATGGGACTCAGGGCATTACAAAGTGCACAGCTTGAAAAGATGAATGTACTTGAACAATCTAAAGCAGAAAAGAAACAAGTACGACTAATCAATTATCGAAGCAACAGTAGTGGCACTCAAGATCGGGTTGTCGAATGTTTTGATGTTGATGCAGACTCCGGAACAATACAAGTTTTTGATCTGACCCGAATGTTAGTCAGGCATTTCAAAATCAGCAGGATTGAGCGTGTGGAGCTGCTTCCCATTTCCTGGCAATACGAAGACAAGCAATTTCAAAAGAAGATTGATGATTTTAGGATTGCAAATAATAACCAAGTATCAGTCCGGTTAAAGATCAATCAATTTGCTTATAATGTATTATATGACACCTTTCCAAAGGCCGCGCGCAAAGCAATTAAAGCCAACGAAGAGCATTTCTTCAATTTGGATATCAGGGTGAATGAAGACTTTTATGGGCTTATACCCTTTATTCTCGGCAACCCCGGCCGGATTGAAATTATTGAGCCCTACATACTGAAGAGGGCTGTAGCAGATAAAGCCCGTATTTTCTTATTGGGTTAGAAACTGATACTGTTTAAGTCTGAATTTCGACAGTTCTCTGTGCTTTAATGGAGTAACAGGCAGATTTAACCTGTCATAATACACTCTTTATCAGAGGTTTACGTGCTTCATAACGGTCTATCAATTCATTAAGATCCTTTTCTTTTTTCGGCTAAAAAGTGGGTCAGATCCTGACTTTTCGCCTGGCGTATACTTGTATTATGAAGACTAAATCTACAGAAATATGAGCATCAGCTTCCGGTAAGAGATTGAAGTGCCCATCCCCCATGCGGCAACATGAGGGGATGAGCTAAAACGAATTTTCTAACCAAAATCAATTACTATGGACGTAGTTCGATTTTTATCAGAATTCGTTTATTTCATTATAGACGAAGACTGCGGAGGTATTTGATATCCTCCTTTTAAAAGTGTCAGGCGTGATAAGCCTGGCCTTTTTTTAACATTTTGTCAATCCAAAGGCGACAGACTAAGTTGTCGTATCCCTGCACTTTTGTACGAATGTAATGGACATCTTTCTTTGTCCAAAGTAATTTTATTACTTCAAGCAAGTTTAAACTGCCTTCATAGTTAGCCAGACCTATATTATTTCTTCTCCGGTAGAAATACTTTTTATGCTTTTTAATCACAGAGTTGTAATCGCTATGAACCGAAAGTAAGGCCCAATCACAGCAAATATTCAACCATCGGGAACGAAGCGCCATATTGCCTTTATCACTACCCCTGAGTTGATAGTTAGTTAAATCATCGGCCAACTTATATTCTTCTTTACCTAAATGTATATAGGCAAGTGCAAGATTTCTAACATGTATAGGGAAAGCTGTTTGAGTTTTTGGCGACCATGTGTTTATAAAATCCATATGATCTTCAGATGGGTGAAGAAGGGATTTCAATTCAATCATGTTCAAGAATCGCGTTTCGGAAAGACGGCCATTACTTAATAAGATCCCTGATGACAGACCATCTTCATACAGTTTAAGGACTTCATAGTTGAATGCGAAATCTCCCTGCTTAATTTTGAAGTAACAATGATTGATCAACAAGGTCAACGAGATTTCAGCCAAAATACCATGGACCATAACATTGTCACCGAAAATCAGGTTTTTTATTTCTGAAAACGATTCCTGAGTCCTTTTGGCAGCCAATCCAAAGATGAGTGATAAAAATTCAGTAAGGGACGGATCCAGATTTTGAGGTTTTTCAAGTGGTCGTTTTCCATGCAGATTTTGTTGATTTGCTGAAACAGCGTCATAAAGTGAGTGTAAATGATCATAGTATGTAAACAAGTCTTCAAAAGCCTGCTTCATAAATTTATTCCGCATCTGACGATCAATCTTTGAAAAAGCCAATTCAAGTTTTGCCAGGTGCAATTGAAGTCTCCTCGATAGTACATACTCCGATCCTTTATTCAGGGCTTTAATCGTTTTTTCAGTTTCGGATAAAAAATAACTGCTAAGCCCTTTTTTCTTATAATATTTGGCAAGGATCATTTGCCGTTCCCAGGCGTGAGTATCCCTGTTTAATTCTGAAACAACGATAAATTGTTCAAGTGATTTTCCAAGTCTGGATAAGACATTGTAGAAAGCGGATTTTTTCAATAATGGAAATACCTTGCAGTGCATATGATCAGGAGACAGTGAAGAATGCCCGAGGTCATTTCTGCGCGTGTAGATATAATCGAATAATCTTCTTTCCTGTGATCTGGTATTCGAGGTGCAATTCATATATTTCTTGCACATCGACCAGCTCTTCTTATCAAGGGTTGCCAGTATTCTGACGCATTTTGGTTGTTTCACCTCTTTGATGTTTACAATATTATTGATAGGTTTTTTAGGATCATTCAACCAATATTTTACTGATAATCAACAAAATAGGTCTGATTGACGGATAAAGTTACTGCCTTTTTCAGGATAGCATTGAACAAAAATGTCCGAACAGCCAACTTGAATAGATATTATTCATTGATTAACTTGGTTCTTGCTCATATTCCCAGGTAATCAGTGGGAATAAGGAGAGCCGCTATTTAAGAACATTGACTGCTCCAAAAGATGAAGATGATACGCTTATCTATTTCGATTTCAAAGGGACTATTTTAAAATCCAACTGACAATACATGAGAATAATACTCCAACTTTCGCCTAATAAGGAACTCGTTCCCTTTAATTATCAGCAAACTCTTGTTGGTGCCTTTCACAAGTGGATCGGTCCCAATGAATTGCACGATGACATTTCCCTGTATTCCTTGTCCTGGCTACATGGTGGCAAAATGAATAAGAACAAGACAGGTCTCAACTTTGGTGGTGGAGCTACTTTTTGTATTTCCAGCCCACTGGAAGATCTTCATAAGAAAGCAATTGACGGAATTTTTAAAGATCAGCATATAAGATGGGGCATGAAGGTAGACCAGGTCATTTTGCAGGCACCGCCACAATTCGGTGCGCAACACAGGTTCTTTTTAAACAGCCCTGTACTGGTCAAGCGAAATGTAGACGGGCACCAACACCAGCAATACTTCTACCCGGGTGATCAAGACGTCAATACCTGCCTCACGGACACATTGAAAAGAAAATTATCAAGATTGAATATGTCTCAAGAGGTCTCTGTGAGCTTCGATGAATCCTTCCGGCCGTATAAGATAAAGAAAACGACATTTAATAACATTGACATCAAAGCAGCCGAATGTCCCGTAATTATAAAAGGTGATCCGGAGGCCATACAATTTGCCTGGCAGGTAGGTGTAGGTCATGGTACGGGGATTGGGTTTGGGTGTCTGAGGTAGATATGGTTAAAGCAGTTAGTGGTTTATATAAAGACTTAACGGGTTTTCTCCCATACCAATATCAATTAAGAGTAGCAGAAAATCTTTTAACTGGGAAAAATATTATTCTTTCTGTGCCAACAGGAGCAGGGAAAACTTGGGCATCCATAATGCCGTTTTTATTCGCTAAGAATCAACCTGACATAGATTTTCCTAAAAAGATGATTTACAGCTTGCCACTTCGGGCATTGTGTAATTCAATTACAGAAGATGTTAAAGAAGTGACTAAAAACTCAGCATTTAAAGGTATGTCATCAATTCATACGGGAGAGTTCAGCGATGATAAATACTTTGAAAGTGATATTGTCTTTTCAACGATTGACCAAACTTTGAGTAATTTCTTGTGCTTTCCGTTGCCTTTGTCACAGCGCCAAGCCAATATAAATGCAGGTGCTTTGATTGGTAGTTATTTGGTGTTTGATGAATTTCATTTGTTGGATGGAAGTCGCTCAATGGCTACGACATTGGGAATGTTACGAATGCTAGGAAAACTTAGCCGCTTTTGTATTATGACAGCTACTCTGAGTAATAATTTTATGAACAAGCTAAAAGGTGCTTTGGATAATGTGGAAATCGTGACGCTGGATGGATTTGATGAAGATATAGCTAAAATTGGCTCATTAAAAGTGCCTAAAGACAAGATAAGCAAAAAAGAAATTGAAGTAGCAGAGAGTATTATTAATGCTGAAACAATTAAAGAAAATCACAAGGATAAAACAATTGTTATTTGTAACCGTGTAGAAACAGCTCAGCGCATTTATATAGATTTAAAAGAATGGACAGAGGAAAAAGGAATTAAATTAATCTGCTTACACTCACGATTTTTCGATAGACATCGAAAAAAGTATGAAAAGAGATTGAAAAAACTCTTTGGGAAAGTTGTCAAAAGCCAAAAGACCAATTCTATTTTAATTTCTACGCAAGTGATTGAGGCAGGAATGGATATTTCATGCGAAGTGATGCACACAGAAATTGCTCCGATTAATGCCCTCTTGCAACGTGCTGGGCGATGTGCAAGATATCAAGGCGAGCATGGAAAAATATTTGTTTATGATGTGTTGAACCTTGAGGAACAGGCTAAAGTCAAGGAAAGTGATTTTGATAAATTAACGAAAGAAGATATTAAGGAAATCCGAAAGTTGAAGAATCTGTACTTACCTTATAAAGAGGAATTATGTATTACAACTCTTGAATACTTATCTCAAAAGGAATATCAACAACTCAATGAAGAGGTAACTGTCAAATTGGTCAATTATATTTTAAAAAAAGCAGAACAAGAAATATGGAATGGTATATCAGATGGTTATAAAATGAAGGACATTAGAAATTCTTGGGAAAAATCTGTAACGGATAAATTTGGTGCAAAAAACCTGTATCGTGAATTAGTTCGTGATATTCAAAGCACAGAAGTCATCCTTATTGATAATCCTGATTTTGCGGTGAAAGTGCCTTTTTCATTAGAAAGTGTGGGCATTTATAAATGGAGCCTGATTAAATGGATAAAAGAAGTCTTTGAAGAACACCAATACAAATTTGATGATGAAAGTGACTTTTGGATTGCTGGCGTTATTCGAAGCAGAGAAGACTTGTTCTTAGACTTAGATGAAAATGAAATCAAATATGAGTTTTACTCTTTGAAAGATATCGAATCTGTAAAAGAAACACATGAAACACTATTTCTCAATAATAGCTTATTTAGTTATGACTCTTATGTTGGCTTCAACAAAAGAAACTTAGGAAAGGGAAAATCAGGTTTTAAGGAATCTAAAGATAAGGAGCAATTTATTCACGCCTACCGAAAAGATACTTTCATTCAACATACAGAAGCGCTTCTAGGTGCTTTTGAAAAAAATTTCGATAGAAATAATCAATTAGATTTTGTGTTTAACGCTTTAAACGTAAAACTAAAATCAAAGATTGATTTTAAGAAACTGATACAGTTGATTTTGATTTTGCACGACTATGGGAAGTTGAATGATAGGTGGCAACATTGGATGCAATCGTATCAAAGAGCATTATCTAAATTGAAAAATTCACCTTTTACTTATCAAGAAAATCTTCCTCTTGGTCATACAGGATTTGATACCAAAGAGCAGAAAGAACAATTAGGTGAACAGTATGAAGAGGTCGTGAAGAATGTTGAGAAATCTATAAAAGAGCAACTCAAAGGTGGTCGTCCTCGTCATTCGGGTGTCGGTGCTTATGTCATTTTTGATGTATTAGAAGAATGGCTCGGAAGTGATAAACTATGGGATAAGCTCTTCGTTCCTGCGGCCTATGCGATTGCTCGACATCATGGCGTGAGTAATAATAGTAGTCCTGATTTTTCAATTTCTAATCATAATTATCAAGCCATCAAGCATCTTTTAGAGAAATATGGATTTGCAAATTATGGTTTATCTCAAAGAGAAAAAGCTGAAGAATTGAACGATTTCACAAGCTATGGCCATTCAAGTTTCCTGTTGTATCTATTCTTTGTGCGGATTCTAAGGCTTTGTGACCAAAAGGCCACGGATGACTTTGAAAAATATTTAAACTGAAAACTATGTACGAAATACTACATATATCAAAAGAGGCAAATACCTACGCCGATACCTTATTGGCTTATGGCGTGGCACATTTAGTACAAGCAATTTATGATAATCAGAATATCGATGAAGATATACATATTCATGATAAAGGTACTAATTACGAAGTACGCTTAGATGAACCGATTACTGATGAAATGTTAGATAAACTCAAATATTTTCAAGTGATTGAGTATCTGAAAAAAGACGATAAAATCGGCATACCTAAAGATTTTGGCGAAAGGAAATACTTTAACTATCCCGAACAGCGAGAACTGAAAAAGAAGCGTAAAGCGGAATTCGATAAAATATCAGGTTTGAAAGGTGATGCGTATAAAAAGGCAAAGCAACTAATTGAAGAAAAATATCATACCGAAGGACAAAAGAGAATTAGAGATGATTACGATGTTTTTGCTCAATTAATCTCAAATCCTTATACAGCTTTTTTGAAACTACATGATAATTTTCACAATAATCAAGCATATTTTAAAACGCTGATTTCAGAGATTTTGAATCTCTATTCCCCACAAGGTTATTCCATCAAAACGAATTACAAAACACTTTCAAAAGTTAAAAAAATTAAAGTGGATGAAAAAGTAACCATGTTGCAGTTACTAAATCCTAATCAAGGGAAAGGATTAAATAAAGCAAAGGCTTCAGGAATGAGCGTTGGAAATTTGAAAGGGCATTGGATAAAAGAAACTATGAAAGTCAGCGGTGCTTTGAATTTTGGGATGATATGTCAAACGGTAAAAGTGGGCAATAGTTATGATATGAAAGTGTTTGTACCTGCTTTTAGTGAAATGAAGTTACATGAGAAAGTGAATATCATGCAAACGTTTAAAAAAACAGCAAAAAGCAGCTCACCTGTCAAACTGGACATTCTTAACTCTCTGAGAATTATTGAGTTATTTCTTAAAGAACGAACAAAAACACTACGAAGAGGGAAACGAGTAAAGGATAGTCTTTTGGGTTTACATTCAGTGTATCAGAAAGATTTAGGGCAAAACAAGGCGGTTGTAAATATTAGCTTTTTAGAAACGCCTGACTTTGTAGATCTGGCAGATAAAGACGATTGGCTAGAGATTATTGAGGAGCAGAAAAAATTAATGAATGGCATCACAGAACAAGGTGATGCCATGCTTGGTTTACTGGCTTACCGACATTTCCTAAATGGTTCAAACATAAATGAATATTTCAAATTTAATTATTGGTATGCCACTTATTTCATGCACGAATTCAGCAACAAGAAACAAACTTATATAACGACGAATAAAATTGAAACATTAAATAAAATTTTTACACTTATGGATATTTCATTTAAAGAAATCATCGAAAACGAAGGTTTTCAAAGCGTATCGACTGCTATACGAAAAAGCACTGTCAGTCTACAATACACGCCAAGAGACCAAAGAAAATTTGACGTGCAGTATGGTTTGGCCCAAAAACTACAAAATAAGTCAAATTCTAAGGAAGATTTGATTGCTTTTATCAGTGAATTTGTAGCTAAATACAATTCTGACACTGCAAGACAACATGAGAAAACAGGTTATTCATTACGAGCTAATGTAAAAGACAAGGAGTTAGCAGCCTTTTTTGATTTGGCGGACAAGGTTAAACCTAAAGTTTTAGGGGCGATGATGGCGGCTTATGGTTTTGCATTGAATAAAAAAGAGAAAACCGAACAACAGCAGTAAAATTTAAATCAATCAAAATAAACAAATTTATTATGAATATAGCATCTATTTCAATTAGCGGAGAAATCACATTAAACCTTCATTCTTTGAATAATGAAGGCGGGGAAGGAAATCAAATTATCACGCGACAGTTGTCGATCATTGATAAAGACGGTAATCACCATACGGTAAATGGCATTAGTGGCGATATGTTTAAGCATATTCACGCTACACATTTGATCAATCATGCAGTGGAAAATAAATTGGCATTGAGTTCATTTTCAAAATTGAATAATCCCAATCGCATATCAGCTAAAAATGACCTTGAACCTTATTTCAAGGATTCGAAGAAACCGAATAAAACATCAGCAGATGTAGTAGATGCAATCGTCAATGTCTGCTCGGTTTGTGATTTACACGGAATATTGATTACAGATAAAGTTGGTGATAATAAAAACAGTACCAATACGCCTCGAAAATCTTGTGTGGAATATGGATGGACAATTGGTATTCCAAGCAAGAACGGTACGGAAAGTTATGTACACACCAAGTTAGTTCCAAATGCTGGCGGTCAAGGAAGTGGTACATCAAGCAATGAAGGACAGAACATTTTTCATCGCCCGGCCAATCACGGTGCGTATGCTTTTGTCTGTAATATTGACGCTTATCGAGTAGGATTTAATGATATGTCAAGAACTTATGCAATTACTGATAAACAAAGACAATCACGTTATAGAGCGGTTATTCAAAGTTTGATTAGTTCTGTTATCAATCCAAGAGGTGCGATGACAAGCACTCAAAAGCCACATATTACAGATTTTAAAGGCGTGGTGAGCTATACCACAAGCCTTGTACCTGCCCCGACTGTTAGTGCAATAAATGTCGACTATCGGGAAGAAATCACAAAAATTACGACAGCTCTAAATAAACTAGAAAAAGATAGCGTACACAATAAATCATTCAATAGCATCTCTGATTTCACAGATATTTTAGTGGAATTAGCTGCGGCAACACCCTACAAAATCGCTTAGTATGAGAGATTTGAAATTTTCAACCGTTTTTCAATCAACCTCTTTGTTTTCCTTGAAAGATAGCAATTCGACAAATTCGGGAGCTAAAAGCCTATTTTTACCATCACCGTATGCAATAAAAATGGCTTTACTTAATCAAGCGATTACTTTGGATGGGATTGATTTTGAATCGGGAAAAGGGGAAAATCAATTGTTTAATTTTGTTCGAGATGCGGATATTGGTTACTTCGTAAAAGGAAATTATTGTGTCAATAATTGCTTTGTTAAAATTTTAAAACCAAGTAGAAGTCGCCCTGGACAGGTTCAAGAAACAGTTAGTTTTCGGGAATACATTCATACTAATGAACCTATTGAAATCATTTTTACGGTACAATCGGAACAGCAAAAGCTTTTTTTACAGAAGTACTTGCATAAGATAAATTACTTTGGCAAACGTGGTTGTTTCTTTCAATTTATGGAATACAAAGAACGACCCAATAAACCAAATGTCAATGTATATAGTGGAGATTTTTTACATACAGGTGTTTTACAGGAATATGATGATTTTAATGAGAAATTCTCCTTTGAACATGTTAATAATTATGGTGGGAAGAATTCTGTGAAACGGGAAAAACGGATTTTGGTTTTACCGTTGCATCACACAAGTGCATCGAAATCTTTCACATCTTATTTGGTGGTTTAGATTATCAACCCTACCGGCACCCATATCGCTTACCTCTATACATGCCATCGCAAGCTATGGCTTTTTGCAAACAGCATCCAAATGGAGCATACATCGAGCCTGGTGGCGGAGGGCAAATGGATCGATGAATCCAGTTATCAACGACGGTCGGATAAATGGAAAGAGATCTCAATCGGAAATTGCAGGATTGATTATTTCAATCCGGCAAAAGGAATTGTTCGCGAAGTCAAGAAATCTCACCGCATGGAGGAAGCTCATATTATGCAACTCAAATATTACATGTATCTGCTTGAAAAGGAAGGATTTAAAATCAAGCACGGTACTATCGAGTATCCCAAATTACGGGAAACGGAACATGTATTTCTTGATGATCAGGACAGAGCACGGTTAGATAAAGATGTACTCAAGGTCGCAAGTATTTTGAGTTTAGATGCATGTCCCGAAGTTATTAACTCTTCTATTTGCAAGAGATGCAGCTATTATCAATTCTGTTATATCGACGAATAAATCATGAAAAAGACCTACTATCTTTTTAATCCTGGAAGAGTGAGTCGAAAAGACAATACACTGAAGATCCAGGGCTTTGATGATGATAAGGAGCCATTGAAAGCGAAATATTTACCTGTTGAAGGAGTAGAAAGTCTCTTCATATTTGGGTCGATAGATGCGAATAGTGCTTTATATAATTTCTTGGGCAGAAAATCTGTCCCGGTTCATTTTTTTGACTACTACGAACATTATACCGGCAGTTTTCAACCCAAAGAATATCTTCTGGCCGGCAAGTTTCAAATCGCACAAACCAAATGTTTCTTAAATAAAAAACAACGGCTTTATATCGCTCAAAAGATTGTCAGCGGGGCCTCATTCAACATGTTAAAAAACCTGAAGTACTATGCGTTGCGAGACCGGAAGATTGCCGATGAAATTGAATTTATAGAAAGCTGCAGGTCTCAAATTGATTCAACCAGGGCAGTAGATGAGTTGATGGGTCTTGAGGGAAATATGCGGAAAGTGTACTATCAAACGTTTGAGCAAA
>JANQHF010000032.1 GCA_028282725.1 Saprospiraceae bacterium
ATACGACGGCACCATATAGCTAGGCAGCGATTTTTTCAAAGAATCACGCAACGTTGCCGTTTCAATAGACTTATCAGAACTATAGTACGCCACTAAAGAATTGTCCCCATTTATCTCTCTGGACAAAATCACCACATCCTTAACCCCTTCCAGTTTTAGTAATACAGATTCAATCTCCCCTAACTCTATACGTATTCCACGAAGCTTTACCTGTTTATCTATTCTCCCGACAAATTCATAACTTCCATCTGAAAGCCTACACCCCAAGTCCCCCGTTTTATAAATCAAATCATCTTCGCTTTCACCAAAAGGATTGGATATCAAAACTTCACGCGTAAGATCAGGCCTATTATAATACCCTAGGCTCCGATAAGGGGTACGAACATAAATCTCTCCAACTATTCCAACAGGACAAGGATTCATACTACTATCCAATAAAATTGCTCGAGCACCTCTCATTGGTTTACCAATCGGGACAGATGTCCGTTCTGAATCCGTTCTCGTCACTTTATGGAAAAACTTCACCATGGTTGTTTCAGAGGCTCCATATAGATTAATCAATTGGACCTTTTCTTGATAAATTTCCATCCACCTACTTACATCCGAAGGGAGTAAAGGCTCACCTGACATCAAGATGAAGCGTAATGATTGTAATGGTTTATATTCTAATGACCCACCCAGAAGAGATCGGAAAAGTGTTGGAACACAATGAACGATCTCGATTCGCTGGAAATCCAGCCAAGCCATCAAATCTTCCTTGGCAAGCCATCCCCCCTTATCTGGAATACAAACAGTACCTCCACAGCAAAGAGGAGTCCAAATATCTCGCAAAAATGCATCAAAGGTAAAAGAAGTTAATTGAGAAAAACGCGTTCCATTCCCAATTTTCAGCATGGCAATTTCCCAACTTATAAAATGATCTACTGACTTCAATTGGCCAACTATAGCTTTAGGTTCTCCGGTTGATCCCGATGTGAAATATAGATAACATGCCGAATCTTTATCTCGGGGCATTGATGTAGTTTCTTCACTACAATTACTTCTTACATTGTTCCAAAAAACCACCCTATTCTCGTATTCGGAATTCAATTTTTGATTTTCAAACAAAAGGCATTGCCCAGGAATTAATGTATTGTCTCCTCGACAATTTATCTTTCTACAAGCGTCAAAACTCAATATTGCCCAAAATGGTCGTAACTGCTCAAAAAGCCAAGTGAGACGTTTTTCTCCTATTTCAAAATCAAATGGCAGAAAGACACACCCTGCCTTAAAAACAGATACCATTGCAATGACCCGGTCTATCGCATCTTCAGTGCAAACAAGAACTAAGTCTTCTTCTCTAGCTCCATTTTGAACAAACCAATTTGCTATTCTATTAGATTCCTTATCCAACTCTGAATAAGTAAGCTGCCTGCCTCCATATTCTACAGCTACTGCAGTTGGTCTTCTTTTAACCTGCTCTTCGAATAACTCATGAATACACTTATCACTCGGGTATTCCAATTCTATATCATTAAATTCATTGAGTAACTGTTCCTTCTCCGATTCACCCAGAATATCAATCTGTGAGAGCAAGACACTCTCATCTAAGACAACTGATTCGATAATACGTTCTAAATGGGAAAACAGACGGCTAATGGTT
>JANQHF010000092.1 GCA_028282725.1 Saprospiraceae bacterium
TCCTGTTCGTCAGACCAATGTTTTGCCTTCAGCTTCCTTCAACCATACCCTCACGGATATAATCTTGCCGTTCAGCTAATGCTTCCCCTTGCCGGGTGCATAGAGGACTCTCACCTCCAAGTATCTGCCCCATGCCGGGCGCACCAAAAAAAAGGCACAGAACTTTCGTTCCGTGCCCTAACGATTACATTAACTGGATAACTAATTTGAAGCTGCAGCGGTTTTTCGCGTTTCGAGGAATTTTTCGATCAACTCGGGAGCTTTTTCAAAGGCTCTGGACAAACCGGAATGGGTCTTGGTAGAAATAAACTGGATCGTATCGTCCTTTGATACGAGAAAGCCTATGGGCTCTATTCCCATACCTCCTCCGGCACCCCCTCCTTGGTCGTGCTCCTTATTGGATAAATCTCTTTCTCCTCCTCCCGTTCCAAATCCCATTCCAACCCTGATGACCGGGATGCAACTAAAGGCTCCTAACTGAAACGGATCGCCGATAACGGTCTTTGTACTCGCTTCATTTTCCATGAATTGTGTGATCTCGTGTAACATTTCTTTAAACTGCATTTCCATGATTTATGATTTATGGGTTAATAAATTGAATTTTCCTGCCATGAATACACGGGCAATACTTGCCTCCAGATGCAAGCGCAAAACATTATTTCCCGTAAAATTTACATAGGTGCGCATTCCAAATGTTGACCGTATCAATTGCATGATGGGAAACAGGTATGCATTCCATACAAAGTCATCCGTGTCGACTACCAGATAGAAGAGCTTGACCCGAACCTGTTTGAGAGCAGTCCTTACATATTTAAACCGGAAAAACCTCCGCCCTTTTGACTTGCCCTCTTTTTTTCCCTTCTTTTCTTCTTCATTTTTTCCTTCCTGAATGATCATCTTTTCCAGTACAAAGAATCGCCGATAGAAGAACATGGTCAAACGGAACCCCCAATGTTCCTCTTCTTCAGTCAACCTGACATTCAGCCATCTGTTCCACCCCGCATAGTACTGACCTGCTGATGTATCAATCACTAAATGCACCGGCCTGAATAGCAGGTATAGCGCGGCTAACAAAATCAAACCAGCAATGACTAATAATATGATCAGTACTATCTTCATGCAACCGTTCCCTGAAGGAAGCGTGCAATTTCAATCACAATTCGTTGGAGATCAATGACACAGATCAATTGACCAATTGACTTGAAACAGAGAGGTCCATCAACACGGACTCAATTCAAATTCTTCAGAAGAACTGTCCAGGAATGTCAGGCTATATAGGAAATGAAGCTGGGGTCAACGCTTATAATACATCAAAAGCCTCATGTGAAAGTTCCAGTCGGTCGGCTTTCTCGAGCTTAGGCAATACGACGGCAGACTTGTCCTGGAAGTTTTGCATTCTGCGAAGAATCTTATCGAGCATTTTTACCGCCTTGTGTATATACACTCCTTTATTCAGCATGACACAACTGGCTTGTTGTGCCATGGCCGCATCTGTAATCTCTGCCCGCGAAGGAGTCCCTTTTTTTGCGAGACTCTCCAGGACCTGGGTCGCCCACACATCCGGTAAATGGGCAGCCCTGCAGATGCGCATGATTTCCTGCTGGATCGTGGCAAAGTTTTTCCACCCGGTTTCAATGGCAAGATCTCCCCGGGCGATCATCACCCCGACAGGATAACGGCGCATTGCCTCAAGCAGAATGGCTGGCAGGTTGGCAAAGGCCCGTTGGGTCTCGATCTTCAGGATAATACCAACCTCGGCAGACCGCTGATCCAGTTCATCGTACAATTGAGATACATCCTGTGCACTGTTGACAAAGGAATAATTGATCGCATCCGCATGTTGAGCAACGAAATCAAGATCCGATTTGTCCTTCATGGTCAATCCACTCACATTCAATGCACTATTGGGCAGGTTGATCCCTTTGTCCGCTTTTAACTTGGTTCCCCGATCCTTGGCATGCAATATTTTTACGTGAATTTCTTCTTCGCTGACCGACCCGATCGTCCCTTCGATTTTACCATCATCAAAAAAGATGGGTTCACCGGCACGGACATTGTCAAAAATCTCCGGTAGCGTACTGGATATGTGAGCAGGAGTCAGGAGTCCGCCTTCATGATCGTATTTCGCTTCTTCCCCTGGCCTGGGATCCCTGTGCAGGATCAATGTATCTCCCGAAAAGACCCTGATGTATTGTTCTTTTGGGATCATCTCCCCAACGCGATCTATCTCTTCCCCACTCTGTTTCACTTTATGAAGGGTCAGTTCCGTACCCGTTTCCAGATAGACTGAATCCCGGCACAGCCCCCAGAATCCATTTTCTTCTCTTCTGTCAATGACGATGCGCCCTTTTTTGCCCCTGGAGTCTCTGAAAGAGATGATATTGCCTCGGTTGATCTTCTTAAACAGGGATGGCCGGACCGGAATAATGGCGTCGGCATCATCTTCATCTTTGGGTAACACTTCCGGGGGTGCAATCCATACCTGTGCTGCCTGGATTACCCTGCCCCAGTCATCTTTCCTGGGTCTGATATGGGTCACTTTTGGTCCGGGAATCATGGCCCCGGTCCTCAATTTAGGCCCCGCCAGATCCATGGCAATTTTGACATTTCTCTTATTTTTCTCACTTGCCATTCTCACATTCCTGATCATCTGGTCCCAGCTGTCTGCATCGTCATGGGCACAATTGATCCTGGCACAATTCATTCCCAGGGCCACCAGTTTGTTCACCAACTTAAAATCTGTCGCGGCTGTATTGGGCAGGGTTACCATGATGCGGGTGTCGCGTTTTTTCGATTTATAGCCAAAGAGCAATGTATTGTGCTGTCGAATGATCTTTTCACTCTTTTTCAATGAAATCGTTCCTTGTGTCGGAGTGATTTCTTCCTCTCCAATCAGCCGTTTCAGGATGTTTTCCAGGTTGATCAAACTTCTCATGACATGCGTCTCAATGGACGTCAATGAAGGCAGACCTTGCAATCGGAGTTGTCTTTGTAATTTATCAATGTTAAAAGACCGAAATGCCAGGTAGTGGACGAGGTTGACCGCACTTCTCTCATACAGGGGATGGACCTCGCCTAGTTCTGTCGCATGCTCCCGTTCCATGTCTCTCGCCTTTGCAATAATCTTACTGACATTTCCCAGGATCTCCTGATATTTTTCAATTTCTGCAGTTGTCATCTATTGTGATCGATCATAAGGGCGATACTAAATCCGGCCAAAATTGAGACAATTCTGATTGAAAGTAAAGCATTCCATTTTAAATTGTATGCTTCATGAATATTGCATGCTCGATTCTATCTCCTGCGTTCAATTGAGAAGGTCTCATTTGCTCAAAAAAGTGAATCGCTGATTTTCTGACTGCTTGAGATCTGTTCGTAAAGTGAGAACATATGTAATATTTTCATTATATTTAGATGGATTGTCAACAGGGATGATCAGCATCGTTGCGTCATGAGAAACATACTTCTTTTCATTTTCTATTTTAATCTCACGCTTTCTTATTCACAATCCGAATGTTTTGAGTCGATCCCGGCAAGATGTGGGACAATTTTGGAAAATCAAACCACGATCGGTGCTGCAAATAACCTGGATGTCGATTTTTACAATTGTAATACAGGGAATTTTCAATATGACGCTCCCGATCTCGTCTACTCCCTGACGATTTTCGAACGCCAGAATGTCCGTATCGTTTTGGACATCCATGACGATGTTGACCTGGATCTGTTTCTTTTAGATGACTGTTCACCCCTCGCGATTAACTGTATTGCCGGCAGCCAGGAGTCCAATAATGAAACAGGAGTTCGCCAGGAACGGCTGGACGTTATATTGGAAGCCGGCGAATACTACGTCGTAGTCGATGGAGATAATGTGGATCAGGCCGGAATGTTTTCACTGGAAATTCAATGCCAATGCAATTGTCTTGAAGAACCTACCTCGTTATTTGGCCGATCCATTTTATGTGAAGATTTTTTGAATTATGAAAATACGGATATCACAAATCAGTCCACAAGATGGAGGAAGTGGGAAGCAACTTCGGCAGGCGCAAATATCGAAGGAGATGACCAGGATCAGGTATTGAGAATATCTCCTTCCGGAGATGTCGATTCCGATATTATTTACAGACTCAATGATCTGGAAAGAGGGCGTCATAGAATTTCCTGGCGAATAAAACTGGATCAGGGATCAGGAGGGTATTACAATATCTTGCACAGAATGCCCAATATCGCAGTTGATGCAATCCCTGCTTTTGAGGTAGTGTTCGATCCATCAGGCTTTACCCAGTTATTACTAAGCAACGGAGAGGCCCTGCAATTCAATTACATCACAGATGCCTGGAATGAAGTCATGCACATCATTGACCAGGATCAGGATATTGCCGAAATGTGGTTTAATGGCAATTTCATTCATAGCTGGAGATATTCAAGTGCCAACGACGAATCTCGAATCGATTTATTGGGCGGAATCAATTTTTATGCTCGTCAGGAATTCAACTTTTTAATAGGTAACATCTGTGTCTGGGAAGTAGACAATATTCCCAATTGCATTTTCGTAGACCCTCGTTGTGTCAATAATGGCGTAGTCTACAGGAGTGAATGTGAGGCAGGTGCCGAAGGTCTCTATACTCCAAATGAATGGACTACCTGTTTTAACATATGCGACTTCGGCAATGAATTAATATTCCGTGATGATCAATTCTCCGGGTCATTCGACGAAAATGATGTAGTACCGCCCCTGCTTTACCTGGACGATTGTCTGTTAAATGCCTATGGTGGAGTCCTCCCGCAAAATATAAAAGCAGACATCAAAGTGCTCTATAATGATGAACAACAGGCCATACGTCCCGGCAATATCCAATCTACCGGCCAGGATTTAAGGATTTTCATTTTTCAGTGCATTACAGATATAAATTCCGGCCTGCAAGGACAGATCAATCTCGGTGAAATCAATTTAGGTGGAATCTTTAACCCACCCGGCAACTGTATTTTCAATATCAATATTACCAGGGAAAAGGGCACCTACTACATCGTCACGCTGGGTCCGGCAGGCTCTGAATACAGTATGAATGTACTGCCTGGTGCTGATTGTCAATTTGGGATCAATCCGGTCTCTTGTAATACATTTCTAGTCGGTGAAACACTCGGGAATCGATCAAATTATGATCTCAATGGCCTCGGCGATTACCAAAGCTGTTATAGCGGTCTAAGGTCATATGAAGGGAATGACAAGGTGTATAAATTGGAGGTGCTAACTCCCTCTGTGGTAAATATCGAACTATCTGCTGTCGATCAGAAAGCTGTTTTTCTATACAATTTCCTATGTGCAAAAAACTGTATAGGATATGCAGAAACACCTAACGAAGGAGGAAGTGCAATGATTTCTCAACTAAGTCTCGAACCGGGTAATTATTACCTTGTAGTGGATAGTGAACCCGCCGGTGCATCTTCCCGGAATTTTGATTTGCTAATCACCTGTCTGGATGACGAGAATTTTGCAAATATTTTATTTGGAATCGCTGACGAAGACTGCCCAATTGATCAAAATGAATTGAACAATCACGAGGTGCGTGTCGTCAGAGATGCCTACCCTGTGCAGAGTGGGGCAATCATATCATTTGGGTTCGAAGAAAATAATCAGCTTCGTGGTGTATTTACCGGCAGGTTGGAAAACAATAGCAATAACATTTTCCAACTTCAGCGGGATGAAGCCGGAGGAGAAAAATGTGCTTTCGGGGAGGGAGATGAATTGAAAACGTCATTATATACAAAAACGAATGGCAATGATCACTCGGTAATTGTATGTGAAGCAAATTATCTGGCTCTTGTTGATCCGGCCATCACAGCACAAGGCAATTTTAGTTCGGGTAAAAAAAGTACCATCCGAAATCTGAAAGCCTTACAAAGAGTTCAAATGCTTCTATCGACCACCAGGCTGAGCGAGACAGTTCAGGGAGGCCGGAAAACAGTCAAAATTATTGCTGGTAATACAGGTATCGAAGTTGTCAAAGATCCGACAGCTCAGTGGTTTACATTTCAAACTATACCTGAAAACGATGAAGTATTGGTAAACATACAGGCTAACCCCTTTCAAAGTGAACGCAAATCATACATCGATTTTAAGTTTGGTGCTAACAGGGCATTTACCAGGAGAATTCCGATCACCCAGGCCGGGCAATGTATTGCACCGACTGTAAGCATTTCCAGGTCTGACAACGGTCAGTCGTTCGTATGTGCCGGAGAATCATTCAATTTGACTGCTGCGATTACCGGTGGGGATCCTCAATTTTATGACATCGTCTGGAGCACCGGAGCCACGGGAAATCAGATAACGATTGGTGATATTACTAGCCCCGAAACTTTTGGTATAACGGTAACAGAAAAGTCTTGCCTGGTGTCGGTCAGCGCCAGTATTGATGTAAATGTGGAGTCATTACCCATGATTACTACCACTCCGGATACCACTATATGCAGCGGTGATGAGCTTACCCTGAGAGTTGATGGCGATCCGAGCTTCACTTATAACTGGGAAGACATCGGTCAGGGACAGAGCATTACGATTACACCGAATTCTTCAAAGCGGTATGGTGTAACGGCTACGAATGCTGCAGGTTGTATAACGACAACAGAAGTCCTGGTTCTTTTAGAAGAGTTACCGGTTATTGGACTTCCTCCCGATACCACAGCTTGTATCGGGGAACGGATTATGGTGACAGCCCACGGAGATCCGAACCATACCTATTTATGGACGCCCGGGGATCAAATTGGTCAAACGATCGAAGTTGAGGCAGGATTAAATCAAGATTTTCAGGTTCAGGCAACAAGCCCACTAGGCTGCATTTCGACCAGTACAATAACAGTCTCTTCCTTCCCGGAAATAATGGTGGATAATATTGAAACTTTAGAGCCCACATCAGAAAATAGTGGATTCATTAGATTACAGGTTTCGGGGGGAGAAGGTCCCTATGAAGTGAGTTGGACAGACTCTTTAGGAAATCAACTGCAAGGTGATCTGACGCTTCAGGATGTCGGGCCGGGATGTTATACTGCGCAAATCACCGATCAGAACAATTGCCAGATCGCAACAGATTGCATTCCACTGACACTTCAAATGAGTACGAGTACAATTGAGTTAACATCCAATGTGCTCCATATTTATCCGAATCCTGCCGTGGATTTCATTTCTATTCATTCATCAGATGTATTGACAGAAGAAATATCATTTGAACTATTGGATCTGTTCGGAAGAAGACTTGATGAAACAGTATGGCTTCAGGGAAATCTCTTGAATTACCAAATCGATGTAAGTTCTGAACCACAAGGACTCTATTTGTTGGTCATAAAGAATGACCAATCCATTTTTGTCAAAAAAGTCATTAAGCACTGATATTACTTACATCGGTTATCCTCGAATTTAAGGAAATAGTGCCCAGAGGTCTATTGAAACAAATTGATAGCTAGTCACATTCGAAATCATCAAATAGGTTGGCAATATTGCATATTCGAATATGGAATGTAATGTTGGATCAAAGCATAGGTTCTCGCATTCGAAGGATGCCAATCATCGTTATGTATCAACAAAAATACAATCAATGCCCTCCGGCCTGACCCGTCCAAAGTGAATAGATATAGTACAGACCGAAAAGCGTCATGGCAATCAGGCCCAACCAGGATAATACAATCTTCCAATTTTCGGCTCTATAGGACTCCCCCACCTCCTTGGACCGGATGGCCCTCATATTCAGATAACCCAATACCGGTGCCGATATAAAGGAAAAAATGGTAGCTCCCTGGAGAATGGTGATCATATTGGAAGAAGCAAATCTGAAAAGGAAATATCCACCCAGACCTATGATGACCAGCATTGGTTTGTAATACCTGGAGATAAAGGATTCCTGTTCTTCACTGTTCTCGACCACCGGGAACTTCAGGACACGCAAACCTCTCACAAAACCCCTTGTAAAAGCATCCCATGCGGTAATCAGGGTACCATAGATGGTGCCAAAGGCAGCAATGACAATCACCGGATAAGCCCATTGCCCGATATTCGTGGTGAAGATCCGAAGCAATTGGTTGCTGAATTCGGTTGAGCTGCCTTCCAGTCGATTTCCGGACCCATACACCGTATAAGCACCGATCATCATAAACATGACGGCCAGGAAAACCGTCATTCCATATCCGAGATTAAAATCAAAAAGTGTCTCTTTCAAAGATGCTCTCTTGCCACTGACCTTCTCCTTTTCAAGGACCCAGAAACTATGCATGGCAGATGCTTCAAGACCTGTGGGCATCCATCCCAACAGGCTGATCAGCAATGCCAGACCGGCACCATGAAGAAGATCCGGTGGTTCAAAACCGGGCACTGTATCGACGGGCCCTTCAATGAGTACTGCGACAAAGGCGATGGCCACACTGATCAAAAGGATAACAGACAACCACTTGATGAATATATCCAGTCCGGAGAAACCTCCAAACAAAAGAAGGGCAGCGGTGATCACCAGGAGAATTGCAAGCAAGGTAGAAACAGAGATCATATCCATGCCGCCCATTGTACTCAATATACCGGCAGAGACCGCACCCACTGCGCCCACTACGGCAAACATTGCAATCCCAATGATCAGGAGAAACAGGACGATGGCCCATTTACCCTGGTCCCTATAAGCCTTTAAAAGACTATGTCCGGTAGCAGCTACATAACGCGGTGCAAACTCAAAAAACGGATATTTGAAGATGAGGCAGAGCAGGATGATCCAGAAAAAAACCATTCCATGGTGCGCTCCTGCCCGCGTCGATAACACCAAGTGGGAAGTTCCTATGGAACTGCTGGCAAAAAGCAATCCGGGCCCAAGGCTTTTGATGATTTCTCGCAGAGACCTTCCTTCCTTACGAATCATCATTCAATATGATGAAATTGTACCACTCTAAAGAATTCATGATCATTATTATCGGTATTTTGGCAGATCAGAAAATTGAACAGACGCACATGAAAAGACCTTTAGTCGAACCACTGGACCGAACATCAACGAAAGAGGCATCGGACATGGCCAGCTTCTATGAAGAAACCCTGGGTTTCACCCCAAATAGTTTATTCACAATGATGCATCGCCCCAGGATTGCCAATGCATTCGTGGAAATGAACCAGGCAGTAATGGAAAATCAGGGGCGCGTCACCAGCGCATTGAAACGTCTGATCGCCTACCTGGCAAGTATGACGGCCGGGTGTCGTTATTGCGAAGCCCATGCCATTCGCGCGGCTGAGCGATATGGATCAGAAGAAGACAAAATGGCGCATATCTGGGACTACAAGACCTATCCGGCTTTTAGTGATGCAGAGAGAGCGGCATTTGACCTGGCCATTGCTGCCTCCTCAATTCCCAATGCTGTGGATGATGACATTGCCGACAATATGCGCAAGCATTGGGACAAAGGTGAAATCGTGGAAATCATGGGTGTGATCGCTCTTTTTGGTTATCTGAATCGCTGGAATGACAGCATGGGCACCCACCTGGAAGAACCGGCAGCCGAGGATGGAAATAAATTTCTAGGCAGTCACGGATGGAGCCGCGGAAAACACGTATATCCAAAGTAAGATCCTTATGAATATTAATATCATCACAAAACTCAGCGATGCAATCGGACATCAAAATGTATTGACCGGTACTGCCCTGGAGGAACGTTATGTGCATATATGGGATATGCACAACCCGCTTTCCGCACTTTGCCTCGTAACACCCCGGTCAACCAGTGATGTCTCCAAAATCATGAAGATCTGTCATCAGCAGAATCAACCAGTTGTCATTCACGGAGGTCTGACCAACCTGGTGGGAAGTACCGAAACACAAGGACCTGAGGTAGTGATATCAATGGAAAAGATGAATCAAGTTGAAGAGATTGACATACAGAGCCGGACGATGACCGTTCAGGCAGGAGTGATTCTCCAACAAATCCAAACCACTGCCAAAGAACATGAGTTCTTGTTTCCGTTGAATTTTGGCGCAAAAGGTTCGGCCCAGATCGGAGGAATCATAGCAACCAATGCCGGGGGACTTCGCGTGTTTAAATTCGGAATGACCCGAAACCAGGTCCTCGGACTGGAAGCAGTTCTTGCCGACGGAACTGTTATCTCATCCATGAAAAAGATCATCAAGGACAATTCCGGGTATGATCTGAAGCAGCTCTTCATCGGTTCGGAAGGAACCCTTGGCATTGTAACGAGGGCTGTACTAAGGTTAACTGAAGCACCCAAGAGCCGGGCCAGTGCATTTGCGGGTATCAATGACTACGAAAAGGTGGTACAATTCCTGAAATTTATGGATGCCGGTTTGGCCGGCAACCTGAGTGGATTTGAACTGATTTGGAAGAATACCTTCCAGGCTATGACCAGTCCTCCGGCGGTCGTATCTCCCCCCCTGCCCTATGACTTTCCATACTACGTTCTTCTGGAAAGTCTCGGAGCTGACCAGGCCAAGGACCAGGAAGTCATGGAGAACTTATTGGGTCAGGCCCTTGAACAATCCATTATCGAAGATGCCGTCATTGCAAGTAATGAAAGTGATCTGAATTGGTTCTGGACTATCAGGGAAGATGTCCATGTATTTGTCGGACAAACCAACAACATGCAGGGATTCGATATTAGCTTACCCATTCCCCTGATCGGCGAAAAGATCGACCACATTACCAATCGTTTACTGTCACTCCCCGAAATAGAAAAGGTGTATGCATTTGGTCATGTGGCTGATGGAAATATTCATCTCATTATTGGCAAAAGCCGGGAAGGATTGGATCTGATCCATGAGGTCAATGAGATCGTATATGGATCTTTGAAGGATATAGGAGGTTCCATATCTGCTGAGCATGGAATTGGCGTACATAAGAAGTCATACCTCCCCTATTCGCGTGGACCGGAAGAAATCAGTCTGATGAAAACATTGAAAAGATCCCTGGATCCTAAAAACATTCTGAACCCTGGAAAGGTCATTGACACAGTGGACTAGGTCCTTATTCCTATCGGTTCTTCAAAATAAAATAACCCGTCGCCAGGGCCAGAATCAAATGCAACATGCATACTCCGATAAATGAATTGATACCCTGACTATATCCAAAAAAAGCCGCCGTGGCCACAAGGGCATGAAAGAAAACAAAGGTCTTCAGGAATCGTGCAACAGGGCCAGGTCCATAATTTCGCCAAACCATCCATGCATAATAACCGAGGGCAATCGCAGCACCTCCGTACATCCTCGTAAAGGTATATGCCATCGCAGTTTCTCCTTTCATTTCTGGTACGGCCGAAGGAGATAAGAACAAGACCATTCCGGCCACCAATTCCAGGATGGCATTAATCAAAACAAAGGTTTTCATTTTTTCAGGGCTTGAGTTCTTCGTGTCTGTTCTTTACATATTTTTCCAACCATTGGTCCTGTTCCCACAACATGTGCATGATACTTTCCCGCGCTGCATAGCCGTGGCTTTCCTTTGGCAACATGACTAACCGGACATTCGCTCCCAATCCCTTCAGAGCATTAAAGTAGCGTTCGCTTTGCATGGGATAAGTGCCTGAATTATTATCCGCTTCGCCATGTATAAGCAGCAATGGTGTCTTCATCTTGTCAGCATGCATGAAAGGACTCATGGAATAATAGACCTCAGGAGCCTCCCAATAACTACGCTCTTCAGACTGAAAGCCAAAGGGAGTCAGTGTCCGATTGTAGGCTCCGCTTCTCGCAATACCTGCGGCAAACAGGTTAGAATGAGATAACAGGTTAGCCGTCATAAATGCACCATAGGAATGTCCCCCTACTCCGACCCTTGATCTGTCTATATATCCCATATTGTCTACCGCATCAATCGCTGCCTTCCCATTAGCAACCAATTGGTTGACAAAGTTGTCATTAGGTTCTTCATCTCCTTCACCAATAATGGGAAAGGCGACGTCCTCAAGTACAACATATCCCCTGTTAACCCAGTAAAGTGGTGAACCATAGTACGGATAGGTAAATTCGTTTGCATTGTTGGTGGTTTGACTTGCACTGTTCTTATCCTTGTATTCACGTGGATATGCCCACATCAGCATCGGCATTTTTTGCCTGGACTCCTTATCATATCCTACCGGCAGGTATAAAGTTGCGGTCAGATCCAGACCGTCCTCCCTTTGATAGGAAATCACCTCTTTGTGTACATTATTGAGTGCTTCAAAGGGGTTTTTGAAAAATGTGATTTGTTCGAGTCGGTCTTTGTGAATGTTTCGGATATAAAAATTGGGATACTCATTCTTTGATTCCCTTCTTACGAGGATCTTCCCATTAGTAATATCAACCGCACCTGAGATATCTTCAAGCATGGAGTCATCGGAATCCTGCCAGAGTCGCTTGGTTTCTCTGTTATGAATATCAAATTGATCCACAAAGGGATGTTTGCCTTTTTGGCTGTAGCCATCTCCGAGCAGGAAGACTTTTCCATCATCGAGTACAAGGGTATTCTTTCCGAATGCATTTCTATCCGTTACGAAAGTGCCCGGATCGGAATAACGGTCCTGGTAATTTCTTTCGGAGAACAAAACCGGTTCACTTTCAGGATTGGAAGGATTAAACAGAGATACTCTTAATTTCCTCGTATTCCACCAGATTTCATTGATGACGGCGACATCGTCCTGACCCCAGATAATGGACCTGAACCGATCCTGGGTTTTGGCAATACTTCCCGGCTTGCCTTCGAAGGGTTCGTTCAATTCAAATACTTCATCCCGAAATTCGACGTCCATCTCCGGATCGCCTTTATCGAGTGCCTCTACCCAGTAAAGTGTTGCAGGTCTGTCCAATCTCCAGGAAATATTCCTGGGGCCCATGCGGGTGGCCATAAAGCCTTTCGGAACTTCCTCTACAAGAGGAATACTGGCAATATTGGTCAGGTGCGCACCCGATTGATCATAGACATCCGTGGATCGTGGAAATCGATAATACGGTACGATATAGGAAAAGGGCCTGGAAATGGTTGAAACCAGCACATATCTGCCATCGGGAGACAGATTGATATCGAGGTACATATTGGAGGGGGCCCAAAGCTTTTCGGAGCCGTCCAGTGATATTTCCCACAATTCACTGAGTGCAAGTGATTCGAAGTTGGACTCATCGACCGGATTTTTTAACAAATCCTGGTACGTGCGATTTTGGGCCCTCTGTCCCTCGTTGACCGAAATCGTCGGTCCTGTGGGTATGGATTTGCTACGATCCACTAGTGCTACCCGCTCTTCAGGCAAGGTCTTGACCACCAGTCTCTGGTCATCCTTGAGCCAGGTGATCAGGGATCTGAGATTGGCATTTAGTTTTCGATCACTTAATTTCCGGGCAGACTTGTTTTGAATATCAACCACCCAAAGGTCCAGCGAAGAGGCTGTGATATTGGCAAAAGCAACGTGATTTTGGTCGTGCGACCAGGTAATATTGGTAATCCTCGGTCGATCAGGAAGACCTTCAATGTCTGATTCTCTTTTAGATGCCACATCGAGGATCTTGATGTTGGTATAGTATCTTGCCCTGCTGGAAACATTGGTGGCCGGATTGATCCGCAAGCCTGCCAGCCGGTATTCTTCCTGAGAAAGCTCTTCTATAGATTTGAAATTGCTGCGGTACAATAACAAAGCCGTCGTAGCCTGGTGATTCATGGTCATCAACGGCGCCAATTCGACGTCCGCCAATTTTTTTATATCGTCGTGAGGTTCCTGGTAAGGAAGGTTGACCTGACCTTCCAGAATAAATTGAGACATAAGCAGGATGATTGTCAGTATTCTAAACATGATTCTATTACTTTCGTGTGCATTCAAGGTAAGACTTGTTGGGGAATAATTCCCATTCAAATGAATTCAATTATACATACTCCAAAGTGAAAATTAATACTCGTTACTCAGGTCTCATCAATCATGAAACCGGTAAATCCTACTCAATCGATGAAGTGCAGTCCTATTGCAAGGAAACCAATGAACCTCTTGTTGCCCAATACGACCTGGAACAACCTCTGAATAAAGGAGTCCTCCAGGGTCGGCCTTTTAACATGTGGCGCTATGAAGAATTATTGCCGATAACAGACAGACGCTTTGTCGTCACTCTTGGAGAGGGATTCACTCCGCTGATGAAAATGAAACAGTTGGCGCAGCAATATTCTTTGGGATCTTTACTGCTCAAGGAAGAAGGAGTCAACCCAACCGGTTCTTTCAAAGCCCGGGGATTGAGCATGGCAGTCAGCAAAGCCTATGAACTGGGTATCGATTCCTTTGCAATTCCCACTGCAGGCAATGCAGGTTCGGCTCTCAGTGCATATTGCGCAAAAGCGGGCCTTGAGGCAAATATCTACATGCCGAAGTTGACGCCTAAAATGTTTCAGCTGGATTGTTCAATTATGGGAGCCAATGTCTGTGTCATTGACGGTAATATTTCGGACTGTGGCGTCGCCATGAGACGAGACAATGCCGAAGGGAAATGGTGGGACGTTACCACCTTGAAGGAGCCTTTTCGGCTCGAAGGAAAAAAGACGATGGGCTTTGAAATAGCCGAGCAACTCAATTGGAAATTACCCGATGTATTGATATATCCCACTGGTGGAGGAACGGGATTGATCGGGATCTGGAAAGGATTCCACGAACTTCAAAAACTGGGTTGGATCGATGAAATTCCAACGAGAATGGTTGCAGTCCAAACCACCGGTTGCGATCCCATCGTCCGGGCATTTGAAGAAGGTCGAAACTTTTCAGTTCCTTATGAAGATCCTGATGTGACAATTGCAAATGGTTTGCGGGTTCCACATGCATTTGGTCACAAATTAATTATGAAGACCATTTATGAGAGTGATGGATATGCCGTTCGCGTCAGCGATGATCAAATCCGGGATGCTTTGAGAGAATTTGCAGGGCAGGAAGGAATTTTTCTGTCACCGGAAGGAGCTGCTGTCTGGCATGCTGCCAGGCATTTGAAAAGTACCAACCGGATCAAGGACGGAGAGTCTGTCCTTCTTTTGAACACCGGAAGCGGATATAAATATGCCGAAAACCTATGGTAAGACTGAATTGATCTGGAGTCTCATGGCAACTTTTTATTCGTGCCATGAGTCTTCAGAATTACAGGTACGACTTATGCACATCTTGCACAAGGGATCCTGAGAGCATTCAAAACGGTAAAATCACCAACACAACCCGGACCATTCCGCTTTGAATGGCTCCCAATTGGTATGCTTTCCATAATTCGGGAATATACACCGGATAACCGCACAATGGCTCAGATCCAATTGCACTCACGAATTGCGGATGGATGAATGTATAAATTATTTATCATATTAAAAAAATATATATGTTAATTCATCACATCTTAACAACCTCCTGTCACATAATTCAGGCCGTTTGCTATTGCAGTGCGGTCAGATTCTCCTCAAGGATCTTGACTCTTTCAAGCCCGTCTGCCAATTTTTTCCGTTCCTTCGAAACCACTTGTTCGGGAGCATTATTCACAAATTTATCATTGGATAATTTCCGCTGAACACTCGCAACAAATCCTTTTGCATACTCCAGGTCACTGAGTATCCGGGCCTTCTCTGCGTCCAGATCAATTTCCACATCATACTGCAGGAAGTACTTTTCATTGTCACTCAGAATTGAAGATCCATTAGGCGGCAGATCTGTGACGACACTGATTTCGGAAATAAAGGATAGTTTTTTCAATATAGCGTGAAAACGGTCATCAGAGAACAGGTTTTGTCCATTATCCTGGACGTATATAGGCAGGATCTCCTTTGGTTTCAGATTCTTGGTGTTGCGCGTTTCGCGTATGCTGGATACGAGATTTTGAACAGATCGCATGGAGCGAAGTAAAAGTTCATCCCGATCAGAGGCTTTTGGATAGCAGGATATCATGCAATCCTCACCTTCTTCCCTGGGCTTCAAATTATGCCAAATTTCTTCTGTAATGAATGGCATCAAAGGGTGAAGCATCGTACAAACCTGACTATAGATCCGGATGGTCTTGTCCAGCGTATCTTGATCGATACCCTTTCCATACTGAGGCTTGATCATTTCAAGATACCACGAACAGAAATCATCGCGAACAAATGAGTAGAGTTTCATTGTTATGTCTGAAAGCCTGTAATTCATGTAGTCATCTTCCAGGTCTGCAAGGATTTCCGACAGTCTTGATTCGATCCACCGGATAGCAATCCGGTTGTCCTGATTATCAGCACTATTGTCAACTTCCCAGCCTTTGATGAGACGCAAGGCATTCCACATTTTATTGCAGAAATTCCGTCCCTGTTCACAGAGCTTTTCATCAAAGAGAAGATCTCCTCCCGCCGGGGAGGATGAGAGCACGCCAAATCGCACCCCATCAGCTCCAAATCGATCGATCAGATCGACGGCATCCGGAGAATTTCCCAGGGATTTGCTCATCTTCCTTCTCTGCTGATCCCGCACCATACCTGTGAAGTAGACTTCTTTGAAAGCCCGGTCATTTTTCCACTCAAATCCCGACATGATCATTCTTGCGACCCACAAAAAGATGATATCCCACCCGGTTACCAGGACGGAAATCGGAAAATAATAGGACAGCTCCTTTTCATTTTCGAATCCGTTGAAACACGTGATTGGCCAGAGCCAGGAAGAAAACCAGGTGTCCAGTACGTCCTCGTCCTGCTTCAAATCATGGCTGTCCAGCATGGGGCCATAGTCTTGTTCTGCCAGCATCAACGCCTCTTCCCTCGTCTTGGCGACATAGACCTTGTCCTTGTAATAATAGGCTGGAATCCGATGACCCCACCAGAGTTGCCTGGATATACACCAGTCCCTGATATTTTCCATCCAGTGACGATAGATGTTTTTTTGGCGTTCCGGGTGAAATTGAATATGATCCGAAATGACTGCTTCAAGAGCAGGCCTGGCAAGAGCCTTCATATCAACATACCACTGAAGCGACAGCCTGGGTTCTACGATGGCATTCGTTCTTTCGGATCGCCCTACACTGTGCGTATATGCCTCGGTCTTTTCCATGAGACCCTGCTCGGTCAGGTCCCGGATCAACTTTTTGCGGGCGACTTCCCTGTCTTCTCCTATGTATACGGTTGCAGCCTCTCCCATTGTCCCATCGGGATTCAATACATCTACTGTCGGCAACTCATGTCTTTTACCAATTTCGTAATCATTGGGATCGTGGGCGGGGGTTATTTTTAATGCTCCTGTACCAAATTCACGATCAACGTAGTCATCAAAGATGACAGGTACTACCCTATTGACAATCGGAACGATCACATTCTGTCCCTTTAACCTTGCATATTTCGGATCATCGGGATGTACCGCGATAGCCGTATCACCCATTATGGTTTCCG
Source organism: Saprospiraceae bacterium (assembly GCA_028282725.1). Classification (GTDB taxonomy): domain Bacteria; phylum Bacteroidota; class Bacteroidia; order Chitinophagales; family Saprospiraceae; genus JAJRXG01. The sequence goes on from JANQHF010000092.1 coordinate 17,347, forward strand.
GCCGGGTGGTGGCGATCGTGATCGTCTCGTCACTTCCTTCTACCCGGTACTTTACATAACAAAGTGTGGTCGTTTCATCCGAATAGAGCACTTCTTCATTGGAAAGAACAGTTTGACCTTCCGGGTCCCAATTCACCATCCTGTAATCCCGGTATAACTTCCCCCTGTCGTACAGATCTATGAACGCCTGGATTACTGCAGAAGATCTTGAATCGTCCATTGTAAACGCCGTACGTTCCCAATCACAGGAAGCTCCCAGTCTGCGCAACTGTTTCAATATGATTCCACCATACTTATCTGTCCATTCCCAGGCATATTTCAGAAATTCTGTCCTTGTGAGATCGGACTTTTTGATTCCTTTTTCCCGAAGCATGCGCACGACCTTTGCCTCGGTGGCAATCGAGGCATGATCCGTCCCCGGAACCCAACACGCGTTTTTTCCATCCAGTCTTGCCTTGCGAACCAGGATATCCTGGACGGTATTGTTCAGCATATGACCCATGTGCAATATACCGGTCACGTTGGGTGGTGGAATGACGATGCTGAAGGGCTCCCGGTCATCCGGTTCGGAGTGAAAATACCCGCGATACTCCCAATGAGCATACCACTTTTCTTCTACTTCGGCAGGATTATATCTCGAGGCCAGATTGCTCATGACTCTTTCATTTAACTTCTGTAATCAACCAATTTTCAAATTATGAGGTGACTTCTTTATCCTGCAGCATAGGAATGTCCGCATCCACCTGTTTTCGGACCAGATCTTCAAAGGTCTCCCGCTCGCGGATCAGGTAATCCCTTCCTTCATAAATGAGCACTTCGGCAGGACGATACCTGGAGTTGTAATTGGAGCTCATGGAAAAGCAATAGGCCCCTGCATTCAAAAAAGCCAGAACATCCCCTTCCGTGATCTCACTGATCTTGCGATTGACTCCAAAGGTGTCCGTCTCACAGATGTAGCCGACTACCGTATAGATCCGGTTTTTACCCTCGGGATTGGAAATATTGACAATCCTGTGGTAGGAATCATAGAACATAGGACGAATCAGATGATTTAATCCCGAATCAAGACCTGCAAAAACGGTTGAAGTAGTCTGCTTGACCACGTTGACCCTGGTCAGGAATACACCTGCTTCACTGATCAGGTATTTGCCAGGTTCAAATTTCAGGGTCAAATCCCTCCCGTATTCCTTACAGAATTCCTTGAATCTCCTGGTAATTCTCTGGCCGAGATCCTCAATATCTGTTTCGATATCACTCTCCTTATACGGTACCTTGAATCCGCTTCCAAAGTCTATGTATGTTAAATCCCGGAAATTTGTAGCGACATTCAACAGGATTTCTGCCCCATTGACAAATACTTCCGAATCCAGGATCTCGGATCCCGTATGCATGTGCAATCCCTCGACTGTGATCCCCGTCGCCTTTACAATGCGCAGGACAAGAGGCAATTGATGAAAAGAAATGCCAAATTTTGAATCGATATGCCCTGTAGAAATCTTGGAATTTCCCCCGGCCATAATATGAGGATTGATCCTGAGACAAAGAGGATAATCCGGAAACTTCTGTCCGAATTGTTCCAGCATTGAAATGTTATCAACATTGACTTTGACTCCTAATGAGACCACCTCTTCCATTTCCTCAATGGAAACACAATTCGGTGTATAGAGGATTTCTTCGGGTGAAAATCCAGCATGTAAACCAAGCTTGACTTCCTGTAAGGAGACTGCATCAAGACCGGCACCCAGGCTTTTCATCAGACGGAGGACGGTGACGTTAGACATTGCCTTACACGCATAATTTACCTGGAGATCCAGCCCGCTGAAAGCATTGATCATCCTGTCGTACTGTCTTTTTATGGTTTCAAAGTCATAGACATATACCGGACAATCATACTTTTTGGCAATAGACAGGGCGGCCACATTACCGCTAAACCGATATTCATTGTTGAATAAATGCATGGGATACCTTTTCCATAACAAAAGTAGATAAATTAGGAGACGATGCAGGGCTCAGACACCATTTTGCGTTGAAATATCATCTATATTCGTAATGAACATGTCGGAAAAAGAACTCATCCTGGCCTGCCGGCAAAATGACCGGAGAGCACAGAATGTACTATTCCATCAATATGCTCCCATGATGCTGGGTATTTGCATGAGATACATCCGGCAAAAAGAAATCGCAGAAGATATCCTGGTAAGTGCCTTCTTCAAGATCTTCACAAAAATTGAAAGTTATAAGGAATCCGGAAGTTTTGAAGGATGGATGAAACGGATAGTTATCAATGAATGCCTGATGGAAATCCGCAGAAGGAAGTCACAGTACCTGACGGTATCCCTGGAGGATTCATTTAAAGAACCTCTTGTCGAGTGGCAGGATGACCTGGAATTCGAAGAGATCCTGCAACTGCTCGATGAACTGCCGGACGGTTATCGGACTGTCTTCAACATGTATGTTCTCGAGGGATACAAACACAAGGAAATTGCCGAAAAACTCGGCATAAGCATTAACACTTCAAAATCACAATTAATCCTGGCCCGTCGAAGATTGCAGGCCTTAATTAAAAAAAAATACGACATCAGGATTAGCGCCTGATCCATAACTATGAAACGCAAAATAGATCACATATTCAAAAGGAGCCGGTACGACAGAGGAGTCACCGTCCGTCCTGAGCTTTGGCAAAAATTGGAACGAAGACTGGACGATGCCCATCCCAGCGGGGGAAGGCTGAAGTCCTGGATGATCGCCGCTTCCATCGTTGTTATTTTTTCAATGGCTACCTGGATCTTTATTACTCAGGAGCGTTACGAAGTGGAAGATCTGACAATCAATAGTCAGCCTAATTTTTCCAAAGAGGAGATTTATGATCTCGAAAAGTACTACGCTCTTCCAAAGAAAATCAAGGTCAACCCATATCTGGGATAAGACCATCCAACCAAATTATTTGAAAGGATGTCTTTGTTTCCAGGTTTGCTGCGGAACAAAATATTTAAAAGCAATAGGTATCACTACCCTGTTGATAAATCCATTGCTGTGCCGGAAATAACAGAGCATGTCATGTGGTTCGGCACCGACGGAGCTCTTGATTTCAAGAGCAGTTCTGAAATAATAGACACTGGTGGCCTTGTGTGTTATCGCGTCTTTGACAAGGTCCAGCAGGATGTTCAGATAGATCTGGTATCGATTATTCAATGCAGGATCAAATCCGATGAAATGAGAGTCCATCTTGCCATGATCCAGGACCCACGTATAAAATCCTACCAATTCATCAGCAAGAAAATAACCTTCGATGTGAAGATTGTTCTGCAATTGGTTTTTAAGCTCAAGAAAGTATCGCTCCTTTCCCATTGCCAGTACAAATCCCGAACCATCCAGAATCATCTTGTATAATTCGTACATCCCGGGCCATAACCGATCCAGGGTTTCGGTATCAATGACGCGCCGTTCGATTCCCTTGAATTTTTTCAGAGCATTTTTCAATCGTACCCTGTACTTGCTTTTCATGTCCAACAAATAGTCATCAAAGGTCATCCAGGACGGTCTGATCCGAAGGATCATATTCGGATCTATATTAAAGGCATTCAGACCAAGCGAAGTGCAATCCTGAGGGGCATCTTTTTCGAAAAAATCCTTATACAGGATTCCAGTGAAACGGTATGACGTATTGCATAATTCCTTCCGTAGAATTTTAAGCATCGCCTTAATCATCTTAAACTGTTCCTCCCTGGGAAAGGTATCATCCTTAAAGTTGATTCCATATTGTCCCGTCAGGTATAAATTTCCTACTGTTAACATCCGGAATGTAATCCACGATATGGATACCTGTCGGATCCGCTGCCACAACCGGGACCAAAAAGATCTGTCTGTTGTATAATTATCGTAATTAAAACTCTTTCCAAATCTCAGGATGAGGCATTGTAGCAAGACCACTCCAACGGTTTCTTCTCCTGACCTGATCAAAACATACAGGTTTCTCAGATGTTCGGGATTGGTCAGTTCAAGAGTCTTCAGGTAATTGGACTGCGCAAAGACTTCGTCAGGAACAAGGGCATCCCATTCGTCGTCTATCTCTCCGATATCATTCCGAAGGAGGATATCAACGTTCCATCTTGGTAGACGAAAGGAATGCAACGGTAATTCAGCCGATTTGCTGCACCAAAGTGATTTTCGATTCTTGGTTTTTGTTTTCACCTCCATGAAATCAGAGCGCTTTAAAAAATTCAACACTTGTGGGTGACCATCCCTCCAGGGACGTGCCTTGCAACCCATACCTGTTGGAATACCAGAATTCCACTAATTGTTTATATGAAAATTGATTGACTGTAAAATCATAAAAACTTTCACCATCAGATATTCTCAAATCCCGATTTTTCGGAATGGCTACAAAGATATCCTTTTGAACGCTAGGAGGCTCGATCATACTCATTTTTGCAACCGGGATAAATTCCACACTACTACCGGCATTAATTCTTTTAGCGATCAGCATTACCTCTACTTCCTGACTTTCCCCCTGGAAAATACCAACATTAAAAGGGTATGGTGCAAAATACCGGACTGAATCCCCATCCTGATAAAAAAAGTCGTCCCCGCTACTATAAGTAACTTTTAAGTTAAGATCTTGAGCGTTTTTCGGATTCTTTGGTTCATTGCAGGAGAGAAGACTAAGAACGGCTGTGAAAAGTGCTGTGATATAGAATAATTCCGGACTTATTGTCATACGGGTAAATTCTCTTCGGAAGAACATACGTTGAATATATCTGTAACTCACAACGTTTAAGAATTGATTTTGATATACCTCTAATATTGAATATGAGTGAAAGTTACTTTAACCCGGATGATTTAAAGAAGTTTGGCGAGATCACCGAGTGGCAGGAAGAGTTGGGTAAAAAGTTTTTTGATTACTATGGTTCCGTATTTGAAGAAGGTGCGTTGACCGAACGTGAAAAAGCACTGATCGCCCTGGCCGTTGCGCACACCGTACAATGCCCTTATTGTATTGATGCTTATTCAGGCACCTGTCTTCAGAAAGGAGCAGATGAGCAACAGATGATGGAAGCCGTCCATGTCGCAGCTGCGATCAAGAGTGGTGCCCTGCTGGTGAATAGTGTTCAGATGATGAATCACGTGAAGAAGAAAATTATGTGATCAATGGGTTTGAAGCAAAAAGGACAAAGTCTCAAAAGAAGGAATAGCGAGCTGTCGGACACATTTGTTCAACTCCGGGTATTGAATGATAACGAAAAACTGGGCAGTAATTTTATTCCCTTCACAAAACAAGTTAGAGAAGCCGGTCATGTTTCACTGCGGCCCGGCACCCTTGAAATCTTTCAGATCAACATTGGAAAATTGTGCAATCAGACTTGTGCACATTGCCACGTTGATGCGGGCCCGGATCGAAAGGTAGAAAATATGTCCTGGGAGACCTTAAACAGATGTCTGGAGATTATTGATGAAGGTAAGATCGGAAAGGTGGATATAACTGGTGGGGCACCTGAAATGAATAAGCATTTCAGATGGTTTGTAAAAGAATGCAGGAAAATGAACGTGCATGTGATGGATCGCTGCAACCTGACGATTATCAATGCACATGAGGACTATGCAGATTTACCACAGTTTTTTGCTGAAAACCAGGTACAGGTCATCTCTTCACTCCCTTACTTCAATAAAAGCAGAACAGATCGTCAAAGAGGTGACGGTGTATTTGAATCCAGTATACTGGCACTGAAAAAATTGAATGCCGTTGGATATGGTAAATCAGAAAGCGATCTCATCCTGGACCTTGTTTATAATCCATCCGGTGCATTCCTACCCGGAAAGCAGGCAAGTCTCGAAGCTGAATTCAAAAGACAATTGAAGCGTAAGTATGACATTGAGTTCAACAGTTTGTATGCCATTACAAATCTGCCGGTAAGCAGGTTCCTCGACTACCTGATCGAGACGGGCAACTATCAATCCTATATGAATGAACTGGTCGAAGCCTTTAATCCCGCCACGATCGAGGGATTGATGTGCCGGAATACCATTTCGGTCAGCTGGGACGGATACATGTATGACTGTGATTTTAATCAGATGTTGGATCTGAAGATCAATGCTCCTTTCAATCATATCGATGAAATCGATTTGTCATCACTTGGGAATCGAAATATCGTACTTGATCAGCACTGCTATGGTTGCACTGCCGGAGCCGGCAGTAGTTGCGGAGGTGAAATTGCCCCGTAAATCCGGATCAACAATTCGTTAATAAGTCGTTCTTTTGCAGCTGAGAAAAAAGTTTTGGTTTGCAGGTATACAACGGTTTGGAAAACTTGCCGGAATTTAAAAATCCAGTACTGACCATTGGTTCGTTCGACGGGGTACACAGGGGTCATCGGGCCATTATCAGGCGTATTATTGAAAAAGCCGGGGAAGTTTCAGGAGAAAGTGTCATCCTGACATTTGAACCACATCCGAGACAAGTTGTATTTCCAAATGATGATACATTGCGATTGCTGACCACGCTTGAAGAAAAAATCAGCTTGCTCAGGGACACAGGGATCCAGCACCTCATCATCCTTCCGTTTACCATAGAATTCTCTCAAATTAATCCATATCTCTATGTTGACCAGGTGTTGATTGAGAAAATTGGCGTGAAGCACCTGATCATCGGTTACGATCACCGGTTTGGATTGAATCGTGAAGGTGACATAGACTTGCTCAACCTCTATGCAAGACAAGAGAAATTTACAGTAGAAGAAATTCCACGTCAGGACATCGACGACCTGAGGATCAGTTCGACCAAGATCAGGAATCACCTTCTTGATGGAAATATTGAACTGGCCAATAAGATGTTACAGTCCACCTATATCATGAGCGGACAAGTCAGCCAGGGCAGTAAAATAGCATCATCACTAGGTTTCCCCACGGCCAATTGTGAGGTAGAGAATAAGTATAAACTGATCCCCAAATCAGGAACATATGCCTCAAGAGTGGAGATCGACGGTCAGTTGTTCGATGGCATGCTGTACATCGGGAAAAGCCCGACCCTTAAATCTGTCGATAAGGACATCATAGAAATGAACATTTTTCATGAAATAGCAGAGCCGCTGTATGGTAAGAACATTCAAATATTTCCTGAAAAGAAGATCAGGAATGACCAGAAATATAATGATGTCCGGGAGCTGTTGTACAACATAGAATTGGATAAGACCGAGGTCGAGCATTACTTTCTTAAGGACAGCACCAGCGACCTTGTGTCCTCGGCCATCTTGAATTTCAACGGGGCATCTTATATCGATGATTATATCGGATCAAACTTTCAAAACTCCAATCATCCGGTGGTCATTGTTGACAATGATTCCTCCGATGGTTCTTCTGAGAAGATCGAGCAAAAGTTCAATGGTGCCAAAGTGATCAGGCTAGACAAGAACTATGGTTTTGCCCAGGGGTATAATCTGGGTATAGCTGAAATTGGTACGAAGTATATTGCACTTGTCAATTCGGATATTAAAGTTACTGACAATTGGCTGGACCCCATTATCGAACGAATGGAAAAGGATGGATCCATTGGGGCCATCCAACCAAAAATCAAATCCGTTAACGAGCCGGAGAACTTCGAATATGCGGGGGCCTGTGGAGGATTGATGGACCGTCTGAGTTATCCCCTGTGTCGTGGCAGGATCCTGGATCACGTAGAAAGGGACAAGGGCCAATACGACGATGCCGTGGAAATATTCTGGTCTTCCGGAGCCACCATGGTCACACGGACAGAACTATTTAAAAATGCCGGTGGGTTTGATAAAGACTTTTTCGCCCATATGGAGGAAATAGATTATTGCTGGAGGATCAAAAATGCAGGGTATAAGATCGTTTGTTTGCCTCAATCAGAAGTATACCACCTCGGTGGAGGTACGCTGGCTTATAGTGCTCCGAGGAAGGTGACCTTGAATGTGAGGAATAACTATTGGACGATTTTGAAAAATAGCCCTCTTCCCGGCCTGATCATATTGATACCTGTCAGAATCATCCTGGACCTGGGATATGCGGTTTCATTTATTGTCAAAGGTAAGTTGAGTCATTTTGTAGCTGCCCTGAAGGGCATCATTACCGGTGTCCTTGGGATATTCAAAACTTCTTCAAAAAGAAGGAGAATCCGGTTCTTTCAAAGGAGGTATTCCATCGGTGGACCCAATTTAAAAGGACGGATCAAAGCTATTCTTCCGGTGTCGTATTATTTTTTTGGTAAGAAACGGTATTCCGATTTTCGATGAGAAAGTCCTACAAGATCATACATGAGGATGATGACCTGGTAGTCCTCGATAAGAGCGGCCACGTCCTCACCATTGAAGATCGCTATGATCCTGTCAAGAAAAACCTGAAATCCATGATGATCAACCGATTTGGGAAGATCTACGTGGTCCATCGCCTGGATTATGAAACTTCGGGGGTGATACTTTTTGCCAGGAATGAAAAAAGCCACAAAAACTTATCACAACAATTTGAAGATCGAAAAGTAAAAAAGACATACCTGGCATTGACAAAAAATCCGGATGAATCTACCGGCGTCATTAGTGCCCCGATCAGCACCCACCCGGTCAAACATGGGATATATATCCCTGATGAGCATGGTAAGCAGGCCAGAACCGAATATGAGACACTTAAAACCTTTCACAATTATGCCCTGGTCAAATTAACTCCGATTACAGGAAGAACACATCAGATCAGGGTACACCTCAAATCGATGGGGGCACCCTTGTTGACAGACAAAAAATATGGCATGTCCGATGCATTCTATCTCAGCCAGATCAAAAAGGTAAGGATGGGACGGGATCAAACCGAACGACCATTGATCAACCGGTCATCGCTACACGCCTACCTGTTGGAATTTACGCATCCGTCTGAAAACCGTGCACTGTCCTTTATAGCTCCCTTGCACAAGGATATGAAAGCAGTGGTTTATCAATTTGAAAAACACTTCGGAGTAACAGAATATCAATCCCTCTGAATCACTTCAAACCAGAAGGAGCCCCCATGGCGTTCTGATGTTCCGATTTTTTCATCTTCCCATATAGGATCGATCAGTCCGGACAACTCCGGATCTTTTGAAATGAAGTAATTAGCAGATAAGATATTGAACCCATCCGGATTAGAAAGCAGACTTATGGCTAATCCGTATTGCTCGGAATAATAGCGATCGCACATAAATTGCGGGTAGTCGTGAGGCCAGTAGACATCGTGAATATGAACGATGCAACCTTTCTGCAAACGGGGCATGATATCCAAAAAGAACACCATGGCGTCACTGTTGGGCAGAATGCGATGCGATCCATCCATAAAAAGGACGTCTCCACTTTTCAGTGATTGAAAGATGCCGGGATCCACTTGCTCAAGGGGTTGGTTGATCACGGTATCAGCGACTCCGTCAATGGCCTTCCTGGGACTTGGATCGATGATGACGACTTCGGTATCCGACCCTTGATTGCGAATGGCCTGTCTTGCTATGTGGGTGGACATGCCCGAACCGATTTCAAGATACTTCCCGGGTTGAAGTCTGGAGATCATCGTATACAACATAATAATGTCAACACCAGGTAGATATCCATTACGCCATATGGTAGGCAGGTTGACTTGATCCCTGAGTTGGTCATCGAGCGCACGGAGTTCCTCAATATGAGCCAGTGCCAGATTGAGCCATTTTTTATATTCGGATCTATATTCTGAAATAATCGAATTCAATCCTTTATGAACGGGAAGGCCGTGCCCATACCTGGACACATTGTCTACGGGATATTCCAGGTGTATGATGTTTCGCCGATTGATAAAAGCCCTGATCAGATCCTTAAACATTATTGATGAGAATTGGTTAGTTAAATCGGCGTATTGGTCTATACTACGCGATCATTGGTCTTGCATACGAAACCGTAAGGTATAATAATATGAAAAACAACTTATTCAACTATTACCTTTACGATATATGAGACAGTTTTTCAAGTTTGTTTTTGCCTCTTGCCTTGGGTCCATTTTGGCTTTGGTCGTTATCGTTTTCTTTTTTGCTATGGCTATGGGTGATCGATCCGCACCCCCGACGGTCGATGATGGTTCCGTACTTCATTTAAAATTGAACTATCCGGTTCCGGAATTAACGGATAATGTACCTCAACAACAATTTAGTTTTTCTCAACGCAACACACTTGGTCTGGATAATGTTACGAGGGTGATCGCACATGCCACCGGCAATGACAAAATCCGCGGTATCCTGATTCAGACTGAATCTGTCTTCATGAATCCTACTACGGCATATGCCATCGCAGAGGAAATCGAATCTTTTAAGGAGTCCGGGAAATGGGTATATGCATATGGAGATTATTTCAACCAGTCCGGCTATATTCTTGCATCCATGGCGGATTCTATATATCTGAATCCCAATGGGTTTGTCGATCTGCGTGGATATGGAACCGTATCTCCGTATTTTGAAAACTTCAGCAAAAAAACCGGGATTGAGTTTGACGTCTACTTTGCCGGAAAATACAAGAGTGCTATTGAGCCATATTATCGCACCGAATCTTCTCCGGAGAACAGGTTCCAAACCCGGGAATTCCTCGATGAATATCATCAGGCTCTGGCCGGCCATATTGCGGATAGGAGATCATTAAATACTGAAGTGACGGACAATCTGATTTTCGAAGGAATGCCTCCCAGAAGTGATGTATGCGTAAATGAGGGAATAGTCGATCGACTTTTGTATGAAGAGGATGTCAAGGAATTATTGAAGGAGACCATGGACACCAGGAAGTTGAAATTGGTTGATCCAAAACTATATAACCAGGTATATCCAAAAAAGAAGTCAAGCAGTCCGAATAAAATCGCTGTCGTATATGCTGAAGGCCCTGTGGCTTTTGCCGGTGATGATAAGGGCAACATCAATATGAAGGTATATGACCGGGTATTTGACGGACTGATCAAAAATAAGTCCATAGAGTCCGTTGTGATTCGCGTGAACAGTCCGGGTGGCAGCAGTTTTACATCGGATAAATTTCTGAAAAGAATCAAGGATCTTCAAAATGCGGGAAAATATGTTGTCGCTTCTTTCAGTGATTATGCTGCTTCAGGGGGTTATTACATTGCCGCCAGTGCAGATAAAATAGTCGCCGAGCCGACTACGCTTACGGGCTCTATCGGGGCATATTCTATGATCCCCGATTTCAATAAGGCATCGGTGGAGCACCTGGGCATCAATTGGGACACAGTCGGGACAGGACTGCAGACGTTCATTTATTCGACCTTCATTCCCCGGTCAGAAAGAGAGAACGAGATCCTTCAAATGTCTACGGAAAAGACTTATGAACAATTCAAAAAGATCGTGGCAGAGGGTCGCAGCATGTCTGTTAGACAAATCGAAGAAATTGCCCAGGGTCGCGTTTGGACAGGAAGAGATGCAGTGGGTGTAGGCCTGGTGGATACGCTGGGAGGTATTCAGGACGCCATTTCCGTGGCAGCAGAAGAAATGGAATACGACGATTATAAAACCCTCAAATACCCTATTATCAAAAAGACGTTCTGGGAGCAATTATTGGAGAACCTGGATAATGCGGGTGCTATTGAAGTGAATGTAGAAGCTCCTCTTCCCCGGATATTTACCGAAGAATTCAGGCATACTTTGAATTTGATTGAAAATGCTTGTTTTGAGCCTCAAATGAGGTTACCTTTTCATTTGGTAGTCAACTAATAACGCGGTCGCTTCCTTCCCGGTCAGACTGCACAGCCGGTCAGGCGGGTAAGTGACAAGCTTAAATTCATATACGTGGAGCGCACGCCATGAAATTCCATGATAAAGATCGGTTATCATTGATCGCAATGATGAATGAGGGAGGATTTTCCAAGGAAGACTTTCATTTTATCAAGAGAAAGGGAAGAATCATTACGCAAAAGCGCATTTCCGGGAGGGAGTTTTCATATTTCCTTAAGAAGGAAGTAGAACTGGATCCTGTAACTTCTGATTTCATAGAGAAGAAGCTCTATGAATTGCGTATAGACGGCGGATCAGCATCTCATGTGAATACGTGGAATGATGTTTTAGATAAATTTCGGGCTTGGTTGAAAAACTTATCATAATTTGAGAGGCAGAGACTTTTGTTAGTTATGAAAATCATTTTATTCGTCAGTCTTTTTTTCCTGGCCGGATCTCTTCAGGCACAGGAATCACAACAGCCACATACGATCAATCAAATCAGGTCAATCGATGTCAAGGTAAACTTCCAGTATCTACTTCACCTTCCTGAAGACCGCCGGCATGCGCAGGATGGTCGACTGCCCATGATCGTTTTCCTGCACGGTGCCGGAGAACGAGGAAACGATATAGAACTGGTCAAAGTACATGGTCCCCCCAAGTTGATTAGTCAGGGTCAGGATCTACCATTCATCGTGTTGTCTCCTCAATGTCCTGCAAATGAACGTTGGGAAGCGCATTCGCTCAAATTGCTCATTGATGAGATCGCTAAGAGGCATCCGGTAGATACCGATCGGATCTATCTTACAGGTTTGAGTATGGGCGGTTATGGAAGTTGGGACCTGTCCATTGCATATCCGGAAGCCTTTGCTGCAATTGCACCGATTTGCGGAGGTTCCGATGTGAATGCCTGGGATGCTCCCGGTTCGATCAGGGATATGCCTGTTTGGGCATTTCACGGAGCTATGGATGCTGTCGTACCGGTAGAAAAAACGGTAAATATTATCCGATCTTTGAGAAGAGCAGGATCGGATGCTAAATTGACAATATATCCTGATGCCGGACACGATAGTTGGACAGAGACCTACGATAATCCCAAGTTGTATGAATGGTTTTTACAACATTCAAATAAAGAATGAACGGAGTGGGATTTATTGGACGGAAGCACTGGGGGAAGGTTACATTTCTATTTGTTTTTTACCTGACACTGTCTTCGTGTTCAAAATCTACCTTCCAGTCCTACTATAACCAGGAAAAAGAAGATGCAAGGATTGCAATGGCATTTCCAAAGTTCTTTGCCATGATTGCCATTCCTGATGATGCCAGGGAAGAGGTGAAATATTTTACAAAAGGCATGAAGAGGATCAGGTTGCTCTACTTCGAAAATGAGCGTCGTCCCAAACCTGATTTTACTGCCTTTGCCGAACAAGGGGCATACGTTCCCTATATCGTAGCAAAACAGGATGGGTCACGCATCAATGTCTACAGCAAGGAAGATGAAGACCATATTCGCGAAATCGTATTGGATGTACAGGCCGAAGATGAAGGGTTTACTGTAGCCCTCATTGGAAAGATGGATAAAAGGACATTTGCGAAAGCACTGGAAAGGGCGAAGGAGGACGGGGAGCGGTTTTGAATTTTGCGTTTTGAGTTTTGAGTTTTGTCCCGACGATTACAGACGAGGTAAAGCATTTCAGTACAGGAACTAAGGTGTGATGTAAGGGATGCCGGACTGAGTGGTTGTGGCAGTCCGTCCCAGATAAACGAATAAACGAATAAACAAATCAACATATAAACAAGAATCAAAGATTCAGATCAGTATTGTATTTTGAATTCGTGGAACTATCAATAACCTACCTTATCCTTTTATTTATTTTGGTTATCCTGTTTCCGCTCAATGGGATCCTGACCGCAAAGCGAATCAAGAAGTTTCTCAATGATTATCCGGGGGCAAAAACTTCTTTTTTCCAGCAAACGATCATCATTCAAATAGTATTGGCTGCTTTGGTGATCGCCGTAATGGCATTTAACCAGGATCCAATTCGTGAGATAGGGCTTTCCTTTTTGGCCCGGCCACTTTATCTTATCGGTTTGTTGACAGCTTGCCTGATTGGATTTTGGATAGTATATAAACGTCAATTTGATCCTCAAAAACTGCAAAGAGAAATTGAAAAGGACGCTGCCGTCAAGTTTCTGCTCCCCACTACGAACCAAGAATATCAATGGTCCATCGGAGCATCATTTGCAGCGGGCATTTGTGAAGAAATCGTCTTTCGGGGATTTCTGTACTGGCAATTGGCTCTTTTGATCCCGGTCATACCAGCCATTTTTTTAACAAACCTGGTTTTCGGATTAGGGCATTATGCGACCGGTCTGAAGAATGCATCCATTGCATTTGGATTGGGGATCTTGTTTTCGCTGGTCTTCTTGTCTACGAATTCGCTTTGGATACCAATGTTGTTGCACGTACTGACCGACATATATTCTATGACAAAGGGGAAAAGGTATTTTGAACAGAATTGGGAGGAGGGCTGATTGGTAAACAGGGTACATCAGATAGTACCTTCCTCGCCGGGAAAGCGGGCAGTCGTCCGGACCCTTATGGATATGCTTAGTAAAGAATTACCTGGGTAGATAGTAGCCTTTTCAAAAATGAAATACTTCAAAGAACTAATGTCCTTAAGGATATCATCCTAATCAGGAAAGAGCCACACCTCACTCAAGAACCCTGGCCCACACCTGACCGTGGGTCGATAGTACCCTCCTTGGACGGTAGTCCGGACCCAATGATCCAAAAGGTCGTGTCACAGACATATGGGTCGATAGTACCCTCCTTGGACGGTAGTCCGGACCCAGGCACGGACGCTACATATACGTCTTACAGTGGGTCGATAGTACCCTCCTTGGACGGTAGTCCGGACCCACTATTGTAAACTCTTTCACAAATCAGATGGGGTCGATAGTACCCTCCTTGGACGGTAGTCCGGACCCAATAT
>JANQHF010000080.1 GCA_028282725.1 Saprospiraceae bacterium
GGAAGGTAGTAGTTTCCAGGTCGGCAATATTGGCCGTAAATACATTCCCATCTTCATCCTGATAGGTGATTGTCTGACCTACCGTATCCATTACTGTCAGGGTCTCCAGATCCCTTATATCTACAGTGAACACATTCCCATCCTCATCCTGGTAGGTGATTGTCTGACCTACCGTATCCATTACAGTCAAGGATTCCAGGTCTGTTATATCGGCGGTAAAGGCATTCCCGTCTTCATCCACATATGTAATGGTTTGACCGATTGTATCCAGGAAGGTAGTAGTTTCCAGGTCGGCAATATTGGCCGTAAACACATTCCCGTCTTCATCCTGGTACGTGATTGTCTGACCTACCGTATCCATTACTGTTAACGATTCTAAGGAACTTAAGTTAACAGTGTCCTGACCTCCATCCTCGAGCGTCAAATACAATTCCTGGCTCACAGAGTCAAATTCAAACCGAAGTATTTGTTGATCATCCAGATTATAATCGCCTAAATAGACTTGACCTCCATTATCGAGGTACAAAGTATCATTGCTAAAACTCAACATTTGATCATCTGATGCCGGATCTCCGGCAGGCCCTTGTGGTCCCTGAGGTCCTGGTGGACCAGTAAAGTTCGAGGTGGTAAAAAATGTACCATCGGAGAAATTTAAAGTGAAGGTGCCATCATTATTATCTATGGTAGAAACGATACCTCTCCCATCGGCACCATCCTGTCCTGCCGGACCTTGAGGACCTGTTAAATTACTGGTTGTAAAGAAACTACCATCTGAATACATAAAGGTAAACGTCCCATCAAAGTGATCGACAGTATTGATTATGCCTACACCATCATTTCCATTTACACCGGCAGGGCCCTGTGGCCCTTGTGGTCCCTGAGGCCCCGTCAGATCACCGGTTGTATAGAAGCTTCCATCTGAAAATACCAGTGTAAATGTGCCATTTCCATTGTTAATGGTATTCGTTATTCCTACACCATCGGTTCCGGCCGAGCCCGGGTCTCCTTGTGGACCCATTGGTCCTGTCAAGTCTGCGGAAGTGAATGTCGAACCGTCAGAAAAATTCAAAGTAAATGTGCCATTTCCATTGTCATTGGCTCCTGTGATTCCCACCCCATCCTGGCCATCTGGACCGTCCTGACCGGCAGGACCCTGTATGCCTGGGTATGTGCTTAAATCCACAGATCGGATATTCCCGTTTTCGAGTTCAATAATCAATAGAGAGTCTACGATTTCAAAATTTGTAATCTGTTGATTATCAGAGCCTAGGTTAGACAAATCAACGCTCATCGTATTGCCATCTTCCAATGTTATGGAGAGGATATTTCCACTCAGGGAGAGATCGGTAATGGTCTGATCATCCGTGTCCTGGTTCATAGAACCCAGGTCTACCTTGACCGTATTCCCATCCTCAATGGAAATTAATAATGAATCACCTTCGAGTCGAAAATCTGTAATGATTTGAGGGGGAGTATGCATGGCACTCAAGTCCACGGTTTCGGTGTTTCCGTCCTCAATTGATATGGAAAGAATGGATCCCGCAAGCGTCATTTCCGTAATTTGCTGATCATCTGAGCCAGGTCCACCCATGATGGTACTCAAATCGAGGGTTTGTGTATTACCTCCTTCTATGCCAATCGTCAAGATCGACCCGCTGAGACTTAGCTCTTCGATGATCTGATCATCGCTATCTCCCCGAAGACATATCCAATTCGGAGCGAAAGGAGTACCGATATTCACTTCGACACATACATTTTCGGTATTGAATATGGTAAGTCCCGTAGGGGGTTGTGCCATCGCTTCTCTTTGGGCGATGTTCATCCGTGGCCAAAGAAATCCCTTATTGGTGCTTTCAAGTTCTAAGAGTGATCGAGGATCTATGGTATTGGGGTTATCTCCCATTTTAATTTGAGCGAATATTTCCCCGGAACTGAGCAGCAGAAGAGTAAGCACAAAAATGACCCTGACAAGATGGCTAAAGCCTTCTTGAAATTTGGTACTGAATGATGTCATAATCAGATCATTTGAGCTCTGATTATCTACTATTCGTAAATTTTGGTTATTAAAATTCAAAATGACTAACAGATAATCTTCGTGAGCGATCAACTGGTTAATCGAAACTAAATTTTTGAATTTTGTACTGTTGGGATGAGAGATGAATGGGGATCGAATGATCCTTTGTCGCCATTGCAGACAATACCATATCTGCAATGGTAGTTTTCTTATTGATTTTCATGGGGTTCAGGTGTTATGCTAAGTATAGGACATGAATTCAGCTCGTGTCCTATACGCAAAAAAACAAAAAACATAACATATTAAAGAAATATTTAATATGTTTTTTGAGAAATTAACACCGAGGGTACTTCCGGAGCAAAAAGATTTATCGCTCAGTTTCGCGATTCCCGGCTAAAATATTGGATATGTGACTCTTCATATCTTACTTTTGCCCACCGATTTTTCCACGACACACTCACGCTCAAACCTGTATTGAGCAAAGTCGAAGTACCACACTCACACTTGACCTAGGAGGAGTGGCAGAGCGGTTGAATGCACCGGTCTTGAAAACCGGCATACCCGAGAGGGTATCGGGGGTTCGAATCCCTCCTCCTCCGCAAATCATTTCAGAGTGCCCCGCATAGGGGCATTTTTTATGGCAAAAAGGCTCCGGGAACTTGCTCTCAGGGAGGTTTTTGAAAGAAAAGAGTGCGGAGCACAGCTCTGGAATGATTTGAAGCCCCCCCTAATGGGATCATCGCAGATAATCCCTCCTCCTCTGGAGATAAAATTATGTAAACCCTTGTATATCAATGATGTATAAGGGTTTCTTTGTTGATAGTTGTCGTAAGGGTCGTCGAGATTGCAGCATTACTGTAAATCTTTCAATCTTTCTGATATTTCTTCAACACTGATAGTGACATCAAAATCTTTAACTTTATTGGGATTGATGAGTACATTGAATTCACCTTTTACTATAGTTGATGGTACAATCAAGGCCAATTCATCGGATGCAATGAAATCATTGCCAATTTTTTGAGTCTCTGTGTGATATCCTCCAATTTCATCCCAATCATCTGGCAAATCTTCAGGTGTAATCTTTTTGTAGTCCAAATTTGGCAACTTGATAGTGACCAGCACATATGATGGACTTAAACCATAGAAAGGCTTAGACATGTTGCCAGTCTTCTCATTGAGTGCGAGAGATCTCGTGGTCGAGGCATATATTATTGGATTGCCTTTTGTATTCCATCGAAAATCTGATTTCTCACCAGGTATTCCCTTAAGTAAAGAGGAAACATATTTCTGCTTATCTACTCTATATACAAGCATTAGACAGGAACACCATATTCAATTTTATCTAAAAGATGTTTGACATATCTGATGCCTGGTATACTATCAAGATGTTCAATTGGCGGTTTCATATCTAAATGAAGATTTGGTGAGTTTAACCACTCAAGAAAGGACACTTTGGATTCAAACACTTCTTCGCCATAAGTATACAGTTGAATTAGTTCTGAAAGTCGTTCAGCATATTTCTCTTCAACTTTCTTTTTACTTTTTTTCCATCTATAGAATGTTGATTCACTTACTTCCATCAGTTCACTGAGTAATTCCGATTTTGATTTTGAGATCTGAATGGAGTCAAAGTAAAACTCCTTAACAAGGTAAGTGAATAGAGAATTATATGTGAAGTGAATATTCTTCAATGCAAAATACAGTAACTTATCGTTTTTACTATTTACAATACTTTCTAATTCCTCTGGTTTCTTTACAGTAGTATAATGAATAGATTTAGCTCTTTCAGTGATTGCTGTCATTTGACTAAAAATTCAATGTCATCTGATAAATGTAACGATTTCTTCGGTATTTTAGTTCGAATAGGCACTCAATAAGTATTGATTTACATCATTAACGGGATCATGAAATAATCCCTCTTTGATCATCGAAGCCTTTGGCTATCAAGATCATTTTTATTTGCAACTTTAAGACTAGAGTATTTCACCCCTTAAATCCTACAGGCAAAGCACTGCTTCCTTCGACTATATTCAGGACAAGGGCCTGCATTAAAAACCTTCAATGGGGAACTCATTTTACTTGTCAGAACTGTTAATCCAGATTGTTTTATTTTGAGCGTCTTCATAGTTCATTTCCCCATGCATCCCATTAAAAACAATCGTAACTTGTACTGCTTAAATTACTCTAATATGAGACTTGCTTTATTCGCATTTGTACTATTGCTTTTTTCGTGTGCTTCCGGCGATACGATGAAGTATTCCAATCAACAAGAAAGTAGCGATATTGATCAGGGTGTAGAAGATCCATCAATAGCCGTAGATCTGACCACCTATCTCAAGGGATTTGCCGGCTTGTACGTTTCAGGTCAGGGACCAGGTGCCAGCATTTACGTCAGGGGCATTAATTCAATGAGTGGAAGAAATGAACCGCTCATGATTCTGGATGGTCTACAGATAGGTAGCTATGCAGATTTACACGGAATGATCAGTTCGGCAAACATCAAAAGAATTGAAGTATTGAAAAATCCCGAGGACCTGGTGATCTATGGTCATCGCGGAGCCAATGGTGTCGTAAAAATCACTTCCAAGAAGGAATAGAGATCCAAGGCCGGAGATCTTCAGGATCGGCTATGATGTCGATGTTTGAATACTATGTACATATTTGTTGAGAGCATCCGCCACTCTTTCACCATCCAGGGCAGCGCTTAAGATACCGCCGGCATACCCGGCTCCTTCACCCGCAGGAAATAAACCAATGAGATCGGGACTCATCAGATTTTCATTGTCTCTCGGTATCCTGATGGGGGCACTCGTACGGCTTTCCAGGCCTACGAATTGTGCCTCGGAAGTATAGTATCCCTTCATCTTTTTATCAAAATGCAGGATCGCTGATCTTACATTTTGTACTATTTCTCCCGGCATTAATTCATGAAGAGGACCGGGATAGATTCCCGGGATATAGGATGACTTGGGCAAATCCACACTTATTTTACTTTCCATAAAATCAGTCAATCGTTGGGCAGGTGCCCTTTGTGTTCCATCTCCATAATTGAATATTTTATGTTCAAGCTCAGACTGATAATTCACTCCACCAAAGGGATTGCCTTCTTCAGGATTCGTGTCGATGGTATTGACTACTGCAGCATTGGCAAAAGGACTGTCTCGTTTTGAAAGTGACATGCCGTTCACGACCAACTCGCCTGGTGCCGTAGCCGCCGGAACGATCAACCCTCCCGGACACATGCAAAAAGAAAAAACACCTGAATCTTCCAGTTGACAACTCAGACTATAGCTTGCTGCCGGCAAATAGTTTCCCCTCTTAGTCCGGTTATATTGAATTTCATCGATCAATTGTTGTGGATGCTCGAGACGCATGCCCAGGGCAAATGGTTTGAACTCCATCTGAATGTCAAGAGAATGACACAATTGATAAATATCCCGAGCGCCATGTCCCGTACAAAGTATCACCGCATCTGCGCTCAATGCCCGTCCATCCAATGTGATCACTCCACGAATTTGTTGATCACGTACCACGAAATCAACAACTCGTGCATTAAAATGTACCTCTCCTCCATTTGATAGAATGGTCTCGCGGATCGCTTTAATGATGTTCGGCAACTTATTGGAACCAATATGTGGATGAGCATCGATCAAAATGTTCCTGTTTGCACCGTGGTAATGCAGGATCTGAAGCACCTTCTTCACATTGCCCCGTTTTACCGAACGCGTGTATAGCTTTCCGTCCGAATATGTCCCGGCACCACCTTCTCCAAAACAATAATTTGAATCCGGATTGACGGTGTGAAATTGCTGGATTTGACGGAGGTCCCGTCTTCTTGATCGAACATCTTTACCCCTTTCCACAATGATTGGACAGATGCCATGTTCAATACATCGCAAAGCCGCAAAATATCCGCATGGGCCGGCCCCGATGATCAAAGCTTTCTTTGCATCCGGTGAACGGGAATACCATGTCTCAACTTGTCCCGGACCCAATGGATCAAGGTCATTTCCAACTAAATATCTCAGTTGATAAACAGGTTGCTTCCCCCTTGCGTCAATGGATCTCTTGACCAACTGGTAATTGAACGTTCCCCGCCGTAGCTTCCCTTTTTGAGCGATTCTTTTTTCAATAAATATTGAATCCTTAATCCTGGAGGGAGGAATTCGGATGTCTATAATCTTCCTCACATCGCGACTTTTCTCAACCCCTGATTCCTTCCGAACTTAACCATCGACGGTAGATCCTTGCATTCCGTTCATGTTCGGCATTTGTCCTTGCAAATGCATGTCTGCCATTGTACCCGGGTTTTGCGCAAAAGAACAGGTAATCGTGCTGCTCGGCATCGAGCACGGCATCAATACTTGAAATACTTGGCATGCAAATCGGTCCCGGAGGAAGACCCGGATATTTGTAGGTGTTGTAGGGAGAGTCGATTTCCAGGTGACGATTGAGTACACGTCTTATTGAGAAATCATTGACCGCAAACACCACTGTCGGGTCCGCTTGAAGAGGTATATCCCTGTCCAAACGATTTAAATATACTCCGGCAATGGCTGGTCGTTCGTCCAGTTGAATACTTTCCTTTTCGACGATGGAGGCCAGAGTCGATACCTCGGGCTTGGTCAACGAAAGGTTTTCCAACTTCTTCAACCGGTCATTCCGGGTCCAGAATGACTCGTGTTCTTTGACCATTCTGTTCACGAATTCTTCCCCTGACGTATTCCAATACATCTCGTAAGTATTTGGAATGACCATGGTGATCGCTTCATTCAAATCGAGTTGATTTTCAGCCAACCAATTCACATTTGAAAAAGCCGAAATGATCGAAATCGAATCCGCTTCGATGATCTTACTCACCTGGGATGCAATTTCCTCGATTTTTCGTGCAGCACTTATTGTGACATCTACAGGGGCTTGACTACCGGATCTGAGTAAACTCACAAGAGTCCTGTTGTTCAAGTCCGTTTTCAATAGATATCTGCCGGGTTTTACACTTTCATATTTCATCCATTGAGCCACGCGCAGGAATGAGTTTTCATCCCTGAGCACCTCGTTTTCTTTGAGCAAGCGGACGAGTTTATCTTTTTCTGTACCCGAAGCTATGTGAATAAATTGCGCCTCTTGATGTACAGTATTTACATGGAAGATTTGACAATAGACCCAATAGACACCTGAAAGACCGATCAAGATGACAATGATCACAAATCGCAGGAGAAATTTCTTCATTATCTGCTCAATCAATTACTGTGTAGGCCGGTTTTCCAAAAGCTCCATTTTTATCTGCATTCCATTATGGGCTTCTGCCAATATTGTTCCGGCCTGTTCCAGATATGTATCATTAGCCCAATTGCTCAACAAGATAAATTCTACATTCTGAGCACTGCGAATAACAATAAGCGGGTGACCCATCATATTGATGAATTCACTGTTGGAAAGCACGGTCCACAACTTGGGTTCAACATTTTCATCATCATCCAACATAAGTAATAATTGCGTGCTGGATGAATAGTGATAAATACCAGAACTCAACTCGCGTTGATAAATTCCATATCTGAAGGTATAGTCATTTTCAAATTTTATCCAATACCCATCATATTTGATGCTTGGATCCACCCTTCCCCGATTTGAAAGGTATTGAGGCTTTATGTAGTAATACGTAAGATCAAAAAGATCTTCCTTGAATTCCTTTTGACGTTGTAATATCAAGTCTTTCACTCGTTTTCTCAGGTCGGGAAGAGAAACATCCTGGGGCACCTTGGGCGTATTAAACGGGAAAGCTAATTTTTGCTGGAACACCTCGGGATCATAAGCGATTTTCTTCTCCGTACACGAACTACAGACCAGTGTAGTCAACAATGCGGACAATACCAAATATATACTATAGAGGTTCTTCATCGAGTGCTACTAGTTTGATTTGCATACCATTATTTACACCATATTCATGAGTACCAACGAGAGCCATTGCTCGACCATTATAATTGGCTGTCCAAACCTTAGGTTCGGATTCGATATCTGTGTCCAACATGATCAACGCATTTGAATCCAATGTAAAATGATACTTTCCATTGCCAAATATTCGGTCATCCCGGCCATATCTATAGGTAAAGTCTTCATTAAACTTCAACCAGTAACCATCATATTGCCCGATATCTGACATTTGACTTCCGTCAAAGACAAACTCGGGCCACCAATAAGCAAAGGTCAGCATAGCCATCGGTTCGCCATCCGTTTGTATTCGATGATCAATAATTGTCAGTGCTTGCGCTCTGATTTGGTCCACACTCTGATAGGAACCACCTTTCTGAATATTCAAGGGAAATATCAATTCACCACTTGTCCTTCCTGTCTGCTCTTGTCCTTCAACATTGGACTGTTTACAACTTACCTGGGCAAAAACGAATGGGATAAACAGAAGTACTAAATATTTATACATATATCCAACATAGCTTTTTGATACCACAATATTCCGATAAATTCCTTGTGAAAGACAAGATTTTAAACTGATTTTTGCATGATGTCATTATCTGATGAGGTTCAAAAATTCATTGATAAGAACCATCTGTTCTCCAAGAACGATAAATTACTCTGCGCCGTAAGTGGAGGAATGGATTCGATGGTCTTGACAGACATGCTTGTACAACTCAATTTTCAAGTACATGTGGGACATGTCAACTACCGGTTACGAGGTGTTGATTCTGATCAGGATGAAAGCTTTGTGCGTCAGTATTGCAAGAACAATGACCTTCCTTTTTACTCCTTGATTATTGATGATGAGACCCTAAATGATATGCAGAAAGGCAATCTGCAGGCCAAGGCCAGAAAAGTCAGATATGATTGGCTGGAGAAGATCAGAGGAGAGCAGAAGCTGGATCTGATTATTACCGCCCATCATCGCGATGATGTTATTGAAACTTTCTTCCTGAATGCGATTCGCGGAAGTGGTCTTACCGGATTGTCTTCTCTGAAATCGAGTTATAAGAATATCCGAAGACCATTGATCAACAATTCAAGAGATGAGATCCTGCAATACAGTCAACTCAATAATATTACTTACCGGGTTGATCGAAGTAATTCTGATAACAAGTATGACCGCAATTTTTTGAGAAACCAAATTATCCCTGTCTTGAAAAAGAGGTGGCCCTTCGTCCACAACAAACTTGCACGAACGATTCAAAATTTAAGGCATGATTCTACTCTTTTGGAATTTTACAATTCAAAAATGAGGGACGATTGGTTACATGCCGAAGGAGACCAAACGATCCTCAAACCACTTGATGAATTCATGGAACAGGAGGAGTCCATCCTGCTCGGATATCACATTTTGAAAGAGCATGGTTTTTCATACGATCAAGCCATTCGAATTTTTGAAAAAAAACATGAAAGTGGCCGTATTTTTTACAGTGACAAGAATATCGTGTGCATTGACCGGAATCGGCTGATACTAAGAAAATCAGAGGTGCTTCCGGATGTCGAAATTATTATGGATCAACCCGGCAACTTCGAAGTTCCCGGAGGCATACTACAAATTTCCAAAAGTGATGAGCCCATTCATTCGGATAATCCAAATAATATTTACATAGATTCAGACAAGGTTCAATGGCCAATACAATTGCGAAACTGGAAGCCCGGGGACCGGATTCGTCCCCTTGGAATGAATGGCCAATCTAAGAAAGTAAGTGACATTTTAATTGATAATAAATTGAGCCTTTTTGAAAAAGGGAAACAACTGATCATTTGCGACAGCACGGATGAAATAATTTGGGTAATCGGTTTGAAGATTTCGGATAGTGTCCGTTATGAAGGTAAGAGTACTTCCTTTTTGAAATTGGAATGGGTTAAGCTTTGATCAATTCTTTAATGGTTTGTTTTAGAATTGGCCGTGGAATTTGATGATTGCCTTCAAATTGATGACGCTCAATAGTCAGTTCATTTTTTTCAATTATGGAATCCATTTCACTGATCATAGATGAATTCATGAATTGATCTTCTGTGCCATATTTCAATATGATCCTGACATCCTTAAGATAATCTCTCAGGTGCAGGTAGGAAATGTCTTCAGGAATCCACCCTGCCCAGTGCAATATCGCATCAACTTTGGGCTGAGAAGCATGTATCCATCTCCAGATCGTTGCGCATCCTTGTGAAAATCCGAATAAAATAATCCTGACATCTCTATGTACATGGCTACAGTATATATTATAAATGTGATCGAGATAGGCGACGAAATTTGAAATTTCAGCATAGCGATTGTCCCTGGTCATCCAACATGCCACAGGCTCATTATTCTTATGCCAATAAAATTTATTGAGGCCTTCAGGGCAAATGATGAAGTGATCCTTTTCATTCAGGTCACTTAATTTATCAGCCATATAGTCGGCCTGCTGTCCATATCCATGAAAGGCAATCCAGATAAATTTGGTCTTCTTTGACAACTGACCCAGCGTAATCACCTTGGCTGATTTATTTACCTCAAAATTTTGAATATTCCTTTTCAAATCAGAATCTTAGCTTTTTTATTGGGCTTGGCAACTCTTCAAAAATTGTAAAAGCGATAAATCGTCGTAGTTGTATACTCTTCACCAGGATTCAGTAAGGTCGAAGGAAAATCTTCATGGTTTGGCGAGTCCGGGAAATGCTGGGTCTCCAGGCAGAAGCCGGATCTCTTCTCATACACTCCACCAGATTTTCCGACAATGGATCCATCTAAAAAATTGCCCGTATAAAATTGCACTCCTGGTTCCAATGTATAGACGTCCATTGCAATCCTGCTCAAATTTGATCTCACAGTAATAGACGGACTTTCTAAGGACGGTTTGTTCAAAACAAAATTATGATCGTAGCCCCCACCGATTTCAATTTGCTGATTATTGGATCCGATATGTTCACCAATCCTTTTCAATGATGTAAAGTCAAAAGGACCACCACTTACATTGTCAATAACCCCCGTTGGAATCAAGGTGTTGTCCACGGGTGTAAATTGGGATGCAATGATTTTCAATTCATGATCCTCAATTGTCGGACTGTCATCAAGATTGAAATAACTATGGTTTGTAAGGTTTACATGTGTTTTTTGATCAGTCCTCGCTTTGTAATTGATTATAATTTCATTATTGGAAGTAAGAGAATATCGAAGTATAACTTGCAAGTTTCCCGGGTAGCCTTCCTCACCATCGGGACTTAAATAACTCAATTCCAGGTGAAGCGAATCCTGGTCTTTCCATTGTCGGACTTCATCCCATAACACCTTGTCAAATCCATTGAGTCCGCCATGTAGATGATTCGGACCATTGTTGGTGGCCAGGGAATATTGTTGTCCATCAATTTGAAAACTTCCGTTTGCTATCCGGTTGCCATATCTTCCGATGACAGTTCCGAAATATGGATGTTCTGTAAGATAACCTTCCAATCGATCGAATCCCAGGGTGATATCACGAATGTCTCCTTTGTCATCAGGAACCTGGATGGATTTAATGATTGCCCCGTAATTGATGATCTCCACCACCATCCCTCTTCCATTATCCAGTTTATACATTTTGACCTCACCTGCATCGGGTATCCTTCCAAAGCTGGAAACTTCAATACTGGGTGAATTGGCATTGCCTGATCGGGAATCTCTCTGAGAAGAATCACATGAAATCATAAGTACAAATGCAATTAAAATGATGCACGCCAAAAATTTCATTCAATCTAAATTAAGTACCATCAAAGGTAATCATCACACCGATTACAATGATTACTATGATCACTGACACTATGATGTCCCACATATTATAACTGGCCCTGTTGGCCTTGCGATCTGACTCACTGGTCGTTGCAAATGTCAGTCCTTCCAATTGAACAGCTGACGGCCGCTCTGACAACAAACTTACTACCACTGATGTAATCACACAATACAAAAAGAAATATGCACTAAAGGTCAGGAAGTTCATCGCACCAAAGGCATACATTAAACCATTCGGATCCAGGTATGGTAGGTTGATCTCAAGGGCCAGTCTGACAAGGGCTATAACCAATCCCGAAAACAGAGTAGCCAAAGCACCTTTGGAATTGATCCTGGAATAAAATATACCCAAAAGGAAAATTGCGGTGATCGGTGGTGCTATATAGGATTGAACAGATTGGAGGTACTCATACAAAACACCATCCGCAATTCTTTGAATAATCGGCACCCAAAGTACACCTAGCCCCACCACGATCGTAGTAGCAATCCGACCTATTCTCAACAGCTTCTTTTCCGGGGTCAACGGATTCAGTTTTTTATAAATATCAAGGGTGAATAAAGTCGAACATGAGTTGAAGACTGATGCCAGCGAACTCATGAGGGCAGCCAGGAGACCTGCGGCTACCAGACCCCTGAGGCCTGCGGGCAGTATATTGGTCAGTAAGGATGGAAATGCCTGATCAGGTGTTTCCCAGGCCAATTTACCCTGTTGTTTGAGGACCAATGCAACAATACCGGGTATCAGGAAGAGGAAGATGGGCAACAACTTCAGCAGTCCTCCGAAGATGGTCCCCCTCCTTCCCTCGGTGATATTTCTGGCCGTTAGTGCCCGCTGAACGATGTATTGATCGGTACACCAATACCAGACACCTACAATCGTACTCGAAATTACAAGACTTGGCCAGGGAAAATCGGGATCACTCGGGGGTCTCCACATATTCAAGTATTCCGGACCCACGGCTTCCCTGATACCCGCCCAGCCTCCAACGGCAGACAAACCCATGATCGTCAATAGACCTGCTCCTACGACAAGCACGATGGTTTGGATGGTTTCCGTATAGACTACAGCGCGCATTCCTCCTAACACGGTATAAATACCGGTCAATACGACGGTGGCGATGGCTCCCGTCATAAATGGAATATCCAAAAGCGTGGATATTACGATACCTCCTGCATAAATGGTGACAGATACCTTAGTCAATACATAGGCGGCCAAAGAAAAAATGGAAAGAAACCATCGGGCCGTACTATTGAATCTCTTTTCCAAAAATTCGGGCATCGTAAAAACACCACTTCGCGCATAAAATGGCAAGAACACCCAACCAAGCATCAAAACCAGCCACGCATGCAACTCGTAAATCAACATTGGCATTCTATCACCTGCACCTGCACCTGCAAGTCCCACTACATGCTCAGAACCAATATTGGAAGCAAAGATCGAAGCCCCGACAACAAACCAGCCAATGTTCCGGCCAGCCAGGAAGTAGTCTTCGGTATTCTTGGTTTTTTGGCGGATGACCCACCAGGCAACACCTAATAACAGGAGGAAATAGAGCCCTATTACCACCCAATCCAGAAACTCCAAACTTTGCATTGTGGCCAACTTTTGTGAGAATCCCAAGAAACAAAAACTTCATGATTCACCATAGACATGCCTGAGTAATCTACATGATGTACTTTTGACGGGTTATGAATCCTCCACTCGCAGAAAGAATGAGACCCCGGACCCTGGATGACTACGTGGGTCAACAACACCTTGTGGGCAAGGATGCGGTGCTTAGGTCAAGCATTCAAAAGGGTCAAATTCCTTCCATCATTTTCTGGGGTCCTCCCGGAGTTGGTAAAACAACATTGGCTCAGATCATTGCCAAAGAACTTAAACGACCCTTCTATTTGTTAAGCGCAATCAATAGCGGCGTCAAGGACGTACGTGCAGCCATTAAAAAAGCAGAATCCCAACGCTTTTTTAATCAGGGATCTCCCATCCTATTTATCGATGAAATCCACAGGTTCAGCAAATCGCAACAAGACTCTTTATTGGGAGCAGTGGAAAAAGGAATCATTACGCTCATCGGGGCAACCACTGAAAATCCTTCTTTCGAGGTGATTTCGGCCCTCCTCTCCCGATGCCAGGTATATGTCCTTGAACATCTCGGGCGTGAGGATCTCGTGTCTATTGCCAACAATGCACTCACCAGGGATACGGAATTACGAGCCAGGGAAATTCAAATTTCAGAATATGAGGCCCTGTTGAAATATTCAAATGGAGATGCACGAAGACTCTTGAACGTACTTGAACTCGTGCTGAATCAGTCAGAAGAAAACAAAATTACACTTGACAATGACATGGTTGAACATGTGATCCAGAAGAATCTGGTCCTTTATGATAAAACGGGTGAACAGCACTATGATACAATCTCAGCTTTTATCAAGTCGGTTCGTGGCAGTGATCCGGATGCGGCCATCTATTACCTTGCCAGGATGATCGAGGGAGGAGAAGATCCGATATTTATATGCCGCAGGCTGATTATTCTGGCAGCGGAGGATATCGGTCTTGCCAATCCGAATGCCTTATTGATGGCCAATGCCTGTTTTGATGCAGTACAGAAGATCGGTCTTCCCGAAGGAAGAATCCTGATGGCCGAAGCTACCATATACCTGGCTACATCTCCAAAAAGCAACTCCGCCTATATGGCCATTGGGGCTGCTATGCAGGAGGTCAGTAAATCGGGTAATTTATCCATTCCCTTACATCTTAGGAATGCACCCACGTCGCTCATGAAAGATATCGGTTATGGAAAAGGATATATCTATACACATGAAGAATCTGTTCCGGACACTTATCATTACTTGCCTTCAGAATTGAAGGGAAGACGGTTTTATGTCCCAAAATCAGTCGGTAATGAAGGTCGAATTGCTCAAAAAGCGCACTCTGGTACACCAGAAGGACCTCGTAAGGAAGAATGAATTGATACCGTTTTTCTCAAAGAATATAAAGAACAAAAACTGACTCCTATGAAGCATTTCCTACTTTTGACCCATCCATTAAAGAAAGAGCATGGCTGGTAACATCTTTGGCAAACTTTTTTCCATTACGACCTATGGAGAATCACATGGCATTGCCATGGGTGTCGTCATTGATGGATGTCCGGCAGGTGTCAAGATTGACATCAAAGATATTCAGCACGAATTGAGGAGACGAAGACCGGGCCAATCCAATATTGTTACGCAACGGAAAGAGGAGGATAACGTGGAGATTCAATCCGGAATATTCAAAGGAGTAACCACGGGAACACCTATTTCCCTCTTGATCCGGAACCAGGATCAAAAATCCCGTGACTATGACCATATCAAGGATAAATTCAGACCATCACACGCAGATTTCACCTATCATGCTAAATATGGTATTCGGGATTATAGAGGAGGTGGAAGGTCGTCGGCAAGAGAGACAGTGGCCCGTGTGGCAGCAGGGGCCATTGCCAAGAGACTGCTTGAAGAATGGGGCATTTCGGTACATGCATACGTCAACCAGGTCGGTCACTTGACTCTTAAAAGAGATATCCGGACACTGGGCTATGAACACATAGAACAAAACATCGTCAGGTGTCCCGATCCGGAATTGGCAAAAGAAATGATCAGCTTTATAAAGGAGGTCCGGAAAGAGGGTGATACAGTCGGTGGTATGATCAGCTGTATCGTTGAGGGCGTTCCACCTGGATTGGGTGAACCTGTATTTGACAAATTGCATGCTGATCTGGGCAAGGCAATGTTCAGTATCAACGCCGTAAAAGGAGTGGAATTCGGATCAGGATTTCATTCCATAACCATGAAAGGCAGCCAGCATAATGACCAATTCATTAATCGGGATGACAAGATCACTACTACAACCAATCACTCGGGAGGTATACAAGGCGGTATCTCTAACGGTATGCCCATCACGTGTAATATTGCCTTCAAACCTGTGGCAACATTGATGCAAGATCAGACCTCTCTGGACACCGGTGGGCAAGAGGTGACGGTTACGGGCAAGGGAAGACATGATCCTTGTGTTGTCCCAAGAGCCGTACCCATTGTAGAAGCAATGGCTGCCCTGGTAGTGGCAGATCACTTGTTGAGAAGCCGGAGTAATAAAGTGCGTTAATTATTTTCCTCCGGTGACCGATTCTTGCTTGAGCTCTTCTATCAGGTCATCAAGGACTTCCTGGAAATCAACATTGGTCATGGAGCCAAACTCTTTACGGTAATTAATACCAAACCCATATCTCTGACGACGGGTCGAAAAGGCTTCGTCATAGTCATAATTACCATAAAATCGCAATTTCAAGCGGCGGTCATCAGTAAGGTACCAATCCAATGAGAAATCCCCGGTGACAAAATTCTCGGCCTGGCTCAGCTGGCTCTCGCGGACGTAATTACCTCCCAGATTCAGGACAAAATTCTCATTCTTAAATCGATTTCTCAGATTTAACTGTACTTCGTCCGGGACCACATCAAAAAAGCCATCCAGTACACCCGCATCGTCGCCAAGAATGGAAGTATTCTGGGCTACGGCAATTTCAAAATCGATCGCCGAAATAAAGTCGTTATCGCCAAGTTTACTGGATAAATAATCGCTGGCCATTAGAGACAACTGTGAAGTCAGGAATTGAGTGATCGTATTATTTCCGGATGCACCGACCGTTGCTCCGGGCACAGCAGCCAGCCCGTTATTATCCGGGAGGAAGTTTCTGAACAACAACAGACCTACGACCTGGTTATTGATTCCATTTTCGGTAGCTCTTAAGGTACGCACCTTGTTCTGGGCCAATGTCCGAAGTTGTCCCGTAATATTCGGAAAGTCGATATCAAAATTCACCGTTGGTTCAAACAGGGTCCCGGATAGGAGCAGTATTAAGTCGACATCCCTGCTAAACGACAGATCGGCATCCTGCACTCCTGATGTGCCTATATATTCCCCAAGGAAGTTGGTCAGCGGTGCCCTAAGTCCCTGGTGATCAGCCGTCACATCAAGAGTTGCATTCAGTGGATCTCCCGTCCACGTGACTGTCCCTCCGCTCCTGATAATGAATGGTTTGGCGATAAATCCATAAGCAGTGTACAAATATCGTCCGGAATTGATGGTATACCTTCCATAGGCATTGAAAGCACCATCTCTTTTCACTTCTAATTTAATATTTCCCTCTCCTGTCCCTTCCAACACATTGCTGGTCACTTCATCATAAATGATCGTTACTGTGGCATCCGGTGTAAAAGTCAGGTTGAGTTCAAAATCCACACCCTTATCTTTCAAGATTTCGGCCAGGGATTCGCTATCCTCTTCAGAAGTCGTATCCTGATTGGAATCAAAAACAATAAATGACTTATCATAGACATAAGATGTCGATGTCAGGGGAATGGATAATCGGGACAGTTCCTCAAGCGTACCATTCACCACAATGTCTATAGCATCAAATGGCCCGTCAAACGTGACATCCAGTTTGCCAATGCCTTGACCATAGTAGATCGGGTTGTCATCATAGGTGGTATTCAGACCGATGAATCTGTCTGAACTTATGGACAAATCAGCCCTTATGTCAGCAAGCAAATTGTGTTTGAGCCCCCCTGTTATTACGGCAATATGATCCAGTTCATCTATGAGTTCCACATCGGTAAAATCGATATAATTCTCATCAAGGGTCACTCTCTGACTGTCCATCCGGTAATACGCTCCGATATAATCAATCCTGACCCCGGCATCTTTGATAATCCCTCCCCCTGACATAGTCAGATCACTCAAGGGACCCCTTATTAAGGCATTGATATCGGTCGTCCCAACTGTCTCAGAAATTCCGTCATCTATAATGTATTCAAAGAAATTCATGGGATAGTCCAAAATTTCAATATTGGTTTCCAGGAAGTTATTGGCCAGATCAAAGAAACCCTTGGCGTATAGATTTTGTGTGTCTTTTTCGATACTCAGATTCAGATTGATAATACTGTCATACTCGATACTTCTTTCAGCCCGTACGACCAGGTGTCCAAAATCGTCCCCATTGATTTTAAAGTCCGGAACTTCGACAAATCCATAGAGTGATCGATCCTTGAATACATCATTGATCCTGATCTGTCCATCAGTAGTCCCTGAAAAAATCGTTTTGTCGTAATTGATAATCGGGTTGATGAAGTCCAATGCAAAATCATTCATGGAGATCTCCAATCCTCTTTGATTTACATCTTTGAGCGAAACATATCGGTTGCCATCCGAAAGCGTGAATCCCTCCAAATCGATTTCACTACTGTAGATGCCCACACCATGGTCGCTTACGATGTTCCAGATTACGCTATCAATTCTTACCTCATCTTTTAAAAAGTTCGTTATATATCCATCTTGTTCCACACTGGATTGAGCATGGATTTCTGCGTTGTTGAATTGGTCCAGGATGTACGTGAGCGTCCAGTCCGCATCTTCTCTGAGAAAATCTGAATGAAAGGACAATAATTCAACTTCTGTACTGCCCCTTTTAAAATTTTGGAGCTGACTTGAAAAAACGGTGTTTTCCCCTTCCGAACTCAGGTTGATCCTGATCGAATCAGCTGATAATTCGTTGTAAGAAAGAAAAGGCATAAAAGCACTGAATTCTATATTGTTACTAAGGGCGCGATGCTGACCACTGAACCTAGCAAAACCTTTTTGCTCAATATCTTCTCCCAGGAATCTGAAAATGGGTGTAGAATTCTTGAGTACGAGGTTATAGACATAATTGGATCCGGTCAGATCGTGATCCTTGACGGGAATTTTCCAAATATCATTGTGCGTCTTTAAATTTTGGGCCAATTGAGCAATCATGTGTTCAGTCAGGGTTATCAAATTGAATTTTCCGATGAGATCGAGATCAACATAATCACTCCTGATCGTAAACTGATTGCTTCTTTCATTGGGGTTAGAAGTGATCTTGATTTGATTCAGGAAGAGATCTGTGGTGTCATGGGTCAATTGAATATCATTCAATATCCCGATGCCGTCTAAATTGCTTATACTGTTACCTTTTAGATTAATATCGGAGTTGAAGGAAATTTCGCAAGGAAAATCGACAATGTTCAACTGGCAAAAATTGATCTTGTCTGCGTTTATATTAAAGTCGAATATGGGCAGACTATCCGAGAAATCGACGACTCCACTAAATTCAAAGTCTAATTCATCATCTTCAATTTTGAACTGACCATCAATAATACGACTGCTTAACCTGCCTTCGTAGTTGGCATTGCTGTATAAAAAATCCTTGAATTCAAATTCCTGAATGGAAGCTCTGATATCTGCTGTAGAAGAAGAAAGGTCTTTCCCCGTCCCATTTGTGATATCCACTGATGCTTTAACAATACCGAAGTCATCATTAAGTGTAAAGGACTTGAGATCAAAACTGTCGAGTGACAGAAATCCTTCGTACGAAATAGCCTCCTGATCACTTCCGGAAAAATCAAATTTGATATCCATGTTTGCCAATCCGAGTGGACTCGTCATCAAGCCATTGGCAACAAAATCATTCAAATAACCGTCAAAAGAACCCTGAAAATTTACCGTTTTCAACCGAACAAGATCTTTGGGTATGACGAATTTGGATGATAGTTGAGAAAGGTCATCCAATTCCGATGTGAGTTGCAAAACATTGGCATTTAAAAGACTTTCTCCAAGGGTTTCGGCTTTTTCAAATGACACATTGCCGGCAAAGCTATGCCTGCCATTCAACCACATGAACAAATCTCGTCCGATGTATTTATTTCCCTGCACCTGGAGGTATCCATCCAGTTGAATCTCTTTTGATGCCAGCGGCTCTCCTGCAAACTCCCTTTCAAGACCCGGGAGCAGGGTAAAGGCGTCCTGCAGGTAGACTATAGAGGAATTCATTTCCAATTCATATGAAGCATCTCCTGCTGACGAGAATGATTCCAATTGGTCCGCCTGTCCATCGAAGCGTATCCGGCTATTGTTGATATTGATAATTGCATTTTCAATAGAAAGCCGATCTTCACTTCTATTGACCAGCTCAATGGCAGCATAGGGAATTCGATCTCGTTGTGTAGCACCCGAAATCTTATCAACTTCCAATTGCCAGTTTTGCAGATCATCGAAGCGAACATTCTTTACAAGCAGGTCCAAATTGCTTGCTTCGAGAGGTTCGGAAAGATGCCTTTGGAGAAACATCGTACCATCGACAATTTCCATATTCCTGATTTGAAAAGGAAACACTGAACCTTTATCCTTCTGGTACGCTGTAGTCTCTTCCAAGGTGGTGGAGTCAGTGGCCGGAAGAATTTCCCGGTCATAATACACATTGGGTTCAATAAGCAACAGTCTGGAAATGGCCAGGGGATCTTCACCATTCAAATCCAATCGATCCAGATCGATTTCAAAATTCGAAAAGCAAACCTGAAGGTACTCCTTTCTCAATTCGTCATTCCACTCTACTTCAAAGTCATTCAATCTTAGACTATTCAAATCAAATTTTGGCGGAGTGCCTTGATCGTTGTCTTTCTGAGTATCCAATCCTAAAAACTCTTCCCAGTTGAAATGTTGCCGTCCTTCGCGTCTATTCAAATATAAACGTGCACCGGTCAATGTGATATCATTGAGGGACAGATCGCTCGACATTAAAGCAATAAGTGTACTGCGGGGAGTTATCTTTAATTCGTCGAGGTTCAGCAATACCTCTTCCTTGTCATTAATCAATTGAATATCACTGATCGTTATACCCGAATAGATGTTGATCTCCGAATTGCCAATCTCTACATCTCCATTGATCGAACTTGTTACCTTGCCAACAACAGTGTTCAAAATGTAATTTTGCACAGCGGGAATGTGCAGTATTGAAAAAATTGCTAAAAGAAAGAGTGCCAGATAGGCAATTGTCCGTATGACAATGGAGGATAAATTGATTTTTCTTTTAGTCGACAAAATCACTAATTGGAATTCTACTTTATCTAACCAAAATTACTGCTAAATACGTGCCGATGTTGATTTCTTTAACGATTGTTTAATCGGCGCCAATACCCGAATTGTAAGCTTCCCAGAGGGTCACACACTGTCTGGCTTCACTGACGTCATGAACACGTAGGATGTTTGCACCGTTTTGTATGGCCATCATATGCAGGGCTGTAGTACCATTCAGCGCCTGATCAGCATTGCATTTTAATACCTTCCGGATCATGGATTTTCTTGACAATCCTATTAAAATGGGCTTATCCAGTATTTTAAATGACCCAAGATGCCGAAGTAGTTCATAATTGTCCGCTACTGTTTTTCCAAAGCCAAAACCAGGATCTATTACAATCTCGTCAATACCCTTCTGCCGCAAGAAATGGATCTTACGGTCAAAGAATTTGAGCAGATCCAATACCAGTTCATCATATTGCGGATGATCTTGCATGGTCAGTGGAGATCCTTGCATGTGCATCAGGATATAGGGAAGACCGGAAGAGGCTACTACATCAAGAAAATCATCATCCATGGTCCCTCCACTGATATCATTTACCAAATTGATCCGGGCATCCAGACAATGACGGAGCACTTCTGCCCTGTACGTATCAACAGAAAGAAGTACCTCGGGAAATGAGGTCCTGATCGCCATCAAGGGCCCGATCATCCGGTCTATTTCTTCTGAAATGGAGGGTGCTTGAGAACCCGGTTGCGTCGATACTGCACCCAGATCGATTATATCGGCACCCTCTTCTATCATTTTGCCGGCCCGGGCCACAATTCTTCCGATATCCAGGGATCTGCTCTTGGCATAAAATGAGTCCGGGGTCAGGTTAATAATGCCCATGATCCTGACCTGTGAAAGGTCTAAAATATGGCCAGGTCCTTTGATCGTGAAATTCAAAATAATAGGATATACAATTATTTTTGACAGTGTCGGGCATTCTTAACTCGCTGAAAATCTTATCTTTAGGCCTGATTTTCATTCAACTTGATAAAGAACCTTTACACTTTTTGATAAAAATGTAAATGTACAAAGTGAAGAAATACTTGTCGGATCTAGTGTTGATTTTTTCCTTCCTCTTCATTGGAAGTATTTGTTTCTATCTCTACACCAACGGGAAATCTGCAGAAGTCCGGGATACCGCCGTGACTGTGACGGAAGTTCCCGAGACGTTTAAATACGGGTTTAATGAAGCCGGTCATTTTTTTGAAGATTATCCGATCAAAAGAAATGCATTCATGGGCGATATCTTAATGGATCGTGGCATTGACTTTGACAGAATTCTTGAGTTGGAAAAAAAGGCTGAGAAAGTATTTAGTTTGAGGAAAATCATGGCAGGTAAGTCCATTACGTTTATAAAGGAAGATGAATGTGAAGCTCCGAAATGTTTCGTTTATGAGCCAAATCCGATGTCTTTCATCAGGTTTGATTTGTCTAATGAGATAGCTGTGACAAAGGTCGATCGCGATGTAGATGTATGCATGCAAAGCGCTTCCGGAATTGTGACATCATCGCTATGGACATCCATGAAAAAGGAAGGATTGGATGCCAGGTTGATCGATAAGATGGAAGATGCTCTCGCGCAGGTTTACTTCGATCAATCCCAGCCCGGAGATCAATACAAACTCATTTTCGAAATGATCTATGTGGATGGCAAACCGATTCGTTCCGGGAAAATATATTCAGCAGCTTATAAGTCTGACGAAGACATCAATTATGGCTTCTTCTATGCCAACGATAAATACAGTGGTTATTATGATTTTGAGGGGACTCCCAACAAAAAGACCTTCCTGAATGCTCCTGTCAAATATTCCTACATTTCATCAGGGTACAATCCCAACAGGTTTCACCCCATCCTGAAAAGACGAAAAGCACACCTGGGCACAGATTATGCGGCTAGAAGAGGTGCACCGATCATGGCTGTAGCGGACGGAGTGATTACCAAAAGATCATATACGGAAGGCAACGGAAATTATATCAAGATCAAGCATGATGATGTTTACCAGACGCAGTATTTGCACATGAGCAAATTTGCGCGGGGAATCAAACCAGGTGTCAGGGTCAGACAAGGTCAAACCATAGGATATGTGGGTTCTACTGGCCTCGCAACGGGTCCGCATGTTTGTTTCAGATTTTGGAAAAATGGGAAACAGATCAATCACAGAACTGAAAATTTCCCTCCTCTGAATCCAATGGAAAAAAGTGAATTACCCACCTTTTTTAAAGAAAGAGACAACCTGATGCAGGAACTCGATGAGATTCCATTCAAGGAGAGAAATATGGCTTATGCCGGGTTTTCTGACTAGGATTTGTCAAGTGTAAACCTGAATACGGAACCTTCGCCAATTACGCTATTCACAGAGACTGATTGCTCATGGGCCTCAATGATGTGTTTGACAATTGAAAGTCCCAGTCCGGAGCCTCCCTGTTTTCGACTTCTCGATTGCTCCACTCTATAGAATCTATCAAAGAGATGATTCAAGTGTTCTTCTTCGATACCGATTCCATCGTCTTCAACTTCCGTGATGATTTTGTCGTCTTCTTCCGCAAAACCAATGAGAACGTGACCATTCTTCTTTCCGTACTTCACTGCGTTGGCGATTAAATTATACAAGACTTGTCGGACCTTCCCCCTGTCAGCTATGACCTCAAGAGGTTTGGAAACATTTTCCTTTATCTGGAGTTCAATATTTCTTTCTTTGGCCATAAATCCCAAATCATCGATCACTTCACTACTCAATTCTTTCAAATCAAATTCTTCGATGTTGAGTTTGATTTGCCCTGATTCAAATTGATTGATTATATCCAGATCCTCTACGATATTTCGCAACCTGTCCACATTCGAAACGGCTTTTCTCAAATATTTTGCATTGATATTCTCGTCGTACATTCCTCCTTCCAGCAAAGTCAGCAAATACCCCTGGATGGCAAAGAGTGGAGTCTTCAATTCGTGTGAAATATTACCCAGAAAATTCCTCCTGTATTGCTCCAGTTTTAGCAGGTAATTCATCTCGTATTTTTGAGATTCAGCCCATTCGGTTACCTCGTCCTGAATCTTGTCAAATGATGTATTTTCAACATCTTCTCCCGAAGTAAAGGCTGGCCTTTGTTTTCTTTCATCAATCAATTTATAGATCACCTTGATCTTGCGAAAGACGAAAAACTCGATCAAAAAACGGATGAGCAAATATGTTGGGATGATAGCAATCAACAGAATTGTCAACCACTGGGATATGGAAACGGGTAGTGTAGCACCGGCAAGGTATACTACGGTAAGGAATAAAAAGTTCAAAACTACGATAACAGCGGTCAGGATCAATGTGATCTGACTCAAGGAAATATTTTTAAACACGTTTAATATTTAAACTTGTAACCTACACCTTTCAAAGTCTTGATAAAACTTTTTCCAATTTTTTCTCTCAACTTTCTGACATGGACATCGATCGTTCTGTCTCCAACGATGACATCCCGTCCCCAGACCTTACTTAAGATCTCTCTGCGTTTAAAAACTTTGCCCGGCTTTGAAACCAGCAACATCAGCAGTTCAAATTCCTTTTTTGCCAGGTTAATTTCCTTCGTTCCTACTGTAACTTTAAATTCGTCAATATCGATAACGAGGTCTCCAAATTTTAGTTCTTTCACCCCATCTTTTTTGCTTGTCTGAACTTTAAAATGTCTTCTCAGCAGGGATTTGACTTTGCTCTTCAGAACATTGGGTTTGATAGGTTTGGTGATAAAGTCGTCCGCTCCTGCTTCAAGCGCCGATATTTGTGTGAATGATTCACTCCTTGCGGTGAGGAATGCAATCAATGTATACTCAAGACTTGGAATTTCGCGAAACAAATTGCACAATTCGATACCGTCCATTTCAGGCATCATAATGTCGAGAAGAATCAATTCAGGGATCCAGTCCTTTACGATCTTGAGTGCCTTTTTCCCACTTTTGGCCGTCTTGACATCATATCCTTCTTTAGAAAGGTTGTAACTCAGTATTTCGAGAATATCAGCCTCATCATCAACTATTAAAATCCTAATTTCTTCAGCCATTCAATCTAATAATTCAGAATAAGTGCACTATTGAGAAGAGCTATTTGTCATGGAGGCATTTTTTGCGACCATCAGGTTCAGTACTTTTTCGAATTCAGCAAAATCCGACATGTAAAAATAAAGGTTCGTATCCAATTCAGTCCGGGAGATATTGTGAATTTTAAGTAAACTTTCTCTTAACACAATGCGCATACTATCCTTTTGATGAGCGGGGTAACTATTGATGATCTGGTCGGATAATGCAACATCCGTCATGATGGAGGCCATCTTGTCACGTGGTATGGTCCTGGTATCCGATGTTGAACATGCCACAAGCAAAACCGGGAAAATGAAAGTGATCATCGATTTAATCAAAGCAGAAATTGTTTTGGATACAAAAGTTGTTTTGCAGACGTATTTGACGGATCCATCTCAGACCACTTCCCGCTGCATTCGAGTTCAAATATTCCACATGTGGGAAGATTATCCAGGTATTCTTCGCTAAAGTGATTATATAACGAGGTCAAACCGGGATTATGGCCAAAGACCATTGCTGACCGCACCTCTTCATCCAGACTTTGCAATCTTTCTATAATCCTTTCCGGCCATGCGTGGTATATCGCATCATCGATGGTCACTCGACCGACTTCGATTTCCTTGACAAAATACTTGCATGTGTCCCGGGCCCTTCTCGCAGGACTACATAGGATCATGTCCACATGTGGAACCAATTCGGCAAGTTTCCTGGCCATAAAGGGGCCATCTCTTTTACCCCGCTTATTCAAGGGGCGATCAATATCATCCAGAG
Organism: Saprospiraceae bacterium; assembly: GCA_028282725.1. GTDB lineage: Bacteria > Bacteroidota > Bacteroidia > Chitinophagales > Saprospiraceae > JAJRXG01. The sequence continues at coordinate 25,527 of JANQHF010000080.1, forward strand.
AAGGATCCGCCCAACTTGACTTTGCATGCCTGACGATAAAAACTTGTTTCATTTTCCGGGATTAATCGACATTTCATTAGGATTGATCTAATCCGTATCTTATCTTTCTTTGTTAAAGAAAATTATACGACAAATTAATCAAAAAAACAAGATAGCTAACCCGACACAAGGCAATTCCTCAGATGTCTTCAGGGGGACAGATATTTCAATCCTGGAAACAAAAGTTGCCGAAGAAATTGCGATCCAGGCGGAAGAATTATTGGACGATGACTACCTGGGATCAATCAATCAAGTCGGAAAAAACCGATGGGAATTGGTCATTATTGACAATAACCTCCACTACGACACCACCCTGGTTCTCGATGGCGGAAAACTGAAATCCTACGATTGCAACTGCAATCGATTTGATACCCAATCCATGTGTTCTCATGTACTTGTTTCCGGCATTGCCGTGCGAAAGAAGATTGATGCCATAAGAATCGAAAAGAAGAAAGGCAGCAGGGATACGCTCAAGATGAGATCCGGAATCAAGAGTATACAGCCCCTTCTGAATTCACTAAGCAAAACTGAGTTAGAAGATTTTTTAACCTCTATGTCCCGCAAGAGCCCTCATTTCAGATTGCTCCTGCAAGCCCGTTTTTTGGAACATTTGAATCCGGAGCATTTGGAGGGATTTATTGAACAGATTTTTCCTGCCCTGCAACAAGCCAATCAAAAACTCCCGGCAAGTCGGATCAACTCATTTATAGAGATTTCCAATGAATTGAAAGTTCACTTCAAAAATCTCCTTTCCAGTCACAACTTAATCGAGGCTTATAATTTGGCTTACCTGCATTTGAAAAAAACATTTTACATAAAACATCAGGTGACAAAAGAACATTTGAAATTGGAAAAGCTGCATCAGGAGTTACTTGCGAATTTCAAAGAGATATTCAAAATGATAGAAGCACCTGAATACAAGGAATTTATCGTCGGTCAATTGGTGGAATTATTAAGTGCTTCGTATATCTCGGCGAATAAAAGAGAAGAGCAGGAACTTTGGATCATGCTTCTGTTGGAAAACGAAGGCCAGGAATTCGTTCGTGATCTTTCAAACCAGCATCTCATTAAAAGCAGGTTTAATGACTATGAATCCCTGTACTTTATCAAAACACTTGAAATCCTTAGTGCACCCAATCCGGAAAAAATCATCGAATTAATCATCAAAAAAGACACTCAAGAGACTTACAGGATCATACATATACTGATCAACTATAAATATCTGAAAGAGGCAAATCTCACCCTGCAATTGTTCTATGTAAAGAAGGAACTCAATCATCCACTTTCCAAAATCACAATTGAAAACATTGAACCCATCGCAGAAAGCTCTGATGAACTGGAATCCACGACTCTGGACAATTTGTTCAGGTTCAGAGATATTTTCTTCATTGATCAGCTGATTAGAATATCAGGTCTCCACGACCGGCATATCGATAGAATCCGGGATCAACTCAATACCATTACGGATTTGACCTTCAAGGGAAAGGTCCTGTTGAAAATAGGTCACCATAAAGATGCCATTGCATTGCTGTCAGAACATCTGACCTGGGAACTCCTTAAAAACTTCGATGCCACATTAATAGAAATTGATGAAAAAGTCTGTCTTCAAATGTATCAAAGGGTCATGAATAACTTCCTGGGGGATCATTTTGGACGACATGCTCAGGATTTCATCAAAGAAGTTTTTGATCGAGTTCAAGTGCTGGGCGCGCAACACTGGCTCAGAACACTAAAAACGAGGATCCAAAAGGACTTCCCGGAAAGGAAGTTCAAAGCACTTGCCTAAACCGGCTCAACAATTTTCTTTCAACAGGACATGTTGGCATCTTTCCGAATCATAAACTTACATTTGCAGCTTCAATTTACAATCTGAAGATTCATGATTAAGGGGTGTATTTTTGATCTGGATGGTGTATTGGTAGATACAGCACGATACCACTTCAAAGCCTGGAAGAAATTAGCTGATCAACTCGGAATAAACTTTACCCGGGAGGACAATGAGAAGATGAAAGGGATCAGCCGGAAAGCTTCTCTGGAAAGATTGTTAGAACTCGGAAATATGGAACTGAGCGAAGCGAGGCGGGATGAACTCTGTGACTTAAAAAACTCCTGGTATTTGTCTTTGGTAGATAATATGGACGAAGGTGAGATTTTATCTGGGGTGATTGAATTCCTGACAGATCTCGAACAACGCGATATATCAATGGCTTTGGGGTCTGCCAGCAAGAATGCCAAGACCATCATGTCGAAGACGGGTTTGAGCAATTACATTTCTGTAATCGTCGATGGCAATGATGTAAAGAACAGTAAGCCCGATCCCGAGGTATTCCTCTTGGGTGCCAGGAAATTGGAACTTTCTCCTTCGAAAATTGTGGTATTTGAAGATAGTGCAAAAGGAATTGAAGCCGCCATTGCCGGTGGCTTTAAGACCATAGGGATTGGTTCTACCGAACATCTGTCAAATGCAGATCTCGTACTGGAAGATTTGACTGGATTCAACACGGAAAAGCTTCTCAATCATTTCAAATAATATTGGACAATGAAGGACATCGTTACAGTTCATCCATGGAAAGTGATAGAGGATCATTTTGATGAAGAAATCCATCCGATCACAGAAAGTCTGATGAGCATTGGAAATGGTCGAATGGGCCAGAGAGCTAATTTTGAAGAACCTTATTCGGGAGAATCTCTGCAGGGAAGTTATATAGGTGGCGTTTATTATCCTGACAAGACAAGAGTTGGCTGGTGGAAAAACGGCTATCCTGAATATTTTGCCAAAGTTCCCAATTCAGTGAACTGGATAGGCCTTGACGTCCTGATCGATGATAAAATACTTGACATGCATCAATCAGAAATTTCCGACTACGTCAGAACCCTGGACATGCGAAAAGGATTGTTGACAAGAGCATTTACGGCAAAAACATCAAGGGGTAAAAAAGTCATCATTCGAGCAGAACGATTCTACAGTCTTGGTGATCTTGACATGTGCTTCCTTAAATATTCCATACGGACACACACTGACGAAGTCGATCTGAAGATCAGCCCATATCTTGATTTTAACATCAAAAATAGTGATGCAAACTATGATGAGGTCTTCTGGGAAGATAAATCTCAGGGATCCAAGGGTATTCAATGGGTTTCTGCGAAAACGAAAAAAACCGACTTCCTGGTTGCAGCAGCGGTCAATAATTTCCTGGTAAAGAATGGAGAAAGTATAAAGCCACGTGAGAGTCATCAAGAGGAAGGAAGAGTCAGCGAACAGTATCATGTCCAGCTAGGCAGTGAAGAAGAGATCACAATCTACAAGATTGTCTCGATCACTTCCAGTTTCTATTATAATAGATCACAGGTAGTGGAGGCTGCAAAAGACAAGGTATCCGATGTTTCTGAAGTTCTCTATGATACCTCCCTGGCCAGACACACAGAACTATGGGCAGACCGGTGGGAGCATTGCGACATAAAAATCACCGGAGATGACAAGGCACAACAAGGGATTCGCTTCAACATATTTCAGTTGTATCAGACTTATTCAGGTGAAGATGCAAGATTAAACATAGGCCCTAAAGGATTTACCGGTGAAAAATATGGTGGGAGTACGTATTGGGACACTGAAGCATATTGCCTTCCATTCTACATGTTTACTACAGAAAGCTCAGTTGCAAAAAACCTGCTGGTTTACCGATACAATCATTTGCAGAAAGCAATTGAGAATGCCGAGAAACTGGGTTTCGAAGGTGGTGCCGCTCTCTATCCAATGGTAACGATGAACGGTGAAGAATGCCATAATGAATGGGAAATTACATTTGAGGAAATTCATAGAAACGGGGCGATCGCCTTTGCCATCTACAATTATATTCGATGCACTGGTGATCATGGTTATCTGAAAGAATATGGCCTGGAAGTGCTCATCGGTATCGCAAGATTCTGGGCCCAGAGGGTGCACATGAGTCCGGATAAGAAGAAATATGTCATGCTGGGTGTTACCGGTCCCAATGAATACGAAAACAATGTTGACAATAATTGGTACACCAACTACATCGCAAGGTGGTGCCTGGAATATGCTGCTTCTTGCATAAGACGTTATCAGGAGGAAGATCACCTGGTTTGGCAGGCTATCGGAGAGAAAACGGGCTTTGATGAATCCGAACTAGAAATTTGGGACAACATCGTTAAAGAGATCTATCTGCCTAAAATAGAAGACAGCAATGTATTTCTACAGCACGATGGGTACCTCGACAAGGAAAACAAGACAGTCGCCGATCTGAAACCTGAAGATCGCCCAATCAATCAAAACTGGTCCTGGGACAGGATCTTAAGATCACCTTATATTAAACAGGCAGATGTTCTGCAGGGCCTGTACTTTTTCGAAGACCAGTTTACAGAGGAGGAGATAAGGGACAACTTTTTGTATTACGAACCCCGGACAGTGCATGAATCATCCCTTTCACCTTGCATTCATGCCATCCTGGCGGCAAAACTTGGGATGAAGGACAAGGCCTATGAAATGTATCTCAGAACAGCAAGATTGGATCTCGATGACTATAATAATGATGCAGAAGACGGTTGTCATATCACCAGCATGGCGGGTACCTGGTTGAGCATCGTGGAAGGATTTGCCGGCCTCAGGGTTAAAGACCAAAAGCTATATCTCTCTCCATTTCTACCCGATCAATGGGAGGGTTATCAATTTACGATCATGTTCAGAGGGACAATACTCGTTATTGATGTGCAACAAGACAAGATCGAAATTCACAATAAGTCAGAAGCAGAAATCGGTCTGTCCATTTATGGAGAACAGGTACACATTCCCGGAGATGGCAGAATAAACAAAATGCTGAACTGATTTCAAGAGACAAGAGATAAATATTGTCGGGGAAAACCATTGTAATTTTTGCTCTTTAATTCGGACATTTGCATTCTGTTGATTGAATCACTTTTTTTAATATATAACTTGTTGAAAATCAGATTAGAATACCTTAAAAGTATTCAAAAAGTTGTCTTTACCTGGCATGAATCTTTTGTTTAGGAATAGCAATATTAAGCATGGGGTGGCGTTAGGTAAGAATGTTTGTTCAATCGACTTACTTAGAGCCATTCTGCGGATGACCCATAGCACTTCGAAGTACCTTCTCATACTGCTGGTCTTCCTGGCAGGTTATTCATCTTTAATGGCACAGGATTGCAGTCAATGTCCTGACTCGTCATTTCAGACCGAGTTCTATATGGAAACGGACAATACAATGCCGGAAAATGGTGACTTTGTCTGTTATACCATTTACACGAATAACTTCAGTTGTGTCCAGGTCTTACAGCTCTTTATAAAATTCACTGAGAACACTTTGGGAAACCCGGTCTTCGATGCTAACCTCGGCAATCTTCCCTGGTTTAATGCAAGTATCATAGCCAACAATGAGGTACGGATACTGCTTCAGGATTTAGGAGCCTTGCCCAACTCACTTCCCGATTCTTCTGCATTTGCAGAACTATGTTTTACCGTTATCGGGAATCCCAGTGAAGAAATGAAAGTGGCTATAGGCGGAACCAGTACGTTCCCTGACGAAATCGCCTATGCCAACGACGATGTCACCATATCCTGTACTGAATCGAATAATGAACCACTCATACGCAATGGGGTAATTGAGACGACCATTTTTCCGAGTTGTTCAGCGGGATTCCAGGTTTTTGCCAATTCACTCTGTGGAACACAGGTTGGACGAAGCACGGGTACGGCAAGGATCGATTTCTTTTGCGGAGTTCCGCCCTACGAGGTGATCCTGGATGGTCAGATCCTTGCACCTACTTCTGATTCTTCACTCATTGTGACCGGTCTTCCTGCAGGAGTACATACGTATACCGTTACTGATGGAAACGGTGAAATGACATCACCCGATCAGTTCTTTACAAATACTAACAATCCTCTCGTCATTGATAATGCTATTCTTAGCGATCCTGACTGTGCGACGAATGGAATCAGGGATGGGTTTATCGAACTCCAGGTGTCCGGAGGATTTCCATTCAGGGATGGATATGCCTATGACTGGGGAGGAGTGGAGACCGGTATCAGTTTTGAACCGGATATAACGGGTCAGACCAACGGTACTTTCATCGTAAGAGTGTCCGATTCTTTGCGATGCGAAATAGCGGACACCTTTATGCTAAGTACAGATACGATCCAATTGGCCAACTGGACTGTAGGTCCTTCTACTTGTGATGGAGTAAATACGGGGACATTAAACCTCGAGGCTTCCGGGGATACCGAAGGAGCCGGTTATCGGTTCTTTTACGAGGCAACATTGAATGACGGTAGTCTCAGGTTTGGAAGTATGGAATCCAATACCAACACTGTCTTATTTACAGACCTTGCTTCCGGGACCTATTTGGTATCCGTCGAAGATCAGAGTGTGACGAGAGGATCATGCGAAAGTGATCCCGTGGAGATAGTCATCGATAATGAACAGAATTATGGCATTACTACCTCCCCCAATATGAATGCCAATTGTATTCCGGGTGAGCAGAGTGTCATCATTGATGTTCAACAAACAACGCCAGGAGGATCCTTTAGTTACCAAATCACAGAAGACAATACCATACGGGATAGTGGAATGAATATCACTACTTCCCGGATCACAACCACCTGTCTTCCGTTAGGTGCTTATCAAATAGAAATAATGGATGCCAATATGTGCGTCTTTGTTGATAGTCTCATCATAGACGGTTGTGATCTGTTTCTGGGTGATCCCATAACCATCGAGCCGGATTGTTTGGATCCCAATGGAGGCGCGATTATTCTCAACATTGTCAACGGAAGCTCTTCAACTCAAATAATGTGGGACAATGACTCTACCACAACATCGATCAGTAACTTATCGGAAGGTCTTTATTCTGTGACCATTACCGATGACATGTGCAGTGACTCTGCCACCTATGAATTATTCGAACCCATATTTATAACCGTTGAATTTGATGTTGACTCTATCACATGTCCGGGAGGAGTCACCGATATTGAAGTTATTCCTCAGGGAGGATTTGAACCGTATACGTACTCCTGGGACCCCGATCCATTAAACATACCTTTTTCCACACTTGCAGATGCAACTGCGGGGACTTACACTGTTACCGTCACCGACGATGATGGTTGTGAGGAAGTGGCTAGCATCACGGTTTCGGACCCGGAAGCACCCGAGATTACAATAGATTCTGCAACTCTTTTTGGCCCGGATTGTATGGGAAATGGGGGTGCATTGTTTATGCAGGTCCAGGGAAATCAGATGTTCCAGGGACCCTTCAGTTTTCTGGCATCGTCAGGAGATATGAATCCGATGGGATTTTCTTTCAATCCTGTCAATCTCGAATCGGGAGAACAATGGATTCTCGTGTCCACACAGCCCGGATGCGACTTTGATACATTCTTTGTAGATGTTCCGGATCCCCCAGTCATTTCATTGGATACTGCCCAGTCAGATTTTGGTTCCATTGAATGTAACGGGGATTTGACGGATGTCTTTTTATTTGCACAAGGCATCAGCAATCCTTCCAGCGTCAATTTTAATTGGCCGGCTCCATTTGATCAGGATATGGGATTTTTCAAAACAGGAGTTTCTGCAGGCACTTATGCGGTCACCCTGACTTCAGGGATTTGTACTTCTGAGGTGGACATAGAAGTCATTGAGCCCGATTCCTTTGGCATCATAATCGATCGCAATCTCAGCGATCTTCCATTGTGTGCGGATGATCTTGCAGAATTGATTACGACTCGAAGAGGTGGAGAGGGAGACATCACCTATTCCTGGACCAATCAGAATGGAGACGTGATTGGCAATACTGCAGACCTGTCAGACCTCGGACCTGGCATGTATTCTGTGGCAGCTATTGATACCAATGGATGTAGCTCTGTCGATTCTATCGATCTTCCTTCAATCACCCCGGTGGAAGCATTTGTAGGAACGCCGATACAACCGTTATGCTTTGGTGATCCTGGCTTTATTTTCATAGATTCTGTCAGAGGAGGTTCCGGAGAACCCTATCGATACCAGGTTGATGCCGGGGCAAATCCCTTGATGCCCATTACAGACACTGCAACAGTGCAGTCGGGGGATCATTTTGTTCTCATTGCGGATCGCAATGGTTGCGATGTACGAGTTGATTTCAATATAAGGCTACCGGAAGAGGTCTCTATATCACTGAGTGCGGATCCTCCGGAGATAGAATTAGGGACTCCGGGAGAGATCTTTTCCGATGTCATATCGCCGGTTGCCATTGACACCATTATATGGGAAGCAAATGGTATTGAGCCTATTGAATGTCTTACCGTAGATTGCAGCTCTGTGGAAATTGCACCTGTCAATGATCAATTATTTACGGCAACCGTGATTACCGTGGATGGCTGTACGGCCCAGACGGATATTTTGATCAATGTATTGCGATCAGAAAATATCTATGTTGCCAATGTATTTAATCCCAATAGTGTTGTGAGTGACCGGAATCGCACACTACAGGTTTATACGGGATCAGGGGTTGAGGCTCTGGATTTTTTCCGCATTTATGATCGCTGGGGAAATCTTGTCCACCAGGAATCCAACCTTCCCGTCAGGGATGATGGCCTGGGCACGGGAGGATGGGACGGTACGCTGATGAATAACGGCATTTCAGGAGATCCCCTTGAACCAGGGGTCTATGTATGGGTACTGCAAGCACGTTTTTTGGGTGATCCCAACCCTCAAATCAGGAAAGGTGACGTCACCCTGATCCGATAGCGATAGTCAGTGATTACGCATATACTTCCTCCCCGGAAGTTATGAACAGGTGATTCAACGCCCTCATTACGTTCACTTTGTATTCTGTCTTAACGAGTAAAGAAATGTTGTTCCGACTACCTCCCATAGAAACCATTCTTACCGGAATCTCCTGGAGCGATTCAAAGATCCTGTGTACGTGCTGACTTTCATCATAAAGGGCATTTCCTACGATACAAATAATGGAGTATGACGTGTCCGATTCAACTTCTGCAAATTTACTCAACCCATCCACGATGTCCGGAAGGTTACGTACATCATCAATCGTCAATGAGACGGCAACCTCGGATGTCGTGATCATATCCACTGATGTCTTATGATCTTCAAAAACCTGGAACACTTTTCTCAGGAATCCATAAGCCTGCAGCATGCGGTGGGAATAGACCTTGATCGCCGTAATATTGTCCTTTGCGGCAATTGCTGTAATCGGTCTCTTACTGGTTTCTCGTGAAATCAAAGTCCCGGGTGAATCAGGTGACATGGTGCATTTCAATCTTAGTGGAACATTTGCCTTTTCTGCTGGTAAAACACAGGTTGGATGTAAAATTTTTGCACCAAAATACGCCAGCTCCGCTGCCTCCCTGTAAGATAGTTTCCGAATCGGCAAGGTATCATTTACAATTCTTGGATCATTGGTGCGTACGCCGTCGATATCGGTCCAGATCCGGATTTCATCGGCATCAATGGCCGAACCGATAATGGTGGCCGTGTAGTCACTACCGCCCCTTTTCAGATTGTCAATTTGACCAGAGTGGTTCTTACAGATATACCCCTGCGTGACAATGACCTGTACTTCCTCCAATGGAATTAAGAGGCGGGTCAGGTCCTGCCTGATCCTGGCAAAATCGGGTTCGCCATTTTGATCGGTGTGGATGAAGTCAAGAGCCCGGACCTGTGCCACGTTGATCTGTCTCACTTCACACAGGAGCGTAAACAGTGCGGTAGACATGATTTCACCTTGCGCAAGAATTTCCTTCTCATCCACCGGACAAAATGATGACGACTCTAATTTGTCCTTAATCAGTCGAATGGAAGGACGTAACAAAAATCGCGCCCTGTCCCGTACATCTTTGTAAGGATACAGATCTGTCAAAACGCGTACATACTTACTTTCAAGCTGTGCAATAAGATCCGAAGCAAGGTCCGGCTCTTTGTTCTTTATTGTATTTGCGATTTGCTGTAAATCATTGGTCGTTCCTGACATGGCGGAAAGAACAACTAGTTGCTGTCCGGGATTCTTTTCTATAATGTCAATCACCTCTTGCATTCTGTCCGCACTGCCTACAGAGGTTCCACCAAATTTCAACACTAGCATATCTCCAATTTTATCCGAAGGTAAATGGAACGATACTGAGGAAAGTAAAATTTGAATTATTATGACAAATTTTACACATTGTGTTAAATTATTAACAATAATGAAGATCAGCCAGATTGTGGATCAAGCCATACACCAGTCACCTTTCATTCTTGAAGCTCTTGATGCAGGTATCATCAACACTTCTTCCCTAGCCAGGTATCTACAACCAGAAATCACACGACAAATCGGAGAGCCTGTTACTCAAGGGGCCATTATGATGGCCATCAAACGCCTCCCCATTTCGAATAATCAGCAATTGGAAAAGTCCATCTCCAATTTTATGTATCAACTGGGTGATATAACGGTGCGTTCAAGTCTATCGGATTTCTCCTTCCGAAATTCTACTACTCTCCTGCAATGTCAGGGTAAACTCCTCCAATACCTGGAGGATCATAAGAATTATTTCTACAGTTTTTGTAAAGGGGTATATGAGACTACCATCATATGCAGCGAGGCACTCACATCAAAGATTCAAACGATTTTCAAAGATGAACATATGATCTTGAGTCGAACGGATCTCGCAGCCGTTTCGATCAATCTTCCGAGCACCAATCTCGATACGTATGGGGTCTATTATACTATCCTCAAAAAACTCGCATGGAAAGGGATAAATATCGTAGAAGTCTTGTCCACCTCTCACGAGATCAGTTTGATCATCTCGAAGTCTGATGTCGAATCTGTCTTTTCTATGATTATCAGTTTGAAAAGAGGAAATACTTCCCTTTCCTAGGCCAGGAGACGAATATATGACCAAAGGACATCTTTAATATTGATAAAAATCGGATGGACGGATTGCACATATTTCTCGGACAATGTCGTCCACTCGACGTGATCTATATCCTCCTCCAACTGAGGTGAGACACTTTGATCTTTGGCGTACATCAGGTACCAATGACTAGGCTTGAGAATCCTTCTTCGGGAATTTTGTCCCCTGTATATGTGATAGGTAACGGTTAATTTTTTAATAATTTTCACATCACTCAATCCCGTCTCTTCCATTACTTCGCGTTTGGCGGCATCTTTCTTCGTTTCCATATCCTCGATCTTTCCTTTGGGCAGATCCCATCTTCCTCTGCGATATATGAGCAAGACTTTGCCTCTTTCGTTCAACACAAGTCCCCCCGCTGCAGGTACGATTCGAAATAGACTGCTAAAATCCTTTTTAAGTTGTTTGACATCCCGGGACAGCAAGTAGAGCTTCTGCAAATCCGTATTTTTCTCGATCTTATCCAGACAATTCAAAATAATCTTGGGATTTCCTGTATAATGTACGATCATGCAGGAGTTGTCAGACTTTGGAAGATGTCCTTCCAAATAGGTGTGCATCAACCTGATTTGTTTTTCATTATATTGGATTTTGTACATTCGACGTCCAAAATTTGATGCAAAGATGCTTTCTGAAGTTGAAGTTGCGAAAGAACTGTTGAAAATAAATGCAATCAGATTACAACCTGAAGATCCCTTCATATGGGCTTCGGGAATGAAATCCCCAATATATTGTGACAACAGGCTTACTCTTTCCTATCCTGAAACGCGATCCGCAATCAAGAGAACACTGGCACTCAAGGCATCTGATCTGTGGCAGTTTTCGAAAATTGCCGGTGTGGCAACTGCAGGTATTGCACATGGTGCTTTAATAGCAGACTTCCTCAATCTCCCCTTTATCTATATCCGTTCAAAAGCCAAAGAACATGGAGCCAAAAATCAGATTGAAGGAAATCTCGAACCTGGTGATAAGTGTCTCGTCGTGGAAGACTTAATATCTACCGGAAGAAGTTCGATACAAGCAGTTAAAGTCATTCGGGCAGCAGGCGGCCTCGTATGTGGTGTCGTAGCGATTTTCACCTATGAATTGCAAAAGGCGCAGGAGAATTTTGAATCAATCCAATGTCCCTATACAACAATTTCCAATTATTCAGCACTCATGGAAGCGGCTATTCAATCCGCTTCTCTATCTGATAAACAACTGACTTCATTGAAAAATTGGAGGGAAAATCCTGAACAATGGAGTCACAATTTTAATTAACATCCGGGCATAGTAATAAATCGATTCGATCAGCTAAATGAATTTTAAATTTTATTAACATTGACCGGATATTATTGTTTATCATCGTCAAAGATTACATCTTATTTAAAAAGTTTGAATTACTCTTGGAATGAAATACTGGGATAAACAAGCAAAGCAATTTCTATACAGGTACCTGAATAATACATCCCCTACGGGATTTGAGGCCAGCGGACAAAAAATTTGGTTAGAGTATCTGAAACCATTCATCGATGAATGGTCTCAGGACAATTATGGTACGGCCTATGGCACGATCAATCCTGGAAAGGATTTTTCCGTTGTTATTGAAGCGCATGCTGATGAGATCAGTTGGTTTGTGAATTACATTTCTGAAGAAGGTTTTATCAGTGTCATTCGAAATGGGGGTTCAGATCATATCATCGCTACTTCGAAATGGGTCAATATCCATACACCCAATGGAATTGTCAAAGGGGTTTTTGGCTGGCCTGCCATCCATGTGCGCAAAGGAAAGGATTCATCATTGTCTCCAACACTAGACAACATATTTATCGATGTCGGTGCAAAAGACAGGGATGAAGTGTTGAAGATGGGCATTCACGTGGGTAATGTGATCACCTTCAACGATAGCCTGGGAGAGATCAACAGCAAGTATTATGCAGGAAGAGCCCTGGACAACAGGATGGGAGGATTTGCCATTGCCCAGGTTGCCAGGATGGTCAAAAAGAAAAAAGACAAATTGCCCTATACCCTGCATATCGTCAATGCCGTCCAGGAGGAAATAGGTCTCAGAGGGGCACAAATGATAGCACACAGGTTGAACCCGGATATTGCGATTGTCACTGACGTCTGTCATGACACCAGTACTCCACTGATCAAACAGAAGAAGGAAGGAGATATTGTTTGTGGAAAGGGCCCGGTGCTTACCTATGCTCCCGCTATTCATTACAATGTGCTCAATAAGGTCATCAAAGTAGCAGAAAAGGAGAAGATTCCATTTCAGCGGTCTGCCTCCTCAAGAAGTACAGGCACTGATACGGATGCATTTGCTTATAGCCGCGATGGAATTCCTTCCATCCTCATTTCATTGCCACTTCGTTATATGCACACTACAGTGGAAATGGCACATAAAGAAGATATCGAAAACGTGTCTAAATTGATATATAAGTCACTCCTGAATATTTCACCTGAAATGTCCTTAACTTACCTTTGAGGTAGGTGAACAGAATCATTCGCATATATATCTTCGGCCAATGGCATATTGCCTTGTCCGCATTGGTATTTTATTATGGAGGGACCTTTATCCTTAATGGTCAGCCCAACCCCATAGTGGGGATACACATCTTCACCTCAACCCTATTTATATATTTGCTTCATCGTCTTTATAACGGACGGAAATATTCGGAAACGACCATTGAGCGCTACACCTTTTTATTCAAATATTTGAATGATGCGAGGGCGACGGCAATAGCCGGGGCGCTGATTGCGGTTGTTTCATTTTTTTTTCTGGATTGGAATGTCCAGTTCATTCTGATCATTTCAGGTAGCATCTGTTTTGCCTACATCCTGCCCCTTATTTTCAAAAAGAGGTTGAGGGACCTCGGAATTCTAAAGATCTTTCTGATTTCAATGGTTTGGGGAATGATCCCCTTGTTATCTGTTTATCATAAATTGGAGACAGGGGTGGCAGTACTATTTTTCATCGAAAACTTCCTGTTCATTTTTGCTTTGACGATTCCATTTGATATCCGGGATCAGGATTTGGATTCCAGATCCAGAGTGAGCAATCTGACCAATGCAATTTCACTTGACAATCTTAAGGCGACCATCATCTACATGTTATTTGCCTGTCTCTTGATTTTGATGATCCTATATGTCAACAGTGTTATCAATTTGTGTACGCTTCTATTATTGATCATCCTGTACATTGCTCAACTGGTACAAACCATCAATGTCGACAAAATCCACAACGAGATATTTTACCTCTTTGTACTGGATGGGTTCATTCTTTTAAAGGGGACGATCTATCTCTTTGGTACTGCAGCATCGTATTTGTCATAGTTGTGACATGTCAATGGTAATTCAATTCAATTGCTCATCATTGCGGTAAAAATCCCCGTTCTTCTATCGATGTGCATCAAGTTTTTACTCAGTATACTTTTTATCGGGATTTCTTCCGTCGCAGCATTGTCCCAAACCTGTTGCTCTGGCGGTGTCCCGGTAAGTAGCAATATTGGCTTTCAGTCGGGGGAAAAAGGCAACTTTATCATGAGTCTTAGTGGAGACTTCAATGTGCTGAAAACTTTAAAAAGCGGAAGTGAAACCCTGAACGATGATCAACGTCTGCGTACAACTCAATCCTATATATTGAGGGGTGCTTACACCTTAGCCGGCGATTTTGGAGTTGAGGGTTTTTTTCCCGTGATCAGACAGACCCGAAGAATCAATACCTTATCAGGAACATTGGATCGGGAAGCCACATTCGGCATCGGTGACCCGGTACTGTTGCTGATTTATGATATTTCCCGTAAAGGGATCACAGCCAGGATGGGAGCAGGTCCGCAGATTCCTCTCGGCAGTACTACAAAAACAGATAATCGTGGACTTCTGCTTCTTGAAGACTTGCAACCAGGAAGTGGGACATGGGACCTCATTACATTTGCGTCCTTTGAATATTCTATTCCGGAAAGACCATCTTCTATTGCATTTTTGAATGCAATCTATAGCATGACGGGAAAAAATGACGGCTCCAGGGGAGGAAGCCAATCTTATGAATTTGGCAATGACATTCAAGTCATTGGTGGATATAGTGATCAAGTGCTTATTGGTACCCAATTAATCGTCCCGGGGATCTCCTTCAGGTATCGATTTGCAAACAGGGATCTTGTCAATGACCAGGAATTACCCGGAACGGGAGGAGAGTTTATCTTCACCAGACTATCCACTTCATTTCCCATGGGTAATTCCAGTAGCAATCTACATTTCAATTTCGAATTTCCCCTGATGACCCGCGTGAACGAGACTCAATTGGCGACTAGTTTTATCGTCAATGTTGGATGGTCCAAATCCTTCAGTTCAAATAAATTTTCAGAATCACTCATCGATCTCAATTAAAATGAAATGAATATGAGAATACTCACAATATTGTTCACAGCATTAATGATCATCCAAAGCGGGTGTAGTGATGAAACTAACATTCCGGACCGCTCAATTCCCGAACCTTCTGAATGGCTCGTACCCGAGAATCAGGTCTTTAATGGTGGTCCTGGTAAGGATGGGATTCCTTCCATTGATGATCCGCAGTTCACCAAGGCTTCTGAAATTGATTTCCTCAATGACGACGATCTCATTCTCGGTATTCGGGTTGATAATCAGATCAAGGGATACCCCCACCCGATCCTCGATTGGCATGAAATTGTAAATGACCGGATCGGGAATGAAAGCATCGCCCTTACCTATTGCCCACTTACGGGAACGGGTGTAGGCTGGGATCGCATCATTGATGGGGTTGAGACAACTTTTGGTGTTTCCGGCCTATTGTACAATACCAATCTCATGCCGTACGATCGAACCACCAATAGCACTTGGTCACAACAGCGATTGGATTGTGTGAATGGGGAAAAAATTGGAAGTAAGGCGCAATTGCATTCCTTTATTGAAACATCATGGGGCACCTGGAGACAAGCTTTCCCGGACAGCGAGATCCTCAACCTGAATACGGGGTTCAGCAGGAATTACAGTCGGTACCCATATGGAGATTACCGGACCAATCACCAATCCCTACTCTTTCCTGTTTCGGCCGGGGATGATCGATTACCGGCTAAGGAAAGGGTCCTGGGTGTACGGATCAATGAAGCTTTTGTAGCCTATCAATTCAGTGATACTTCGGGTGATCTGGAATTAATATCGGATGTGTTCAATGGACAAGAATTAATTGTGCTAAGAAGCAGTGATCTCAATTATGTCGCAGCATTCAAGAATCCCGGAGCGGGCACAACATTCGAACCTGCATCTCCCGGTGAATTTCCTGTTGTACTCAGGGATTCCAATGGTACGCGCTATGATATGCTTGGCTTTGCAATGGACGAGTCAGGTAATAGATTGGAGCTGCCGGATCAATTCATGGGGTATTGGTTTTCGTGGGGGGCTTTTTATCCAAATATTGATTTGTACTAGCCACACCATTTTCCATAGACTTTTGAATCCCTATATTCAGGGTAACATTTTGTACGATCAATGAAAGGGCTCGCCTCCATTCTTGGAGCAATCATATTTGTACTACCCGGACCGACAGGCCAACTAAAGGATGACCGGCCAAATATACTTTGGTTGGTCACAGAGGATAATTCAAAGCATTTCATGCAGCTCTATGATTCTATAGGAGTTGCAATGCCTACCCTCGAGACATTGGCAAAAACGGGCATTACATTCAAGAATATGATCAGCCAGGCTCCTGTATGCTCCGTGGCAAGAAGTATTATTATCTCAGGTTGTTACCCAAACCGAATTGGCACCCAGTATCATAGACACACTGAATTGGTTCCGATGCCTGATGGTTTGGATATGTTTCCTGCTTATTTGAGAAGAGCCGGTTATTATACTACCAATAATTCAAAAGAAGACTACAATATTGTGAAAGGCGATGATGTCTGGGACGAGTCGTCGCGTGAAGCGTCTTATAAAAACCGCAAACCAGGTCAACCTTTTTTCCACGTTCAGAACTTTGGCATCAGTCATGAAGGACAGCTTCACTTTTCAAAAGAGGAAATGGAAGAAATTCAGACTTCCAATGATGTTGAAAATATCTCACTCTTCCCCTACCATCCAAATACCAGGACATTCCGATATACCTATGCCAAATTGTTCGACCAACATCAAAAAGCTGATTTGCAGCTTGCACAATTTCTGGAAGAATTGGAAAAGGAAGACCTCCTGGATAAAACGATCATATTTTATTACGGGGATCATGGAGGGGTATTGCCTCGCAGCAAAGGATACATCTATGAAAGTGGCTTGCACGTTCCATTGATCGTTCACATACCTGAAAAGTGGAGTCACCTGGCACCATCAGGGCCAGGTTCATCCATCAATGACATCACCAGGTTTATCGATTTGGCCCCGACTATATTGCACCTGGCAGGGATCGATATTCCCGAAGAAATGGATGGTCGACCTTTTTTAGGTATAAATATCACGATTGATGATTTGGAAAAAAGAGAACTCGTTTTCAGTACTGCTGATCGATTTGATGAAAAGATCGATCTGGTCAGATCGGTGCGACAAGGAAGGTTCAAATACATTCGTAACTATCAGGCTTTTCTACCTGATGATCTACATAACTTTTACCGGTTCAGAATGCTTGCATGGAAGGAATGGCGAGAACTGAATCAAGAGGGCAAACTAAACGATGTCCAATCCCAATTTTTTCAAGCCAGGCCAGTAGAACAGTTATTTGATTTGGAAAACGATCCACATGAAATTAGAAATCTTGCCGGATCCCCAGAGCATCGTGCCACCTTGAAATCATTAAGAACGAAATTGCAAAATCATTTAAAATCTCTACCTGATTTAAGTTTTATTCCGGAATCGGAGTTTGTAAAATCCGGTATTGAAAATCCTGTCGAATATGGACAAAGACAAAAAAAGCAAATTAGAAAATTGATCGACATTGCGGATTTGAGTCTCCAGCCCTTTTTAACCTCTAAAGTTTCTATTGAAAAAGCGCTGAACGCCAGGAGTCCATGGGAACGATATTGGGGTCTGATCACTTGTTCTCATTATGGGTCTGAAGCAAAGGATTTCTATCAAAGGGCAAAGGAGATGGCTGAGAGGGATCCAGTTCTTCTCGTCCGCGCCCGTGCGTTGGAGTTTTTAGCGCTCTGTGGACAAATCGATCCTGCTGACAAGTTCATTCAAATCCTGAAGAACACTTCATCAGCAACGGAAGCCAGTCAAATTTTGAACTGCATGACTTATTTGGAACAAGCTGGTATCGGCCTCGATTTTACCATACCCATCGAGCTCTTCAATCCCACCTGGACTCAGAATCCTAACTCACATATAGTCAGAAGATTGGAATTCTTGAATAATCCCGGTTAGGTATGTTATTGCACCGGCTCATATACCTATTCACATATTTCTGTCTATTTATTTGCTGCAATCAGGGTATTCCAAACAGACCCAACATTGTTTATATCAATGTCGATGATCTAGGCTGGAAGGATACAGAACCATACGGATCTACTTATTATGAAACGCCAAATGTCGCACGACTCGCTGCAAGCGGAAAAATGTTTAAAAGGGCATATGCATCAGCCGCAAATTGTGCACCAAGTCGTGCATGTCTAATGACAGGTCTGCATACACCAAGGCATGAAATATTTACTGTAGGTTCTTCGGAGCGAGGAAGTTCGCGGGATCGAAAACTGATACCTATTGAGAATAATACCATTCTCGCCGATTCATTTCGTACCATTTCCGAAGTGCTACAATTCAATGGGTATCGGACAGGAGCATTTGGAAAATGGCATCTTGGAGAAGATCCGTTGCAACGAGGATTTGATGTCAATTTTGGAGGTGATCAAAGAGGCAACCCCGGAAAGAACGGATATTTCAATCCTTCTGAATTTCCGAATATGAAAGACAGCAATCCGGGATCCTATTTAACAGATGAATTAACTTCCCATGTCATAAAATTCATGTCCGAGTCAGACACACAACCATTTTTTGTCTACCTGTCCTTCTATTCGGTGCATACACCTTTGCAAGCCAAAAAAGAACTGATCAAAAAGTATGAACTCAAGACAGGTAATGAATTTCAAAATCATGCTACACATGCAGCCATGATAGAATCTGCAGACATAAATGTCGGTAGGATCTTAAACTTTCTTTCTGACAATAATTTATTGAAGCACACCTTGATCTACTTTACTTCGGACAATGGAGGTATTGCTTCTATTTCTTCACAACACCCTCTGAGAGGAGGCAAGGGTTCGTATTATGAGGGAGGAATAAGGGTGCCACTGATTATCAGCTGGGAAGGTCAAATCCAGCCCGGCACCGTTGATCATACCCCGACCACCAATCTCGATTTTTTTCCGACGATCCTCGACATAACCGGCATTACATTTTCTGACTATCCACTGGATGGAATTTCTATCCAGCCCTTGTTCACCAATAGAGAAATTGAAAGTCGAACTCTATACTGGCATTTTCCAATATACCTGCAAGCTTATGCCGGACCGGAAGACGATGCACGAGATACTTTATTCCGCACAAGACCAGGATCAGTTCTCATTTCGGATGACTATAAGCTCCATCACTACTTTGAAGATGATGCCCTTGAATTGTATCACCTGAAAGATGATATCGGAGAGAGATACGATTTATCCCATGGTGAACCCGAGCTGACCTCACGACTGTTTAAACGTCTCGATCATTGGAGAAAAACGGTGGGAGCGCCTATTCCCCACCTTTCTAACCCTGAATATGAAGAATAAGGGCGCGAACCGTTCTGTCATTTTTTTATGATGGATTTGTATCCCGGACAAGTCATTTTTCCTATCATTATAAGATGAGAAAGATCTTTATTTTTGTCCTCATTTCCATCTTTATTTCGTGCAGTACTTCGAAGAGCACATTTTCCTATTCCAATCTTGAATATCCCATACCAGCACCATTTGAAAATCTGGATACACTTGCCGTGAATGACTGGTGGAACAGGGGACCTAATCCCATCATCGATATGAACGTGGATCGCGATGAAGTCATCGCATTCGGTATCTATACCGTCTCCAATAATATCTTGAAATTATCAGCTCAGCTCTTCCCTTTATTCCCTTATGAATCGAGGACAGTACATCTGCAAATCAAAGAAGGTAATCGATGGGAGACGATTCAGTCCAGGGAGATCAATGACATCGGTTGGTCGGCCTTGTTTCGTATTGAGAATTGGAATCATACAAAGGACATTCCTTATCGATTGCATCATGGAAAGAATGCGGAATTTGAGGGTCTGATCCGAAAAGATCCTATTGATCAAACTGAAATCAAATTGGCTGCGCTATCCTGTAACAGCAACAAAGATCGAGGCATGAGGGAAGAGTACGTGCGCAATATAAATTTTCACGACCCTGACCTGGTGTTTTTTGCCGGTGACCAGTCCTATGACCATAAAGAACATACGGCGGCCTGGCTAAAATTTGGCATTCAATTCCGGGATATATTCAGAAACAGACCGTGTGTGACCATTCCCGATGACCACGACATCGGGCAAGGAAATATTTGGGGAGAAAATGGGAAAAAAGCTGAAACACAGGCAGGAAACGACGGTGGATATTTTTTTGATGTAGACTATGTCAAAATGGTCGAGCGCTGCCAAACGTCACATTTGCCGGATCCATTCGATCTGACCCCGATTGAAAGAGGCATCGGGGTTTATTACACCAATTTGGTAATCGGAGGTGTCGATTTTGCCATCATTGAAGATCGAAAGTTTAAGTCCGGCCCCAAAGGCAAGATCCCCCAGCAAGGACCGAGACCAGATCACATCAGAAATCCTGAATATGATCCCAAATCCATAGATCTCGAGGGTCTCACCTTACTCGGTCAGAGGCAACTGGACTTTCTGAAGTCATGGGGAGAAAATAGGGAGGGAGTGGAGATGAAGGCAGTACTTTCCCAAACAGGATTTTGCGGAGGAGCACATATTCATGGTTCGCTTGATAATCGCCTTCATGCCGATCTGGATTCAAATGGATGGCCACAAACAGGTCGAAACAAAGCATTGAAGCTCATCAAAAAGGCCAATGCCGTTCACATAGGAGGTGACCAGCACCTGGCCACAGTCATTCATCATGGTATCGATGATTGGGAAGATGGTCCAGTCGCATTCATTGTACCGGCAATCGTCAATAATTACTACAGTCGCTGGTGGTGGCCGGAAGACGAACGTCCCGGTGAAAATGCCAACAATGTATTGCCGTGGACGGGAAGATACTTTGATGGTTTCAGGAACAGGATTACCATGCAAGCTTATGTGAATCCGGAGAGTCCTTCCGACGGAGGTGGATATGGCTTGATCAGGTTTGACAAGAAAAATAAAACCGTAACATTCGAATGTTGGCCGAGATTTAGTGATTTGCGTCAAAGCGATGCAGAACAATTCAAAGGATGGCCTTTTACGGTTGACTTAAAAATGGGTGAATGAGTTTTTTATCAAAATCTGCAATAGGGTTGGGAAATGGAACATTCGTCCTTGACGAAGTGAGGGTCTTCCCTCCAAAAGAAGACGAGGTCTTGATACAAATGAAAGCAGCGGCACTTTGTCACACGGATATGGATTCGATGTCCTGGGGCAAGCCCATCATTATGGGGCACGAAGGTGCCGGAATCGTACATCAGACCGGAAATCTCGTGGAAGATCTGAAACCAGGAGACCGGGTTGTTCTGAATTGGGCTACCCCTTGTAAATCCTGTGAACCATGTCAAAGAGGGCACGAACATATTTGTTCGACAAACTCTCCAGTCGTGGTTGGGAAAAATGGTTATTCTCCCGGACATGCCAGGTTAAACGGTTCGCAGTGGAAGCAAAAACCCATTGAAAGATCATTTAATTTAGGCACCCTTTCCGAATACGTGTTGGTCAGGAGAACTGCATTGACAAAGATATCTGTTGACCGGCTTTCATTTTCTTCGGCCAGTATCCTGAGTTGCGGCGTCATGACGGGATTTGGCTCGGTGGTCAATATTGCCAAAGTGAAAGCGGGTTCTACTGTTACAGTGCTGGGTACCGGGGGAGTCGGCTTAAACGTCATTCAGGGGGCTAAAATCTCCAAGGCCTCTAAGATCATTGGGGTCGATGTCAATGAAAACAGGTTGGAAATGGCGCTAAATTTTGGGGCAACGGATGTGGTACTCGCCGATCCTTCTGACTCCGGATTACTCGTTGCTGCGGAACGAGTAAAGGTATTGAATGGAGGTGCAGGAACGGATTATGCGTTTGAATGTACGGCTATGCCGGAACTAGGTGCCGCACCACTGGCGATGATTCGAAATGCGGGCATGGCTGTACAAGTCAGCGGAATTGAGCAAGAGATTAGCATAGACATGAATTTGTTTGAATGGGACAAGGTCTATATCAATCCCTTGTATGGAGGATGTAATCCGGACCGCGATTTTCCAAAAATGATGGACTTGTATGATTCAGGTGATTTGCTGCTCGACGAAATGGTTACAAATACCTACCCGTTGGAAGAATTGGAAACGGCATTTGACGATATGCTCCTTGGGAAAAATGCCAAGGGAGTAATCACTTTTTAAGATGAGTCATTTCAGAACAGTAAAGATCTCAGACCCAAGGTTTCCCGCTGATGATTTGCAATTTGTCACGGTCAAATCCGAGCACTTGAAAGGTCGGGGCGACATCTGCTTATGGGTGCCAGATTATGAAGACTTGAAAGACGTGCCTATTGTCCTTCTTTTGCATGGCGTGTACGGGAGTGCCTGGTCATGGGCATTGAATGCCGGAGCCCATCTTACCGCCAAAAGATTGATCACCGAAGGCGTAATCAAACCGATGATAATTGCAATGCCATCCGATGGTCTCTGGGGAGATGGATCAGGTTACCTGCCGCATACTGATGTCGACTACGAGCAATGGATTGTACAAGATGTTCCCCAGGCGGTTAGAGAAGTCATTCCGGCAGTTGGAAATACTCGGTCAACATACATATGCGGTTTGTCGATGGGTGGGTTTGGTGCGCTGAG
This sequence comes from Saprospiraceae bacterium, assembly GCA_028282725.1. Taxonomy (GTDB): domain Bacteria; phylum Bacteroidota; class Bacteroidia; order Chitinophagales; family Saprospiraceae; genus JAJRXG01. The sequence goes on from JANQHF010000080.1 coordinate 48,505, forward strand.
GATAGGCGCAAAATATGGCGGTAGGTTTCATGGAATGTCCGGGCACAGCTCGATCACTTCACTGGACCAAATGAAGCTCTTTGTGGAAGAGGGTCTGGGCCTTTACCGCCAGGAAAGACAAGAGGACGAGGATGTTTTTCTTACAATCCATGAAAACAGAGATCAACTGTCACCTTTTAGATTTGATTGTGGAAAAGATGATCTGTTGATCGAACATAATCGTATGCTTCACACGCGTCTTGTTGACGCTCAGATTGATCATACTTATGAGGAATTTGAAGGGAGCCATGAGTGGCCATATTGGGAAGAGCATCTTGAAAAGAGTTTGATCTTCTTTGATAAAATCCACAACAGATCTGTTCAAAATTCGTCGAAAATCCTGGATAGAAAATGATCCAAAATCTACCAAAATAGAACATAGCTTGGATAAGTGGGGAAATAGTTTAATTATAAGGCAGGCGATAACTTAAAGGCAGGTGATAGCTTAAAGCCAGGTGACAGCTTAAAGCCAGGTGACAGCTTAAAGCCAGGCGACACCTTCAAGCCAGGTGACAGCTTAAAGCCAGAGGATCGCTCTTAGCCCCCGGGCCGCTTTAAGTCACCCGGACAATGCCGATAAGCACCGAACCCGTTTTCTCACCTCTTTCCACATAACCAAAGGCATCAGGTACGGTCTGCAGGTTATATGTACGGTCCACAACAGCTTTGAATTTACCTTCACTCACAAGCTTAGTAACCAGTTGGATCGTATCCGTTACATTTCGGGGAACCGGGAAGACCACCTTTTTTCTGTAGAACCTTCCGGGCAGCCTGCTCAATAAGGGAGTAAATAGGGAGTAAAAGACGTTTTCAGAGTTTTTACCCATTTCGGATGAAATGTACACTCCACCCTCTTTTATCAATTTCCTGCACTTCGAAAATGAGCTTTTCCCGACTGTATCGAATATATGATTATACTCTTCATCAAGGGCCGTGAAGTCTTGTAGAGTATAGTCAATGACTTGCCCGGCACCCAGTGACTTCATCAGTTCAATATTATTTGTTGAACATACGGCAGTCACATGAGCCCCCATATTTGCCAATATTTGGAGGGTGGCCGATCCTATGGCTCCCGATGCACCGTTGACGAGGATTCTATCCCCTTCTCGCATGGTGACCTTGTTAATGAAATTGTATCCGTAATGCGCTCCTTCCAAGGTGCCTGCTACTTCTTCAATTTTGATTTTTTCCGGTATCACTCCCAGGTGATCCTCCTCAGAAATTACCAGATATTCTGCCCAACTCTCGAGTCCCGTATCATTGAAACCAAATACCCGGTCCCCGACTTTGAATTTAGTAACTTCCTTGCCTGCCTCAATGACCTCGCCGGCAAACTCGGTTCCCGGGATTTCTTTCTTTGGTTTGAATAGTCCTGTCACCAACCGCATGAACCAGGGCTTCGCCCTGACGGTTGCACAGTCCGTCCGATTGACTGTCCCAAAGTGCACCTTTACCAACAGGTCATTTCGGCCAGGAACAGGTCGGTCGAGCTCTACATATTGAAGTACCTCCTGCCCCCCGTATTGAGTGTATTTAATTGCTTTCAAATCAAACAAAATCAGTCTGGTTTCAGATAGTTCCTTTTATCATTATCAGATCAAAGGGTCTATTGATCTCAGATGAACAATCTTTATTAAGTCTTGTCGTATTCCAGTTTTTTCGCTTTTTCCCAAAGTAGATCCATTTCTTCCAGAGTCATTTCGGACATAGGTTTGTTCGCATTCTGTTCGATATATTCTATCCGGTCTTTAAATTTTCGGTTGGTGAGATCCAGAGCCCGGTTGGCATCGATGTCAAGAAAACGGGCATAATTGACAAGGGCAAATAGTAAATCTCCAAATTCTTCCGTCTTCTTTTCTGTGTGACCATTGTGCAAGGCTTGCTGGAACTCTGACAATTCTTCTTCTACCTTCTTCCATACGTCCTCCGTATGTTCCCATTCAAATCCGACCTGCCCTGCTTTTTCCTGCATCCGCTGAGCCTTGATCAAAGCTGGCAATGCATTGGGCACACCCTGGAGGATGCTTTTTTTGCCTTCTCTCATTTTTATCCGCTCCCAATTCTGCTTTACCTCAGCATCGTCGTTCACTTTTATATCACCATAAATATGCGGATGACGGCGGATTAATTTATCGCAAACAGAATGAATGGCATCAGAAATATCAAAAGCCTTCTTTTCTTCAGCAATTCTGGAATAAAAAACCATGTGCAGCATTAAGTCACCAATCTCTTCTTTCACATTTCCTAAATCACCACTTTCGATGGCATCAACCAATTCGTATGTTTCCTCAACGGTCAGAGAAGAGAGGGATTCCATCGTTTGTTTCCTGTCCCAGGGGCATTGCTCCCTTAATTCGTCCATTATTCTTACCAGGCGACCAAAGGCTTCCTTTCTTTCGTGAGCTGACAACTTTACGCTAATTTTAACCGTTCAAATAACAAAAGTAACGAAACCATATATAGGTAGTTCTTTTAATGTAAATTGCGGTCATTCTTAACTAAGAATATATGAATACCTTCCTGGCAACCTTGCTGATCATTTTCGCTGTTTTCGGAATCTCGTTTATCTTATTGAATATCCGCCACATTGTAACCGGTAATGAGTTCCGAGGCACATGCGCCACCAATAATCCCATGGTAAAAAATGAATTCGGCGAATGTAATGTATGTGGAAAACTTCCGGAGGAGGAGTGCAAGATGCCCGAGGTTGTCAAACAATAATTCTACTAACTGATCTTGCTTTCATGATAAAATTTAAACTGTTTTTCATTTGCTGCCTCATTCTTTTGTTTGGTACGGCCCAGTCACAACGTCCGGTGAAGCCAAATGCCAATGAGATATATGATGCCGTTCAAAAACTCAATGTCCTTGGAACTGTGTTATACATCGCTGCACATCCGGATGATGAAAACACCCGGATGATCTCATATTTCGCCAATAAAAGAAAGGTAAGGACAGCCTACTTGTCATTAACGAGGGGCGATGGAGGACAAAACCTTATCGGAACTGAAATCTGGGAGAAATTAGGTCTGATCCGTACAAATGAACTGCTTATGGCCAGAAGTGTTGACGGTGGCAATCAATTCTTCAGCAGGGCCAATGACTTTGGTTATTCCAAGCATCCGGATGAAACCCTTGCATTCTGGAATAAGGAAGAGGTCATGCACGATATCATAAAGGTCATGCGTGAATTCCGGCCTGATATTGTCGTCAACAGGTTTGATCATCGTCGGGCAGGCAGAACACATGGACATCATACAAGCTCGGCAATTCTCTCGGTTGAAGCATGCGATATTGCAGGTGATCCAGCTTCATATGCTGAACGATTAGGACATTTGGAACCATGGCAACCACAACGAGTATTTTTCAATACCGGCTGGTGGTTTTACGGAGGACGGGACCGGTTCAGGGAAGCGGATAAATCAAATCTTTATACGCTGGATGCAGGTGTGTACTATCCAACGAAAGGACTTTCGAATAATGAAATAGCGGCACTCAGCCGATCCATGCATAAAAGCCAGGGATTCGGATCCACAGGTACAAGAGGAAGGGAAATCGAATACCTGGAGTTAGTCAAAGGAAACTCTCCAAATGTCAAAGACGATCCCTTGAGTGGGATCGATTGCACATGGGCAAGGGTGGAAGGAGGACGGCAAGTTCAAGTGAAGATTGATGCACTGATACAAGATTACAATTTTGCCGAACCCTCAAAAAATATTCAGGCACTGGTAGACATTCACAAAGCCATTCAAGACATTTCGGATAAACACTGGAGAGAGATCAAACTTCGAGAAGTAGAAGACATCATCTTGGCCAGTACCGGTTTGTTTCTGGAAGCAGTTGTGAATAAGGAGACAGCCGTGCGCGGGGAAGATCTCAACATTCAATTTGAAATGATCAATCGCTCCGGACGTAAGGCAACAGTGGATCATATCTCACTTGTTGATAATGAAGATGTACTTGACATCGATAAAGACCTGTTTGAAAATGAACGTGTCATAACAGAGTATACTCTTTCCATCCCGGAAGATCATCCCCTTTCCAATCCCTACTGGCTCAATGAAAAAGGGACACTTGGCATGTATAGTGTTCCGGACGAACAATTAATTGGCAAGCCTGTATCTGATGCGATATACACTGCTCAATTTCATCTCAATATAGAAGGTCTCCCTGTTGTGGTATCCAGGGATCTGATCTACAAGACGAATAGTCCGGTTGATGGCGAGGTGTATAAGCCCTTTTATATTGTACCTGCAGCTTCCGTATCATTTTCTGATCCGATATATATCTTCCCGGACCAGGATTCGAAGGAAATTGGAGTCAATCTCAAGGCATACAGGGACTCATTGAAGGGACGTCTGGAAATTGCACATCCTGAATCCTGGCAAATTCGACCGACCAGCGTTGCAATCGACATGGAAAGAAAAGGAGAAGAGCAAAATATCACTTTTTCGATATCAGGTCCGGGGGGGGCGTCATCCGACGAATTCACGGTTCATTTGATACTTGAGGATGGTACAAAACTGGATCAGAAAGTCAATCATATCAATTATGACCACATTCCATCCCAGGTATTGCTTGCATCAGCCAAAGCAAAATTTGAGCGATTAAATATCAAGACACAGGGAAAGAAAATCGCTTACCTGCAGGGTGCCGGAGATGACATTCCGCAAAACCTGAGGCAGATCGGGTATGAAGTAGATGAAGTCGGGGTATCAGACCTGACCTCTGAAAATCTCAAATCCTATGATGCTCTGGTTATGGGGATTAGAGCTTACAATACCAAGAGAGAATTGTTCTTGAAAAAGAAGGTCCTCGACGAATATATGCAGGGAGGAGGAACGGTCGTGGTTCAGTACAACACAAGTCGTCGTATCAAGGGAGATGATATTGCTCCTTACCCAATGGAATTGTCAAGGGATCGCGTCACCGATGAATTGGCAGAGGTGCGCTTTGAGATTCCCGACCATGAGGTATTGAATTACCCCAATAAGATTACAGCCAAGGATTTTGAAGGATGGGTGCAGGAACGCGGATTGTACTTCCCCAATAATTGGTCCGACGAATATTCAGCTCCCCTATCCTGTAATGACAAGGGGGAACCCTCCAGGCTTGGAGGATTGCTCATTGCAGAGGTTGGGAAGGGTCACTTCATATATACCGGGTATTCCTGGTTCAGACAACTTCCCGCCGGAGTTCCGGGGGCATTCAGATTATTCGCCAATTTACTCTCTATTGGGAAAAATGCTGAAATCAAGAATTCCGCATCTGAATCCGGACAAGATGAATAAATGGACTAATAGATACATTGGTATTTTACTGATGAATGCCATCTATATTATCATTTTTTACATCCTCCTGATAACATTTCAAGCCTAGCTGAATGTCGATTATTGACTGGGTTGTTTTGCTGATCACACTTTTCGTTATCGTGATCTATGGCATGTGGAAGACCCGTAGTCAAAAAAACCTCGAAAATTATCTACTCGCCAGCAAGAAAGCAAAATGGTGGACAGTCGGTTTGTCCGTGATGGCCACCCAGGCGTCTGCAATAACTTTTTTATCTACTCCCGGTCAAGCCTTTGATGATGGAATGCGTTTCGTCCAATTTTATTTTGGTTTACCCATCGCCATGGTTATCATCTGCATCACTTTTATCCCGATTTATAACCGACTTAAAGTATACACGGCTTATGAATACCTCGAAAACCGATTTGGTCGCAATACTCGATTATTTACTGCCTTTCTTTTCTTACTACAACGAGGTCTGGCTGCAGGAATAACCATTTATGCTCCTGCTATCGTCTTGTCTTCAGTACTGGATGTCAGTTTGAGTTCAATGGTTTTTCTCATAGGAGGTCTCGTCATACTATATACAGTCTCAGGTGGGACTGAAGCTGTGAATATTACCCAGAAGTACCAGATGCTCATCATCTTTCTTGGCTTATTCATAGCCTTCGGTATTATCGTCAATAGCCTTCCTCAGGACATATCATTTACAAATGCTCTGGATATAGCCGGAGTCTCCGGTAAAATGAATATTCTTGATTTTAGCTTTAACCTTGAAGACCGTTATACTTTTTGGACCGGAATTATCGGGGGAAGTTTCCTTGCTCTCTCCTATTTCGGAACGGATCAGAGCCAGGTGCAACGTTACCTTACCGGAGCGAATATTTCGGAGTCGCGCTTCGGACTGTTATTCAATGCTCTGTTTAAAGTCCCCATGCAGTTCTTCATTTTATTGGTCGGTGTTATGGTCTTTGTTTTTTACCAATTCAACAGTTCACCGATCTTCTTTAATGATCAGGTAAAAGATGAAATCTATGTGACCCCATCAGCTGACGCATTCCGGTCTCTGGAAAAGGATCTGTTGGAATTGGAGTCTGTTAAATCAGAACTATTCCGTGACTACCTGGATTCACCTCAGGATGAAGATGTAGTTCAGAGGATTAAGGGCATGGTTGTCGAGGAAAGAGCATTAAGGGATGAGGCCAAGGCGCTCATCAATGCCGGACTGCCTAAGGCAGAATCCAATGATAAAGACTTTGTGTTTATTCATTTCATATTGAATCAATTGCCACGAGGCTTGATTGGCTTGCTGCTCGCAGTGTTCTTTTGCGCCGCTATGTCCAGTACGGCATCAGAGTTGAATGCACTGGGCTCTACCTCACTGATTGACTTTTACAAACGCATATTCAGGACAGAGGAGAGCCAGGAGCATTATGTGAAGGCCGCAAAAGGACTTACCATTTTTTGGGGAATTGTGGCCATTGCATTTGCGTCCATTGCCTCCCTTTTCGAGAATCTCATTCAATTCGTCAATATTATCGGATCCCTCTTTTACGGCACCATATTGGGAATATTCCTGGCTGCTTTTTATATGAAGCGGATTTCAGGACTTGCTGTGCTCATTGCAGCAGTGATCTCAGAATTCATCGTCATCATCATATATAGAATGGACGTAGTGGCCTATCTATGGTTGAATTTGATTGGCTGTGCTTCTGTAATTCTCATATCGATGTTGATCCAAATACTTTTTCCGGTAAAGAGTGAAGTTTGATTCACTTTCTTACCAATCCCGACCACCACTCACTATCCTGGAATGGGGCCTCACACATAAGTACAAGACTGGTGACTATCAGTATATCAGAAGATTTGAAGGATACATAAGAACAACAAATGTTGCAAAAGGAGAAAATTCCAAGTCCCAATCAGAATAATTCCTACATTGGCAAAAAATAAATTGGAATGGATCGTCTGAAGGTGCTCGTTGTAGGTTGCGGAAACATGGGAAAATCACATGCCAGGGCCTACCATAAAATTCCGGAGTTTGAAATTGTCGGATTGATTTCGCGCAGACCGGAAAGCAGAGAAGCACTTTCCGGGGAATTAGGAGGATATCCCTGTTATTCATCACTGGATGAAGCATTGAGTGATACCAACCCTGATGTTGTGTCGATCAATACCTATCCCGATACTCATGCAGAATATGTCAAAAAGTGTCTGTCTGCCGGTGCGCATGTATTCGTAGAGAAACCTCTTGCCAATACTGTTGAAGAAGCACAATCATTGGTCGACCTGGCTACTGAAAAGAATCTGAAGATGGTCATAGGCTATATTTTGCGGGTACATCCGGCATGGGAGCAGTTCATCAACATAGCACAGTCTTTGGGCAAACCGCTGGTCATGCGTATGAACCTGAATCAACAAAGCAGCGGAAGCACTTGGGAGACACATAAACAATTGATGCAATCCATGTCCCCTATCGTTGATTGCGGTGTGCATTATGTAGACGTCATGTGTCTCATGACAGGGGCACGACCTGTCCGTGTCGGTGCCATTGGCGCTAAGCTGACGGACGAAATTGCTGAGGACATGTACAATTATGGGCAATTGCAAGTGGTCTTTGACGACGGATCCGTTGGCTGGTATGAAGCGGGCTGGGGCCCTATGATGAGTGAGACAGCGTTTTTCGTGAAAGATGTAATCGGTCCCGGAGGATGCGTGAGCATCATCGATAAAGACAAAGGAGAATCCGACGATGTCGATAGTCACAGCAAGACCGGAGGATTATTGGTCCACTATAGTAAGACGGATGAACAGGGCAACTTTACGGAAAAAGACCAACTGATCAGCACCGAGGATGAGCCCACTCATGACGAATTGTGTTATCTCGAACAAATGGTCCTGTTAAAAGCCATTCAGGAGGATCAGGACCTTGGTGATCACATGCGCGATGCAGTGAACAGTCTCAAGATTGTGCTGGCTGCTGATGAATCATTCAAAACGGGGAAAGTAGTTGATTTATAAATCGACCATTTTTTCGATTATTCCAATGACGATCTCTTCCGGCTTGGGTTCAATGGAAAAAGTGAAATGGGCTTGCTGGTAGTAGGTCAATCTCTTGTCCAGATGCTTTTCAATAAATGATGTCAATTCCGAAGGATCCTTGTCCTTGATCAATGGACGGGTATTCAATCCTTCAGCCAGGAGTCTTTGGGCCAGGGTTATCGGACTTCCTTCCAAATAGATTACCATTCCATGATCCTTCATAACCTTCATATTGTCATAATAACAGGGTACACCTCCTCCTGTCGCAATGACAGTTTCCTCTTTCAATGTAGTGGCATACAGTGCACTTGCTTCCAGAACTCTGAAATCTTCCTCCCCATAAAATCTGAAGAGATCGTGAATCGTGTATCCAGACCTCTTCCTGATTGATGTATCCAGATCTATGAATGCCCAATTTAGTTGCTCGGCGAGTAATCTTCCGACGGTAGTCTTTCCGGAACCCATGTAACCGATCAAATAGATTCTTTTCAAGTCCTTTTTAGTATGTTTGCGCGAAGATAAAAGAAGCTTTTATGATCCTTCAAGCAGATCCCGGGGCGATGATTGGTAACTTTCTTCCATTGATCCTTATCGTAGTTGTAATGTACCTGTTTTTTATTCGCCCTACAGCCAAAAAACAAAAAGCTCAGTCCAAATTTGTCAATGAACTCAAAAAAGGTGACAAAGTCGCTACATCCTCAGGCATCATTGGCACAATTACCAAATTAGATGAAAAAACAGCGACCTTACAAATTAGTCAAAAGGGCTATGTTGATGTGCTGAGATCTACCATCTCCAACGAACTAACCGAAGAATTGAATAAATAAAGGTATACCCGGGTTCGTCTCCATTCATAAAGATTTCACTTGTGTTGTTGTTTGTATTAGAATAATCTGTAATACATTTAACGTGCATTGTTTTTTAAATGAAATGTAGAATCAATACACTATACAGGTCAAAATGAACAAGCGGGGAATAGTCAAGGATTACGACAAACTTGACGAAGCTATTCAACAACAGATCAAATTGAATTACCCTCATGGGTTTGATCGACACCTGTTTACCCTTAAGAACATTGAAGGTAAGTTTGTAAGCGCCTTACCTCTTGAAACCGATAATCGGTATTACCTGGTCAGAATGTCAAAGGAACTGGCACAAGAAATCATTCAGGAAGATGATGATTACGATGATGATGGCCACTTAAAGGAAAACATCAAAGTGGAATACCAAGAAAAGTACGAGGAGATTCCGGAAAAGGAATTAATGAAAATGAACGAAAGTGATGATGAAGATTCATAAATATCTTCATCCATAAAAAAAGGCAATCGGATGATGATTGCCTTTCTTATTTTATGTTTTCTTCACATTAGCTCGCCGGGGCATCGGGTTTGAATACCTTTCCTTTGATGTAGAGGTAAGTATTTGCCGGATCGGTATTCGCAGTAATTGTAACGCGCTTATTCTCTGCACGTCCGCCTTCAGCAACCGTTTTACCTTTTCCGCGTGAATCATACTGAACTTTGATTATTCCTTCTCCTCCTACTGGAATTGGTTCCCTTGGCCAATCGGGAACTGTACATCCGCAAGATCCTTGTGCTTTGGAAATTACCAAAGGTTCCTTTCCAGTATTTTTGAAAGCAAACTCGTGGGTAATTTTGTCTCCTTCCTGGATTTCACCGAAGTCGAATTCAGTCACAGGAAAAGAAATTGCTGTGAGTGGGCCGACAGGAACTGTTTCAGCAGGAGTTGCAGCTGGCGTTTGAGTAGTTGGCGCAGGAGTAGTTGTTTGAGTACTTGCTAAACTTTCTCTTGCAGCATTGTCGCTGTTATTTTTACAGGCAACAGTAAGGGCAACGGCGGCTGCAACAAAAAGAAATAATTTCAATGATTTCATTATTCGTATTATTAATTAATTGAATGATTACGATACAAACTTAGAACTTGCTGTAGTCAATAAAAATGATTGATACAACGGTTAACAACGCATTAACAGGCTAACGATTGTCCACCCATTCCGAAAATTTCTCAAGCGAATAGGTATTCAGGCAATGTCTGGATTGCACCAGAGCTTTTCTGGCAGCACTCACGCCAAATTGAATGTCCTCAATACCTTTTGTACTGTGTGCATCCGGATTTATTGAGATCAGGGTTCCCTTTTCGATGGCGTAAGGAATCCACGTCCAATCGAGGTCCAGTCGGTAAGGGTTGGCATTGAGTTCTATTACGACATTGTGCTCTGCACAAGCATCGATTACGGCCATATGATCAATGGGATAACCCGCTCGTGATAACAACAATCTACCGGTAGGGTGCCCAAGGATCCGGGTAGAGGGATTTTCTACAGCCTTGATGATCCGGTCAGTGGCTTTTGCTTCTTCCATTTTCAGATTCGAATGAATCGATGCAATGACCACTTCGAATTTTTCCAGAATTTCCTGTCCATAATCCAATTGTCCGTCATACAGGATGTCACTCTCAATTCCTTTAAATATCCGGAAGTCTGACCATTGTTGATTCAGGGAATCGATTTCCTCCATCTGTTTCAGGACCTCGGGTTCGCGCAGTCCATTTGCATAAAAAGCAGATTTTGAATGATCCGAGATCACCAGGTATTCATACCCCAGCTGTCTGCAGGTTTCAGCCATTTCCGACATTGAATTTGCACCGTCACTATAGGTGGAGTGCGTGTGAACAACACCTTTTATATCACCTGTGCGGACCAATGAAAAACCGGGCGTTTGGAAAGCATCGATAGCCGTAGCTCGCTCTCTCGATTCTGGTGGAATAAACGAAATTCCTGCCTCTCTCATCAATTGATCTTCATTTGCAGGCATTTTGATATGCTTAAACCTCTTATTCCATTCATCCAGGAATTCAGAGGATGCAGATCCTTTAAAAAGATGTTCTTCAAAATCTTCCGGCCGAACAAATTCATAATGGACTGTTGTCCCTTTAAAACTTGCCTGTTCTTCCCCTGATTCATAAAATTCCACATCCTCGAGAAAGGCCATGACCATATCTCCATCGGTGGTGCCAATAATGTCAATGGAATGTACGATCTGATTTTGACGTCGAATATCGTTTATGAATTCAAATTTTCCTTCGTCAAATTGAGATCTGAGCAAGTGGATGAGCTCTTCTGCTTCATGGAGGACGTGGCCAAAGAGGTATTTTCCCTGGGCATCCAGGTAGTAGATCAACTTTTGTCTTAAATCTTCCTGGGTCTTGGTGCCAAAACCCTTCAAATCGACCAGACGGTTTTCCTCGCACGCATATAATAGCTCACCCGGTGATTCAATTTCCAGGTCCTTCCAAATGGACAGGATTTTTTTAGATCCCAAGCCCTTTATTTGCAACAACTCCACTATACCCGGAGGTGTCTGGCTTAAATACCTTTCTAGGGTACTGATTTTCCCATGCTTCTTGTATTCTTCGATCTTATCGGCGATGTTTTTACCGATGCCCTTTATGCTCAGCAATTCTTCGCGTGACAGGCTGATCAATTCATCAGGGAGTCTTCTGATGGTATTGTATGCACCGAAATAAGACCTGATTTTAAAAGGATTTTCACCTTGCAATTCCATCACTTTACCGAGGAGATTGAATAGGCTTGCAATTTTTTTATTCGTCATTGAGACTGTTTGAGGTTCAAAGATGACGATAGCAGTGCAAATTCTTTGATAAAATCTATAATTTCGTATACAAAATATTCATATATGAGCTTTTGTAAGAATTTGATCATGGCCACCCTCTTTTTCACTTTATTGGCGTGTAATCCGGGATCTGTCATCGGTGACAAATACGATCTCAAGGGGTATTATACCGACAATATCGGTGGTAGTGCAATCTCCGCCATCTACCTCGACGAAATGAATCTCCCCTTGTCCAAAGGTCATGTGATTGGTGGAGTGAGAACAGGTGCCTGGACAACGTATCATCCCAACTCGAACAAGATCAAGACGATTACCAATTATATCAATGGGAAAAAGAATGGTCCCGAACTGACTTTTTCAGAAAGAGGACAAATTGAGGTATTGGCAGAATATCGAAATGATGCTCTTCATGGTCTGAGTGCAAACTATAGAAATGGACGCACGCTCAACGAGACCACCTACCTGGAAGGCGTCATGGATGGCCCATTTGCCATTTATGATGACAGCAATGGGAAGATCCAAAGGAGTGGCTATTTCAAGAATGGAAAGCAACATGGCGAATTCTTATTCTATGATGGTAATGGGAATATTACCCTGCGATATGAATATGAAAATGGAGAAAAGGTCAGCGGAGGAATTGTCGAATAGAATTGAACATACATTTCACTTTATATAGCGAGTTATCAGAAACTTACATATTATAAATTATTATATATAGAGATATTTATTATATCTTAGAGCCGGATTTAATGATACGGCAATGTCGAAGTGTATGCTATCACCTGTTCTAGCTGATATGTTGGCAGCTGAATCTTCATCTGATATTTACAGTGTGGAAATATCGGATGCAGGGATGCTTAAGGAATTCTTTGCTCAGAAACTCACGCAAAGTCTGTTGAAGAAGCAACGGTTACTCGTAGTGATTCCGGATAAGATGAGTGTATCCGTACCTTCAAAAATCCTTTCCAATTACAATCTGGCACATTATTCTTGTGCCTTCCAAAATAACGATGTAACGGATGTATTGTTATCAGAACGGGTAAGACTGCTGGCATCATTAAGTGAAATCCCACTCTTGCGTCAGGAATATGGCCACATCCAATTGAAATTCAAAGACATAGCCAATAAAGTCCACGAGACACTCCTATTGATCAATAAGGCGGGCATAAAGAATCCTTCGTTCAAGCAAATGTTGCTCTCTACGAAAGAAAAACCCAAATCAGAACTACCCGAATCGGTTGTCGAATCCATAGCTTCGGTGAACATCAATCCGACTGTCCTCGACCAGATCGCTTCCCTGCAAAGCATGTATCAGCCACACTTTTTCTATATGCAACACAGTTCTCGTCTGACCAATGCCTGTCTGGAAGATCACGAGGCTTATCATTTTGCGATAGAAGAGATGTCTTCCATTCAAAAGGCCATGTACAAAAATGTTATGGCCATAGAGAAGGAGTTATATCAAATGAAAAAGATCATTTCCTTTGAGGTAGAAGAGGAACTTGCCAAATGGTCCAAGATTAAAGAAGAGTTGCAGGAAGCCTTTTTGGACTACGAACTTGAGAATATGCCATCCTCTTTTGAAGAAAAAGGTTTTCCTATTGTTCAAAAATTGAAGGGTTGGAAATATTTGAAAATCAACCTGGAAATCATAGCCGAAAAAGGATGGGGTCAGGTTTCAAAATTACTCTCCGTTATGGATGCAGTGATGGAAGCTGCACCAACATCCATCAATACCTACTTCGAAGAATACGTCAGAAAATTGAGCCCATTTCATACGATGAATGAAACTCTTGATGAACAAGTGTCCGAAGCCTTCAAATTGTTACAGGCGGTAAATTCTTCAAAATATATTGAATTTCATTGCAAGCCCCAATTCTTACAATTGGATGCCCTGATCAATGGTATAAAAGAAACATATCAACAAATTCTAATTTGCAAAAATGCCTTGAGTGATTCCGAGTTCATGCGATTTAAAAGGCTATTGTACGATATCAATGTCGAATCAGAGGTAATCCAATGTTTATTATCTCTGGAAAATGGATCGTGGCAGGACATTATAGAATATTATGGGTTACAAAGTCACCTCAATGCCAATTATAGCACCCAAATGTGTAGATTGGAAGACTGGTATCGGGATCTAAATTCTTGCTACCTCAATTTGAAACACGTTGAAAATAAAGAATTGCACAACAGATGGTGTTCTCAACGACAACAGTCATTGACCAACATAAAGAACACCAATTGGGAAATGTATCAGGACTTATTTCAAAAAGAAAAGAAAGACTTCTCCTTTCAATATTTGATGAGTAAATTAGGCAACGACCTTCAGAACTTTTTTCCAATTATGATAGCGCATGAGTCTGACATTAAATATGTCATGACCCACCCATGTTTGGAATTTGATGAAGCTCTATTCCTTGATTTGAAAGACATAAGTATTACCGATGTCAGTCTGATGCAAGACAAACGAGTCAATACCACCATAGCCAGTACATACAATCTAGATGTAGAGGATCTGATGAATCAGTTCGGTGTCATTAAAAGCTATTGCAGCGATCCAAGAGTAGAACAATCCAAAATTCTTGAGTCCCTCGAACAATCTCGGCGCTACCGATACGCTCTCGACTTGTCCGGCCTAATCGCAAATCAAATAGATTCTGCCAATATTTATAAAATTCACGGTACCACTATTATCTCTTGTGTCGATGAAAAGCTTGATAAGAAAATCCGGGAAAAAATGAATGTCTCCGCTGCGAATATTCTCCATACAGCAACCAAGGACATTTCCAATTTTGTTGAAACCCTCCTGCACTATGATGATCTCATCCTGATTATCGAAAATAATCTCCTGAACGATCATCATGGTTTTTCCATTCTCTGGCAGCAATCCATAGTCGAATTGATTCGCGATTCGGGAATCAAGGTATGTAATATGAATACGTATGAACTGTACCAGGATGCTCAAAGTGCTTTGGAAGATTTAATCAAAGAGATTAATCCGGCCAGAATTGTGGAACCAAAAGAGGAATTAGATACCTTGCATCAATAGTATCCAAGCATGATTTCTTGATCGATTTTTCATCATACCTGCAGCAACTCAAATTCAGAAAGACATCAACTTCGCGTCAAATATTCTGTGTCATCAGAAAGAAATGGCTGCAAGTCACACCGGAGGAAGTGGTTAGACAATGTGCCTTGCTTTATCTTTTGGATTTGGGATATTCATCACAACACATCGTGGTCGAAAGGCGAATTTTCATAAATAACCTCTCGAGAAGATTTGATATCGTCGTATCTAACAAATCAGGCGCTGCCAGAATCCTCGTGGAGTGCAAGGCTCCGGAAGTATCTCTTGGCCAGGAAGCAATAGATCAAGCCGGAATGTATAACCTTGCAGTAAAGGGAGCACATCTTTGGGTGACAAATGGCCATCAAAATTTGATCTATACTATAAATCATGAAGCAGGATTATATTCCAAGATCCAATCCTTACCTTCACCAGAATGATGCAACGAGTAAAGTGTGCCTGAAATATTTGAACATAGTCAACTGATTGAAAATTGGTCTTACGACCATTTTAGAACTTTCCTGCTGATGTATGCCGCATACACTGATTATGAATACTCAGATACGGAAAGAAACTTCATAGCAGGAAATGTTTCTTCAGAAATATTTGAAGAGGTTGAATCGGTTTTTCATCAACTCTCTGAATTTGAACAGTTGAAAGTGGTCATAGAACTTAAAAACAGATTTATAAAAAATGAATCAGAAATAGCCGAACTTAAAAATCACCTGTTGGCACTTTTTCATATTGATGGAGAATTTAGCAGACCGGAGAAAAATTTTCAAAATTTTATGACCAAGATTTTTGAATCAAATCTCAACTCGCAATTTTAAATTAATTCGACGGCTGGTCAAATTATTTGGGACTGCAAATTGTTGTTGAAAAATGGACTTGATCCAGGTGTTGGAAGATACATTTTCAATTCCAATCAGGTTAAAAGCTTCAAGACTCAACCAGGCATTTCTGAACGACCGGAAAAAATGATTTGGCTTCTTTTCTTTCCAGTTTTCATTCCATAATTGTAAAGATAGTCCCAGGTCTACTCTTCTGTATGCTTTGAAGCGAAAGGAATTTCTAATTTCAATATTGTTGTTTGGAATACCAAAGGGAAGCCCGCTTCCATAAGTCAGCAAAAGATTTACTTTGAAGTTTTCGTTTTTAGGAAGGTAGTCCTGGAAAAACAGTGAAAAATGCACAAATTGGTCCGTCGGTCGTGCAACGTCATCTACGGTTACAAAACGCTCACGATCCGAATCGTATCTCTGATGTTCCACATCAGTAATGGATTCTCGTGTCCGAAGGAATGAAACATTGAACCAGGATTCTGCACCGGGAACGAATTCACCGTTCAGACGCATATCCAAACCGATTGCTGATCCTGAAGCATCATTTTCACCGGAATAACGGATCCGTACATTATTTATGTCGTAACTCACAAGATCACTCAGGTGCTTGTAGTAAGCTTCCATGATAAATCGAAATGGTTTGTCACTCATTCGTTCCCAATAGAAATCATTGGTCATCCCTGCCACGACATGGACGGACCTTTGTGCTCTCAGATCAGTATTGATAGTCCCATCCCTTCGTCTTAATTCCCTGTAGAATGGTGTCTGATAATATAGCCCCCCGGCCAACTTATAGGAAATATCTTTCTTGCCCACTGGTCGATACAGCAGTTGAAACCGGGGGCTGATATTCAAATCTCTATTCAAGTCAGAATAGCTCAACCTTGAACCCAGCGTTAGTCTGAGCTCCTCCCCTTCCGAACCGAGCGACGTATAAGAATCCTGGATATAAGCTGTAATCTTGTTTGCCTGGATTTCATTCTCACTTTTCAATACCTGGTTGAGCAATACCTCTTCTTCGCTAAATGCCAACGAGTATCCAGCCGAATCGATTCTTTCCCATTCGTTAATCCTGTCATCAAAGGACTCCGAACGCCAGCTGGCTCCCCATTGTATAAAGTGGGTGCGTTCCTCACCTGATGAATTCTGTAGCTCAATGCCACCTTTGAACTGCAGGGTCGATATCCGATTGAAGAGACGATTACGTGAAAAAAGTTGTTGAGCACCCGCACCAATAAGCCCTACCTCTTCACCGGACATATCGCTGTTCAGATCCGTCTCTATCTGGCTCAATCGATAAAATCCTGTGATATCCACCGTCTCTTTCTCCAGACCACGATAGGTAGACGCTAATAATTTCAGAAACAGGGGATTCCTGGTCCTGTCCGGTAAATAAGTGATTGATGTTCCGATCATTCCCGTTTTAAAGGAATCGGCCTCTTTACCCTGGAAAATACTGTTTAATGCTACTGCTGCAGTGGTCACACCGACAGCAGTTGTTCTCGATATGGGCACGAAGTCATATTGACTCGTATTATAATTGGAAAGAACTCCAACCTGTACCTCCCGGCTGACATCATATGTAGCATATGCCTGGACATCCGTAAACTGAGGATTATACTCTCCTTCGGTATCCAAACTCGACAGCAAATATTTATTTGTCTTATACCTGTAACCAAACAGATACCTGAACCTGTTCGGTCCATTGTCAGATGGTACGGCACTTCCTTCCAAATGCGCAGTAGCCCCGAGGAGACTCGCAGTTGCCGAAGCTCTGAATTCATCGGGTCGCTTGTAATAAATATCCAGAACGGAAGACATCTTGTCCCCGTATTTTGCTTCATATCCTCCGGAACTGAATGAAAGATCCCTGATCAGGTCAATGTTTGGGAAAGAAAGACCTTCTTGCTGGCTCGCTCGTAGCAATTGTGGTCTGAATATTTCGAAATCATTTACGTATACGAGGTTTTCATCATAATTCCCTCCCCTTACATTGTACTGTGCACTCAATTCTCCACCGGTACCGCTGGTTGCCCCCAGGGCAATGTGCGGCAAGACGCTTTCAAGATTACCTGTGGTTGACGGCAACAACTTCATGACTTCCGTAGATTCCCTGATCATCTCGCGCTCGGTCAATCTCTGATCGGTTACCGTAATGTCTATGTCTGCTTCAGCCGGTTCCAGTGTAATGTCGGCATTAAACCGATCCCTGTTTGCGAGGACAATCATCTCCTCTTCCACGTAACCCAGTCTAGAAAAAACCAGGGTAATCGAACGTTGACGCTCGACTTCTAGGCGATAAAACCCTTCGTTGTCCGTCTCCGTATTGGTCGAGGTGCCCTTAACAAAAACAGTCACGAATTCTATTGCTTCTTCCGAGATCCGATCGGTCACGGTACCCTGAATGGTGACATTCTGAGCAGAAACCACTGAAAACAGGACAGTGGCACAGAGAAAAGCGATATATCTCAATTTGCAACGGTTCAAAAAGTAGCTTTACTGGGAATGAAAAGACGAACAGATCGCCAGGAATTTCTCTATGGTTGCTTTTGGATCATCAGATGAAAAAACACTACTGCCAGCTACCAACACATCTGCACCTGCATCCAGGATGGCTTCGGCATTGTGCAATCCCACTCCCCCGTCGATTTCGATATGAAATGACAGATTTCTCTCTATGGCCTTGGTCTTCAGTTTCCTGATTTTAGGAATGGTCTGGTAGATAAATTTCTGGCCCCCGAAGCCAGGGTTCACACTCATCAGCAAGACCAGATCAACGTCTTCCAATATATCATCGAGCAGATCTACCGAAGTATGAGGATTAATGGCCAGACCCGCCTTCATTCCTTTTTCTTTGATGGCATGAATCACGCGATGAACGTGCCTTTCCGCTTCGTAATGAATCGTCAGCACGTTCGCCCCTAATTCGGCAAACTGGGAAATATACCTCGATGGCTCCTCGATCATCAAATGTACGTCCAGTGGTTTTTCACTTCTTTCCCTGATGAATGGAAGCAATGTTTGCCCAAAACTGATATTGGGCACAAACAAGCCGTCCATGATATCTATATGAAGCCAATGGGCATCACTTTGATTAATTAGATCAATATCATCCCCGAGATGTAGAAAATCCGCTGCTAGTAGTGATGGAGCAAGAATACAGGCCATTTCAAAAATTAAGGGGCAAAGGTAAAATCATCTGATCACTTACACCCAAACGCTGCATTTATTTGTCTGAGATGAACTTTTAGTGATCCAAATTTTGACCCGTTATATATTGTGTACAATACTTTGTCAAGGGTATTCCTCATTAGTGCAAAGATTCACTGAGTTTCACATGTTTTTCAACCATTGGTCTCCAATGTTTCTGACTAGCCATAGTATCGCAAATTTTTTCGTGGAAGTAAACCTGGATCCACGTGCTATTCTGAAACTCACAGATGTTTTTGTATACCTTTTCAGAATGAATCATTAATCTCATAATGAATTCGTCCTTGGGTTCTCTATGGTTGTTTATAACCTGACTAAGCCGGACTGGTGTAACGTCAATGTCGTGTGCAAACTTGCTTCGTTTAGAGTATATGATATCCACATATGTCTTTAAAAAGTCTGAAAAATAATTGTGACTATCAGAAACAGGCTGTTTGATGAATTCTTCCATTCTCAATTTGAGTTGCATCAGTTTTGCACGAATTATTTGATCTCTCGATAAATTCTTCATGCGTTTCAAGCGAGCCTCCATTAAGGCGGTAGCTTCTGACTTTTGTTCCTTTTTTGATCTATACCTTGAATCTAAACCATATTCAGGATCGACAATCTTGTCTTTATTTTCCTTGCTTGTCATAATTAGTTATTAAGTCCAATATCTCTGGTACTTCTATATTTAACGTCAAACCAGTTGATCTCATGTTGTACTTGTCGATGTAATGCCGGGCAACCTTGCTCTTAGGTCTAAGAGAAACACAAGCTAATTCACCGAACTCTCTAACCGCTATTTTGGCAGCATGAGCAATCAGGTTTCCGGCAATCCTGCCATATCTTTTGTTTTTTCCTTTGTTTTCTCGGGCCACAGTCAATAGTCTGATGTGAACTCGCCATTCACTTGTGATTTTTTCAATAGACAACAGGCCCAAAATATCTGTTGACCCTATGATTTGCAACGTGTACACCTCGTACTGATGCTCCATTCCCCAATCGAAGAAATATCTATCTTTTCCTAAATTTTCATAATCTTCAACAGGTAAAATTTCGACTTCATGTTTTACTCGCTTAGAAGTCTCTATAATATTCATACAACAAATATAAGAAGGAAGTTTCCGGGATCAGGAAACAAACATCATATAGTTTACGTTTTATGTAAACTTTAAGAATCTTTTTGACGAATTCCAATGACATCAAATTGACAGGATGACAAATAAAAAAATCAATATTCTTGACTTGAGCTTTAAGAATCTTCCACTTGGGATCGCTTCGTTTCTCATCGAGATGGACGGCGGGCCTGTTCTGGTGGAAACGGGACCGCACAGTACCTTTGAAATTCTAAAATCAAGAGTTGACAGTCTGGGATATGACATTGAAGATATCCAACACGTATTTCTCACTCATATTCACCTGGATCATGGTGGTGCCGCGTGGTGCATGGCCGAACATGGCGCCAAAATATACCTCCATCCCTTTGGCTTCAGGCATATGCACGATCCCACAAAACTCCTCGCATCAGCAACAAGGATATATGGTGACGAAATGGATAGTCTTTGGGGTACGTTAAAAGCCATTCCCGAAGGGCAGTTGAAGATAGTAAAACACCTGGAAGGGGTACCGATAGGAAATAATCGGTTTATTGCGCACCATACCCCTGGCCATGCCAGACACCACATTGCCTGGCAATTGGATAATGATCTGTTTACCGGTGACGTAGCAGGAGTCAGAATCAATGATGGTCCTGTCATTCCACCTTGTCCACCTCCGGATATTGACCGGGAGGCTTGGTTGAACTCAATAGATCATTGCCTGTCCATTCCCGGAGTTGATACTTACTTCCTGACACATTTCGGAATGATCAAAAACGTCGCAACTCACATGGGACAATTAAAAAACTCAATCAATGCCTATGTCGATTTTGTCAAACCCTTCGCTCAAAAAGAAATTGCTCCCAACGAAATTCTTCCGGAATTCAGAAAATTTGTACAGGCATTTCTCAGATCAAATGGCATCTCGGAAGAAGAATTAATGGCATACGAAGCTGCCAATCCGGCCGATATGAGTGTCTATGGCCTATTGCGCTATTGGACCAAATATTTTGCAAAAATTACCGAATCATAGGATTTGAACCATGAAATCTGCCAATTCAGGCCTCAATCGGACGAAAGACAACTGATTTCGACCTCTTTTTCTATTTTTTTATCTAATTCTGTCACGAATTTTACAGGAACATGGCTAAATTGATCTTAAAATATTGAATATCAATGCATTGCAATCATTTTCCTGAATTACACCTATGCGAAAAAATAGGTGGTTACCCTAGGTTATTGATCACCGAAATGGAATGAATATTGCAGCATGAATATATCTACATAATTAAATTCTATTGAACATGTCATCAAAAGTAATTTCCGGAATCGCAATTGTACTGTTGCTATTACTTTCAGGATACCTGTGGTATCAGAACAGCCAACTGAAGAAAGCCAACAAGGCACAAACGGTGGAACTGTCCGAAATGGAGCAAGTACAAAAGGAGCTTGATGCAGATTACCAGGCTGCGCTTGAAAGCATCGAAGGATTAAGAACTGATAACCAGGAGCTTAATGCCCTTATCGATAATCAGAAAGAAGAGTTAAAAGCTCAAAAAACAAAGATCAATAATTTGATCTGGGCACGAAGAGAGTTGGACAAGGCACGAGAAGAGATCGCCAAGTTTGAAACCCTCACCGCACAATACCTCGCCGAGATTAGTGATCTGAAATCTCAGAATGAATTATTGGCTTCAGCCAATCAAAAACTGTCCAATGATATAGTGGTCCTCAACGAGAACCTGACGGCAGAAAAAGAGTTGACTTCAGAATTGACTGAGACCAGGGCGGTACTCATGAGTGAAAAGGAAACCCTAGTTGAGAAAAATGCCGCATTGTCTGACAAGGTGGAAATCGGATCTGCCATTAAGGTCAATTGGATGAGTCTGGAAGGCGGTGAAGTTAAAGACAACGGAGAGTGGAAAAGACGTAAGATTGCCAAAAGATCAAAGACACTCAGAACTTGTTTCAGAACCGAAACAAATGTAGTAGTTCCCGCAGGTGAAGAAACGTTCTTCCTGCGTATTGTAGGACCATCCGGTGAGACCATCGCCAGCGATGATTCCGGTTCAGGTGAGTTAACTGATAAACTGACAGGAGAAGTGGTGCGCTACACCATGTCCGGGACACTGACATACAACAATGAGGATACCGAAGCCTGTATGGATTGGGATCCCAGTGTAGAAGTGTCCAAAGGAATCTATGTCGTTGAAATTTACAACAAAGGATACCGCGTAGGTACGGGAGAATTCAAATTATAGACTTTTTTGCCCACTTCAGGGCCATCCACATAAACCGTAAACCTAGAAGGTCCCGTCAACAAACGGGACCTTTTTATTTGGACTACATTTATATCAAAATTGCAGGTAAGAATAGATGAAGGTGATGATTATCGGGGCTTCTCTAAAGCCTCAGAGAATGAGCAATAGAGTAATCCGGTTATTGGCAAAAATGGAGATACCAACAGTGGCCATTGGACGAACCAAAGGTCAAATAGGAAAAATTCGGATAGAAGATCAGTTGACGAAACATTCACGCGTAGATATTGTAAGCTTGTATATACGTCCCGAATTACAGGCAACCTATTATGACTATCTGCTTCAAACCATACACCCTAAGCGAGTCATTTTTAATCCGGGAAGTGAAAACGAGGAGTTTTCGGATCTACTGAGCAGGAGCGGAATCACTGTCGAAAATGCATGTACCTTGGTATTACTGCAGACAGGTCAATTCACAGATTAGATCGTTTTTGCTCGAAATATCCCTCCCATTTCCGGATCACATTTAGCATATCGTCAGGAAGAGTTGAATCAAAGGTCATCCTTTCTCCTGTATCCGGATGGTCAAACCCAATCGTTTTCGCATGAAGGCAATGCCGGTTGCAAAGGGCAAGACAATTGGTGACGAATTGTTTGTACTTCGTATAAACCGTACCCTTCATAATTTGGTCGCCCCCGTATTTACCATCACCAAAAACAGGATGACCAACGTGTTTCATATGTACCCTGATCTGGTGCGTCCTCCCGGTTTCTAGTTGACATTCTACAAGGCTTACATAGTAGAAGTCTTTCAGGACGCGAAAATGAGTTTTGGCAGCTTTTCCATATTCTCCATCTTCATACACATCCATCTTTGCCCTGTCTCGCATACTTCGTCCTATATGTCCTTCTATGGATCCTTCCACTTCGTCAAAATTTCCCCAGACTATGGCATGGTACTTCCTCATAACCGTATGGTTGAAAAATTGTCTGGCCAGATGTGTCATCGCATAATCCGTCTTGGCAATGATCATCAGTCCTGTGGTGTCCTTGTCAATTCTATGAACAATACCCGGCCGATCCCTGGGATTATTGGGTAGTAGCGGCAAATCCAGGTTTTGAAAGTAATAGGTCAATGCATTGACCAGGGTGCCGTTT
Organism: Saprospiraceae bacterium; assembly: GCA_028282725.1. Classification (GTDB taxonomy): domain Bacteria; phylum Bacteroidota; class Bacteroidia; order Chitinophagales; family Saprospiraceae; genus JAJRXG01. The sequence continues at coordinate 72,145 of JANQHF010000080.1, forward strand.
GGATTACTGATTCCAGGGTGGACGACCATGCCGGCTGGTTTATTAATGATCATCAGAGCGTCGTCTTCATAGATCACTTTCAGTGGAATATTCTCCGGTAAGACGTCCATTTCCCTGAAGGGATCATGTGCCATAAACACCTGTATGAAATCATTGGGTTTGACTTTGTAATTGGGTTTGATCTGTTTCTTGTTGACGAGGATGGCCCCGGCCCTGATCGCATTCTGAAGTCGGTTACGGGAGACCTTTTCCAATCGGCCCATAAGATACCTGTCAATCCGCATCATTTCCTGACCTGCATCGACGATGATTTCATTATGAATAAAGAGATTTTTTTCTTCCTCAGGGGTATTCATGTGTGAAGGTGAGATTCGCCCAAAATTAAGACCTTCCCTACACCTAACCACTATTTCGATGGAAGCGTGCATGATTAAAATCGATTAAAATTACTTTTGAGTTAAATCTTAACCTTATGGCTCGAATCAGTACGCTTTGTGTCCGTGAATCGGACGATTTTCGAACAACTACTCCTCATCAACTCCCCATATACGCAACCTCATCCTTTAAATTGGATAGTGTTGAAGAAGGAATGGAAATCTTCAAGGACCCGAGTCAGGGGCATTTGTACGGGAGATTTGGAAATCCTACCATCGATGCGGTCGCGGACAAAATTGCAAGAATAGAAGCCCATGGAACAGGGATCACCGAGTGCTGGGGAATTATGACTTCCTCCGGAATGTCGGCCATTGCCACCGTATTGCATGCCGAACTTTCGACCGGGGATCAAATCCTCACTCAGGGCAACCTGTACGGAGGCACTACCGAACTCATCAAAAATACCATGTCTTCAAGCGGTGTCGTGACCATTCTAACGAACCTCCCGGATCTCAATGAGGTGGAAATCAAGTTGAGGGACAATCCGGGCATCCGTGTCCTGTATTTTGAGACCCCTTCCAATCCTGCCCTTGATACGATCGATATTGAGGAAATCTGCAAACTTGCGCGCAATTATAACGTGATCACCATTGTAGATAATACTTTTTGCACACCGGTTTTACAGCAGCCCTTAAAGTACGGAGTAGATTACATCATCCACTCCACCACTAAGTATATCAATGGTCATGGCAACTCGATTTCAGGAATCGTAATCGGAATGGGAGACGAGAACCGCAATAAGATTTGGAAAACCATGAAGCTGATGGGTACGAATAGCAATCCCTGGGACGCCTGGCTTGTGAACAACGGCATCAAAACCCTCTCCCTGAGAATGGAACGCCATAGCCAAAATGGAAGATCACTGGCTTCATTTCTGAAGGATCATCCTAAGGTTGAATCAGTCAATTACCTGGGTCTGGAAGATCATCCCTACCATGAATTGGCTAAAAAGCAAATGAATGATTTTGGAGGCATGCTATGCTTCGAAGTCCGGGGTGGGTTAAATGCAGGCATTCAATTTATGAATCAGGTAAAAATGGGCACCCTTGCTCCCACACTGGGTGATATTGATACCTTGATCATGCACCCTGCAAGTATGTCACATTTAAATATAGAGCCGGCCATCCGAAAAAGAAATGGAATCACAGATGGTCTCATTCGCGTTTCTGTCGGTATCGAACATATAGATGATCTGAAGGAGGATTTCGATCGTTCATTAAAAGCTCTTGATTAAAGCTCGTGAATGTCGGCTTGCTTGTGTTGTTTTAGTATTTTCACCAATCAGGAATCCCTAAAAAGATGATATGAAAAGTTCGGTTCGCATTCAGTTAATGGTGATGATGTTTTTGGAATTCTTTGTGTGGGGCACGTGGTATGCCACCATGGGAGCTTATCTGGGAGAAATTGGCTTTACGGGCGTAGAAAATGGGGCGGCATACAGCACGGTCAACTTTGGAGCAATCCTGTCTCCATTTATCATTGGCATGATCGCTGACAGATTTTTTTCCGCACAAAAGGTCCTCGGTATTATTCACATCTTCGGTGCCGGTTTGCTCTGGTATGTTTCGACCATTACTGATCCGACTGCTTTCTTTTGGGTCCTGTTAATGTATGCGGTCATATTTATGCCAACCCTTGCCCTGGTGAATGCAATCAGTTTTTATCAAATGACAAGTCCCGAGAAAGAGTTTCCGGGTGTTCGCGTGGTGGGCACGATTAGCTGGATTGTAGCGGGAATCGTCATTTCACAACTTGCATTTGACAAGAGTGCCAATCAATTCATTGTCGGCGCAATCGCCTCACTCGTACTGGGTCTTTATTCTTTCTTTCTACCTGATACACCCCCTAAATCAAAGGGAAGTCGTCCGACGGTCAGGGATATTCTGGGTTTGGATGCCCTGGCATTATTTAAAAGCCGGAGTTTCTCGATATTCATATTGTGTTCGTTCCTGATCTCGATCCCATTGGCATTTTACTTTTCTCTAGCCGGAAGGTTCTTAGCGGATGAAGGATTTGCAAAGGTGGGATCCACATTGAGCCTGGGACAAGCCTCAGAGATCATCTTTATGTTGCTGATGCCCTTTTTCTTCGTACGACTCGGAGTCAAAAAGATGTTATTGATCGGCATGCTGGCCTGGGCTGTTCGTTACGTACTCTTTGCATATGGCAATAGTGAAGAACTGGTCTTCATGTTTTACCTGGGCATCTTACTCCATGGTATCTGTTATGACTTCTTCTTTGTAACCGGCCAGATCTACGTAGATAATACTGCTCCCAAAGAGATCCAGGCCAGTGCGCAGGGATTGATTTCTGTGATCACTTATGGATTCGGCATGTTGATAGGATCCTTGTCCAGTGGGTGGGTAGCCGATCGATTTACGGGAGCGGATGGAGTCCTTCAATGGAATAACATCTGGATAGTTCCAGCCGTCATGGCAGTGGTGAGTGCCCTGGCCTTCACAATACTATTCAAGGATGAAAAGCAGGTCTCATCCGTTCCAGATGCAAACTGACATAGATTATAAAGGGATTAAGCAACAGCTCTTTTCCGCTTAGTTTTGAACAGTTCCTTTATTTCCTTCTCCTTCATGAAACCCATGTCCAGGAAGACGGCTGATACGAACTTCTTGATATCCTGGTAGTCCTTACTTCTCTTTTCAGTAAACCTTCTCAGCAATTTCTTGACATAGATCATACTTATACCCTTTATATTCTGGTTAAACTGCTCGTTGTCAAACGCATTCATGTAGGTAGTAAATACCTTGTTCAACTCAAAATATTCATTGAAATCATCTTCGGACAAAACTGAAAGAAAGCTGTCAAACTTATTGAAAATCGCATTGCGAAGACAGTCATTTTGCGGAGAAAGACCCCGGTTGGAGTTGTGGTAATTTCTTGCAATATCTATTGCATCCGGGTTGAGATAGCCAATATTGTCAATTTGATGAATCGTTGCCACGAATTCTTTGAAGATAATCGATTGGGATTTCGAGATCACGCCATTCATACGTGCAAACTCTTCAGGACCCAGCCCATTGGATTCGGACTGCATTTTACCCAGAGCTCTGAAATATGACTCTTCTTCCTCTTCCAGGTCTTTGTAATCTCCCAATCGCCTGGAAAGAACGGTATGTTCATCTGGCTGTATATCAAAATGGAAACCGATGAGCATCAGTATCTCCAGATCTTCGATGCTCCTCCCGAGACGTTCGTTGTCGATGATGCCTTTGAGATAGGAGTAGACACTGTTACCGGCCGCACTTCCAAGAGAAGCCCTGTACTTCAAAAAATTTACAACTGAGCGATATTCAATTTTCATTTCCGCATTCGAAGTGGGTAATGAAGCTGTCAGGTAGTTAAACGACTTAAATTGCTTGGAATATCTCTTGTAATTCGTATGCCTCGATCTAACATCCCTGTACTTGGGATCTTTGAGACCCTGGAGATAGGATTTAACCAGTTTATTGCTGACTTCAAGAATCAAATTCGAAATCCAAATATCACTGCTAAGCGCAAATCCAATCTCGACCGTTTGACCGATCCTGTTTTTCAGAATATCAAAATTTGAAGAATTACAAATCGAAAGCAGTATCTTTTTAAAATGTTCTTGTGGTCGAATATATTTGAAATCATCATTGACCGCACCTCTCAACACTGAATACCCAAGAATTCGCGGCAGGAACAATCCTTCCAACATCGGATCCAACAAGGCTTCCTCCAATGCCTCTAACTGAAGAGGTTCAGTTTTAGCAACATCGAGATGTAATTCTTCAATCTGCGGCTCGAATTCTTCCTTGAGTGCATTGTAAAATGATTCGTCCTCTTCCTCAAGGTAGTTTTGCAGATGTTCGGAATCTTGAATGGACTCCTTTATTTTATTAAGCACTTCGAGGTACTTGTTGTCTACTTCATTCATGACTTAAAACAGATAGGGTGATGATAAAAAAATTCCCAGTTCGTCTCCTTCTTATTCCTCCTCGGAGGAAGCCTCGGCAGTCTCTTCCTGTGGGGCAGCCTCTTCCTGTGGGACAGCAGTCTCCTCTTGCGGGGTTGCGGTCTCAGCATCTTTGCTTACCTCTTGAAAATCCTTCAAGGCCTCAGTAGCTGCAGTCTCCTCCACGTATGCCTTTTTAATACTGCCCGACACCTGTTTGTAAAACTCGAGTTTTTCCTGACGAGATTGTGCGATTCGGTCTGCAACTTTCTGTTCTTTAGCTTGTACATGTTGCTCTAACAGCCGATCTGCTTCTTCCTGGGTCAAAGCTCCTTTATCAACTCCTCTCTGCAAATGCTTCTTATATAAAACACCCTTGAACCTGAGTATGGCACGGGCCGTATCCGTGGGCTGGGCTCCTCTTTTCAACCACTCGTATGCCCGGTCTCCATCCAGTTCAATACTGGCCGGCTTCGTCATGGGATTATAACTCCCTATTTTTTCAATGAATTTACCATCTCTTGGTGCTCTTGAATCAGCAACGATGATGTGATAGTAAGGTTGCTTCCTTCGGCCTCGACGGGCCAATCTGATTTTTACTGGCATTTTCTGTATAATTTAATTGGATAAACCATACCGTGATACGTCATCAAATGACCGCACGGATTAATCGGCGGCAAAAATACAATATTTATATGGACAAAATATGAAAGTCAAGATTATTGAGCGTAGACGGTGTCTCTCACTGCGGTGAAATGGAAATTATAACGATTGATGACGGTTGAGAAAACGAGCGTATCACCTTTCAATCGCTCTATGACGTAATCGATTTCAGGACTTCCCAATTGTTTGAATCCACCGCTTGTCAATTCAAAATCATAACCCTGTTCTTCTCCAAAAATATTGGTGGTCATCAATGTGTCTGCACGAAATTCAAAGAATGCATCTTGCAGGGTACCTGTTTTTCTACCGTTGCGCAGTGCATCAACAACTGACCACCTCCCATCCAATTTTTCGTCGTTAGAGCGATCAGCAGAACAACTGATGTTGGTTGATACGAACAAGATTAGAACAAGGATAATGGATGATATAGAAAATCGACTGGAATCAATCAGATGAATCATTTTTTCACCTGTGTCTTTTTTTCTTTGATTTTGGCCTTTTTGCCTACTAATTTTCGGAGATAAAACAGCTTTGCACGTCTTACTTTACCTCGTTTATTCACTTTGATATCCACGATACTGGGCGATGAATATGGAAAAATCCTCTCCACTCCAACGTTACCGGACATCTTCCTTACAGTGAATGTCTTTGTCGCACCATTGCCCCTGATCTGGATGACTTCACCTTTATAGATCTGTATACGTTCCTTTGCGCCTTCAACAATCCTGTAACTTACCGATACGTTATCACCAGGCCCAAAAGACGGATAGTTTAATTCTTTTGATAGTTCTTCCCGAACAAAATTTATGGCATCCATGGCACAGATTTTTATAAAATGGCTGCAAAGATATATTTATCTGGTAAATACCTCCAATTTTTCTTTGGCCTTGATTATCTCAATAAGGTCGCGATCCCTCTCCGTTCCTGCCGCTCTGAGCGCGGTACGTCGTATCGCGACAGATATGTATAAACGCCCATGGGTAATTGTTGGCCGCTATTGTTCATTTTTCCATTCCATCCTTCCAAGGGATCATTTGTCTTGAACACGATCTTTCCCCAACGATCAAATATCAACAATTCATAATACGAGATCAGACTCACCTGGCCTACACCCCGGAAAATATCATTTGTATCATCTCCATCCGGAGTAAAGGCATTCGGAAAAATCAAGTCTACAATAGGGGCGATATAAATCTCCTTGCTCAAGGAATCCCTGCAACCCGTTGCATCAGTAAGTATCAGGCTTACCAGATACAAGCCAGTGTCTGTATAAGTATGTGTAGGTCTGTCCTCGACTGAAAAATTTCCATCTCCAAAGCTCCAAAAGGATTCCCCGGGCACTTCCGACTCTGCCATAAATGTTACCGAATTTTGTTGAATGGTCGGCATCGGCGGACTGTAGTTAAAGTCGATCGAAAAGCCATCGAGAATTTCAACAAAGTTGCGAAATGTCTGCGTTGATGAACATCCGGTCGGTGATGTTACAGAGAGTCGAATAGTGTATTCTCCCGGCTCCGTATAGGTATGTGTCGGACTCAGATCCATTCGTTCGGGCCCCATTGACCCATCCCCAAAATCCCACAATACATCATAGGTGCTATCGATCGGTTCACTAACATTGTCAAAGGTCACGGTCCCGGGAATGCACGTTATATAATAGTTGGGGAGGACAGCAAGATTTTCCGGAATTGGGGTATAGAAGAAAGACTTGGTGATGTCATCCTCGCATTCATTGTTATCAGTTACTGTCAACTCTACGGTTTGCAAACCGGGTTGTAAAAATGTATGCGTGGGATCCTGACGGGTGGATTGATTGCCATCCCCGAAATCCCAATTCCAACTTTCGATTTCATCGGCGAATGTCCGGCTTAGATCCATAAATTCAACAGGCCCGGCAATACACGAATCGAAAGCCAGATCATATTCCGCCTCAATGTCAGGGAATACGCTTACATTGATAAAAGCACTGTCCGTACAAATGAATGCTTCCGGATTCAACAGTAATTTCGCATCGTAGGATCCCAGACCCGGAAACTCGACAATGGGATCCTTTTCATTGGAAACCACAATGCTGTCATTGCCCAAATCAAACGTCCAGACATATTCAGATATGAAGCGCTCTTGTTGACTGAGACTTTGAAATTCCACTACATTGTCACCACAGGCGATGACATCAAAAGAACCATCTGAGTTCGTTCGGTTAGAGGCAACACGTGCTTCCAGGTCTCTTTCGCATCTTGATACGACGAATTGCATATCTCTTCGAATCTTCGTAAGGATCTTGCCATCCCTGTACTCTGTGGCGCAAACCGCCATAACCAATTCTCCCAATAATGTAGGTGTCCCCGTAATCAAGCCTGTAGACGGATTGATAGTCAGATCCGGATTTCCGATAACAGGGGTGGTCTCCGTGAAGGGAAACCTGTATCTGACTTCTGAAAAATCCTCAGGTCCACATAGTTGCGGACAAGGGGCAAAGAGATCACAGCCACACTCCGGTCTTGGATCCGTGCAACGTCTGCATTCCTGAATAATCGCATTATTTACACCGGGTGACCTGCCTCCGGAAGAAATTGGAGTGCAAAGTTCATACACTACACTGTCCCCTTCTGTGTCAATTACACTGTGATCAAATCGAAACGGAAACTCCGCACACAATATGGAGGGAGGAAATTGTCGAAAGGTAATCGCATCGTTACACGACAGTAATCCTTCAGGTGTAATTTCAATTGAAAAAACAGAACCTTCATTTTCCGGTTCAACCAAATTCGATATATTCTGTCCTCTGCAACATCTTTGATAAGCAATCATGTAATTCTGGTCAATAATATCCAGGGTCAGAGGAAAGCGATAGAGCCCTCTCCTGCTGATCAGACTGGGTGGAAAAACGAGGCATTCCAGGTCATTCAGCGGGACCGGTTCGTCAACTAAGGAATCTTCGGGACCTACCTGGGTGACAAATTCCCATATGCCGTTGTTTAACTTATACACTCCAAAGAATGCAAGACTATCGAAACTTGTCGCCGATCCCTCAGCCAGGGGTCTGCCATCACGGAAGATTTGGAATTCCACAAGGATTTCAGCCCTCACCGAGTCACTGGTGATACACTGGTAGGTAACATCTCCCCCTATTATGTGATTGGCACTTAATCCAGAACATATACAGAGAGATATGTAAAAAATCAATATATATCTAGACATTTGCACCATTATTAACCTATCTGCAGGTCAGACTGTTTAAAAAACACAACAAATAAACGTCAGGCGCAGGCATAGTGTTATAATTTGATGAAGTAAGATGGAGGAAAGTAGGCATTTGTCGCCAAAGCTTCAGGAAGAAGTACATAAAGCATTAGAAGCTGTCAAAAAAGGAAGGGTCATTCTTTATCCGACAGATACCATTTGGGGGCTTGGTTGTGATATCACCAATCAAAGCGCTGTTGAAAGAATTTATGAAATAAAGAATCGGCCTCGGACCATGCCTCTTATCCTATTGGTATCGAGCATAAAAATGCTGAAGGATTATGTTGAAATTCATCCAAGGATCGAGACTTTACTTTCGTATCACAAGAAGCCACTGACATTGATCTATCCTAAAACCAGGAACCTCCCCGAATATATTTTGTCGAAGGATGGCTCCATTGGAATTCGAGTAGCCCAGGATGATTTTTGTCAAGTCTTGATCTCTCAGTTGGAAAAGCCGATTGTTTCCACATCTGCAAATATGACGGGTGAACCTTATCCAAAAAGCTATGACGATATCGATCCGGAAGTAAAAAAACTTGCCGATCACATCGTTGATTACCAACCAGCACTTGCAGAAGAGGAAGTAATGCCTTCCATCATCGCTACCTTCAATCACAAGGGAGAATTGGATTTCATACGAACCTAGTCTGAATAACCCAGGAGTAGATCGTACTCCGGTCCGGCAATCACCTCTACCGATTTCTTCAATACGGGGTCAATGAATTCAGAATCGATTCCGGATCCGTTTTCGATAATTTCAGTCATCACGTACCACTGAAAAATGTTATAACTCCATTCATAACAGTCGTTAGTGAAAGTATCCCCATTCTCTTCTTCGTAATATGCTTTCAGTTGCCCGGCATCGGGAATATTGGTCCATAATCGATGCTTCAAAATGGTCCGGACGCTCAAATCCCGAATGGCTCTTAAGTGGTCACAACCTTCATGGGTGATATCCATATTGAGTCCTCTCCCATTCTTCAATGTTCTCTGATTCACCAGAGTCTGAAACAAGGTATCTGAGGAGGATGAAAATTTGTTGATCGATCGTCCGCTTGGTAAAATATATTCTCCGACGGAAAGATTCAAAGAGGCGTCATTTGAAAGATCATAATTCTGTTGGATGAGACCCTTTCCATATGTCGGAGTTCCGGTCAATACGGCCCGATCATAATCCTGTAGCACTCCGGCAAGGATTTCACTGGCTGAAGCAGACTGGTCATTGCAGACTACTACAATTCTGTCGATCTGGATAAAGCTTCGTCCATTGGTAAAATATTTTTTGGGGATGTCATTCCTGCTTCTCGTGGATAGCAGGAGTTTGTTTTTCTCCGGAATCAATTGATTTAATAGTTTGACCGTTTCTTCCACTACACCCCCGGGATTGTCACGGACATCCAGTATCAGGTATTCTATCCGTCCTTTATCCACCTTATGTCGTTCAAGGACTTCCATAACCTCCCTGAAGACATCGTTATGAAATCGATCAATTTTCAGGTAGCTGATCAATAGGCCGTCCTGACTGGTTTGGATCTTAAAGTCCTGTAGCAATGGAATCTGTACATCGTCGACCAAAATATTATATGTCTTCCTGGTCTCACTTTCTGATCTGACTGTCTCCAGGTAAATCGTATCACCGATTGTCTTTTCACTGAGACGAAGGAGACTGTCGATCGAAGCGGTGGCGATATTCAACTCTTTGCCATCGAGATTCATCAATCTCTCCCCTTTTTGAATACCGGCCAAAGAAGCAGGTGAATCAGGCAAGACATCAAATACAAAATATTGATCATTGTATCTTCTGAAAGAAACACCGATACCCCGATACAGACCATTTATATATCTGTCGTAAAGTTCGTCCGTGGATTTTTGAAAATAGCGACTGTATGGGTCCAGTTGTTTGACCATTCCCGAGATGGCAGCATCTGTAAATTTGGACTCATCTAAATCACCATAATACTTGGATTGAATATGACGGGCAGCTTCAAATATGGCCTCTGATTCATCTTGTAGAGGTTCTTCGAGATATCCATCCCGGACCAGACTTTCTTTCAATTGCATCCCCACAAGTATGCTGACAACGCTCACTGTTGCCATGACTAAAGGAAGCATCCATGCTTGTTTACTCTGCCTGTTTTCCTTCATAATTAGCGCCCTTAAGATAATTGAATATTTCCCGGATTAATGAGCACAAATGAAATATGATTTTTTCTAAAAAATGTTCCATGTATTGACCATTTTGACAGTTTCACGGATTCTTTCATTGCAAAAAATATTAAAGCTGAACATATTGGCGTATATTTCTACTTCGTGAAAAACATTTAAATAATTTAATTACTCCGATGAAATTAGATAACACAGATCTCAGGATCATTGCGATGATGCTTGAGGATGCCAAGACTTCGTATGCGGAGATTGGTAAAGAGCTGCATGTTTCTGGTGGCACAGTGCATGTTCGGCTCAAAAAGCTCTCTGAAATGGGGGTGATAACCGGAAGCAAGCTGAAGGTTGATTTTTCAAAACTTGGGTTTGATGTAACTGCATTTGTTGGAATATTTCTGGAAAAGAGTCAGTATTATGGGGATGTCATTGCTGACTTAAAAAAGATTCCGGAAGTAATTTCCGCGCATTACACTACTGGAAATTACAGCATATTCACCCAAGTAATTTGCAGAGACACGGATCATTTACGTGAAGTGCTCTCAACTAAAATTCAGCAAATTAATGGTGTCCAGCGTACCGACACTTTTATTTCCCTGGAAGAACCTATTCACCGTCCACCTTCAGTAGCTGAAGATGGCATTTCTAAGAGGAAAAAAAAGAAATCCCGATAAAGAAGATTTTAAGCTCCTAAATAATGTTTTAGGAGCTTACTTCTTGAAGATGAACGCAATTTGTTAATCGCCTTGTCTTTGATTTGTCTGACTCGTTCTCGCGTCAAACCGAACCGCTCTCCGATATCTTCCAATGACATGGGGTGCTCAGATCCTATACCAAAGTACAACTTGATCACATCACATTGTCTTTCGGTCAAGGTACCCAATGATCTTTCGATTTCTGTCCTGAGCGATGCACTGTATTCTAAGCCCTGGTCGGTGCCCGGAGTGGCACTATTCTCTATGACGTCCAGTAGGGAGTTATCTTCTCCATCGACAAAAGGTGCATCCATGGACACATGACGTGCAGCTACACCCAGAGTCGTTTCAACCTCCTCCGTCGGAATTTCTAACAGCTCCGCCAGTTCACTGGAAGAAGGTTCTCGTTCGAATTCCTGTTCTAACTCTGAAAAGGCCCTGTTGATCTTGTTCAAGGATCCTACTTTATTCAATGGAAGCCTGACGATCCTGGATTGCTCTGCAAGCGCCTGAAGGATCGATTGACGGATCCACCAGACGGCATAAGAAATAAACTTAAAACCCCGTGTTTCATCAAATCTCTGGGCAGCTTTAATCAATCCCAGATTTCCTTCATTGATGAGATCGCTTAAAGACAGTCCCTGGTTTTGATATTGCTTTGCCACGGATACGACGAATCTCAAGTTGGCCTTGGTCAGCCTTTCAAGGGCTTCCTGGTCTCCTTCTTTGATTCGTTTCGCTAGATCAACTTCTTCTTCGGGTGTTAGCAGGTCAACTTTTCCTATTTCTTGGAGGTATTTTTCTAAAGATTGGCTTTCACGGTTGGTAATACTTTTCGTAATCTTTAATTGCCTCATGCTTCAATACGGGTTGTCGAAAAAAATGATATACCGGTGCGAAGATATATTTATTTGATTTAAGTTGCTAAAAGAATATTGCAAACGGGAGCCTTGTTGTTTGGAAGAAATTTTCGTATAAAAATCTTTGATTATATCGAATATTTATTCTTTATTGCCGCTCTCAAAACAGAATGAAGTAATTCACAGATTAGTATCCGATGGAAAGAGTGAAAGTTGATATGGAGTTTATATGCAGAGCATCTCCTGCCATCTTGTATACCTTCTTGACAACACCAGCTTGTCTCGTCCGTTGGTTTTGTGATGAAGTGGACATCCAGGATAATGTCTATACATTCAATTGGCAAGGTTCTGAAGAGATGGCCACCCTTATCGATGATATTGAAGAAGAAAGGGTGCGATTTGGATTTGAGGATGATGAAGATGGCGAGTACCTGGAGTTCAGGATGTATAAGTCCAGTGTGACCAATGAAACGGTTTTGGAGATCACAGATTATTGTGACGAAGGTGAAGAAGAAGAGCAAAGGGACTACTGGTCTAACCTGGTTACTGTTCTTCGCAAAGAAACCGGAGGATAGATCGCATCCTTCACATTGCCCGAGCACCATTTCCATTAATTTCCCTGGGATAAAAAAGAACTAAACTTATCTCGTATTGCGTTTATCTTTGAACGGAATATTTAACCTAACCCTTGAAATCAAATTCACTCTTCCTGCATTACCTGGTCACGGTGCTGATGATCGTCGGCGGTATAGTCATCTATGATCAGTTCTTCAACGAAGTTGAAATTATCGACCGGCAGAATTCCTCTATAAAAAATGTAAGTTTTGCAGAACCCGAACGCAAATTTGAGTTTTTCAGATCCGTAGCCCCCACTGATTTCATAGAGTCCGCGGCACGGGCAAAATCCGCCGTCGTATATATCACCGCCTATGAAAAGGTAAATAACTCGTTGTATAAGGATGCATACAAACGTGAAAAAGGATCAGGGGTAATCATATCAGAAAGTGGTGATATCGTAACGAACCATCATGTAATAGCCAATGCTGACTACATAGAGATCACCCTTGAGGACAAAAGAGAATTTTTGGCCGAAGTGATTGGAATCGATGAATCAACGGACCTGGCACTTCTGAAAATAGAAGCTACCAACCTACCTAATCTCATTTTTGCTAATTCTGACTCTCTTCAGGTAGGAGAATGGATCCTGGCTATTGGAAATCCATTCGGATTGCAATCCACCGTGACCGCAGGTATTGTCAGTGCCAAGGCTCGGAGCATTGATGTGCTTGACAACAAGGATATTGAATCATTCATTCAGTCAGATGCCGTGATCAACCCGGGCAGCAGTGGAGGAGCATTGGTCAATACTTCGGGATTACTCATGGGTATATGCACGGCGATTATTTCAAAAAGTGGAAATTATGAGGGGCTGTCCTTTGCCATTCCCAGCAATCTCGCCAGAAAGGTCATCATTGATTTGAAAGAATTTGGAGCTGTTCAACGCGCCAAAATCGGAATCAGTATTACCGATGTAGACGCACGTCTTGCTGACCAGGTCAATCTTCCATTTATCAGGGGAGTTTATATCAATTCCATCAACCTGAATAGTGCAGCAGCCGTTGCAGGTCTGAAGAAAAAAGATGTAATCACTGCTATCGAGCGTAAGCCCATTAATTCTACTTCCATTTTCTACGAGGAGATCAACAACTACAGACCCGGAGACCAGATCCAGGTGGATTTCTTTCGCAGAGGTAGAAGATATACGGCAAAAGTCATATTGCGGAATTATCTCAATACGACAGATTACATCACTGTCCGCAATGATAAAATATTGAGAGACATCGGCATTGAAATCAGAGATCTGAATTCGAAAGAGAAAGATCGCCTGGGCACCGTGGGTGTTATGATAATCAGCGTATCTAAAGGCAGCGCCATTGATAAAACCAATATGGAACCAGGATATGTTGTTGAATACTTCAATGACATTCGCATCTCCAATACCCAGGATTTTATGTCCCTTTTAAAGAATTCAACCGGAGAAATTACCTTCAGAGGTTTCTATGAAAGATATCCGGGTGTACATCCTTATACCTTCAATTTACAATAGTTGATAGTCAATGGTTGTTCTTTGCCGAGGAGGTACATTCAGAATATTTGTCCCATAAACAAATAATCAATTCTACATTTAAACAAAATCGACCCCATCGGGGTCTGATATTGTTAGCCCAGGGTGAGTGCAAAGCGCGTAACCCTGGGTGTAATGGAAAGACCAAGACCAGTTTTGGCGCACATTCTTGAAATCAAGAATTGTGACAAAACATTAT
>JANQHF010000072.1 GCA_028282725.1 Saprospiraceae bacterium
CAGGTTTCAGATTCGACACTAATGATTTTATAGCGGCCATAAAATTGAAAGAGGACCGTGATATTTCCATCCGGGCGTTGAATCAACTTGACTGGCGCATCTTTCTCTCAGCTGCTGCTCTATTGTTTTCGAGCTTCATAGGATTTGATTCGATTGCCCAGGCTGGAGGTGAAGCGCGCAATCCCGGATGGACCCTGCCCCGGGCTATCTTATTGGCCATTTTTTCAGTGGGAAGTTTTTACATCTTGTTTACCGCCGCAGTATATCATACAGTTCCCTGGAGCTTTGTGGCAGAAGAAGCGCTCGTTAGGGATATTACTGCTCCGGGTCTTCTCGGTATCGTCCTGCCCGCAGAGATAAGCGCCGCAATTATCGCAGGTGCTGCAATTGCTTTGATCAACGATCTCCCGGCTATGCTCCTTTCGGTATCCCGTCTGATGTTTGCCTGGGCCGCTGATGGAATTTTTCCTTCATCGATAGCGTCTATTCATCCCGGAAGGAAGACACCGGTCGTGGCATTGTGTGTTGCAGGAATCATGTCGAGTATCGGAGTATTGGGATCTCATTGGGCGGGAGATTTTTTCCTTGGAATCGATATTATGGTGACTTCCATGATGGTCAATTTTCTTTTGATGTGTGTCACCTTGGTGATGATTCCCAAGATCAATCCTGACATCGCTCAAAAAATTGTCGTTTTCAAAAATCGGCTCGTCCAGTCCTTCATAGGATGGATTGGTATCATTTTGCTCTTGGGTTTTTTGACCATCCATACCTTCAAAGATCTTACATCGGAGGTATCGGCTTGGTATTTTCGATCCACCCCTGTTTACTTGATCGTCATGACCATAGCCAGCTTGATTTTTATCCTGCAATATGCGAACCTGAAGAATCAGGACGTAAATATTTCGGAGCGTTTTACCAGACTTCCACAAGAATAATGCATGAACAGAACAATCGAATTAGCACCGGACTTTTCAGTACCCAGGATCATAACCGGACTCTGGCAAATTGCTGATATTGAAAGAAAAGAGGGAACAGTCGATCCCGCCCATACTGCAGCTCATCTGGCACCTTACGTCACTGCCGGGTTGAATACATTTGATATGGCAGATCACTACGGTTCAAGTGAAATCGTTGCCGGGATGTTCAAAAAAAAACATCCCGGGGGAGACCAGGTTCAATTGTTCACCAAGTGGGTACCGAAACCCGGTTCAATCAGCAAGAACGACGTAAGAGATGCGGTTCAGCATGCACTCAACAGAATGCAGGTTTCAACCATTGACCTTCTTCAATTCCATGCCTGGAGATATTCAAATCCTTCCTGGTTGAACGGAATGTTCTTCCTGGAGGAATTAAAAGAGGAAGGACTGATCAAACATCTGGGAGTGACCAATCTGGATACAATCCACCTGAAAATGTTGTTGGATTCCGGGATCCAGGTCGTGACCAATCAGGTCTGCCATTCGCTCATCGATCAGAGGGCAATGGGAAAATTGAGGACAATATGTGTAAACTACGGAGTGAGATTACTTGCCTTTGGCACCTTGGCCGGAGGATTCCTGACCGACAAATGGTTGGATCGCCCTGAACCGAAGATCGAAGAACTCAAGACCTGGTCTGAAATGAAGTATAAAAGATTCATTGATGCTTCCGGTGGTTGGGATAAGTTTCAAAACTTACTCAATTCCTGCCGGAGCATAGCCGACAAGCACCAGGTATCCATTGCCAATATTGCTGCAAGGTATGTCCTGGATAATCCGGCCGTTGCATCCATTATCGTAGGAGCCCGACCTGGTAAAAGCGAGCACATCAAAGATAATTTGAGAATTCTTAAAATCGTATTTGATGATGAAGACAGGCAAATCATTCAGGATGCACAAAGTCAGCTCGACCCCATTCCGGGTGACTGCGGCGATGAATACAGGTATCCTCCGTTTTTGACCGCTTCCGGAGACTTAAGTCATCATCTGAATGAAATGCCATTTCCGTACGAACCAATCCAAAAAGATGAGCATCGTTCCCAAGTCTTTAGTGGAACTTCCTGGGAAGGGTATGCAGGATACTGCAGGGCGGTAAGAGAGGGTAATCGGATTCTTGTTTCGGGAACGACAGCTACCCATGAAGACAAAATGATTGGTGGTAATGATCCGGCATCTCAGACACATTTTGTTATTGATAAGATACAGGGGGCTATCGAATCACTCGGCGGGACCCTGGACGACGTGGTCCGGACGAGGATATATGTTCATTATATTGAAGATTGGGAACCCATTGCCCGAGCGCATGGTGAAAGATTCAGAATGATTCAACCTGCAAATACTTTGGTCCAGGCAAATCTTATAGGAGATGGATACAAGGTTGAGATTGAGTCGGAAGCGGTTGTCAGATAACTTTCTTTTTATTGTTCTTTTTTGCCCGTCCTAAAAAGCACGAAAAAAGGACACTTTCTGTAAGGGAATTTTTCCCGTGAACCCGAAAACCGAATTAACCAATCTAAATTGTCTCCAAGGCGTCGCCAATTTTTCACGAATTGTGAATTCTATTCCGGACAGAAAGATTCTGTCAAACGTGAGGATAAATTCCTTATGAGGGCCATACATTGTGGAAATATGAATACATCTTCGAGCGTTATACAAATTCTAAAATGGATAATCAAATGAAAGTGCATCTCTACTCATTATTTTTTTTAAGTGCATTTGTCTTCAACTTGACTGCTCAGGTAAGTGCTGATCAAACGGAGAACAAATCCGAAGATCATAAAGCAATTAAAGCCGTCCTCCAAAACTACTTCGATGGCTGGTTGACCGGAGACACTACCCTGGTGGGAAGTGCCATGCACAGTACCTGCAACCTAAAATTTGTGCGGGATGGAAAAATCATGCGCAGGGACCGCACCAATTATCTGAGTGGGTTCAAACCCAGGCCTCGCCTCCCGAATGCTGAGGGCAGGATCCTTTCCATTGATATTACGAGAACCGCCGCGGAGGCAAAAATTGAATTGGAAACGGAATACCGGTTGTTCACTGATTATTTCAATTTATTGAAAGAAGGAGATCGCTGGTACATCACCGATAAGGTGTCGACAAGTGTTGCCAAGTAATATATCAGCCTCAGTTACTTCAAATTTTTGTTCTTACAGATGACACTATATTATTAAGGCAAGAAATTAACCTTTTCTTTTTTGCTTTTTCAATGCTTCTCCCGGACCATCGTGTTCAATCCCGATAACTACAATTGGATAATTTTGCGCTTCGATAAATTCTTCTTCAATGTATTTTATGGCATCTTTTATAGAAGGTGTTCTATCGGGTAAGAAGACTTGAAAAGAGTTATTTGGAACGATTATCACTCCTACTTCAATCAAACCATCCTTAAGATTATTCCTTATGTGAACAAGATCTCTTATTAATAGATCAGATCGGGCAGAAACCTGTACCTCAACTCCAATAGTAGCAATAAAGGTTCGATTATATCTCACTCTCTTAGACCAATCAATATCTCCGGTCGTTTTTTTAACCCAATCTTCTCTTTTTTCAAATGACTCGTCAATCATTTTTCGAACCACAGCACCTCCGTTTGCATCCTTCTGTTCGAGCAAAAATATTTTAGTTGATAGAATGGTCTCCTGGATTTCAATAAAAAGATTAGCAAGTCCGAGTTTAGTTATTCTTTCTCGGGCCCCACCGTGGAAGATGATATCAGTGATCTTCATATACTAACAGCTTCAAAAATATCATCTAATGCAAAATTTGGTTCTCTTCCAAGAAAAAGACCAAATTCGTCCTCCATTCTTTTCTTGATATGATGACAGTCATATAGCTCAACTCCAATCCAATTTCTATTAAGTTTTTGAGCAGTTTGATACGTAGACCCTCCACCCCCAAAGGGATCGAAGACAATATCATTTTCATTAGTCGAAATTTGAATTGCTCTTTGGGGTATTATAGATTTCAATTCATTCACTCCTTCACGAACCTTAAATTTTTTATGTCTATTTGGACTAGTATCGGGCCAAAAATCCATCAGATTAACTCCATCAGGATTCATCTTATTTCTGTGTCCTCCGTAATCAGGGATTTCCCCACCACAATGTCGACATTTCGGGATAGGAGTTCTTAGATTATTAAATGTTTTAGGTTCACCTTTAGAGTAATATAACATTGAATAATGTGCAGGATACAGGCGGTTACCACGACGAAAAGTACCCTTCATGGACATAGCAATCCAATGTCTGAATTGCAGGTATTTATTAAGAATATTGCCAAACTTAATATTTAACTCAGGAGTTGCGTACAGGAAGAATGACCCACCAGGCTTCAAAATCCTACTGCATTCAGAGATCCATTGAGAGCACCAATCTAAGTAAACGTCTTGATTTGACTTATCATCATATCCATTTTTATAATCCTTACCAATATTAAATGGAGGATCGGCAAAAACTGTATCAATGCAATTATTCTTCATAGATTTCAATAATTCCAGACAGTCACCGTGAAAAAGTATTCCTCTATCCGTTGTTAAATATGGATTCATCTATGTTCTTTGTCCAAAGTTATTTAAATATGAAATATTTTTCTTATTTGATTATACAACGTGCCGAATTGAGCAAGACATTGATCACTTCTGTATTATCTTGGAGTCTCTCTCAATACCTTTTCAGTATCTTCAGCGCATTCATCGATATTGCTGCAATAACCAGGAAATTGTCATATAAGCAATTAGTTATAGCATTTGCAGGCACAGTGGGAAAGCATATTCTGATTGCTAAACTAACAAGTTCTATACTTGAATATTTGAAACCAAGACCCAACGTCAGAGTCATTTTCATAGTTGCCATAACCTGTTTTGGCTACTCCATCTATGGCCAAACACCGGACCCGGCATCAACAATCCAACTTCAACAAGTCTTTGAAAAAGATCTGAAGGACGATGAACCCGGAGGTGTAATTCTGATTTCCAAGAATCATGAAGTTGTCTTTTCGAGCAGCATGGGATTGGCTGATTTGGATACCAAAGAACCCATAACGGTCAACACTGTATTCAATACAGGATCAATATCCAAAACCTTTGTCTCCAACGGAATACTCATCCTGCAAGAAAGAGGTCTTTTATCCCTGGATGATCCAATCTCCAAATACTTTGATGATTTCTCAAATCCTGATTTAATAACCGATATCAAGATCTATCATCTGCTTTCGCACTCATCAGGACTTCCGGACATCAGAAATGTAAGTAGCGATCCTGATTTTTATTTGACGGCTAAGGATGAGGAGAATTTTGCCCCGATAAAGCGAGTCGCATCGCTCAATTTTCGACCGGGAGAAGAATTTGAATATTCAAATCCCGCATACAACGGCCTCGCCTTGATTATCGAAAAAGTATCTGGTCAACCCTGGCAGGAATTTATCATTGAGAATATATTTCAACCTGCAGGGATGTCGACCAGTAAGATTACAATTGGCCCGCATCCAAGAACAGGTGTTGCCCATGGTTATGTAAAAAACGGCAGTGAATATCATGAAAATGATTATGGAGAGGTACCGACCTTCGCAGCCTCAGGAAATGGTGGTGTCTGGTCTTCTGTCATTGAGCTCATGAGATATGAGCAGGCTTTGTGCGAAGGGAGAATCATAAGTCAAGAGTTGCTTGAGACTTCAAGAATGCCCGTAAGGCATCAAAACTGGAATGAAGCAGATCCTCCTCATGTGGGATATAGTTGGTTTACCCGGTCTGAGAAATTAATAGGGACAGACCTTGAAGTTGACGTGGTATATCATACAGGATCGCAAGGAGGATTTCGTGCATTTCACATCTCAATTCCTGAAAAAAAATTGCTCTTCGTAGGACTCTTCAATAAACCCATCAACAACATGAATAAGATCATGAGGACAACTCTGCTTTTATTGAAGGAAGAGCACTGGCTGGAGTGAAAGAGTCATGGCTTGGCTTCACCGGCACTATCTCTTTTACCATAGGGTCAGTTAATTTATCACCTGGTTGGAAACCAGGTGATAATGAGAAACTCATCGCCCGACCTGAAAGTTGGGTGATGAAAAAAGGCAGCATTCCCCGGAATACTGCCTGATACCAAACTACAATTACATTGGCTTGGTTACATAACTAAATTTACATTAAGAGTGAACTCATCATAGATGGCCTTGTCTCCAAGATTGTCGAAGAAGCTGCCTGAGCCATATCGTACGTCATACTTGGATCTGTCAACTACGATTTTTGCACTCGCTTTATTTCCTTCAAACGAAGCATCAAACGAAATAGGCTTGGTAATCCCCTTAATTGTCAGGTGACCATAAACAGAGCCTTCATCATTCATAGAATGAAGTTTGAAAGTAGCTGTTGGATGATTGGCTACGTCAAAAAAGTCTGCTGACTTTAAATGTCCAACTAGTTTTCCCTGCATATTGCCAGATAGATCTGTGTTTTCAATGGAAGTCATATCAATGACAAAACTTCCACTAACGACCTTGTCACCATCAAATTCAAAGCTACCTTCTTTGATCTTGATGGTTCCCGTATGTTTGCCTGTAACCTTCTTTCCTACCCACTCGATGGTGCTGGCCTCCGTGTTAATGGACTTGACATTGATATCACCGGTAGAAAGTCCAATTGCTGCAACGATTGCTAAAATGATTGTGTTCATATTGAATTTATGTTTATATAATTATTGATTACTAATCTATTCTCATCCGATCCAAGAGGCCATTGAGCATTTTGGATTCTTTTTGAGACAAGTGTATAATGGAGGTTAGAAGCTCCTGTAGGGGTTTTTCAATAATCTTCAACAAACCCATGCCCTCTGCCGTAATCATTACATCGACCTTTCGCATATCCGAAGGACAGGTCTTTTTAGACACGAGGTGCTTTTTTACCAGTCGCTCGACCAACCTGGATGTATCTGACATGGGTTCGACCATCCTGTCCCTCAGCACTGAAGTACTGACCGGATGATCCGACCCCCTCAATATTCTCAGAATGTTATACTGAGAACTCGTAATGCCATAATTGGAGAGGAATTCATTCAATCTGCTCTGCACATAATTGTGTGTATACAACAAATTCACCGCTACTTTTTCCTGCTCACTAGTAAACGGCTTTTTTTGCTTTATGGCTTTCAGTAATTCCACCATTGCAAATATAACGATGTTACAACATTAATGTTTAAACATTAAAATTAATAATTTGTTAAGATCACAATGTTGGTACTGGCATTTTTCTGTTTGATTGATTCATTTATTCCCTTCAACGAGTCTTGTGATCATAAAATGTTGTCAATATTACTCGTTAGCTTCCGTTCCGATAAGAATTCCGGCCACTCGAACTACTATCCGTGAGCTTTTGAATGAAGAACCCCTTTCAAAGTTGCTACCTGATGATATTGAATCCATCAATGTTCTAAAAGGCCAAAAAAGCCATCGATGAGTATAATGCTCCAAATGGTGTCGTGATTGTCAAGACGAAGAAGTAAGTATAGCCTTCACACGATTTGGCCAACCTAAATTTTTCCTCAATTGTTGTCCCTCCCCTGAAAGGTGAAGTAAAGAAAATCCTCGTCCATCCTCCATGCTTTTCGGAAAAGACGAGGAATTTCGATACTGCGATTTACTGGATGAAACGTTTAATTACTCTCCACCTCAGGTGCTCCTGCTGCTACCGCCTGCGCTTCCAAATCCGGAATTCGATCCAAAACCACCTGTATGGAAGAACTGAGTTCTGCCAACTGTTCTACAGCACGATTTAGAGCAGCTTTGTGATTTCCAGTGGGTCCATGTGTTGCATTCATGGCTATAATACCTATGAACAAGCCATTCCCGGGTGACGGGTCATCCCTCTCCCCTATTTCCGACTTTGCTTTGCTGCCATTTAATAGTCTATCCAGGACTTTCAATTCATTATGTGCTCCGTACAACCCACTTATAAGACTGGCTGGTTGTCGATCTGCTCTGGAGAGAGCCGTACTTATTGCCTTCACCCTCTTGACCCCCTTGGCCAACTTCATATTGGTAGCGGTCAAATCCTTCTGGAATTGCTGATATTGATTTCTGAAGGCAATCATGTCTTCGTAAGAAGCCCTTGGCAAGGTAGATTCCTGTAACGGGGCGACTTCAAATTTCTTTGGCCCGGCCAGGTCTGTCCATTCACCATCTACTAATTTGGAAAGTGTTACGAAATAGGTCCCTGGAGTGGCTTTTGTGCCTCCCCCAAAAAAGAAACCACCACTACCACTCGGCGGGTTCAACCGAACGATGTTCTTTGAAGAGGTGCCCAAATCCCAACTAACCCGGCTAATTCCTTTTGCATTCTTTCCTTTGACTTGTTTGACCACATTCCCGGCTGCATCTGTAACGGTTAAATATATGGCAGGCGCTTCCTGGGCCATTTCTTCATCAAGTGCATCCCAACCCGGGAAAGGGATCGCCTTCTTATCCTTGGTCAGCTTTTTCTCTTCTTCTGTTCTAACGTCCTTCAGGGATTTCAATTTATCCTTCAGATAGTACGTGAATGTGGCGCCAAAAGGAGGATTTTTTGCGGCATATTCAGAATTACCCTGGCCGTAAATTTCATCCAGTGGCCGATACCAGTAGGCGGTCTTTGTATCAAAGAGAATCGCTTCATTTTGTAGCGTTTCTTCTGACATATTTCGCAAAGCACTGTAATCGTCAAGAATGTAAAATCCCCTGCCAAATGATGCGGCGACCAAATCATTTTCTCTTCTCTGGATGGTAATGTCTCGCAATGAAATCGTAGGCATTCCGGCGGATAGTTTAACCCATTTTTCACCACCATCAACAGTGAAATACACTCCAAACTCTGTTGCAGCGAAAACCAAATTGGCATTGACATGGTCCTGGACCATTCTCCAAACCAGGTTGCGTTCAGGAAGATCTCCTGTTATGGACGCCCAGGTCTTACCGCGGTCCATACTCTTGATCATATAAGGTTTGAAGTCACCGTATTTATGATTATCCAGACAGGCATAGACCACATTTACATCAAACAGGTCTGCCCTTATATCATTAACAAAGGCCGTCTCCGGAATTCCATCAATTTGTCCGGCCTCAAGTTTGGTCCAGTTCGCACCTCCATCTTCCGTTACCTGTATGATACCATCATCTGTTCCGGCATAGATCAAACCATCCAGCAAAGGAGATTCCGCAAGAGAAGTAATTGTATTGTAATTCGACATGGCATTCACATCCCAGGCATTATCCCAGGATTGCTCTTGTCCCATTATAGGCAGGGCTAATCGCTCCTGGTTGCGGGTCAAGTCACCTGAGATGGCCGTCCAGTCATCTCCACGATTGTCTGATCGCCATACGCGGTACGAAGCAAAGTAAATCCGTTTGGGATCGTGCGGACTCACGAGGATGGGGGCATCCCAGTTGAATCGTTCATGAGGATCACCTGCCGCTGGTTGAGGTTGGATAAATACCGATTCTCCTGTCTTGTGATCAATTCTGAACAACCAGCCCTCCTGGAATTCTCCATAGGTTATGTCCGGGTTTCCAGGTTCTGTAGCGGATTGATGACCATCGGCTCCTAAGACTACTCTCCAATCCCTGTTCCATATACCCGCCGAACTTTTGGTACGGCTCGGGCCACCTTGTGAACCATTGTCTTGTGTACCACCGTAAACATTATAAAATGGCAATGCATCATCGACAGCTACCTTGTAAAATTGAGTGAGTGGTAAATTCCGAACGTATCTCCAGGTCTTGGTCTGGTCAAAGGATTCAAACAGTCCTCCGTCAGTCCCCATGATCACATAGTTGGGATCGTTTTTACGAAAACCCATGGCGTGCGTATCCACGTGTTTTTTGCTTTCATTCATTTGTCGGTACGTCCTACCATGATCATCTGAAATCAGCACTACATTATTCATCAAATACAGTCTTCCCTCATGGTGTGGATCGGCATAAAGCTCCTGGTAGTAATGCGGACCGGTACCTCCTGATACCATGTCCGACTGTTTGTTCCACGAACTTCCGCCATCGACCGACATGTACAACCCCCCTTTCGTTCTGATTTCCTCGATGGCTGCATAGATCCTGTTGCTACTCTGAGGCGATATCGCCAGCCCGATCTTACCCATATTCATCATAGGCAAGCCACTGGTTAATTTTTGCCAGGTCTGTCCGCCATCTACGCTTCTGTGAAGACCAGATCCCGGTCCACCACCCATATAGGCAGCCACATTTCTATGACGTTGCCAGGTGGCAACAATCAATTTCATAGGATTATTCGGATCCATGACAATATCTGTCACACCCACCCACTCGTCATCGCCAAGCACCTTATTCCATGTTCCGCCTCCATCATCTGAAATGTACAGACCTCTCTCTCCCCCTTTTGACCACAAGGGTCCCTGTACTGCCACATAGATCTTATTGGAGTTATCAGGGTGCACAATAATCTTTGAAATATGTTCGAAGTCCTTTAAACCCATGTTTTTCCAGGTTTTCCCTCCATCTACACTCTTATATATACCATCACCGAATCCAACATGTCTGCCTCCGACATTTTCCCCGGTTCCTACCCAGATAATGCTTGGATCTCTTGAATCAATGGTCACGCAACCTATGGAATAGCTCTTTTGTTTGTCAAAAATCGGTGTCCAGGTAGTCCCGGCATTCACAGTTTTCCAAACACCGCCGGACCCAACGGCCACGTACATGATATTCTCGTTGTGCGGGTGAATAGCAATATCTGCTATCCGACCGGAAGTCAGTGCCGGACCGATGTTTCGAAAGGCCAGACCTGAAAAGGTCGAAGACTTAAGCAGGGTGTCTTTTTTCTCTTGAGACTGTGCAAAAGGCAAAGTGAAAAGTAAGGTCAGAACGACCAGGAAGATTGTTCTCATTTTATCAGATTAGTTCGTTAATAAATAGCGTCGCGAAATTAGTAAAATTTATCCCAGACTCTATGGCTGACCTGGATCTTCGAGAGGAACAGATATGGTCAATTCTGAATTCAAATAATCATTCCAACTTTATTTTGAAAAATTTGGAGCAAGACAATCTGCGAATGAGATCATAAATGTCCCTCTTTTTGTATAATTTCCTTCCTTCAAACCTGCATTCATATAATGAAGAAAATCATCTGTCTTTTCATCATCCTGATTCTCTTTTCTTGTGATCAGACTTCCAAGTCTTCAACTTCTATTCGGGTAATTGATCTGATTGAATCAAGCATCGAGGATGTACAAACAGCCTATCAAAATGGAACATACACCTGTGTCGAACTGGTCAAGAGTTACTTAGATCGTATTGAAACGATAGACAAGGACGGTCCACAGCTGAACTCCATACTTCAGGTAAACCCGGATGCCTTGTTTATAGCTGCACAATTGGACAAAGAAAGATCAGAAGGCAACATTCGGGGTCCGCTACATGGGATCCCAATGGTCTTAAAAGATAATATCGACACGAAGGACCAGATGAATACTACAGCTGGAGCTCGCGCTATGAAAGATTCAAGACCTCTTCAGGATGCATTTATCGTGACCAAATTGCGTGAAGCAGGCGTCGTGATTTTGGGTAAAGCCAATCTGAGCGAATGGGCCAATTTTCATTCATCCTATTCCTCAAGTGGCTGGAGTGGCCTGGGAGGTCAAACAAAAAATCCGTACGACACAAGCCGCAACCCTTGCGGATCCAGTTCGGGATCAGGTGTTTCCGTTGCCGCCAATCTCACGGTACTCGCCATAGGAACCGAAACGAATGGTTCCATTGTTTGCCCATCCAACAATAATGGCATAGTTGGAATAAAACCGACTGTTGGCCTATTAAGCCGTTCCGGAATCATCCCCATCTCTTTCACCCAGGACACGCCCGGACCCATGGCGCGATCGGTCACTGATGCCGCAATATGCCTGGGTGCGATGACTGGGGTTGATGTAAATGATAGCAAGACAATAGATAGTCGCGAATATGCACAAACGGACTACTCCATCTTTCTTGACAAAGATGCCCTGGAGGGTAAACGTATTGGATATTATAAGAGTGGTGTGGATGAATACTTCAGGATCAAACAAAAAATGGATGAGGTGATCAGCGTCCTTCAGTCGGAAGGAGCGCAGGTCGTGGAGCTTGAAGAAATCAATAAAGAGAACATTAATCAGCCTTCTTACCAGGTATTACTGTATGAGTTTAAAGATGGTCTGAATAAATATTTCGCCTCCCTAGGACCAAATGCAGTAGTAAAAGATATGGACGATCTTATAGCAAAGACATTGGAAGACTCCATCGAAATGCAATATTTTGATCATGCAGTACTGACCTTAGCCAATGAAAAAGGGGATCTGACTTCCGGGGAATATCTTAATGCTTTAGCAAAAATGCACCGGTTATCGCGTGATGAGGGAATAGACAGGGTACTATCAGAACACAGCCTTGATGCAATCGTTTCACCAACCGGAGGTGCGGCGTGGAAAACAGATCTTATCAATGGAGATCGGTTCGGACTTTTTTCGAGCTCTCCCGCAGCCATAGCAGGATATCCGAGTATAACCGTACCAATGGGCAATTTGGATGGTATGCCCTTAGGCGTTTCATTTTATGGAGGAGCCTGGAGTGAACCTGTCCTGATCGGAATCGCCTATGCATATGAACAGGCTACTCTTCATAGATTTGCACCTGATCTATAAATATTAACTCTTATAACAATGTGGAAATATTCCGTTTGGACATCAATCTGTTTGTTGTGTTTTTACCAATTGACGGCTCAATCATCCGAAAAGGCAAAAGATCCTGTCAAACTAGGGGTCATCGGACTCACGCATTCGCATGTTCATTGGATTCTGAGTGATATGAAGAAAGATGCCCTAGAAGTAGTAGGCATTGTCGAACCCAACCGGGAATTGGCAAAAAGATATGCCGAGCAACATGGATTTTCCATGGACCTGGTCTATAATACAATAGAAGGACTGATCGTCTCGCAGCAACCTCAGGCAGTAGCAGCTTTTGGAACCATCTATGATCACCTGAAAGTCGTCCAAATATGTGCGCCCCAGGGCATTCATGTCATGGTCGAAAAACCACTTGCTGTGAGCCTGGAACATGCCCTGGAAATGCAGGAACTGGCGAAGAAGCACAATATCCACTTATTGACCAATTATGAAACAAGCTGGTATCCCACAACCGAAAAAACCAGAGGTCTTCTCAAAGAAGGTTCGATCGGCAAATTAACCCAGATCGTCGTACGCAACGGACATAAGGGACCGAAGAAAATCGGCATCAATAAAGAATTTCTTGAGTGGCTGACAGATCCGGCCCTGAACGGAGGTGGCGCTATCATGGACTTTGGTTGCTATGGTGCCAATCTATCTACCTGGCTGCACGATGGAAAACGACCCAATTCCATTACTGCCATCACTCAACAATTGCAAGCCGAGAATAATCCGAATGTGGATGATGAAGCTACGATTATCCTGACCTATGAAGATTCAAAAACGACCGTTCAGGCTTCATGGAATTGGCCAATCGGTCGAAAGGACATGGAAGTATATGGTGAGCAAGGAGTCATCTATGCTGACAACAGAAATGCATTGCGCGTCCGGATAAGCGAGGGGTATGACGGGTTCTCGGAATCGAGTTATCAACTGGAAGAGCGTGCCGAACCATGGAACGATCCATTTACTCTTTTTGCCCGGGTTATCCGTGCTGAATTGAAACTTGAGCCTTATGATTTGTATTCGCTTGAAAACAACATGATCGTTATGGAAATCCTGGATGCTGCCAAAAGGAGTACCAAGGAGGGGAAGACCATATATTTGAAAGAATAAAGGTTTGCTAAACTTTTGAAGTTTAGTAAACCTTGTTCTTATTTAATTCCAATCTCCTTCTTCCAGTAAGAACAACTCATCTACTCTTTTGTCAAAGACATGGGCCATTTTCAATGCCAACAAAGTTGAAGGAACATATCGGTTTTTCTCAATGGAATTGATGGTCTGGCGAGAGACAGAAATCCTTTTGGCCAACTCCTCCTGCGTCATATCAAACTCTGCACGGGCCACCTTGATCCGGTTCTTCATCAGCTCAATCTTTTTATGGTATGGAAGAACATGATCCGAATGCCGAGCATGAATATGAGGATTGGAGATACATCTACCTTTTCCAGAGCGGCATCCCTTCCTGACATGATAAAATCGACCCCAAATTCGATATAAGGTATGACCAGTGCATACACTACTCCACAGATAAAGGCCAGGCTAAATGATTTCAATCTCAACGGTAAGGTCATTTCATCTTCGTTTTCGTCCCGTGCCAATGAACAAAAAAGTAAGCCGATCAACATAACATCCGTGGCGATCACTTGAATTGTTTCGACGTGAACACCCCGGGCCTTTGCGATGATGACCGAAAACAAAGTAAGTAAAAAGAGGACGATTCCAATCACGAAAAAGCACGAGGGGAATCTGAAATTCAACATTCATTCTATGCCCCTTCTGTCTCTTTCACAAATTGATTCTTTATTCATTTCCATAATCGCTAATTGACTGCTTGACAATAAAACTTGACATAATTATAAGTATACATTACATAATGTAAACTATAATTTACATTTCTTCGACGAAGATCTATCCGTTGACGACAAAGCTATCTTCCCTCATTACTTACTCCGCCTTTCTTTACTCTTTGAGAAAGGAAAGATCTCTTCTATCTTGGTTGCCGAATCCATCATGCGCAAGTCACAATTCACAAAACACCTGGACGCACTCAATGAAGATGAGTTACGCAAAGAATTAATGATGCTATTTTCGAAGGTGCCCGAGGTCAAACAATTTTATGCCATGGAATTGGGAAGTGACAAGGAGCGCAAGAGCCTCTACGACCGTGCAAAGAAGGACATTGCAGCGAAATATGCGACAAGATCAATACGTAAACCACGTCGTCCCCGCATTCAAAAGATAAACGGGATCTTATCCGATATGAAGAAGGCTGCCATCTTTCAACATGAAATGGCAGACCTGTATTTATTTGATGTCGAGACTGCACTGGTCTTCTCCCTTCAACATCACTTTTTCTCAAGGGTCCTGGCCAATCATATCACATCGACTTTTGAGAAGGCCGTGGAGATTATCCGGGAACATCAGCTCCACGAATTATTTTTTGACCGGTGTTCTCAAATCAAGGAAAGGACCATTTTTATTCCTGAGATTTACAGCGACATGAAACGAATATTTAACAAGATCGTATGACACTAATCAGAACAATTTTGACCTGCACCCTCGTCCTTGTGTTCAACCTGGCGACATTTGCACAGGAAAAGCAATTAGTCATCAAAAAAACCGAAGATTTCTTCTTCAATGGTGATGGTGATGACGAATCCTGGTCACGGGCAGATTGGGTGGAACTGACCCTTAGAAACAATGCAGACGTATCCTACAAAACCAGGTTAAAAATCCTTTATTCGTCTACAGGTCTGTACTTTCTTTTTGACAATGAAGACAAGACAATAACCTCTACCCTCTCTGCGGACAATACCGATTTGTATAATGAAGATGTAGTCGAGGTTTTTTTCTGGACGGATGAGGACTATCCTTTTTATTTCGAATACGAGTTGTCACCCGGGAATTACGAATTGCCCATTTTCGTACCCAATGTCGAAGGAGATTTCTTCGGCTGGCTTCCCTGGCATTACGAGGGAGAAAGAAAGACGAGACACTTCACATCCATCCAAAAAAACAACGGCAAGATAGTGGGTTGGACAGCAGAATTTTTCATTCCATATGCTCTCTTGAAACCCATGTCTAATGTTCCACCACAGCCTGGCACCCGTTGGCGCGCTAACATGTATCGTATCGACTATGATCAAGGCCCGGCATATTGGACTTGGAGACCGGTACGGACCAACTTTCACGACTATGAAAGCTACGGGGTATTTCTATTTGAATGAGAGACCGCTTTTTATAAAAGCGAAGACTACCGCAACCAAAATACTTTCTTAACCGGGACGCATCTTCTTTAGCTCTGAAAGGCGGGACGGTTCAGAGAACTAGAGCCGTACCATCGTCACACCATCCCCACCCTGTTCATCGGAGGGATGATAATACGATTGAAAATCCTTGAACTGTTTGATCTTTGAAATGACCAGTTTCCTGAGTGCTCCTTTCCCTTTGCCATGTACGATTTCAAGAAGACGGGCATTATTCAGAAGAGCCTTATCAAAAAACTCATCGAGGGTGATTTCGGCATCATCCATTTTATAACCCCGAATATCGATCTTGGGACTAAAATTCGCCTCAAAGGCAACTCCCTTTACATTGATACCCTTTTGACCATTAAATTCGATTTGAGCATTTGCCAGGGTTAGGTCTTCAAGTGCCACTTCCATCTGCATGAGTCCAAACAAGACCTTGGCTTTATCACCCTTTATAGATAAAACCTCTCCACTCAATTCACCATCAATCATCTTTACATAGTCGCCGATAGATATCTTTTCATTCACATCCCTTTGTGCCAGGATGTCTTTTTTCAGTGTTACAATTTCCTGGGATTCCAGCTTTCTTTTTTCCAGTGCCCGCTTTTTCTTTTCGATTGCTTTTTCAAGGTTTCTTTCCTTCTCCAACTTGGAGATCAGGCTCTGCAATTCCATGCTTTCCTCATTCGCCTTTTTGAATTCGATCTCCTTGGCCCTGATTTGAAGTTTTTTGCGTTTCACCTGGAATTCATCAGACAACCTTTGATAATTCCTGATCAATTTATCCAACCTGTCTTTTTCTTTTTCGATATAATCGAGTTGTTCATCAAGAATGGCCTTCCCTTCCTGCAGATCGATCAAAAGATCTTCGATTTGATTTTCCTTCTTACCGACTTTTCTCCTGGCATATTTGATAACATTGGGATCTAAGCCCACCTTTTTGGCGACTTCAAAGGCGTAAGAGCTTCCGGGTTTCCCAACTTTTAACTTATAGGTGGGACGCAAGTGTTCCTTATCAAATAACATCGCCCCGTTAATAATTCCCTTGTTTTTAAAAGCAAAGACTTTAAGTTCGGAATAGTGAGTGGTGATAATACCATAACAACTCTTCGCAAGCAATCCCTTGATAATCCCTTCCGCTATGGCCCCTCCCAACTTCGGATCCGTTCCACTTCCTATCTCATCCAGGAGCACCAGGGTACGGTCGTCAACCTGATCGAGAATTTGTCTCAGGTTTTGCAGGTGAGAACTATATGTGCTCAAACCCTCGTCAATGGATTGCTGATCTCCTATGTCACAAAAGATCCGGGAAAATATCCCTATTGTACTTTCAGCACCTACTGGGACAAGGATACCACGATAGACCATCATATGTATCAATCCCACTGCTTTAAGGGTTACAGACTTACCTCCGGCATTTGGTCCACTGATCAGGACAAGCCTGTTATTGCCTTTCAGTTCCAGGTCAAAATCAATGGTCTTCTGACCTCCTTCCAATTCCTGGAGCAATAATAAAGGATGCTTCCCCTTTTGGATATGAAGTAGTGGTCGCTCACTGATTTCCGGGAGTACTCCTTCCAAATGATGAGAAAACATACCCTTCGCCCGGCATGCATCAATGCGGATTATTTTATGAAGACAGGCATCGATCAGGTAGCGGTCTTCTCTCAATTCATTGGACAATTCCCTAAGTACCCGATAGGTTTCTGCCCGCAAATCATTTTGAAGCGAATACAAATCATTGTTCAAAGACATGACGACCTGGGGTTCCATGTATACGGTCTTGCCCGAAGCAGATTGATCGTGTATGACTCCCTGCATCTTCCGTTTGTTCTCGACGGGAAGCACCAATACGCGACGGCCATTTCGAATCGATTCAAGGTTTTCAGCCAGAAGCTGCTTCTTCTTGAATTGTCCGATCAAATCATCAAAAGTCCGATCGATCTGTCTTCTCAATCCTTCGATTTTCTTATTGATTCGCACCATCTCCGGGGAGGCATCAGGTCGCAACTCTCCAGTGACCGCAAATACCTTCAGGATTTTTTGGATGGGTGTATCTGAATAGTCTTCTATCTTGCCCAACTCATAGACGTTCGCATACTTTGACTTTTTTTCTGCCGAAAAAGAATTGATGAAATGGTCATAGTTGGTACAAACAGTCAATATCCGCAAAATGGATTCCGACTCAAGGACATAACCCGTCTTTTCAAGCATCTTCAAATCTTCACTGATATCCTCGTAGTGAAGAAAATCGAACAACTCGGATTCATTGATCATCTCTACAATGTCCCTGGTTCTTTGTAATTCCACCAGGATTGAGTGGTGCGTATCCAATTGCTGATGCAAGATGTACTCCTTGCCCAAAGCACCTTTACAAAGTGAAGTAACCCGATCCAGAATTTTGTCGAATTCCAGTTGTTCCGACTCTAATTGCGATATTCTTCGGGACTTGTGATTCATGAAACGGAACTGCAAATTTATGGAATTGTCGGGCTTATTCGATGAAGATTTTGATTGCTCAATACAATTGAACCGGTAAGAGTTGCCTGGAAACCAAAAAAGCCCGGGACATGACATCCCGGGCTCCAAAAATATTGTGATCTTCTAATTTCTTGGTATCAGGGCAAATTCCACCCTTCTGTTCAGGGTCCGTCCACTGACTGTTTGATTGTTGGCTATCGGTCTGGATTCACCAAATCCTTCAAAGCCCATTCTGTCTGCTGATACTCCACTATTCAGGAGGAATAAGTAGCAAGCTCTGGCTCTTTCTTCGGACAGACGTTGATTTTCATCAGCACTACCCTGATTATCCGTATGTCCTTCAATGGAGAGATCAAAGTCCGGGTAACGATCCATGATCTCTGCAATCTGTCTCAGGACATTGAATGATTGCGTTCTAAAAGAAGCCTTTCCAGTCTCAAACTGTACGGAACGCATAGCTATTTGTAAGATTCGTCGATCACTTGCTGACACTTCAGGACAACCCTGGGTATCAACCGGTCCGGCACTATTCGGACATCTGTCACGACTGTCATCAAGACCGTCACCATCTGTATCGGGACATCCATCATAAATCGCCAATCCAGGTCTTCCGGGACATCGATCCTGGCTATCAAATACTCCATCTCCATCTGTGTCGATATCCTGCAAGACTTCTCTTTCCGGTTCGGTCTCTTCCGGACAGCCCCTGTTGTAATCAGGACCTGACTCATTTGGACATGCGTCCCTGCTGTCATCTACACCGTCACCATCCGTATCCGGACAACCGGCGTAAACTGCCTGACCGGGTGCATCAGGACATCTATCGATGCTATCAGGAACTCCATCTCCATCGCTGTCAGTTTCTTCTTCGGGACAACCGTTATTTACGATAGTTCCGGCCACCGTTGGACATCGATCATCGCTATCCTTGATGCCATCGCCATCCTGGTCAGGACAACCGAGGGTATTTCTTGGTCCAATGGTATTCGGGCACTCATCAACATTGTCCGGAGTACCATCTCCATCTGAATCAGTTTCAGGGCATCCGCCATTAGAGGCAGGTCCTGCTACTGTTGGACATCGATCCAGGTCATTCGGAATACCGTCCTGGTCGGCATCGTTATCGGGACAACCATTATTACTGATACTTCCCGGCATATTCGGACACTCGTCATCTACATCTGATACGCCATCACCGTCTGAATCAGGACAACCCTTCAATGCAATGGCTCCAAACTTTTCGGGGCACAGGTCGCGGTAATCCGGAATTCCATCTTCATCCGCATCCGGACAGCCATCCAAATTCTCCAAGCCCGGCTCCTGAGGACATAGATCCAATTCGTCAATGACACCATCGCCATCGGAGTCGAGTTCTTCTTTCTCTTCTTCTGGCTCTTCTTCTTCCTCTTTCTCTATCTCTTTTTGATCCTTCTGTCCGAAGAAATAGGTCAATCCTAATCCGTGATGAAGATTATTTCTGTCATCCTCCAATGAATACCTGTATTCCGACTGCCAGGTGAGAAATGCCCGCTCATGAAGCTTGAAATTGAAGCCCAATCCAAATGGTATCTGAATATTGCTGGTTCCCGGGTTCTCATAAACATAACCTCCTCCAGCAAAAATGTGCGGGACAATCGATGATGAGTTCGGCGTCAGGTGATACTGGAGTCGAAGATCTGCTCCTAATGTTCGCCGGTGAAGGTCTGCGATTTCCCCATTTTGTGAAATAACACCAAACTTCAGCGGAAGGGATACATATATGCGGTCCTTGATTTTCTTGATCAGGCCAATTTCAAACCCGGAATTATAGGACGGGAAGTCGCCAAAACTCCCTCCATTCTGGGATTGGTAATCCATTAATAACGCTTTCAGGGTTATGCCAATGTCGTCATTGTCAGATTGTGCATTCAGAGAGGTAACACCCAACGTGAACAACAGAAGACAAGCCGTTAGAATTTTGTTCATAGAATACTTCTTTATACAAACATTTGAGTATCAATCAATTAAGTAGAAAAAATTCAAGTTTGATTTTGATCTCAATTTTATTCCCAATTTTCAGCCCAGATGATTAGCTGATCAAGCTCGCGGTGGCAATAACAGCTGAAAGATCAAAGGTAATAAATCCGTTACATAAAAAGCCGGTTTAATATGTAATAGACACTCCTATAATCAGGTACGTATCATATGATTATTTAATCTGAAAATATCCGGTACTTCGATTCTTTACCACATTATCAACGTCAAAATAACGTCCATTCATACATATGTATACACCTTCCGGCAGAGACTGTGCAAATGCTACTGCGGCACCGAGGTTAAAAAACCCATCGGACGAAGATCCGAAAGCAAACGGAATCATTGCTCCGGTCAATACGATCGTCTTTCCTTCAATTTGCTGATCAACCAGAAATTGACCGGTCTTGGCCATGGTATCGGTTCCATGGGTAATGATAATATCCTTATAGGGAGTCTTCCTGCAATTGTAGGCAATGATCTGTCTCTCCGTGTCCGTCATTTCAAGACTATCGATCATCATCAACGTCTTGATATCCGTAGGGATGCTGCATCTGCCTGTCTCGAGCATGTCGTGAAGGTGGGTATCCTTGAAATACAATTCCCCGGTGATAAAATTGTAGTCCTTATCGAAGGTTCCTCCCGTGATAAAGACCTGGATGGTTTCGTCATTATTCTGTGGCATAGTTTGTATCCTCCAATATTTGCAACAAAGAAATCGATTTCAGCTCAAAAATCATATTACGAATAAAACTATACCTACTTTTGCCGGGTCATCAAAAGAAAAGAAATGTCCGCTACCAATATCTTATCGGAGACCGTCCTGAACCTGGCCGAGTCCGCCACCTTGAAAATGTCGCAAATGGCGCGCGATCTCAGAGCCCAGGGCCATGATGTCATCAGTTTGTCTATTGGCGAACCGGATTTTGACACCCCTGAATTGGTCCGTGAAGCAGCAAAGACTGCACTTGACGAGGGATATACCCATTATACGCCTGTTCCCGGATTAATGGATCTCAGGAAGGCCATCTGTACGAAACTGAAAAGAGACAATGATCTCGATTTCACCCCGGCTAATATTGTGGTATCAAATGGTGCCAAGCAGACCATATTTAATATATGCCAGGCCTTGATCAATGAGGGGGATGAAGTCATCATTTTTACCCCCTACTGGGTCAGTTATATTGAAATCGTGAGAATGGCCGGAGGTGTGCCGGTGATCGTCACTGCGGATGTCACGAAAGATTATAAGGTGGATCCTGCTGATGTCTCCAATGCCATCACGGATCGAACAAAATTTGTATTGTTTTCTTCGCCGAGCAACCCAACAGGCTCTGTGTATACAAGAGGAGAATTGGGTGAGATCGCCAATGCCATTGCCCTTCACGATCATGTCTATATCGTATCTGATGAAATCTACGAGCATATCGTCTTTGACGGCGTTCATGAGAGCATCGCCCAGTTTGAAAATGTCCGGGATCGCACCATTGTCGTGAATGGAATGTCCAAGGGATTTGCCATGACGGGATGGCGTCTCGGATATATGGCTGCTCCGGAATTCATTGCAAAGGCATGTACAAAAATCCAGGGTCAGGTCACTTCCGGCGCAAGTGCTTTTGGACAAAAGGCGGCTGCGACTGCCTTATTGGAGGACCCAATAATGACCAAAGGCATGATGCACCAGTTTCTCGCAAGACGGGAATACATGATCGGACAGTTGAAAGAAATAGATGGCATGCAATTGAGCATCCCTGAGGGAGCATTTTACATATTCCCGGACGTCAGCAATTTTTACGGTAAGAGCTATGAGGGCCAGGCAATCAATAATTCAGCGGAATTGGCGGAATCCCTTCTGGAGCATGCCCATGTTGCCGTTGTTGCCGGAGCAGCCTTTGGCGCACCTAAGTGCATCCGGATTTCTTATGCTGCTTCGGAAGAACAGTTGGAAAAGGCGTGTGCACGATTGAAGGATTATTTTGGGAAGATGGTGTGATTAGAATCACTTCTCATGTACCTGTGTACTTAATATGTGCTTGAGTCGTCCTACCTTGGACATGTAATCGGTTATTGGTTTTTAGTTGTTCGTTTTTGTTGAGGATGGTCATTGTTGGTAGTCCACGGTTTATGGTCCAAAGTTGAATGATTAAACAATCCTGACCACATAAGGGGCACATCCTGATAGCCCGGGGTGAACGCGAAGCGTAAAACCCTGGGTGGAGTGATGCGTAAACAAGCTGCGTTTTGGCGCTGCTCTAACCTTGACTATTCAATACTAAATTTGCAATTTTCTTTAGATCCCTTCAATATTGTATCAATACTCAGGTATTATCTATGAAAATCATAAAAATGTTTGATCTGGATATTGATAAAATCGATGATGGTATTGACTTTGGCATAAGACTCTTCAACCAAGGAAAATATGACAAGGAGCACTTACGAACAATTATAAGAAACACAGGACTCAGATTAGACATCACCAATTCGAAAGAAAGAGAAATTACATTAAAGGCCTTGGCATTTGGTATCTATCATGAAAAATCAATCAAAAAGCTATTTCAGTCTTCAGGAATTAATGACAAATTACCATTGGTAATTACACCGGGACGATCCTTTACTGCACTTTTCTATGCAGCAGATATTTTGAACAAACTGAATGATTTCAGCAATGAAAAAGGACTGTTTTTAATACGATCTATCGAACTTGACCTCTATAGATCATCACATTTTGATGGAGATACGATTGAGCAAATGATTCTTGACTTACAAGATGATGAGATCGCCAATTGGTCATCTCCTGATTTTCACACATTTGATATTGTCCTAAAATGACTGTAGTCCATAACCTGTAGTTGAATGATCAAACAATCCCAACCCCATAAGGCACATCCTGGTAGCCCTGGGTGAACGCAAAGCGTAAAACCCTGGGTAGAGTGATGCGTAAACAAGCGACGTTTTCACACATATTTTTGTGAATAGGGCGGAAAAACACCCAAAGCACTCTCTGAATAAACCTGTTTAAGTCCTCTGCATATTGATATCCTGAATCTTCATGGCTCAGTCTGGATCCGGACAACCAGATCTTTTTAAAAAAAATGAAATTTTCTAAACCTTAACTACTATATTTGGTTAAGATAGTAGTTTTACTATCGTCAAGAGTATTGCAATTATTATTTGAAATATGGAAAACATCAATTTAAATCTGCAAATCAAGGAAAAAATCTATCTGAAGGATCCCGTCACTACCGAATTGGGAAGGAAAATTTTATCCAATAGTATCACTCTTATCGACGAATTGGGGTTAGAAATTTTTAGCTTCAGAAAACTGGCATTACGGATATCATCGACGGAGTCCTCTATTTACAGGTATTTCGAAAACAAGCACTATTTATTTATTTACCTGATCAACTGGTACTGGGAATGGACGGCCACCAGAATAGACCTGGCGGTAATGGTCGTTGATGATCCGCTCAAGAAATTGGAGTTGATCATAAAGACGGTGATCAAGGCTTCTTTTATGAGTACGCATACTCCATATATTAATGAAGAAGTCCTGCACCAAATCATTGTCAGGGAAGGAACAAAGGCTTATCACCACAAATTTGTAGACAGTGAAAATGCAGAAGGATTCTTTTTGTCATACAAGGCCTTGTGTAAGAAGATCAGCGAGGTATTTCTCGAAATTAATCCGGCATATCCCTATGCAAAATCACTCGCATCGACTTTGATCGAGGTGTGTAACAACAACATTTACTTTGCCAAACACCTGCCGAGGTTGACAGATTTGAACGTTGATCAGGACGCTGCGCAAATGAAGATGGACTTGTATGACATGCTATATCACATGATCATTTCATGCTTACAAAACAAAGCTATTGTCAAACCAGCTCATGCCAATGGCAAGCACATATTGTAAACATATAAAAACATAAATCATGAGAAAGAATATTTTATTAACCCTGGTAGCAGCGATAATAGCTGGCTTTGGATTCCAAGGTTGTGTTACCATCAAACAAGGTGAAGTGGGTGTCAAACGAAAGCTTGGCAAGTATGCAGAAAAAGGCTACACGGAAGGTCTCAGAATGTATAATCCGCTATTTGCCCGAATTATAAAGATTTCCACTCAAACTGAAAATCTAGAGGTAGGATTGAATATTCCCTCCAAGGAAGGATTAAATATTTTTTCCGAAGTAAGCATTCTATATAATATCGATGCCAGGAAAGCTCCGGACATTTTGAGAAAAATTGGTACCGACTACGAAGAGAATGTCATCTTACCGGTATTTCGGTCGGCTGTAGCTGATGTGTCGGCAAATTATTTTGCCAAAGACATGCATACCGGACAAAGATCGAGTATAGAGGATTCGATCAAGGACCGGATGGCGTCTTATCTCAACGAGCGCGGAATTGAGGTCGAAGCCGTATTGCTGAAGAGCATCCAGCTTCCATCCAGTTTATCCGTAGCAATCGAAGAAAAGCTTGAAGCAGAGCAACAGGCAGAACGTATGAAGTTTGTCCTTACTCAGACCGAACGAGAAGCAGAGCAAAAACGAATAGAAGCTATGGGCATTCGCGATGCACAGCTAATCATTTCAGAAGGACTTGATGACAGAATCCTGCAGTTCAAGTCATTGGAAGCTTTTGACAAATTGGCAAATTCTTCAAATGCCAAGGTGATCATTTCCGATGGAGACATGCCCATAATACTAAGTGAAAAGTAGTGAAGTCAGTTTAATATCAGGAGGTGCTGAATGAACGCAGCACCTCCTCTTTAAAAATTAAAATCATGAAATCAGTTTTTCTTTCTTTCGCCTTGCTTATTTCTGTACAAATTCTAATTGCTCAGGACGACCTGCTCAATCTGGCAGATTATTACACACGTCAAAGTAGTTTTCTCGAGGCTAAAATTGTCCTGGACAATTATCTTGAGGTCTATCCCGGGTCAGCGCTGGGATATGTGAAAAGATCAAAGGTTCATGGCATGCTGGGAGAGTTTCAAAAGAGAAAATCGGATCTTCGGATGGCTCAGCAAATAAATCCATACAGCCTGATTTACGTCGACCCTAAAGTACGAGCCAAATATATTGCGAAAAAGAAATACGAATATACATTGGATGAATTTGGTGAAAGTTTTACCAAATCTCCCATTAAATACAAATACTATATCAAGATAATAGAAGATCTCACAGGGGATGAGGAGACCAGGGAATTATTGGCTCAAGCAGTATGGCAATTATACAAGGGCAATATCACTGAGTGTGAAATTTTTCTAAATCAGATACAACAAACTGATGACAGCGAAGGGATTATATATGATTTACAGGGATTGATATCTTATAAAAAGGGTGATCTTGAACAAGCCGAAGAATACTATACGAAAGCCATTGAGGTACTACCGGATTATTCCATTGCCTATCACAACCGCAGTATAATTTTTAAACACCGCGGCCAATATAAGAGGGCTAAAACAGATCTTGAACAGGCACTGGCCACGAACAATGAGATCTCCTTGTTTTATTTCACATTGGGAAAGCTGAATGAAAAGCTGGAGAATCAAAAAGCGGCCATAGAAGCCTATAAAATGGCGGTTTTATTGGATGGAGATTATAGTGAAGCCCTGGTCAACTATGGCCACGTCCTGAAAGGTATCGGTAATTACCAGGGAGCAGTCAACTATCTGAATGAAACTATTCGCAATCATCCCGGCAAGACGGAGAATTTATTCTTACGAGGAAATATAAACCTGATCTATGGAGAATATGATCTTGCATTGGATGATTATGATCGCTATCTGGCAAGCTTCCCTTATGACGCCGGTGCACTTTATAATAGGGGAATCTCGAATATCCTGATTCAAAATGACGAACAAGCTTGCCTGGATATCGCCAAAAGTTTGGACATAGAAATGAATGAAGGGATCCGAGCCTTTTATGATGCTTTTTGCAGCCAGAATTTTACTCTGGTACGATAAGAGCGATCAGGAGGAAAATCAATAAGACTAATACCATTAAAAGATAAATTATGAACAAGGAAAATGTAAGGGACTTCCAGCTGTTAAAAATTGAGAAGGGCAAATATTTTGTACAATTCTCAAATCTGGATTTCCCTGTCGAAATGAATAAGTATTTCTACAATCAATTGACAGTTGCTCAAAACATTACCGGGTCACGGGCTGCTTAGTGGGAGTTAGTTGATAATGTTGTATCGACCGACTGGCTTGTCCAGACTCGGAGTGGCCGGAAAGTGGAATAGAGTGGTGAAAGCTAGGAATGCATGCTGAATGGACCATCTTGTTATGGGAAGTTTTCTTTAGTATAATTGTAGTCCATCATAGTAGGCCCATAGTTCAAGGGAAGCCTGCCAGCCCTTTAGTGCTGTAAATGATTAGGTTTATTCTTACTACTATAATCATTATCTGAATTCTTTCCTTTTTGGTTCTTTTCTTGTTCTAAGGTCCTTGCTGTTTTTATCGCTACCTTGGTCTTCAATAAATTTAAATCAATGAGATTCTACCTAGTCATCTTTGTAATTTGTCTTTCGACTTCCTTATTTTCAATAGATATTATAATCAATTCGGCAAGCTTACAACCCGGCTCCGATTGTCTCTCAGGAATTGATCCGACTTATGATCTGACAATATCCAATGCAATAGATGATGGAGACGTCATTTTTACAGGTCAAGATGTATTTGCCGGTCTTCTTAGAGACGGTGACTGTACTGTACTGGGATGGTGGATAGAATCTGCGACCAATGGAAATTATATAAATACGATTCCGGGAATTTACGATGGGATCACAACATTTCCTCCTGATACCAGACCATTCACGATCAGTTTTCATGATGTCACCTCCTCCAGCATACAATTGACTGATATTTTGAACACTCCTCAAGTAGTCTCTTTGGTATTTGATCCTTCCGCAACACATCCGAACTGTGCAGCATTAACCGATATTGGTACTCCTAATTGTCCTTTTGCTATGGTACAGATTGTTCCAACCCTGGGAGAATGGGGCTTAATATCATTGGCCTTGACATTGATGATTTTTAGTGTTGTAGGTATTCGTCAGTATTCCACGATACCAGTGAAAAGATAGAATAGAAGGTCAAGTTTTATATGCACATTTCAATTTTTTTGTCCTTTCAATCGAAATGACCTGCTGGGCGATTCCCTTTTGTTCGCAGAACTGAAGTCGAAGGGAACGAGGTGCCTTGTCCTGAACGAGTTGTCTTGAGTTTGTCGAATAGAGAAGTAGAAGGAAAAATCTTGGAGCTTACTACGACAATGGCATCTTGTAATAGGAGGAATTCTTTGGTATCATTGTAATTCGTTCTTAGGCCCCATAGTTCAAGGGATAGAATAGTGGTTTCCTAAACCATAGATCCAGGTTCGAGTCCTGGTGGGGCTACTATAATTATGATAAATAACTGAATTTCAGTATATTATAAAATTAGCCCAAGTAATAGCCCAAGTCAAATTCATGTAATGACTCAGTGCTCTTAGTGTACTTATTTCCATGATCTTAAATGCTTAACAAACTTATCATCTCAGCAATTAATCCTACCCAAAACTCTTACTAATCTAGAGTCATCAACTACTCGGATCATAATAGTCATATGAGTTCAAAGAAGTAATAAAAAAGGGATATGATGGAGGTAAATGTTACTTTGATTAATATAACCAGTTTATGAGACCTTTTATCAAAGCACCTCCATTACGGTGTACTTGAATAGCTGTTGTATCTTTTATCGAGGGTTACTTGTTACTTGACGGCCACACTTCTTATTATATCTGACCCTCCAACTGTCTGGTTGACTTCTCCCTAGTTCGAGCTTTTTTTGATGTAATACTTCGGATTCATTATCTTAACAGGAATACACTTATTATGAGATCTCAGACACATATAATCATATTAATTCTTTTTGGATCCATTCTTCAAGCCCAAGTTCAA
Organism: Saprospiraceae bacterium; assembly: GCA_028282725.1. Lineage (GTDB taxonomy): Bacteria > Bacteroidota > Bacteroidia > Chitinophagales > Saprospiraceae > JAJRXG01. The sequence continues at coordinate 28,378 of JANQHF010000072.1, forward strand.
ATGGAAGTTGAAGGTAAGTTCAAGGTATCGGTCATGGACGAAGCAATAAATGCAGATAGTGTTGTGGTATGGCTTCCTGATAGTACATTGGCCAGGCGAGCTGGAACGACATTCAATAATTCCGGTTGGATAATGAATATTGATACAACTTTTACCTTAAAGCATGTGGGCATCGGCACTTCTTTTCCTACAGAATTACTTCATATTCGTTCTGAAGGAGATGCGGCCTTGCGGCTTGAAGCAGATTCTAACGACCAAGGTGAGGCAAATAATCCGAGAGTGTATTTAACTCAAGATGGAGGAACTACCGAGGGTGTTCTTGGTATTACTGGAAATCCGAATATAGATTTTACAGGGTCATTAGCTAATACGACATTCTTAGGATCTAATTCTGGTGCTAATGATGCTATCCAATTCGTTACTGGTCAAATGGCAAGAATGACGATTAAGAACAATGGTGATATTGGATTGGGCACTAATACACCCACTGAAAGACTTCATGTGATTGGTAAGACAATTGTTTCAAATATGGACACCATTACTTCTGCACAAGACACTACGTCAGGTAATGTGGTAAGGCTGTCAAATGGAACACTGGCATTGCGCAAGTATAAAGTTGGAGATATAGCCCAAGGGGGTATTATATTTTGGGTGGATGAGACCGGTGAGCATGGGTTAGTTAGCTCGCAGAATGATTTAGAATCATCAAGCCCAGGAGATTTTTTACATCAGTGGAGTACCACCTTGGACGTAACTGGAGCCACTGGAGGTACTGTGGTAGACAGTAGTTTTAATGGGAAAGGTGCGGGAGCAATGAATACAATGCTCATCGTCTCAGCTGACAGAGATGATACCGATTCAGCCGCAAGGCTATGTAGCGACTTGATAGAAGGAGGGTATGGCGACTGGTACTTACCATCAAAAGGTGAATTACATCTTATGTATACCAATCTACACCTAGCAGGTCTGGGTGGATTTGGAAATTTTTATTGGAGTTCGACAGAAATTGATGCTAACAGTGCTTTCATCCAAAACTTCGACACCGGTTTACAAGGTTTAAATTCAAAGAACGGCCTTGACAGAGTAAGGGCCATCAGGATATTTTAATACTGATGCTAATCATTCGGTTAATCAGAATTATAGTTATGACTATTATAAAATTAGCTCCGGGACATTGTCTAATGTTGAAATGAATGGTTCTTCATTATTGGTTTTCCATGTAATGATGAGGTATTATCAGATAAAATGATTAAATCTCAAGATTTCACAAAACCTTCGTTTTGTGAGATAAGAATGTTTAGTTACTCAAGCTATAAGGCTTCCACAGTTTTCATAATTTTTTTTGGATTAAAACGAAATTCCAGTCCAATACTCACCTGATTTTACCCCCCCCCCACTTAATATTGTACGAGGAACTGTCTGTGTAGAGTTCTTCGATTATCACCCCCACTTTCCTTTGGACGAAAAAGCAGGGTCAGACAACTTCACGTTCTCCGCGGTTTCAAAAATTAACGAACAATCAACCGCAACGAGCGCTAAGATTGATCGCACAAGGACGAAAAAGCAGGGTCAGACAACTTCGCGTTCTCTAGCCAAGATTCGATCAGGAAGTAGCTTTGTCAAGTAATTTCCACGTCTTCTTCTTCCTCCACATGATGAAGTATCCCGCCCCCATCGTAATAAAGACAGCCACTCCCACCATATTATAAAAGACATGATTGGGGACTCCACTCTCTACCACTACCGTAGGTATGCGCACGAGCACTTCCGCCATGAATGCGCCATACAAACCAAAGACCGACCAATACATGCTGTTGAAATGCATGGTGATGTATGATTTGGGCTTCTTTAAGAACATAGGAAGCAAACCGGCAATCAGCGTCAACGAACTCACCACAGCTGCCCAATGAAATATGCCAAACTTCCCGAAGAGATTGTACAACATGAATGCTGTGACGAGAAGAACCAACATAGCAATCGAATAGGCATATCCCATCTTCTTGTGCCAGGATGTGCCTTTCTTGCTCATTAAGACCATGGTGCCCAACACCAGCGCAATCATGGAAGCGACAAAGTGAATAACTCCGATTTGACCCGTAAAAACATGTTCAAAATTCACAATTTCAGTAGTTATCTGCCTAAATGTAGCATTGGACTGTTCAAATAAAGAACCATTTAGACGAACAGCCCGAATCAGAAGATAATCTTTGATCTGAAAGAACTTGATTCTCTGGAACTTTTAATAAACTGATTCGTGTGATGGAAAAATTGCTTTCTCTAAAGATTGAGTAAAACTCTATCGATGACCTGAATCCTTCAATGTCTTCAAAATATCCTCCCATATCGCTTCGTCCTCATCCAGGAAGTGACCCTTGCCACGTATAAAGTATGTCGTATTATTTCTAATGCTTGGAATCATGTGCTCAATTCCCGTTACCGGTGAAAGCGTGTCATCGGTACCATGCCATATGTGCACGGGTATCATAATACCCTCTAATCCAAAATCCCACTTACGTGATAGTAGTCTGAGTTCATGTACAGGTTCTCCCGGCCCCTGGGCCAATGCTTCTTTCATTTGCAGAAGCAAAGTTTGTTTTGCTTCATTCTGCCGTAATATCTCCTGATCGGAAGGACACAAATGCCCTACATTATTACGGGTGGATTGCATATAAAGATCCGGTTTTTTCTCCATCCACTTCTTTTGCTGGCTGAAGTTAAACCGGAGTAACCAGGGAACGTATTTGGACATCGCAATTGCCCATCGATTGGGACGACACATATCCTTTGGAGGCTTGCCATTTTTCAATTCCGACATTGATGCGACAAGACCAATTTTGTGAAGAGGCAAGTTTCGATTTATTCCGGCCGCCAGGGCAAACGGCCCTCCGCCTGACACACCGAATATTGAAAGCTCTGTCAATTTTAACTGTTCCACCAATTCTAACAGGTCATCGCTAAAATCTGCGATGCCCCTACCCTTTTTTGGATCCGATCCTCCGTAGCCCGGGCGATCCACTGTGATCAGGCGAATTCCAAGTGATTGTGCCGTCTCATCATCATCCATAAACCAGATTCTTGACCCCGGTGTGCCGTGTAAACCAATCACAGGAAAACCTGACGGATCACCCCATTCTGCATACGCTAATTGCCTCCCATCGGAAAGTGTGATAACGTGGTTATTGTTTTTGCGATGATTCCCTTTCATTGGATATGAAAACAAAAATGATGATCTGATTCGGTTTCAAGTTAAGTTTCTGCTTTCATTTCAGCATTATTGAATACTATTGTTGAAAAGCAATTTATTGGAATTATGAGACTTCTGTCCATTCATATCTTCGTCCTTTCCATAATAACTTCAATTCCGTCATTCAGCCAGCTGCCTTCGGAACAAATCTTTACGGACTATGCTCAAAAATCACTTCCCCAGTTAAAAGAACTGTTGGCCATCCCAAATGATGCCCACTATCATGACGATATTGAGATCAATGTCCGTTGGTGTGAAGAGCACTTTCGGAAAAGAGGCTTTACGACAAAAAGGCTCGACACTCCTGCTGTACCACTCCTATTGGCAGAAAGGCAATCATCCAATAAAAATGCAAGGACCGTCCTGATCTACCTCCAGGTGGATGGGCAACCGGTGGACTCAAGCTTTTGGTCCCAGGACAACCCATACCATGCCGTGCTCAAGGAAAGAAGCCCAGACGGTGATTGGCAAATCATAGACTGGGGTCTGCTTTATGAGGAAGAGATCGATCCCGAATGGCGGATCTTCGCCCGCTCCACGTCGGATTCAAAAGGAGCAGTAAATATGTTCTTAACGGCGATTGATATGATTGGCGATGAGGGCTTTGATCCCAATTTTCACATGAAGGTCATTATGGACTTCGAAGAGGAAATCGGGTCTCCCAATCTGCCGGCAGCGGTGCAACAATTCAAAAAAGAGTTGTCCTCCGAAATGCTGGTCATTTTTGACGGACCCAGGCATATTCAAAATAAACCTACCCTGACCTTTGGTGCCCGTGGCATTTCCACCATAACATTGAAAGTCTTCGGACCCTATTTCCCACAACACAGTGGTCACTACGGCAATTATATCCCCAATCCTGCTGTCAGGCTTGCTCAATTGATTGCGAGTATGAAGGATGAGGACGGCCGTGTAACAATTCCGGGGTATTATGACGGTATTCACCTTTCCGAAGAGGTAAAAGCCATCTTGCGGGCGGTACCTGATGATGAACGCGAAATCAACTTCAAGATGGGGATTGCCAAAGGAGACAATGTGGCACCTACCTACCAGGAGAGTTTGCAATATCCCTCACTGAATGTAAGGGGAATGCTTTCGGGCTGGGTTGGAGATGAAAAAAGAACCATTGTCCCATCTTCAGCAACCGCGGAGATTGATGTCAGATTGGTCCTTGAAAGTGATCCTGACCGACTGATCAGTTTAATCAGAAATCACATAATCGACCAGGGATACCATGTCCTGGATAGAACGCCTACCACCCGGGAACGAGCTCAATACAGTCGTATCTGTCAATTTAATTCCGCCACTAATTACCTGGCGTTCCGTACGGACTTTGATTCGGACATTGGAATTTGGTTAGACAAGGCATTGACTAAGGCTTTTCAGGAAACGCCCATCAAACAGAGGACATCCGGGGGAAGTATTCCCATTTCCCCTTTCGTCAACGAACTGGGTATTCCGGCTGTGACAGTGCCCACGGTCAACAGAGACAACAATCAACACAGTCCCAATGAAAACATCCGGCTTGGGAATTACATAGATGGCATAAAGACGATTTACTACATCCTGAAAGAACCGTTGGATTGAAGTCACCAGGTCCGACCAATAGCCACCGAATCGCAGTAATCGTCACCCTACTTTAAGTCATCGCCTCACTTTAAGTCGTCACCTGCCTTTAAGTTATCACCTGCTTTATAATTAAACTTTTTCTCCATTTTTCCAATCAACGTTCGACTTTGGTCGAATTTGGGCGATTCTTCTGATCCACAGTATAAATCATCATGCACAATTGGGATCGCTAATGCCAGGGGACACTTCAATCAATAAACCAACAGGATGATAATCACGGCGAGGATCAAGGCTATCCCGTGGTATCGATAGTTCTGCCACCACGGAGATTTGGCCAGTAAGACACTTTCATTTCCGTATTCTTCTCTTGTCCAAACCATTTTGGCCAGTTCGGCCTCCGGCTTGCTGACACCGAAGCCGCTAAAGACTAAAATGGCAGCACAACAAATTGCGAAGTGAATGGTGGCTGTGTACAGGAAGTGAGGCATGGCTGAGACCAGACCGAGACCCTCATTCAGAATGAGTAATATAGTGATTACAAAGCCGATAATAACAGAAGCAAGAGCCCCGGTATCATTACTTCTTTTCGTGAATAAGCCCATCACGAATAGCGCAACGATCGGGGGACAGAACCAGGCTAGTGTGTTTTGCAGATAATCCCATAACTTGGTGAAATTGCCAATTTGAGGTGCCCAGACTATGGCAATGATCATGACAATAAATGTAACGATCTGCCCCGTTCTCATCAGGACTTTTGAATCTGCATCGGGTCTGAATTTCTGAACAAAGTCCATCGTAAATAAGGTCGAAACAGAATTCAAACCCGAATCGAGGCTTGACATCATAGCCGCGATCAATCCCGCCAGCACCAGACCCAAAAGACCTGTGGGCAATAGATCAAACAACATCGTAGGATAAATCATATCCATGTCCTGGATGTCCGGATATAATACTCTTGCGAAAGCACCCGGGAAAATCATAATGAACAAAATGGACAGCTTGAGCAGTCCTGCAAACATGGCACCCCATTGACCCTGACGTACATTTTTGGCTGCTAACGTCCTTTGAGTGATGTACTGGTTGGTTCCCCAAAAATAAAATCCGATCAACAACACTCCTGTGAATACCGATGGCCAGGGCAAGACATCATCCGATGCAGGTTTCATCACGTCAAAATGTGAAGGCTCGGTGATGGCACGAACTGCTTCCCAACCTCCAACGGCCTGGTAAGCGAATATGGTGATCATGGTGGAGCCCAGGATCAGGATAACCGCCTGTACTGCATCCGTATACATGACCGCACTTAATCCACCGGTGACCGTATACATTCCGGCTACAATGGCCAAGCCCACAATGATTTGCCACAGCTCAAATCCGGGAAAGATAAGGTTGATGACCAACCCACCTGCATACAATGTAGCGGCAATATCGACCATAATATTCAGAACAATAGCAATTGCAGAAGCGTAAGCCCTGATCTTATAACTATACCTCTTCTCAAGGTATTCGGGAATCGTGAAGATTTTGTTTTTCAAATAAAAAGGAAGGAAGAAGACAGCAAAGATGATCAGGATCACTACAGCCATCCATTCATAACTATACACTGAAAAACCGTCCTTATATCCTGATCCGGCAAGACCGACAAGGCTGTTGCTGGACATGTTTGAAGCAAACAATGAGAAACCTATGATTGGCCATGTGAGGTTTCTGCCTGCAAGGAAGTAATCCTCCGCTCCCTTGTGCTTGGTGCTGAAGTAGAATCCAAGGCCAATGACAAAGATCAAATATGCAATGATGATCGTCGCGTCTAGTGAAGAGAGGTTAAAAGACATAATGAAGGTTAAGATTTTATGAATATCCTGGATTCCCAGGGAGCCAACAATTTTCTTGCTTGATCATTGGGATAACTGGAGAAATGGTATCCATATCCTTTTGGAATTTCCGGCATGTCGATGCGATGATCTCCAAAATTGTGAACGACGACGAAGGACTGTTGGTCATCGCTTCTTGAATACATATAAATGGGATCTGCCGCGAACAAACATGTAAAATCACCATAAACAAAAACGGGATGTTCCTTCCTGAAAGCAATCATTTTCTTGTAGAAGTGCAAGATACCATTTGCATCATTCTTTGACTCCTCCACATTGATCCTTCTGTAATTGGGATTGATTGTCAACCAGGGATGTCCGGACGTGAATCCGGCGTGCATGGAATCATCCCATTGCATCGGTGTTCTTGCATTATCCCGTCCATGCCGATTCACCAATTCAAGGATCTCTGACGGCTCCCTGCCTTTTTCAAGCGCTTCCCGAATAAAGTTTTTGGATTCGACATCATCAAAATCTTCAAGACGTTCATATGCAATATTGGTCATACCGATCTCAGATCCCTGATAAATACAGGGTGTTCCTCGCAGCGTCATGATCAAAGTCACGAGTAATTTTGCACTTTCGATTCGATAATTCTGATCATTTCCAAACCTGGAAAGCATCCGTGTAAAATCATGATTATCCAGAAAAATGCTGATCCATCCCTCATTCGCCATTGCATCGTCCCATCGATTGAAGATTTCGAATACATCATTCAGAGAAAATGGAATGGGATCAAATCTGCCTTTGGGACCGAATCCCAGGTACATGTGATCAAGATGGAAAATCATGTTGAGTTCTCCACGATCTGTTCCGACGTAATCCAGTCCGACTTCCGTATGGATCCCAGGTCCCTCACCTACCGTCATAACGTCATAGTTGCTAATGACCCTGCCAACAATCTCTCCTATGTATTTATGTACTTTAGGGCCGTTGGAATACACTTGCTCAACTACTTCCGGAAATGAATTCAATTGGGTGTCCTTGAAATCGAGTCGCTTGGAAATAAGGGGTATGACATCCATTCTGAAACCATCAACTCCCCTTTCCAGCCAGAACCGGATGATGTCACACACTTCATTTCTCACGACAGGGTTTTCCCAGTTAAGGTCAGGTTGCTTTTTTGTAAACAGGTGCAAATAGTACTCGTCCGTATCTTCTTCATATGCCCAGGCACTTCCTCCGAAAAAAGACTTCCAGTTGTTTGGAGGGGCCCCATTTTGACCTTTTTTCCAGAAATAGTAGTCGCGATACGGGTTGTCCAATGATTTTCTGGATTCTTGAAACCAATCGTGTTCGTCAGAAGTATGGTTGACCACCAGGTCCATGATCAGGCGAATTTCTCGCAGATGAAGCAAGTGTAGCAATTGATCCAAATCGGCAAGTGTACCAAAGTCGGGATGGATCGACCGGTAGTCACTGATATCATAACCGTTGTCATCGTTAGGTGATTGGTAAACCGGCCCCAACCAGACCACATCTATTCCCAAATCCGCGAGATAATCTACTTTTTCAATTATTCCCCGTATATCTCCAATCCCATCTCCATTCGAATCACGGAAACTACGCGGATAAATCTGATAGATCACCGCATCCTTCCACCATATCTGCCTAGTCATTTGAAACGGATCAGTTATTAAAAATTTCCCTAAATACAAAGAGTCTGTCAAAAGTAGTAAATGCCGCTATTTTTATTTGTCGCCTATAACGAGGGGGGCGTTACCTGCCCGGCATGCTGACGCAGTCAGTAAGATGGGTAAACCACCGGGCCGTTTAAAGCGATCAGATCGTTTCACCATCAAAAAAACCCATTAAGTATTTCAGCGTGTCACCGGGAGCTTCTTCAGGAAGATAATGCCCGCAGGACATAGCGTAACCATGTACGTTATCCGCCCATTGTTCCCATTCCCTGACTAAATTATACGCCTGACCCACAAAGCCCTTTTGTCCCCACAGTGCAAGGACTGGGCACTTGATCTTACTTCCTTTTCTTAAATCTTCTTCGTCATGCTGGAGATCAACAGAGGCAGAGGACCGATAATCCTCACATGATGCATGAATGGTATCTGCGTCAAAACATCGGATATATTCTTTCATAGCCATGGGGTCGAATGAACTCCGGCCCCATGGCTTGAATTTTTTTGTCAAATAAAATTCCGGGTCCGCACCAATGAGGCGTTCTGGCAAATCATAAGGTTGGATCAGGAAAAACCAATGATAATAAGACCTGGCAAATGAAAAATCTGTCCGGGAATACATGTTATGGGTTGGTGCAATGTCCAATACCGCTAGTTTTTGTACAGCACCCGGATGATCCAAGACCAAACGATGAGCAACTCTCCCTCCCCGATCATGCCCCGCAATTGAGAATTGCGCAAAACCCAAATGCTCCATCAAAAGACGTTGGTCCAATGCCATAGCCCGCTTCGAATAGGTAAGATGCTCCGGATCCGAAGGTGGTGTACTGCTATCCCCATACCCTCGCAAATCACTGGCCACTACTGTAAATTTCTCAGACAGGGCGGGTGCAACTTTGTGCCACATAACATGGGTCTGCGGATATCCGTGCACCAAAAGCAACGGAGGACCTTGTCCACCAATTCTACAGGAAATGAAGACATCCTTCTGTACTTCTATCCTGGCTTTCTTAAATCCTTGAAACATCGAACCCGAAGGTAACTGAACTATCCAAGAATCCCGGGCTCGTCAATTCATGAAAGAAGATTTTGAGGCAACTGTTTGTTTGCCTTTGCACCTAACGACCGAACCAATTCTGCTTTTTTCAATAGATTTCCACTTCCTTCCGACAGCTTCTTCATCGATGAGAAGTC
>JANQHF010000084.1 GCA_028282725.1 Saprospiraceae bacterium
CTTTGTCGCTTTCCCATAACCTCAAGTTAATACCTTTGTAGAAACTCAAAGTAGTGGACTAAAAGTCCATAGGTTTAACTAACTACTGAGACCACTAAAGGCACTCCCGGAATATATTCATAAAAGAATGGAAACCAGACGAGACAATCCTGACGCAACCTGAACGACCAATGGTTGGAGGGTGATTACGGAAGGTCTGGGAAGTTATGGCACCGACTACTTAATGCGAGCCTATGTGGGCTTTATCGGTTTAGGAGCAAATTGGGCGGAAGATGCCGTTTATCCAACCTGTGTATTTGACATAAATGGTAATCCCCCGGATGCAAGCAGGGCCTACCAACTCCGCTTTGAAGAGAACGAGTTGCCTCCTGTACATTCCTTTTGGTCCATAACAGCATACAATGAGGACGAATTTTTGGTTGAAAATGAATTAAATCGTTTTGCACTTGGCGACAGAGACCCGCTGCAATACAATGATGATGGCTCCTTAGACATATTCATTCAAAACAAACCTCCCGTAGAAAAACCATTGTCCTATTGGCTGCCGATACCTAAAGATGGTCGTTTTACATTGACGATGCGTTTGTATTGGCCGAAAGAGGAAGTCTTCAATGGAACATGGAAGCCTCCTTTTTTAAGGCGTGATTAGAAGAGTGGGTTGCATCATGATCTTCGTAATGATCAAGCTGTAGTACAAACATGGGAGAAAATTGAAAATGATCGTAAGGCGATTGTTTCAATTTCATTTTCAAATCAAAGCGATAAAGGGACACCAGAGGTCCAACTAAAGAATTCGTCTCCTAATCTAATATCTTCTACATCATACTTTAGGGCTCTTAATGCCAGTAAAGTAGTTTGAAACACATCCCCATCAAACGTATCAGTTCTGTCAAAATAATGCCCTGTCTTTGCACTAATCCCGATAATATGGCAACTATCATCAAAATAGAGTTCTCCTGCAGCAAAGACATTCTGGGAACTTCCTCCAATGAGTCCAAGCAAACGAGAACCTTAGGTTAGCTGACTGTGATTGGGGCGATTTCCGGCATTAAAGTGTGCATTATCCGGATGAAGACGACCGATACTTTGGTGCGGACATGAGGACATCCTGGTACAATAGGAATCTCAGAATTTTCCAGAATATCATTCGATTGACGGATAAATCTGATCAGAGAATATTGGTGATCATCGGTTCAGGCCACCTGCCATTCTAAAGCACTGTATCGAAACGTCACCGGAATTTGAATGGGTGCCTGTTGGAGAATATTTGAAGCCTTAAGCAAATTATATAAGTTCACCACTTTTTAGATGGCCGTATTGAGAGAAACGAACAGACTTTCCCTTGTTCTCATTAATCATCCCTTATAGCATTGACCGGATTCATGAGCGCAGCCCGAATATTTTGATAACTGACCGTCAGACCGGCAATAATTAGTGTGACGGCCCCGGCAAAAAGGAATGTCCATATATCCAGGGTAATCCGGTATGAAAAATCTTGCAACCAATTCTTCATTACGTACCATCCGACCGGAGTAGCAATGGCTAATGCAATGAGAATCAGAATTAAATACTCTTTGGAAAGCAATTGAATAATATCCACTACACTGGCCCCCAATACTTTGCGAATACCTATTTCGCTATATCGTTGTTGCACAGAAAAAGCGGAAAGACCGAAAATACCTATAGATGCAATGGCTATTGCCAAAAGTGTAAATATCCCCAGCAAGGTGCTCAACTTTCGTTCTTCCTCATACATAGCTCCGAAACTTGCATCGACAAACTGATAGTCCAAAGGGTATCCCGTATTAAATTGATCCCATGTTTCCGTCATTTTATCAATCACATTTGGCATATCGGAAGAGGAGATTCTTGCCACCATTTTCCAACAGGAACTTGGATCAATATGCATTACAGTGGTTTGTATTTTTTCATGAAGGCTGGCGTAGTGAAAGTCTTTGACAACACCAATTACCTTTCCTTTTTTCAGGGTGTCATTCTCTGACCACATCTGCCATTCCAGGTCTTTTCCTATAGCATCTTCTGGGGAGTTTCCAAGTTCGAGATTGACAACGGCAGTTTCATTGATTACAAAGGCATGAGATTTATCCGTGGAGAAATCCTCTGAAAACCCACGACCTGCTATTACCTCAAATCCCATGGTTTCTACGTAATCATGATCGACAGCAAATATGCGCGATGGCAATGTTCTTCTTTCCGGAAAAGGAATGATCACCTGATCACCAGCTATGATATCTCCTGGAATACCAAAACAAATACTGGCAGATTCTATGCCGCCAATTTTTAGGAATTCTTCTTTCGTTGTAGTAAAATTGTTGAATGTGGAACCTTTCAATGGAAAATGTACCAGTTGTTCTTTATTAAAGCCTAAATCCGTATGGTTTAGATACCGCACCTGTTGGTATACAACCAATACACCAATGATTAGAAGGATAGAAAGCGCAAATTGACTCACGACCAATCCTTTTCTCAAAAACTCTCCTTTTGATTCCGGCTTCAATAAAGATTGGACCTTATGACCAGCTGAAGAAAGTCCCGATAACACAAAAGCCGGGTAGACTCCGGAAAGCAAAATTGTAATCGAGGTCAATGCCATCAAAACAATCAGAATACGTGGATCATCGAAGGGATTGAATGCGATGGATTTACCTGTAAATTCATTCAAGTAAGGGAGAATGATCACTACAGCGATGCATGCAACGATCATAGAGATGGTAACTGTCAATCCAGCCTCAACTAAGAATTGATTGATCAACTCGCGTTTCTGTGCTCCTACAACTTTTCGGATTCCTACTTCCTTAGTTCGCTTCACCGCTTTTGCTGTTGACAAGTTGATGAAGTTGATGCATGCGATCATCAATATGAAAAGGCCTACCCAGAGCAATCCAATCAGATAACCATAATTCCCACGTTGGGCGTGGTCGTTTTGAAGATGTGAAGAATGCAAATGAATTTTACGAACCGGTTGAAGATGCACATAGTAGCTAAACCCCATTTCGAGCGTCTGAGGATGTGCGTATTTTTCAATGTGTCCAAGCAATTTAGTCTCCAGTGAATAAATGGATTCAGTATCGTTTAATAAGAGATATGTGTTGAAATCTTGCCAAACCCAACTGTTCATTCGTTCATCAGACACCTGGTCCATAAGGTTTTGAAACGGAAGGAGAAAGTCAAAATCGAGATGGAAATGAGAAGATAATTCCTCAAAAACACCAGAGACTACTATATCTGTACGTCCTATTTTAATTACTTTTCCAGTTGCTTCCTCAGAACCGAAGTACTTCCTGGCGAGGTTATCAGATATTACAACTTTATCCCTCTCAGTCAATGCTGTATTAGGATTTCCGGAAATGAATGGAATGTCAAAGAAGTCGAAGATGTTTGCTTCCGCAAAATAGCCGCCTGTCTCCAGGAAGGTCTGACCTTCGAAATTGAACAGTTGTTTTTGGCTGATTCGGTACATTCTGAGATGATCCCCGACTTCAGGAAATTCCTGTTGCAGGGATGGTCCAATTGCCGGGCTTGTTCCCGCCCAGGAACCTGCGCTGTTTGCTCCTGCTCCCTCCGTAACAATACGGACGACACGGTCTCCATTTGTATGAAATTTGTCAAACTGAAACTCATCGAAAGCAAAGAGGCCTATAAGTATAAATGCGATCAATCCTGTGATCAATCCGAATAAATTGATCAAGCTGTTTTCTTTTTGACGCCATAGGTTTCTGCGTGCGATGGTAAAGTAATTTTTCCACATGATGACGGGATTAAATGGTGTGTAATAAATATTTGCTTTTTTTATAGACTTGCTCTTTTTGAATGTTGTAGGATTGAAGAAACGGATCACATCCAACGCACATAGTAAGGAGGCGTAAAATTTGCCTTTTTGCCATAGATTGAATTGATAGTTTTCAATGAGATCTCCTTCAATTTCTTCCAAAAGATTGTCCGGGCAGTAAATGTTTAGTAGGAATAATAAGAAACTTGGAGGTGTATTGAGTGGCTTCATAACTATGAAATTTCCGGGAGTAAATTCCAAAGGTTATTTCGAATGAATCGTATTCTATCCAACATCTCGCGCCCGTCAGAAGTCATTGTATAAATTCTTTTCCTTCTCCCACCTCTGACATTTGTGGCCCCACCTAATTCAGATTTTACAAATCCTTTTTTCTCCAGGCGATAGAGCGCAGAATGTACGGGACTGAGGGAAACCGTTCGGTTGGTATGGGAATGAATTTCTTCCGCAATTTTTACCGCATAAGCCTCGTCCGTCAGAATGCCCGTTGCCAACAGAACGAGTTCTTCAAATTCTCCTAAATGGGTTCCTTTCATAAATCTAATTGTATTATATACCTAAATGTATAACAAATAGATTTATTGTTCAAACGTCTGATTTGGATCGGTGGCTTTCTTTCCCCATTTCGACTGATATTTTCTTTAAACGCAATGCCTGCTAAGCACTTCTGCACTCTTCTGCGTCGAGATAGAGGTTTACTAAACTTTGGAAGTTTAGTAAACCTGAAATTGTATTAAGCGGTATGGACTACTTTCGAATGCGTATTAATCGCTGGCTATTGCTTCGTCAAATAATTGAGTAAAGCATCATTATCAGCATGTTGATAGAACTTGTCAAATTCAAGAAAGTATCCTTCCGGACCATATGCCACAAACGCACGATACCGATCGTCAGGCCCGGTTGATATCTCGTCAGTTCTCAATTCGAAAGGTTGATAAGAGGCAGCATAATTATGCCAGCCCTCCAGGTCTTCAAGGATAAAGGACAGTGTCACGGCTTTTTCCTCTGTAAAACTGTGCATGCCTCGACGTTCGTCGACGAGGCCGATGAATCCGGATTCGCTAACCTGATAAATTTTTGTCCATCCCTGATCCGCGACCAACTCCAAACCCATGACGTTTTGATAAAAATTTTCCATGGTCAGAAGATCTTTGTGGTATGTCCAGACAATACTTCCATGAAATCCTAAATCTTGTTCCGGGATGTTCGATTTATGCTCCTCACTGATTTCAAGAATAGGCATAAATCGCTCATTTTCCGGGTGTTGTTTGAATGTTTCGAATTCGAGCAAATAGCCTTCAGGATCGATTGCCACGAAACCATCGTGAGCGCTGCCGTCTTTTGATTTGTAAGGATATTTGATCTTGACATTCTTTGTTAGCAGATAATCATACCAGTTTTTTAATTGATTGGTGAGCAATGCAATGGCAACAGTTTTTGGTTCATCTGCGCTGTGCATACCTTTTGCTGCATCGACCAGAGTTATTGTTGAAGATGTCGAAATCCGGATAATCACCGCGTTGTCAAAGCGCGATAATACGACAAGCCCAAGGATGTCAGTATAGAATTGTTCTGCTGCCTCAAGATCTTCGTAATATAAAAATACATTACTGGCAATCAGCCCAAAATCGGCCATCGTGCGAAAGGAAGTCTGTTGAGACAGCAATTGATTGATCTTTTTCGGGCTGTAACTCAACAGGCGCCCGAATCTTCTTGCGACCATCTGACGCCCTAATTGGTCATCAGGACTGAGGTTAGCCATGTCAGATTTTAACGCGTGGTATGCATGCAATGCATTGGATTTTGCGATGACAAAAACCTCCTTGCCATCAGCGACATCTGCGGGGAACAAATCAGTGACAATAAGATTGGGCTCTCTCAGGATTTCAACATCGTATTCTTTGGCAATTTCACCAACCTCACTTGACAACCTTTCAGCTTGCGCAGGTGTCATTGGTGAGCTTAATGCTAATTGTTTGACATCTGCTGCGACCATTTCCGAAAAAGCAGTAATCACACCGATTTGATAGCTAGTGTCCAGTGGTTTTTTATTCGGAGTACAGACTGAACATAGTACTAAACAAAGACATACCGACATGGTCCCTGTGATTTTCGTGTAATACATGTTTTGCAGATTGACTTTATACTTGCTGAATATACAATGTCTTTAGACTGCTCGTCACGCTGACATGGATTTCATAGTCTACATTATGGAATAAACCGTATCAACGCACTTGTTTTACTAAAAACTAACCTAAAATGAAATATATGTTAATAACAAAAAGAGTGATCAGGTCAGGTGGGGGAACCGAACAATCAAGACCCACAAGTGGTCTTGATGATGAGGCAAGTATGAAATGTATTTTTGACGAGAAATAGGAAATCTCCGATTTTCATAATTTCTCGAGCAGCGCCAAATCCTATAATGCTTGTTTATATATTCGTCTATTCGAGTTCTGCTACGAAGGTTTTTTAACCTTTTTTCCAGTTTGAATGTTTCTGATCTTGAATCAACTTCAATTTCAAAATATATCTTCCAAGGTCCGCGCCCTTTTGTAGATCTCTCATAATCCTTGTTATGTTTTTCAAGGTTTTGAGTTTGGCCTATATAAAGCCTATCGATAGATTCCGAAATAAGTATGTAGACTTTGTATCTCACAAAAAAGCCCTCGAGTGAGGGCGTCTGTCTTGTCCCGGCAAGCAAAGCCTCGTCAGTAGGGTGAAAGACGGGATTCGAACCCGCGGCCTCTGGAACCACAATCCAGCGCTCTAACCAGCTGAGCTACAATCACCAGGTCAAGTGTGGACTGACGAGCTTCGCTGTCAGCCATAAAGTGTGTGGAAGAGAAAGTTTGTGTGTGCTTCGCAGTTTGAGCCCCCCGATCATCGAAGATGATGGCGAAGGACTGCAAAGAAAGTGAACTATCGGGTTATTTCCAATAGATGCGTTTTTATAATAGAACATTCCTGCCTCATCATAAATTCCTTAATATGGCCCACAGTATTTGGTTACATCCAATGAATAATTCAATCAGTCTCGCCTATACCCTATTGGTGCTCAATTTTTGTTTTCTGCTTTTGACAGGTTGCAAAACAACAGAAATACCACCTCTAGAATTAACACTCCAAAGTCATGTTGATGAAACTCGCCAATCCATAAGTGCACCGGAAATGATTGCCGTCTTATCCTTGCCTGATGGCAGGACAATTACCCGGGCTTCCGGGGAAAGTGATACTGTTAAACACATTCAAATGCATCCCGCAGATCGACTCATGTCCGGAAGTACAGGGAAAGCATTCGCGGCAGGAATCATCATGGAAATGATAAAAGAAGGGACACCCAAGTCGGAGTCTTTGTAATCGTAATGAGTATTATCGGTATTCTGTCTATTCTTACCATGACCCTTTTCCGGACATATTCCATGTATCCATATTGATCCCGGTGATCTTATTGATCCTGGCCATTATATTCTTCGGTACGCTGACTGTCGAAATGGATGAAGAATTTGTACGTCTCAGATTTGACATTGGTTGGATTGAGAAGAAGATCAATCTTGCAGACGTCAACGGACAACGCATCATCCGCAATAAGTGGTACTATGGATGGGGGATCAGGTATACTCCTCATGGAGTACTTTACAATGTATCAGGTCTTGAAACCGTAGAGGTGCAATTAAAAATCGTAAAAAGATTCGAATCGGCACCGATGATCCGGAGGGATTGTATTCAGCTTTATCAAATTGCAGTATTGCAAATTTCACCACAGATTCCACAGATTAGCACAGATGGTAAACTGGTGTCGAATTTTCAGTATGCTCGCCCAAATTCATCACTCAACCTGGAAGTTGAGTAATGATATCTCTGATCCGGAGGGATTGGTCAGAATGAGCATTACCTGTAATACACTCGATCCGGCGACCTCAGGCATCCGGTAGATGGATGGTAGCCATATGATCACTCCCCTGCCCTTGCATTGCCCAAAACATTTTCTCCTTATAGATTTCCGAACAATACTCCTTTCCAGGAGAACAATGCCGATGGACCAATTCTTTCGGAGTACAGCCATAAGGGAGATTGATACCAAGAATGAGCAAGAAGATTGTAAGTGGCTTGATTATTCATTTGTCCTCACTCTTTTCAACTTTGCCTGCAGGACCTCAATCAATTGCTCATTCTCCATCTTCATCCCCCGGGTCTGGAAGTCATCCCTGAGACCTTCAAGATATCCCTTGGCAACCTGAAGTTCTTTGATTAATACTTCATAGATATCAGGGTCTGAGGGTTGCATCTTTATGGCTTCATTGTAGGAATTCACGACATAGGAATTAATGGCATCTGCACATATCCTCGATTGCCAGTCATGAAATTCGGTATATCTCTTACTTTCTGCACAAAGTCCGATCACTTCCCGGAGCAATGCTTGCTTTCGGTCGTTGGCGTGGTTCTCATGCTCCATTATATCCAACCGATCCACCAAAATCCCCGCATAGTCCAACAGACCATGTGCCATCTCTTTACCATTCTCTTCAGTCGGATTAAAGCGGTAGGTTTCACGGTATTCAAACAATCGTTGCTCAGGACGGGCCAATCTATTATAATGGACGATCTGATCAAGTTGCTCTGAAAAATATGGTAATTGAGAAGAATCCGACAGCGGGATTTGATTCGTCAAATAGTCCTGCATTGAATATGGTGCATCAACCAACTGCCACATCGGCATTGCCGGAAGGTGATCCTGGAGGAATACAAGTGACGGTGGCAAGAAGTATGTGTCTTTGCGTTGTTGACCGGAATGATCTTGATTCTTCCACAATCCTGCATCCCAGGTGACATCCAGCATCATCCATTCTCCCTTAACCTTTACAACATTCCATACGTGGTCGGGAACGTTCGGATTTACTTCAGAGGTCAGAGCGTCCTTACTGTAGCCGGAAACTACCATGCTCTCTATACCGGCGTATTGCGACATTTCATTGAAGAGATTGGCAAATCCGGTGCATACACCTTTACCCCTGTTCAGAACCTCTTCGGCATCATGGTTATAGGTTAACTTGTCTTGTTCTATTCCCTTGTGATCATATTTTATGTTCATCCCAATCCAGGTGTAGATCGAACGTACTTTCTCAAGATCCGTCTGATAGGGAGCAATCAGGTACGACGTAAGTCTTTCAATTGACTTCTTCTCTGTCTTTGGAACATTCTGGACATATTGATCGATTTCAGAAAAGTCAGCAGCCTGGCTCATCCCAAAAATTTGGAAACCAAATAAAAACGTTACGAAAATACCACAGAAACGCATGGCTATCTTCTCTTCTTTCCATCACCATCGATGTCCTCCCCAATGTGCTCTTCAAGGGCCACGAGGGTTTTCTCAAGCAGTATCCTTGTTTGTTTTAATTCTTCTTCCAAATGCATTCCTCCTTCTTCCAAAGAGTCCGCTTGTGCTTGCTGTTCTTGTAATTTATTTTCCTGTATAAGGTCCCGGAATATGCCCACACTTACAATTTTGAAATGGTTAGTAAATACCTATTGAAGATACCTCAATTCACATTGTATTGCATGCTACGTGATTTCCGGGGAGCACAGTGCAATCCGGAATTCAGGTGCTTGATGATCCCTCGAACTCTAATGGACCATGACCATTTTCATGCGCACGCTTTCTCTTCCATTATTTACCTCGTAAAAATAAATCCCGGTATCAGGCAACTGGGTCAAGTCAATGGAAAGCTCTTGCCACCCTTTTTCATAAAAGGCGGAATGTCTCACAACAGGCATTCCCGAGATATTGAATATCGAAAAAATGGCCTCCGATCGGACAGGGTTGTAAAACCGAATGATGGTTCGCTGGTCAAATGGATTCGGGATATTTTGGATCAGGGGTAAGCGATCCGTTGATTCCAACAAATCACCACTCTCTTGATTGTTCATTTCATTATCTTGAATGAATTCAAAAGTTTCCCCATTATCGGATTCATTCCATTCCTGGTTTGAGGAATTTATTTTATTTACCTGGATCAGGTCCAGCATTTCTTCGACGGAGGTATTCTCAATAACCCTGTTTTTTGCAACGGATGGCTTTTCTGGATCCTGAAAAAAGCCAATGACGGTCTCATCCTCAAGAAAATCAATGAAAATGTCCGTTGAGCATTGAACGGGTTCAATCACAACCTGGCATTCCCGGATCCAGGTATTACCACACTTGTCAGAGATGATCATTGTAAGATTGGTAGATCCTAAAGGCAGATTGGTGGCAACATCAATCCATTCAAAAGGAGCAATATTATCCACAAAGGCATTGGTTCCAAAAATGAAGGTAACCTGTTGGATATCACTAAAATCATCAGACCCTATGTATAACGACAGATCATGTCCTTCAGGATAGGTCATTACACAATCGGAATCCGGTGTTCGAAACCCCTCGTAGTCAAACCAATAATTGGAAGTACAAGTTCTTTCTTCAATATTGATCATACATTCTTTGGTCACTATACTATCGCAATCATCGATCAGAGAAAGGCTCAATGGATAGCTTCCAACTGCCATATTGGTCGCAATATTTTCCCAGATAAATGGTGCCGTAGTATCTAGAAATGCCTGGTCCATGAAAAAAAGAGTGGCCTCTTTGATCTTGTCCTGGTCACCACCGGCACTGACGGTTAAGTTATGTCCTTCCTGGAATGTTTTTTCACAATCCGTGATGATGATCGTACATTCTAAATCTATTTCGCTGCCATTCTTTTCAACTACCTGAATACTAACAGGATAATCTCCGACTGTCAATACTCTTCGGTTATCGAGCCATTCGAAGGGGAACGAATTCATTGTGTTTTCATTACCCATGAAAGTCAATGTAGCCCGATCCACTTCCTGCAGATTGCTGCCTCCCAGCCAAATGGCTATGTCTTCTCCTTCACCAAAGGTCATCGTACAGGATGAATGTGAACTTCGCTGACCATTAGACACAAACCAATATTCCGTAGGACATTCTGAAGTAGTTACTACGATAAGACATTCCTGTATTGTTGTATCCCCACATGTATTGATCACCGTCATGCTGACCGGATAAGTGCCCGGTGACATATTTTTTTCTATGTCCATCCATTCATGTGGCAAGGTATCACTGAAAAAGACCTGGTCCCTAAATGTAATCTGCACTTCCTGGATTTCTTCCAAATTGTTGCCTCCAACCGAGACACTGAGATCATCCCCTTCCGTATAGGACATGGCGCAATGCTCATCAGGGGTGCGATCTCCTTTGTATTCCAGCCAGAATTCCGAAGTGCATGGATTTGTTTCTATTTCGAGTGTAAATATCTGGACAACAGTATCTTTTTCTATCAAACTCTTTGGCCTGGGAGTCGCCGCAGGTACAAAATCAACTATATAAGAAATCCCGATGTCCAACAGAAAAGGGTCACCGCTCAAATCAAAGAATAAGGGCGTCAAGAATCCAAGTCCCTCTTCCAAATCGAATACGACTTGCTGCACCTTGTCCACGATGGTATCAATTTTAAACGATAATTTGGAATTATTGGAAACCGGCTTCCTGCATTCCCCATCACTTGTTTCCTCACTACCCGTAGGACATGTCTCCGATGCAATAATGATTCCATCACTTTGGGCGATACACTGCCCATCAACGAGCCCAAACCCCGCATCCGGACATGATAATGCTCCCGGAACTAGCGGTATTATACATTTCTGACCATTAAAAAAAGCCAGTGGACAGCCAGGTGGTCCCATGACGGGATTCTCCATAGGTCTGCCTGAAGGACCTTCCAGGAGAATTACAATTCCATTTCCTGGTCTCCGGACCTTGACCGTTCCCGGGTTATGAACCGTCAAAACAGAACCGGAACTATTAGATTTGGGATGTTCTTTGATGGTTAGAACGATCGTATCAGTCTCAGTCGGTTTTGGTATTGTCAGTGTCGTATCAACAGGGGGCAGGACATACCATGTACACTCCCTGGAATGACTATCTCCACAAATATCCATGAGCGTAACGGTGACAGGTATACCGGTGACCGGTGACTTGTCGGTCAGTGCCGTAATTTCCTCATTCGACCAATGAAAAGGAGCCTGATTATCGACTAGAAGATCTGAATTTCCATCTACGGCAAGTGTTAACTGAGCCACATTTTGAATCCCTGTGACATCGACAGTAACACCATTTGCATCGTTGATGGCACATCCAAAAAAGGGCTCATTACCTGTAAAAGTGAAATCACTTTCACACACCGGCTTTGCGACTATATCAAGACACTGAGCGTCACCTCCGGTAAACAATATCCCATCCTCGCCAGTAGCCAATAAAGCTCCGCCACCAGAGGGTGTCAGCGCCCCCCTGTGTAGTGGATCAAAATCAAACAGCTCGTACTCTACACCAGCCTGTTGTATCAAGTTGTCTTCATTAAAAAGTAAAACTTGTCCGACAGGGTCAGTTAATAAAAAAACATAGGAGTGTGTAGCAACAGCTGCAGCACTTACACTTATTTGCAAGTCACCCGGAAGGACATTAAAAGACCCTGTGTCCCCAAATCCAAAGACTCTTCCGATTCTCGAAATCTGCCAATAACCCAAGCCAGTGGGAGTTGGAACCAGGGCAACAATTGGATCACCCAAATTACCGAGGCCTCCTGTAACTTCAATTACGGATCCCTCATAGACTGCAGAACCAAACGGAAACACTGCACCTTCAGAATCGAACAGGTAGTAACCCATTCCATCCCGGGTCAAAACGATTCCCACGATTTCATTGATATCGGGATCTCCTAAAAATCCATAATCTTCGGCATCTCCATATACAAAAACATTCCCGGTATTTGAAACCAGGTAAAGTCCATTACCGGACTTCGTTGCGGTAATTCCAACTATTCTTTCGCCCGAATCCAAATCAGTGACAGAGGCATAATAAGACGCATCGCCATAAGATTTGATGGTGCCATCATCGAAGACAACCCAATATCCATTTCCAGTACCTGCAAAGGCTATTCCCTGCACTCTTCCATTCAGATCATCACATTCTTCAATTGGACTCAATCCTGCAAATACTTCAATGGTACAAATCACTGTGCTCGTGTCTCCGCAATTATCCACGACTTTGACCATAAATGGATAACTGCCAGGTGTAGCATTGTCCAATATATTGTTCCACTGAAAAGGAGCGCTTGCATCGGTCAAAGTCTGGTTATTGATCAACAGCATAGTTTCTTTGATATCTGATGGAGTGTCCACATCTGCTTCTATAGAGACCGCTGTTCCTTGCTGGACGTGCAATTCACAATCCGTATTGGATTGATTCACACCATTGATTGTAACCGTAAACTCCGAGTCACAAGTGGGAGCCAGGACAATGACATTGCAAGTCTTGGTTTCCGTATCACCACATTCATCCAATACTTCAACGGTAACCGGATGAGTGCCGGGAGGTACCTGCCCATTTGGAATTTCCCAGCGAAAAGGGAAGGTATTATCGGTAAATGTCTGACCATTCAAGGTAAATGTGGCTCGATCGATATCTCCGATGACATCAACATCTGCCTGTATGGTAATGTCATCATCCGGCTGGATAAATGCACCACAATTAAATGTCGCCGTCGTCCGGTTATTAATCTTCAGATCAAAATCTCCATCACATTCGCGATCCTCTATTACGACCGTGCATTCCAATGTGAGATTATTCCCACAATAGTCCAAAGCAGTTAATACAACAGGATTACTGCCTGCTGACATATTGCGTTCGACATTTTGAAAAATATACGGAGGTTCGTTATCAATAAAGATCTGACCATTAAATGTCAACTGGACATCATAAATGTCTGTCGGATCATCAATGCCAATGGTCACGTTCAGATCATGCCCGACAGGGTAAGTCATTACACAATTATTCTCAGGCATTCTGTCACCTTCGTATACATACCATGTATCAGGCCGGCATGTGGGGGTCACTTGTACGACTTTTAGCCTTCCTGAGGAATTCGATTTACCATATACTTCAATTGTTATATGAGACTCATTATTGGCAAGATCTGATGGCCAATAAAATGATGTCTCTGTGGTACGTCCCGGATTGACACTTGAACGGATCTCACGTAAAAATCCGTTATTATTCCCATATATATACAAATCAGCATCTCCGGAAGCGACAGTTACTGCCATCCGTCATGTCCGATCTTGCGTGAGAAACAAATACAGACGCCAGGCCCTGAACAGTGTAAGGTTCGTCATAGAGCGTTACTCGATCTCCCAATAGTTTTTGCTGATTGGTCTTTCGTGAATTGGTCTGCTCTACTTGAGTAGTTGAATTAGGATTTACCAATTTAGATTGGGCCGGGAGCATTAAGGATGTGAGCGTCAAGCACAGCGTAAGGAATGGTATTTTCATCATCAGGTAGTTTTCTATCAAGACTTAATCCAGCCTCATAGCATAACTATCACATGTTCCAGCAGAAAATTAGCAGCACTTTAGCAAGGTATACGAAGACTGTCAGTTTGAAGATAGTAATATTGAGCATTCCTGCTCAATATTCAGGAGGAATATGGATCAAAATCAATAACGGATATTTTCTTTTTACACATTATTCATTTCATGTATTGATCTAATGAAAAAGTAAAAATTTATAAGGGCATTTCATCATTTTCTGAACCCTCTCCTCCAAATCTTGAACAAATGATAAAAGCAAATGACCACCGCAATTGGCGAAGTCCATTCAAGTGTTCTTACATTGATCAGGGTATCCAATAATGCAAATTTGACAACAGAAGCATTAGCCGCTTGTTTACAAATGAACACATTGGCAACAATTTGAATAAAATACTCTTGCCATTTGGCCAGAAACCTCTTCCAATTATTGCTACAGAAAGTTAGGACACCTGTATTTGTCCGGTATAAAAAATTAAATACTTTTTTAAAGAGCTCAGGAATTTTACTTCGGGCACTATTTCCAATAATCCTTCTCATGATACTACATTTTGATTGATCACTACATCCGGAATTGATGGTCAGAGTCAATTCCTTCTGCTTCTATTTATCAATCCTTCAAATTCCCAAAATGTGAATATACATGGTTGATTTTTTCAATTTTCCCAATACAAAAACGGCCTTCCAAACTATGAAAGACCATTTCAAAACAATCACCCGCGTTTTTAGATGCTCCAATTTCAGTTCATCAAAATAGCGGTGACTACAACAATGATATTTGTGATTTATTGGTTAATCTCAATCAAATTGAAATCGTGAACATAAAGCGTGGATTCATGCCCCGGTATGAACATTTCCAGGCAGAAATGAAAATTCCGATTTTGATATCCGGGAAATTATAAAGATCAATGCAAAAAGTGACAACAGCATTGCAAGAGCGATTAGATAATCACTGGAAAGATGTTCAGTGGAAGAAAATTCTAACGATGAAATATCACCTGCAACAATAAAGCCCGACCAATAGAAAGGATGAGAAAGATCAGGATACTCCTTGACCCCTGGGCTTTCCAAATAAGTGATTTTTGCCTGTCGCAAGGCAGCTGATTTATTCATACCTGACTTAAGGTTCTTAAGAAATTCTACGATGATCACAGAAGTAGCTTCATCCGGCACTTTCCAAAGAGACACCACTAGAGAAGGTACCCCGGCATATTGAAAAGCCCGACCCAAACTTATGATACCTTCTCCACTTCTGACTTTTCCAAAGCCTGTTTCACAAGAAGAGAGAATGGCTAATTGCGCATTCAGATCAAGGTTATAGATTTCAGATATTGTCAGTTGGTCGTCCTCTTTTGTGCCGGAAGAATTTTGTGTAAATAGAAGTTTACTAAAGAGGGGTTCATCATTCTCGATCAGTGAGTGCATGGCCAGGTGCAACACTTTGTAGTCAGGAGCGTGATTTTTGAAATTCTGCTCACTTGCCGATTTGTTCTGAAACTTTTTACTACCAAAAAGTTTGGAAACCATGACCACTTCCTCCTGTGCTCCTTGAAGAGGAAAAAATCCGGAACGAAGATTTTCCTCCAACCTGTCTGCTGCACCCAAATTATTGTCAGAATCGTTAAATTTTTTGAAGGAGAAATTAATGTAATCAGGTGCAAATGATATGATGTTCTTTAAAGGCTTATTTGAATCTGAGGATTGTTTCAAAAGCAAATTCGCAGATGTAGCATAGCTCATTTGACAATCGGAAATATGGAAATTTACATCTTGATTCGCGATCAAGGGAGGATTTGAGCCCTTCCCCTGAACCAAGACATCGAAAGGTATGTATCCCAATCTTTCATCAGGAACAATAAAAACTTGCTCTACTGGTTGAGACTTTTCAAAGTTACCTAACAGCAGTTCGGACAGAATCCGGGCGTTGGGCACATACAACTCAGCTGTCTGAGAACAGTTCCAGTTGGGTATTTCACAGTTCGTCAATCCTTCCCGAAACCCATTGATCACACTTGTCAAATCAATTGTAAGCTCATTGGTATATACTTCATAGAGATCGGGAGTAACATGAAAGGAATACAAGTTTTCCTCACCTGCAAAATAGGAGAACAGTGAAGAATTTGACTCATTCAGGTATGCCTGAACCTCTTCAACAGAAGCAAAGTCTGCATTGTATTTGATATCAAAATAGTTCTGAAACTTCGACTCGAAGGTGTCCAACAAATTATAGAATTCAGTTTCTTTCGAAACAAGTTCTTCCCTGAGTTTTAGAATTTCAGATTCCTCCGATTCTGAACTTTGAAAGATCAAATTTTTTAAATAAGCAATCGAACGCTTTAGCTCTTGCTCCCTTTCAATCAATTGTTCTGGAAGATCATCAGAGAGCATTGCCTGGTTTTCGCGAATAGCTTCATATAATATGATTGCCTTACTCTTTTCAGAATAGTAGAATGCTTTTTCATAATGAGTTCTATTCTTGCTCACTTGAAAATATTGCAAACAAACATCGATCGCATTCTCATAATAAGCCTTCGTCTCTTCTGCCAGGATGCTTTTGGAAACATCTGCCCTGAACGAGAGTCTGATTAAATCTATCAGTTGATCTGCCAGCTCAAAATTCTCGTAAGAAGCTTGAATGTCACGGATCGCATTTGAATTTTCGAACAGTACGGCAAAACATGCTCCTTTCGATATAATCAGATCAAGTAATATTATTTGTTGATCTGTTGTCAACTCGTCCAGGTTTTGTTCTTCTTGCATTAATGGATTGTCGTAAATACTGATTGGTTTAAACCATGGAAGAAGACTCGTTACCCCCTCCTGGTATTTGATCATCGCATTCCTGTAATCTTTAACCTCCGCATGGAGATCACCTAAATTTTCCTGGATCCTTGTTTGCGCGAGGAGATCAAGATTTAGTCCATATATATTTTCAGCCCTTTCCAGGTAACGCAAAGCATTTGAGTAATCACCTTTTGCTTGATAAGCAAGACCTAAACCTTCATAATTCAAAGCAAGCTTCGGATGTTGTTCGCCAAAGATTTTATCATTTAGCATTGCTGCAATCTGATAATGATGGATTGCACTATCCATTGATTCGGATAATTCACTTAGCCAATATCCTGCTCCTAGATTATGATGATTTACCGCAAGATTTGATTCCCATAGATCCAATTCGAGATCCTCCGGCTTTTCATTCTTCAGTATAGCTAATCTGCCTTTAGCGTGCTCAATAGCAAGCCGTGGTTTTTTAAATTTGATATACAGGGAACTAAGATCGCCATATAAAGAGTTTTTTCTCCTCTCATTGTCAAGGACATAACCGACGCTTATGTCAAGATAATTCTTGGCGATTTCAAATTCACCCAAATCTCTGTACAACCTTGATAATGCTCGATAACTATCTGAGATCAGACTCTTATTGATCACAGAATCAGGGTGGAGACGGATGGACTGGTTTAAAAAATCAATGGCTTCATCATATCGTAAGAGTCGATAATAACTTCGTCCCACGTTATGATATCCCCTGATTATGTCAGGATGATTGGCCGGAAGAAATGATTCTCTTAATTGCAAAGCCTTTAAATAAAATTTCGCTGATTGATCGTAATTGTTGAATCTTGAATAGGTCACACCATGTTTATGATATGCTAATGCCAAATCCTGTGGTTCGGTTTCCTCCCTACCTTCTACCAAAGGCAACACCATTCCCATCAATTCAAGAGCTTCAGTATTTCGTCTCAATCGATGCTTACAGAGCAACTGCTGATTTGCCGTCTCGAGGAACGATGGCCATGATCCTGATTCTGAATAAATTTCCAATAACTCCCTATAAACTTCATCTGCTAATTCATATGCTTTCTCTTGAAAGAGACTATCTGCCAAGACATGTAACTGCTCTGGAGTCTGTGCATTGATTGATAATGCACCAATTAAAAACACGATCAATAATTTTGATCCCATATTTTTCAAGATAAGGAGACTATTGACAAATCACAGGGTATAAATGCTGTGTTGCACCTGGAACGAGACAGTTCATTTTCCCTTCTGATTCGTCGTAGCATCCTTTTGTAATCAAATCAAAACTGAGTTGAATACTTGCATTGTTTATACAAGCGACAATATCACTTGCCGATACTGGAATTGTTGAATCTGGTGGATGCAATTGACTTAATGCTTTGAGATGACTGGCACTTCTGCTGATTAGACCTGCAGCCATAGATGTTCCTTCTGCATATGCAAAAGAACTGCTTAAAAAAGTACTTATAATACCACCGGGAGCTGCAATACTCACCGTATTCCCCCCATAATTGGAATAATCTGCAAGCAGAGTTTTATCAGCCGCGGCGACCGCTAACATATTGGCGTTGTTAGCGGCAAAATTAGAAGGGAAGTGCCACGCATCATCATTGTCAAGTCCTTTGTTACCGGAAGATGTCACAACTACGATGTTTGCCGCGTGAGCATCGTCAATAGCCTTCTGCAATAATTGCAAAGCTCCGTGATACTGGCTGTGATCTGAGACGTACAATCCTAAACTTAAATTTATTATATCAGCACCATGATCAATGGCATAATACATTCCACAAAGTACATTAAAAAGTGACGTGGATTTGGCTTCATCAAATACCTGTACATTCATAATCTTGAGATCGACGTCAGGTGGGATGTCATAGGCCAGAATACCAGCAATGAATGTTCCATGACCAATGAGGTCAGCTGTAGGAGCCGAATCGGTCACCACATTATAACCACGATCCCCTCTTGAGGACCCGCAACTTCCGACTTCATCTACCCAAATCACAGGTGTTAATTTTTGATGATCAATATCAATACCGGAGTCAATTAATGCCACTACAGATGACCTGTCGCCACCTGGGGTACCGGAGTCTGGTAATTTTGAAGGATCATAGTCTACAAGATGAGCATCAGTCAACTGTGCAGGGCTCTCACTGTCATTCAGGATAATCGGTTCAGGAAGTTTGAATAACCAATTCTTACCTTCGTCCTCCATCGCTTCATCATCGGCTGCAACCCTAGATTCAGGATGGATTGCCGGGTACTCAAATAATCTAAGCTCTTTGTTACACGGACAACTTTTGACAAAGTCCAAATCTTCTGAAATTTTATCATCGGGAGTATCTAAAAAAACCCGTTCTGTGCATTTTCTGGTGTTAACGATAAAATTTTCCTTGTTATCAAATAAGTATAATGTGTCACGACAAAGACAGGACGGATCTTCCGCGGGACAAATGGGTTTGCCGAGCTTACTTTCACATGAATTCAGAAATCCAAACAGAAGGAGCGAAAAGACAAATAAAAGAGGGCTAGGTGCGTTAGTGATTTTCATTTTGGTCGATTTTATTGAAAGAATTATCTTTCGTTAAATGAATCTATATCATTTATCTAAGTACAGGACAAAAATTTGATGTATCTCCACAGATCTTGGTCTGAACGTGTTATTATGCTTCTGGTGTATTCTCTTAATCCAGCTTTAAAAAGA
>JANQHF010000135.1 GCA_028282725.1 Saprospiraceae bacterium
ATATATAATTAGTAAAAAAATATAATATGAAAGAATACAGAGATTTATTTATCTATGTATTCTATTGATAATGAGGGGTTTATTTGCACATTTAAAAAGTGAATTTGTAGCTGAATGGAGGACATGGCCACAAACCATAGCCCTGGTCCTTTTTATTTTCGTGATTGCCTATGTTGTCTATCGCATTCATCCTGAGCTGAGTTTGCAAAACTTCAACCTTGTTTTCTGGATTGTATTTACCATGGTATCGGTCAATGTTGCCATCAAGGGCACCAATCACTTCGGACCGGGAGAAAGAATTTTCTTGTATCAGCTTGTTGATCCGATTACTGCCTTTATTTCCAAGCTTATTTTCAATTTTCTCTTTCTGCTCATCATCGGCCACTGCTTTTATCTCGTCGTACTCTTACTCTTTTACCCGGAAATAACATGGGTCGGAGGTTTTTCGATATTATTGGTTATAGGAGCGGTGTGTTTGAGTTCTGTACTGTCCTTTGTCAGTGCAATTTCGCGACATCTCTCAGGCCAGAATACTGCACTCAGTATCATGTCCATCCCATTGCTCATACCAGTGATCATCATACTTCATAATATCGGAGAGAATATGTTAGTAAATAATCCTATAGCAATGGGGAAATATATTGCTCTAATTGGTATTTCTTTGCTGAGTATTTCACTATCGATAATTCTGTACCCATACCTATGGCGCGAATGAGATATTCCTTTATATATCAACAGTGGTGGAAATGGCTGACTTTAATCGTGTTGTTGTATGTCTTTATCGCTGGGTTCAGGCAACCTCTCCGACCGGGTATATTGGACACTGACATCTATGAGTTGACAGCCGGAGAAAATTATTCGGTTGACGTTACGACTTATAATACGTTTTTGAATGAAGATGGGCGAGAGATCAGTGGCTATCTCAAATTGGATTCCGTCCGGGTCGCAAAGGTGCCTTATGTCATGGTGAGGGACCGAAGCAGTATAAATTTGAGAGGGACGCTTCCACCATTGATGGAAGGTGAAAAAAGTGCGACTGCTACCTTGATCATCCATGATAGCAAGGATGGATATTTACTTCTTCCATTTGCATTCACTATACAAGGCTCAGACGCGCCGGACGATTTGGACCCCGATCTGAACTGGAATGATACGACCGGAGCTTATGACCAGGACTGGTCTTTCAGATTCCCATTTATAGCTATTCTCTATGAGACCATACGCAATACATTCTTTCACGTGGCGATATGGATGGCTATGTTTGTTTTACTGATCATCAGCTTGATCTACAGTATCAAATACTTGCAGAATAAGGACTTGATTCACGATGCAATCGCTTCTTCATTTGCAACTGTTGCTGTATTATTTGGAATGATGGGAATGGTTACCGGATCCATTTGGGCAAAGGCTACCTGGGGCACCTTTTGGACTGATGACCCCAAGTTGAATATGGCTGCTGTAGCCATGTTGATCTACCTGGCCTACACTATAGTGCGCGCTGCAATTTCGGATTCGGATAAGAGGGCACGCGTTACTGCGGCTTATAATATTTTTGCCTTTGTCGCCATGATACCGTTGATATTTATCATACCTCGACTTACGGACGGGCTTCATCCCGGCAATGGCGGTAATCCTGCCCTCGGTGGTGAAGACCTGGACAGTACCTTGCGGTTGATTTTTTATCCTGCCATCGTGGGATACACTTTGATAGGTGTTTGGATGGCTTCTCTACAATACAGACTAAGAAAAATCGAATTGGATCGAATTAAATTCAAATTGTCGAAATGAAAAAATTACAGTCACTGATTATCTGTTTGCTTGGTTTTCACCATTTGATTGCGGCCTCTGATCACTATGAAAACATTGGGAAGATCAATACGGTGATCTTTTGTGTCGCTGTAATCATTGTCGGTATTGTTTTTTTTCTGTTCTACCTGGAACGACGAATTTCCAAGCTGGAAAAGAAGAAACCTGATTGATCACCAAAATGAACTTGCTAACGATCTGAATAACTACTAACTAATCTAAATACATGACATCAAGTAATCAAAGTTTTTACGAGACGACGTTGAAGAATTTTGACCAGGCTGCAGTGCTGACCAAATGGCCAAAGGGTCTCCTGGCCCAAATCCGGGAATGTAATGCTGTATACCAGATGAGATTTCCCGTTAAAGTCGGTCAACACTACGAAGTAATCGAGGCATACCGCGTCCAGCACAGTCAACATCGCCAACCTACCAAGGGAGGCATCCGCTATAGCTCCATGGTGGACCAGGAAGAAGTGATGGCACTTGCTTCATTAATGACCTATAAGTGTGCTATAGTAGATGTTCCTTTCGGGGGAGCCAAAGGAGGAATTAAGATCAGTCCGAGGAAATACACAAAGGATGCATTACAAAAGATCACCCGGAGGTATACCGTAGAATTAATTAAGAAGGGATTCATCGGTCCGAGTGTAGATGTTCCGGCACCTGATTATGGTACGGGGGAAAGAGAAATGGCGTGGATCCTGGATACTTATCAGACATTCAGCCGGGGAAGTGAAATCGATGCTGCAGGGTGCGTAACAGGAAAACCGGTCAGACAGAATGGAATTCGCGGCAGAACGGAGGCTACCGGCCGGGGAGTTTATTATGGCTTGCGAGAAGCCTGTGACCACGCCAATGACATGAAGGCCCTGGGACTCACTCCTGGCATAGCCGGTAAGCGATTGGTAATCCAGGGATTTGGCAACGTAGGCACACATACGGCATTAATCGCTCAGAAAGAAGGCGATGCCAAGATTGTTGCAATTGCCGAATATAATGGCACGATTTACAATCCGGACGGGATCGATATTGAAGCTTTGATCAAACACAAGGCCAATACTCATACGATATTAAATATGAAGGGCACGAAGACCATTCATAAAAAAGACGGATGGCTCAGCCTGGATTGCGATATTCTCGTTCCGGCAGCCCTGGAAAATCAAATTCACATGGGTAATGTAAATAAGATTAAGGCCCGAATTATAGCGGAAGCTGCCAACGGACCGATCACGGCCGGGGCCGAAGATGTCCTGGTCAAAAAAAGGACGATGATTTTGCCCGATATGTATTTAAATGCCGGTGGTGTAACGGTCTCATATTTCGAATGGTTGAAAAATCTTTCTCATATGAGATTCGGACGGATGGATAAACGGTTTAATCAGAATACATATGTAAATATCATCGATGCTGTCGAGCGATTGACCGAGAAAAAGATTGGGAAAAAAGAGAAAAGGCTGATTACCCGGGGTGCAGATGAGATTGACTTGGTAAGATCCGGTTTGGAAGAGACCATGGTCAATGCATATGACGCTATCCGGGACACTTACAAACGCCGGCAAAAGGTGCCAGACCTTAGGACGGCTGCCTTCATTGTTGCCCTGGACAAGGTGGCAAATGACTACATGGCCATGGGTGTATTCCCGTAAGGGCTTGACTCTGTCAGTGAAGAGTTTATTTTGAGCCACCCGGCCTCTTAAAGCGACCCGGTGGTTTTACTCCGGTTGATTCAACGAGAAGCGTATTTCTCCCGGTTGAAGTAAATTTCCTGAGATATTTTGGTTAGGAGGTTGATTTTGCCGAGAAGGATTTCTCCATTACCCGAATAGGCACTACGAGAGGGGAGTGGGATATTGTAAGAGGTTGTTAGCGGCAAGACACAATCCAAAATTACTTTGTATTGGTCATCCTGCGGCATGTCAGAAATTTGCTTTACCGTTGTGTAGTATATGCCAAACTCCTTTTGATCAAATTCAGAAAGACCGATACGAACCTTCATACCGGACTTGATTTTTCCTGCATTTTCTGCTGACACGTACATTTCCGAATGGGCAATCGTTGTGTTTTGAGCCTTCGACAGGAGCATTATTCTCTGACCTTCGCGGACGGTCTCTTCGCTCACGATATTATTGGACCAGGTGGCATACCCGTTTATGGGAGATGTGACTACATGTTCTTCGAGGTACTCCTGGTACTTCTCCCTGATAATTCTCTTCTGACCAAGGATTTCGAGGATTAATTTCTCGATATCTGTACTGAAGCTCTGAAGAAGTTGATTCTTTTCTTTTTGTTCATCTATAATATCTCCGGATAGTGCCTGTTTCCTTAAATCATTTTCGATCAGGACAGATTTTTTGTCCAGATATTTTCTACGAGTTTCTTGTAGGTCTCGTTCTGATATCGCCCCGCCTTCAAGACTAGCGCTGTCTCTGCTCAATTGTTCTTTTAAATGATTCAATACTTCCTCCTCTGATTGATTCAGTGCTTGAAATTTGTTAAGCTGTTTTACTTTCAAACTGATTGAGCGATCCAAATCCTGCAACAGATCTCTTGGATTGTACGCATCTTTCAATATATCCAACTGCCTGATTTGGTCTGCCAAATTGTGTAATTCATTATTGACTTGCCTGAAATCTCCTTTGGTGATACTCTTAATATTTGATATCAAATCTGCGGTCTCCTGAAGATCTGTTTCATCAAGATCCGTGTAAATGAATTCATCCAGATTTGCGAGCTCTTCCTCTGATATTTCTACGTCTATGGTGAATAACAGATCTCCCTTTTTGATGTATTGCTCTTCATTTTTATGAAAATACAAGAAGCCGGCGCTCGGCGCATTCATCGGACGGGGCTGACCTTCGGGATATATATTTACTTCTCCTTTGATCTTATCCTGGATGGGCAGTAATAACAGGATGCTCGACAGGATTCCTCCGCACAAAACCACGACCAAACTGCTCCAGGTCATCAATGACAAGGGAAGCTTCTCGAGTTCTATTCGATATGAGCGAATCCAAAAACCCATTTTCCAGGTTATATTTCCTCGCTGAAAAGTCCGGCATAACGACTTTCCAGCCTCAATAATTCTTCATGTGTGCCTTCCTCAATGATCTTTCCGTCCTCCATTAAGTAGATGTAGTCCATTTTTTGTGCCACACCCAGTTTATGAGTGATGATTATTAATGTTTTTTCAGCTAAAATGGATCTTAAATTATTCAATATTTGGCGATATGTAGGACCGTCCAATGCACTGAAAGGCTCATCCAGCAAGAAATAATCCGAATTATTATACAATGCTCTTGCTAAAAGTATTCTTTGAGCCTGACCCTTGCTCAGATTGATATCCTTGCCCACGACGGCATTGAATCCCCTGGCATTTCTCTCAACTACATCTCTGACCAGACAGAGATCAAGACACTCATTTACTTTTTGTACCTCAGCAGGGTTGACTTCTTCTTCAAAGGTCAGATTGTACCAAAGATTTCTGCTAAACAGGATGCTTTCCTGGAGTACCATTGTACATCCTTTCAACCATGCGTTCAAATTGATCTTGCTCAATTCGAGCGGTCCTACGTAGATGCTCCCCTTCTGGTACGACAAGAGTCCGACGAGCAACTTCATTAATGTGGATTTGCCGCTACCGCTTTCACCTATTATGGCCACTTTTCGTCCATAAGGAATATCGATATTGACATCTTCTATCACGGGTGTTTCCGGAACATAGGCGAATCCCAGGTTTTCAGTCCTGATGGTTCCCTTACTTGGTGGAAGGCCATGTTGATCATATCGACCCTCGTTTTTAATCTCATATATCTGATTGATCCTCTTCAGACTCAAATTGGTATCCTGGTATTTGGAAATATATTGCATGACCCGGTCAATAGGCATAGCCAATTGGCCCAGGATATATTGTATGGCCAACAAGGTACCCAGGGTCATTGCTCCGTCTATTGTCGCCTTAGCAGCAAGAAACAAGATCAGGATATCCCGAAGTTGTGCGAACCCTTCAATTCCACTGTTGATCATCATAACTATCCTGAGTGAATTCAAGCGGACATTTGAATACAGCGCCTGCACATTATGCCAGTTGTCGAGTCTTTTTTCTTCCTGGTTGTTGGATTTCAAATCGACAATCCCATTGTATATATCGATGATTTCCGAACGAATCGTTGAGCTCATTTTGAACCTGGCCTCATCCAGGGCAGCTCGTGCTGCTAAAAAGATGCGTACCCAAAGCCCCAATAGGATGATAGAACCCAGCATAATCCATCCCACGTTGATATCGAAGATGAATAAGAGAATGCCAAACATCAAAATCTTCAAAGTGCTTTCAATGAAACTCGATGTATCTGTCGTCATGAATGCCTCGACTCTCAAATTATCATTGAACTGCTGGATCGTCCGCCCTTGCTCTTCTACGTTGAAAAATGACAGGGGCTTCTTAAGAATGATCTTCAAATAGTCAAGGATGATGATCAAACTGATGCGCACACCAATGTGACGGAGAATCCATTTTCGCAGAATGTCAGCAAACTGTATCCCGATGAAAAGCAAAAGTTGGGAGATCAGGATGATGACCACTACTTCCATATCGGAATATTGGATACCGCTGTCCACAAGTGCCCTTGTCAAAAAAGGAAAGCAGATCTGGAATAAGGACCAAAGAATATTCAGTGTGATGACGAGTATGATACCGGTCTTGTACTTCCACATCAGGGAGAACACCTGGCGGAAACCATATGATGAGTTAGACGTGGTCATTAATGTGCTAATGTACTGTTGTGGCAGCTCTTAGCCAAGAGATCAAATGAAAGCCAATCCTTTTAGTAATTCCGAGAAGAGCGATCGGACATTATACTTCAAGACCTTCTTTGATTCCTAAATTCTTGCCGATCTCATCAATTCTTTCCCGTAACCAGAACTTATTGGGGATCGCAGGATTATTGTCAAGGATCTTGGAGGCCTGAAACAGGCGTTTTGGATCTCGTCGTTCAGAGGCCTTGATAATGTGATACAAGACGTCGCAATGATCAGTGAAATTTGCCTTTCTCGATTTCGAAATATTTCTCCTGCGTCTCAGAAATACTTTAAAAGCCTTGATAGTTGATTCCAGAACGTCATATTCATCAAGTTCATAAAACGCATGCATAAGCATCAACTTTGAATTGATATTGTATGTGACGTCCTCATATTCTACGTCACGCAACATGTCCACGGCCTCTTCATAATTATGCATATTCATATGAATCCTTGCTTTGTTGAATGAGTAGGCCGATCGCCTGTACTCCGGTGCTAGATGCGACTTGTACTCCTCGACAAAATTCAGGGCCCAATCATATTCATTACACCTACATGCTACTATCACGGCATTCCGGTAATCTGTTGGATCTAGAAGGTCTTGCTTAAGCAATAATTTCGAAGTCATTCCAAAGTCAATCAATTCGAATAATTCCCCGTAGACATCATTTCCCTTATTTAGCTCCCAGACGTAATAATTATAAACACTATCATATAATTCCG
The DNA here is from genome assembly GCA_028282725.1 of Saprospiraceae bacterium. GTDB lineage: Bacteria > Bacteroidota > Bacteroidia > Chitinophagales > Saprospiraceae > JAJRXG01. The sequence goes on from JANQHF010000135.1 coordinate 7,326, forward strand.
TAGATTCAAAGGGATAGTTCTTATAGATTTCGGAGAGATTTTTGATGAACTCACCAAGATCGAATTTTTTCTTTTGGTGGTCCGTCGCAACTACCAGGAAGAATACTTTTCTATACAACTGAAGGAAAACATTGGATTCATCTATTTCTAACTCATTCAAGTAATTTTGAATGTCAATATCGACATTGAATGACATGTTTGTGTTGACTTCCTTATAGATTTTGGCCAAAAGGGCAATTCTGATTTTTTCACATAAGTATAGTGAATTCAGGTTTTTGTTCAGCTGACGAATATTAAATTCGGAAGAAGGATTTCTCTTTAGTGATTTCTTTCTCTCAAATGATGAAGTTAATTCTACGATTCTCTTCATGGTAGAATAATTGAAGTAGATATCTTCTGGTGTCCGGATATGTTTTTCATCCATCCAGGCCTCTATCGATTTCTTGTGTCTTGTTTCAAGAGAATTCAATCCCTGATCTGAAGACATATCTACACAAAACTTTAGTCTTCCTGAAGCGGAACCTTGCAATTTTTGAACAGCTAAAAAAGTCTCTATGTGATCAATTGATCTCGTGGCTATGATTCGAATTTTAGCATCATCATACGGAATTTCTTTACCAAAGATTTGTTTCCAAATTTCTTCTTTGTCAATGATCTTATCTTGATCCAGTTTCTGAATGATTTTTTCAATCAATAATCTGCTCGAATCATCCACTCTGAAAAACGGAGAAATTACATACTCTTTTAGCTTTTGAATTGCTTTTTCATCGAGGGATGCTATGACTTTGGATAATTTCAATATTTACAATTACTCAAAACATTATTAAAACTTTATATATATTAAATTCCATAATATATTTGGTGAATATGAGGCAATTTGCCATATATTGCAGTTGATAACCAAGAACAGGATTTCATGCGCGTTTTTTTACGTGTTTACCCCATTGTTTTTTTCAGTTTGACCCTGTGGATGAACCCCATTTGGTCCCAAGATCTGAATCCAACCTCAATTGAGGCTAAATTATTACAAGGTGAGTCGTTTATCTACGACTTTATTTCCAGCAAACCTATAAATATTATCAGTGAGGGGAATGTCGGTGATGGAACTTCTTATACACAGGAAGTTACATTCAACCTGGATTATCAATTTGTTTATGAATCTGATCCTGCATTCATCGGTGAATCCAAATTTATTGTTGAAAGAACATCGGTAAATAACAGAACACTGAAGGTATATACCGAAATCAGCGTTAAAGTGGTACCATCTCTTGTCGAAGCCATAGATGATGTGGTTCTGTTGTCACCCGGTTCGAATTCCATCGCCATCCAGGTCCTGCAAAATGATATTGCCGGTCATGGGGCATCTTCAATTGTCGGTACAGATCTTGTCAGCGATGGCTATACGAGTATTTCGGGTAATGCGATTGTATTTAATGCGGTTCCTGGATTTTCAGGTTCTACTTCTTTCAATTATACTATACAGGATGGCAATGGCTATCAAAGCAGTGGGGTAGTGACGGTAATTGCTCCAGCAAACCCTCTTGCAGGAAGTTCACTTACGTATCTGACTTCGTCAACTACACCTGTAGACATATTTGTCGATGATCCATCCTATGCATTGACCCCTGATGGGCTCCTGAATTTGGGATCCCTTCATAGAAAAGGCACGTATGTTTTGTCTTACGTTCCTGAAATTACCAGTGTCGGAATCGAATCTTTCGACCTGATTAACGCAAGCGGAGGGGTGATATCCGTTGCGATTGAAATTGTTGATCATTCGGATCCGGGCTTACTTGTAAATGATGACATTTATTATACTTCTGTCGGCACACCTCTGACTTTCGATCCAAGAGATAACGATTACAGCCAGGATGGTTCCATTTTGTCATATTCTCCCGGGCTGGCATTTGACGGGGTTAACTTTACATTCGTTCCGGATCCGGGATTCAGCGGAGTTAAAAACTTTTACTACACCGTAGTGGATGGCCAAAAGGAGATAACCGGTAACATTGAAGTATTTATAGGCAATTATCTCCCTCAAAAAGAAGAATACACATTTGAAACTCTTGAGAATACAGAGTTCGTAATTGAATATAAGGCGCCCATTAAAGATTTTCTATGGAGTGTTGTGACAGAGCCTTATGATGGATGGTTGAGTGTCAATGTTGGTTCGCGTTCCTCGTTGTGCTCTCAGGCAGATGGTTACCATATGGTAGTATATACGCCTGCTCAGGATTTCACGGGAGTGGATGATTTTACTCTAGAATATTGTGTGAGTAATGGGGTGTGCAAGCAGGTAAAAATTAATGTCAATGTATTGCCTGCAGGTGGAAGCTGTCATTGTTTCGGTTCTGATTGTGTTTGGGCAGGAGATGCCGATAATGATGGCAAAGTTTCCGTTAAGGACATCCTCGCCATTGGTTATAATTATGGGGAAACCGGTCCTTTGCGAGCCGGTCAATCGGGACAATGGATAGCAAATTTCGCTGATGACTGGCCTTTCGAACAGGAAGAAAGCGACTTGAATAACAAATATGCCGATAGCAATGGAGATGGTTTCATCAATTCTGCCGATGCCGAAGTCTTGAATCAGAACATCAGTCTCTATCATAGTATTAATGCCCAGGAAGTAATTGCACAAAAGGAAGTACCACTTTCCTTTGTTGCACCTCCGGGACCATTCAAGGCGGGTGATTTGATTTCATTGGACGTCTATATAGGAAACGAAGAGACTCCCGCTTTAGATTTGAATGGTGTGGCTTTCAGTGTTCGGTTTCCGTCTGATGTTGTTGACCTTTCGTCCATCAAATTCACTCCTGTGGAAGATTGGTTGGGTAATGGAAGTCCTATCCTGACCGCGGTAAATGTGGAGAACGGTGTGTTGGAAGTGGGAATGGCTCGCACAGGCAATATTGGTGTATTTGGAAATGGAAAGATAGGAGAAACTCGGATTTTGATACGAGACGATATTGACGGATATCGACCAGGAGAGGATGATTTACCTTTTGATATTGAATTCGAAAAAGCAAGGGTAAATAATTCTGTTAATAAGCACTTTGCAATTCAAGGTCAATCTTTACAATTGAACATTGAGTATGAAAAAAACAGTGAATTGTTCAACAAGCAGGATGTAGTCATCTATCCGAACCCATCCTTCAATCAATTGACATTTCATGCTAACAACGAAGACCAATTGATGAATATTCAAATCTTTGACATTACCGGTGGTCTTGTCTTGAACGTCAGGGATATCAATGATCGCATTGTAGAAATCGATCACTCGTTACCTCAAGGTCTGTATACGGCCTACATAACGACCCTAAAAGGGCATGCGGTCGAAAAGCTTCAGATCATAAGGCGTTAGTACCATTCACAATTTTCAGGGCCGGGTGCACCTCATTAGACGATATCTTTCAATTTGAGGAGGGCTAGTTTTTCAGGTGTTTGGACACATTATCCCATATTGTTATAGGATAATCACCTTTCTGTCAGAAGCAGCGATCTTTTCATTATATATATCTTGCGGACCATGAAGGACTATGTAGATCTCTTGGCGAGGGTTTGCGTTTCATTTATTTTCCTTTATGAAGCTTATGATTCAATTGTATTCTTTAATAAGACAAAGGAAACGATGACGGCCTATGGTATCCACTGGAATCAAGATCTGCTGCTTATTGGTGTAATACTCTGTTTGATCGTAGGTAGTATCATGATCTTGATCGGGTATTATGCGAGCATTGGCGGATTTCTTATTCTGTTATATTGGATACCCTTCACATTTATTGTCTATAGTTTTTGGAATGATCCACTTGAGTTGCGCAGAATCAACTCGTTGTACTTTATGCGCAATTTGGGAACCGCTGCCGCATTGATGTTCCTGATGGCCAATGGTGCAGGACGATTCAGCGTAAGACGAATTCTACATACACTAAGGTTGCCGGAGGAATGATAGAGATTTACAGGGAGTTAGACGCCGTTGATATTCTGGCCATTGGAGTCCATCCGGATGACATTGAACTGAGTGCATGCGGCACCGTTCTTTCCCACCTGGAAAAAGGGTATCGCATAGGTATATGTGATTTGACCCGGGGAGAACTGGGTTCGCGTGGCGACCCAAATACCCGCCGCCAGGAAGCACGCGATGCATCAGAAATCCTTGGAGTCGATTGGCGGATCAATCTGGAAATGGCCGATGGGTTTTCAAGTATTGACAAGCGTCATATTCTTCAAATCGTAGATATCATACGAAAGGTCCGTCCAAAAATCATATTGGCCAATGCATTGGATGATCGGCATCCCGATCATCCAAGAGGTGCCAAACTAGTTCGCGAGGCATTCTTCTTCTCAGGCCTTAGCAAGATAAGTAGTAATGACAGCCAAATGCACAGGGCTGATGCTTTATACCACTATATCCAGGATTGGCAATTAACACCTGACTTTTGTGTAGACATCAGTCCGTTTATAGACAAGAAGATGGAAGCCATTGCTGCTTTTAAAACCCAGTTTTACCAGGGATCTGAAGATGATATGCAACAGACACCTATTTCATCAAAGGACTTTCTGGATTTTCTGAAGGCCAAAATGCAGGTATTTGGAAGGACCATTGGAGTGAAATATGCAGAAGGCTTCAATGCACATCGACCCGTAGGTGTTGATGATCTGATGGGTTTGATCTAAGTTATCCCCTGGCTTAAAGTGCCCCGGTGGCGAATGACATCGCTGACCCTCGCCGAGAATGATTATTGAAAATCCATATTCAAACAATCGTCCAAAATCAACCAAAGTAGAACATGGATTGGATAAGAGCGGAAAAAGTTTAATTATAAGGCAGGCGATAACTTAAAGCAAGGCGATGACTTAAAGCAAGGTGATGACTTAAAGTAAGGTGATGACTTAAAGCAAGGTGATGACTTAAAGCAAGGTGATGACTTAAAGCAAGGTGACGAAGTAGTGACCACTTAAAGCACCCCGCCAACACTATGACCGATCAGTTTAATCACTACCTTTACATTAATCATTTTCATAATATGAATGTTCAACTTATATTGAAGGGGGCTGCAATGGGCATAGCGGAAGCTATTCCAGGTGTGTCAGGAGGGACAATCGCTTTTATAACCGGTATTTACCAGGAATTGATTGAGACGATCAAATCGTTTCATCCGGGTAATTTGAAGCTTGTATTTTCCCATCCCAAATCATTTTGGAACCGGATCAACGGGCCCTTCCTGGGTTGGTTACTATGCGGAATGGCCATAGGTCTGTTGCTGGGCATTTTTGTCATTAGTTATCTCCTCGAACACTATCAGGCTCTTTTGTGGTCCGTGTTTTTCGGACTCGTGTTAGCAAGTGCCTATTACCTGGGCAAAGGAGTGAAGTGGAGCTGGCAGGCCATCCTAGGGGCACTGATCGGAGCTGTTCTTTCCTATATGATCACAACACTCGTGCCGGCAGAGGGATCCGAACATCCCCTCTACCTGTTAGTGGCAGGCACTGTAGCAGTTTCGGCACTCATGCTTCCTGGTATTTCTGGTAGTTTCATCCTATTGCTATTGGGTCTATATGCCACTGTAATCAATGAACTTAAAGAGTTTTTGTCCAGTTTGGATCCCGCGTCGTTGAAGATCATTGGCATTTTTTCAGCGGGCCTATTGATCGGACTGTTTTCTTTCTCGAGGATATTGTCCTACTTGTTCCGGCGTTACGAAATGATCACCATGGGCACCATGATTGGCGTCCTGATCGGATCCCTGAATAAACTCTGGCCATGGAAAAAAATCACCGCCGCACTATCCAAAACTAACGATACCATTGTTCAACTCGACACGATTCAATATCCAAATCCTGATGAATACAAAATACTCACCGAAGTAAATCTGTCTCCATTTGAATTCGCCCATTATGAAGATCCTATGATCACACAAGTCATCATATGTTTTCTGGCCGGCTTACTGAGTGTCTTCCTGTTGTCCCGTTTTGACGCAAAAATGGACAGTAAAGAATAATACTCAAGGATATACATATTGTAATTTTATTTAATATATTTGCGTTTAATGTACTTGATCCATAATATTTTCAAGGCATTTTATTCAGAAAAATTAACATGCTCATCATGAGACTGAAAGCAATTTATACCCTATGCTTCATTTTTGGACTGGCCATTGGTGCACAAGGCCAGAATGAGTTGAGAAAGGCCGACAAATTATTACAACTCAAGGCCTTTGATTTAGCGATAAAGAATTACGAAGCTGTTCTAGTCAAAGAAGCCGATAATGCCATGGCCTATGCCCAACTCGGGAAGGCCTACTTAATGACCAATCAATTGCTCAAAGCATTGGAAGCCTATGAAAGGGCATTTGCTATTGAGCCTTCCATTGATCCTCAATACAAATTAGATTATGCCACTACCCTGAAAAAAGTGGGGCTCTATGATCTGGCAGAATCAGTATTTTTTGAATACGCAGACACTGATCAGGATGTTGCAAACCATATGCTGGCCAGCACAGAATACGCCAAGACGCTGCTGCAAAGACCAGATGAATATGAAATCACAAATTTTCAATATAATTCTGCACAAAGTGATTTTGGTGTTTCGATCTACAAGGATATGATGGTATTCTGTTCTTTTCGCAAGGACATGGTGCGGGAGAACGACATGAAGAACGAAAGCTATATTCAGTCTAAAGGGAATCAATTATTCATTGCGCCTAAATATGGTAAGGATGATGTGCGATTTTTACGACCTGATTACAAGGAGGTTCATAACATCGGTCCCGTTTCTTATTCCCGCAATGGCAGAATGATGGCATTCATGAGAAATACCTTCACTTCCGGATCGAATCAGATCTTCAGTGATGAAAGCAATATGAGCATATACCTCGCATTGACCAATGACGATGGAGATTTTACAGATGAGAAACCTTTTCCCTATAATCAAATTGAATATTCATATGCATTCCCAAATCTTGGGATGAATGGAAACGCCCTATATTTTGCATCCAACAAACCCGGGGGTAGAGGTGGATTTGACATCTATGTCAGCTATTTTAAAGATGGCAATTGGTCGGAACCTGAAAATCTTGGTCCTTCGATCAATAGTCCGGGTAATGAGATTACTCCTTTCTTCGATGGAGAGAAACTCTATTTTTCTTCTGACTATCACTACGGCCTTGGCGGATATGACAACTTTGTAGCAGAAATTGAAGATGGTATGTGGGGAGAGGCAGTAAATATGGGTAAGGGAATTAATTCCCCCTCCGATGACTACTACCTCGTAGCAGATCTGTCCGATAATTCATTCTTTGTTACTTCCAATCGATTGGGTGGCAGAGGCAAGGATGACATATACATCGCCAAAAGAATGACGGATACTCCTCAGCTTGTTGCCATGGAGGAAGCAATGGTTCCGGATGCTGTTCATCTCGATGAACTCGGGATGCCAGATGATGCCTCCGGTGTACGGGAAGTTGAGCTTTCTTTACCGATTGACAACGTGCAGGTGGTAAATGTAAGTAGTGGAGAATACGTGACAATTATGGACGAACCCCTGGCAAATTTTGATGGTGCCAAATTATTGTCCATCACAAAGGCTTTACCTGAAAACCTGGATGAATATGCCGAGGTTTTCTTCATTCAATTGGCTTCTCTTACTCAATCAGAAGGTAACTTTACCGCGTATCAGAAATTGTCTCACCTGGGTGAATTGTACAGATTTTTTAAATCCTCTTCGGTCAAGATCCGATTGGGATATTACGGAACGAGAACGGAGGCTGAAAGAGTTTTGAAATCCGTACAAACTAAGGGATTTCGTGATGCTTTTATCACCAGGGATGTCCTGGCTTCCTCCAATTACGAAGTCGTCAATGCCGGTACGTCTTCAAGCGGATGGATAGATGATTTTAACCCCGAATCCTCCTATAAGGTCAAATTGGCGAGCTATCTGGATCCTATGAAATTTCAGGTAGACAATGTACTGGATCTTGGCCGCCTGGAACAATGGACCAAAGGAAAATGGACCATATTCATCCTTGGAGGATATGAGACGATAGAAGATGCCAAAAAAGCCAGGATTAAGGCCATGAACCGCGGATTTGTTGATGCCGAACTAGTCGAGGATAATAGGGGAATACTATCGAGAGTGAAGATGCAATAAACGAATAACAGCTAGCATACTATAAGGCCCGTATCACTGGATGTGATACGGGCCTTTTTTCCTGTTTTCGACAATTTTGCAGAATTAGTTGAAGATGGTCTATAACTATCAGGATGTGGTTTTTAGATTTGAGCGACCCGTTGTAGTTTTGGGGGTGTTTATTCGAGAAAAAAAGAATCGGTCAGGAAGTGTAAGCATTCAACTTTTAGAAAAGCGAGGTCGACGCAACTTTTTGATTAAGTCTTTTGGAGCTTCTTCGGATCCTGTTCAAATCAACAGGTTGAAGAGACAAGCACAGGAGTACGCAAGAAAGATAAAAGGTCAACTTGTTCTGAATTTTGATGCTGAGGAAGAGTAATCTTGGTTTGACGAAGCTCCTGCTTTCCGCATTTGGGTCACCCATACTTTATTTTCAATTTTAAAACTCTCAGGTCAAATAGAGATCAACATTGACTATGATAAATTGTAATAGCCACTATTTGATCTGACAGTCGATATGTTCTTCTTAATGAAACAGACTATATAATTGCCAATGTATAACAGTGAATCATAAAATTAACTGTAGTAGGAAGCGTTCGACTTAATCTGCAGCCTTTGTAAAGTGTCTGTCTCTGTCAGACGCCCTACATGTTTGCATTGCTTGAAAAGCACTTACGGCCTTCTTTAGCGACGTATCCGTTAATTGGAGATTGATTTTGTGAACCGAAGCACTTTTTTCAAAAAAGCCACATCACTTTGTGAGGGATTTTCTGAGTTGAGCAGTGCAGATATTTCATTTGCTCTTTCTTCCGGTTATGCCGGAATGAATAGTGCTTCCGGACTGGCTGGAATCAACCGGGCAATTGCGGCGAGAGTGGCACTTTATGACCAGGATTACAGTAGCGCATTGTCCGCACTGGGTAATTCCTTCATGAATCTGGATGCTACTACTCCTGATGAGCTAAATGCCGGCCCTGCCTTTGTATATGGCAGGCTCCGGATATCAACAATCCGCTATTCTTCCCTTTGGATAGACCTACAAGTACGATCCTTGTCGTTTATCCTGGACTTGTGGAAAGATATGCTTGATGGTGATAGTCGTTCATTCAAGTTTGCCGAAAGGGTCAATAATCCTGCTTCGAGTTCGGATATTCCAAATCCCGGAAATTACCAGGATGGAAGATGGGCCAGCAATGATGCACCGATCCCTTATATCAGAAATGAAGAACTCATATTGATCTATGCAGCAGCCAATGCAATGACCGGTAATGCGACCGAAACAGTTCGCGCTATCAATGTGATTCGAAATATCTGGGGTGTTGGTGATTACACCGGTGATACGGATGCCGATGCCTTGTTGGAAGAAATCTTATTCCAGCGAAGATATTCCTTATGGGCAGAGGGAGGTCATAGATGGATTGACCTGAGAAGGACAAACGGGTTGAACGAAAATTACCTGGATCTGCGAGGTGGCGGTACGATATTTACACGAGTAGAGAGAAGAACTTCAGAGAGCAATTAATCTTCTCTGTTTCCGGTTAAAGCACCGGATAGATAGAAAATATGAACAAGGCCCGGCAGGCACGAGCAGGCCGGGTATTTTATTTGAAAACATATTGAAGAATAGTTACATCTTTCCATTTCCCATCGACAAAACCTGCTTCCTTCTGGACACCGACTACTGTATATCCCATTCTGATATTATAGTTGATACTCACCTCATTTTCGCTGAAAATTCGCGCCACAAGGTGGTGATACCCCAGGTTGCGACACCGGCTCAACAGGTGTTTTTTCAACGTACTTCCATATCCCTTCGCCAGATGATCGGGATGGAGGTAAATCGAAGTTTCCCCGGTCAATCGATATCCTTTGCGGTTACTGTATTTCTTGATAATGCCCCAACCGATGATCTCACCCTTTTCAATGACCCATAATTCTTCCATGTCGTCCTGGTTCTTCAGAATATTCTGATAATAATCGGCAGAATTTTGATCCAGGTCCATGGTGGACTTGCCCAGGTATTGATTGTAAATAAAGGCAATCATTGCACAGTCTTCCTGCCTTGCCAACCGCATTTTGATCATTTGCCTGTCTGTATTATTGGGATATAATATAGAAAAAATGTTATTTATCATTAGAAGTCAAATTATCCTCAATTCGACTGATTTACATCAATTTGCACTTCGATTGACTCGAATATTAGCCATTATGATTTATCTTGTCCGGATAATATTGAGAGGCTTATGAAGAAAATTGCCGTACTGGGATTGGGTAAAGTGGGTACCCTCGTTGCTATACTTTTGAACAGGAAGTTTCAAGTTGTTGGAGTCGATAAGAGAGAACCTCATTATCATATGAATCTGCCTTTCCAGGCCGAAAAAGGCGATGTGACTTCAGACGAATATATCAAGGAACTGTTTGGCAAGGTGGATGCAGTAGTTTCAGCGCTTCCGTATTATCTGAACAAAAGAGTATCAGAGTTAGCATATCAGTGCAAGACGCATTACTTCGATCTGACAGAAGATGTGGAGACTACCCGGTATATCCGGGATCTTGCGGAGCATTCGACGACCATTCTGACACCACAGTGCGGCCTCGCACCCGGGTTTATAGGAATCGTGGGAGCTGACCTTGCCAGTAACTTTACAAAGCTGCGCGATATCGAACTAAGAGTAGGGGCCTTGCCAAGATATCCCAACGGATTATTGGCTTACAACTTCAATTGGTCGCCGGCAGGTGTGATCAATGAATATCTCTGCGATGCTGAAGTCATCCATAATGGAGTGAGAAAAATGGTACCCTCATTGGACGGCCTTGAATACATCAATATAGAAGGCCTCGAATTAGAGGCATTCAGCACCTCGGGTGGTCTGGGAACGATGTGTGAAACATATGAAGGTCAGGTAGACACCCTGAATTACAAGACAATTCGATATCCCGGTCATGGGAGGTTGATGCGATTTCTGATGTACGAATTGATCCTCAAAGAAGACATGAAATTGCTGGAACGAATTCTCTCAGCAGCCAAACCTCCGGTCAAGGAGGATGTGGTCTACGTATATGCCGTCGTTGAAGGATGGAAAGAAGATCAGATCCTGAGGGATGAATATTTCAAGACCTTTTATCCAAAGGAAATCGAGGGTCGGGTATGGAGAGCGATCTCGTGGACCACCGCTTGTTCGATAGCCGCGGTAGTGGAAATGGTGGCGGAAAATAAATTACCTCAAAAGGGATTTATCAAACAGGAAGAAATTCCACTGGAAGTCTTCCTAAATACCGATAATGGTAAATATTTTAAGGATTAGGAGGGCTAAAATCCAAAGACTGTAGCAGAGATGTGTTTGACTGTTTAATGGTTTATTTGTTTAGGTCTCAAAGAATATCTTTTTTGTGTAGGTTCACCTGCATATTCATTATTGACTGATCGAAGCAACTGATCATGGG
>JANQHF010000041.1 GCA_028282725.1 Saprospiraceae bacterium
AAGCGCCCGACCTTAAGTCGAGTGATGCAACCACGCCCTGCAATCAATTTCCAAAACCCAAATTCAAAATTCAAAATCCAAAGACCAATCACTTCAATCCATCCAACCGATCTGCTTCCATTCCCCATCGATGTTGTCATTACTTTGACTCTTTCCCGGGGTGCTTCTACCTTCCTCAATATATTTTGTGAGCAGTGATTTCAGATCCTGTACCACATCGGGATGAGATGCAAGCAAATTTTCTTTTTCACCGGGATCATTTTTTAAATTATAGAGTTGATAACCCGGCAGTCCCTCATTGGCCTCCGGATCATCCGGTCTTGGCACACTCCAACCGCCAGAACCCGGACAGAGAATCAATTTCCAATTGCCTTTTCTGATTGCAAAACTTCCGTCAATGGAATGATGAACCGTTGCTTCACGAATTGGATTCTTCAATTTTAATCCCTTTAAAACAGGTAAGATGCTATAACTGTCCTCTCCCTCATTGTCGTTTAACCGGACATTTATGATTTCCGCACAAGTGGCCAATAAATCAGTATGACAAATAATTTCTTCTGAAATGATGCCGGGTTGAATAGCCGCTGGCCACTTGGCAATAAATGGCACACGATGCCCGCCTTCATATATGTCCGCCTTGTGTCCCCTGAAGACGTAACTCGGATGATGGCCCAAAGAATCGAGTAAAGCAAAATCCGCCTCCGGGGAGCAACCGTTATCAGTTGTGAATATGAATAGTGTGTTTTGCTCTATTCCCTGTTCTTTAATAGTATGCTGCAGGGCGCCTATCCAGTCATCGATCAACATGATAAAATCGGCGTATGGATTCAGTTTGCTCTTGCCCAAATATTTTTCAGTGGGCAGGATGGGTGTATGAGGGGAAGGAAGAGCCAGGTAAAGAAAAAACGGATCTGGGGTCCTGGCCTCTGTCTCTATAAATTCTATGGATCGTCTGAAAAAGTTTGGCGTGACATCATAGTGATCGAAATCTGCTCCCGTATGTCCCTTTCTCCACCAAGTGTATTTACCTGTATCTACGGTTACTCTATCAGGCAGAGATGTCACCTGACCATTTTCTACATACACATAGGGGGCCATGTCCAGTGATCCGGCATGTCCGTAGCTATAGTCAAAACCGACATCGTCAGGTGTGTGTTCGACCTCTTGCGTATAATCGAGATGCTCAAAATCTTCATGATTCCAACCCGATCCTAATTCATCTCCTCCCTTTTTGAACTGCCAATTCCAACCCAAATGCCATTTTCCGATAAATGCTGTCCTGTATCCATGATCATTCAGCATGGATGCTACAGTGGTTCGTCCCTTGGGAATCAAAGCTTTTGAGATCCCTGTCAAAACACCTGACTTTAATCGACTTCTCCAACTGTACCTTCCGGTCAGCAAAGCATATCGCGTCGGGGTACATACGGAAGATGGGGAATGGGCATCAGTAAATTTCATCCCCTCCACGGCGAGTTGATCCAGATAGGGTGTCTCTATTTTGCAGTCCTCATTGAAAGCTCTGATATCGCCATACCCCATATCATCAGCGAGAATATAGACGACGTTAGGGTAGGGTTGAACAGAGGCAACCTTTTGACATGGCGTCAAAGGAAATAGACAGCATAAAAAGAGGATGAGACCTTTCATCTTATCAAAATAGCAATTATGGCATAATCAACAGAATTGTTGGCGCTCCTAACACCCCGGCTAATAATGATCGGAACAGGGGAAAGGTGATTTTCCAACCCATCAATTAGTGGAGTGAATCATCTCTTGTCCAATTCTGAAGGCTTGGCCACCATGATCCTTTTATGATCATCTGCTAACCGGGTTAATTCGGCAACAACCTCAGGCAGGTCTTTGGAACGGTCAAATCGTTCGCCTGGATCATTATCCACATCAAATAATAGCGGCTGTTCATGTTCAATGCGATTGTTGTCCAATTGATAACACGTGGCGGTTACGAAATGAGCCTTAAAGTTATTCTTTCGCACGGCATAGATATCTCTGTTCCGATAATATATAAAGTGATCGCGGGGACTTGCCGTACCATTTTTTAATACGGCACTTAAGTCAAATCCATCCAGGACGAGATTTTCCTGAAGCGAAACGCCAGCCATTGAGGCGAACGTGGGAAGCAAATCCAGGGTAGAACCAAGATCCGTTCTGATCCCAGGCCGCACCGTCCCTGGCATATAAAAAATCCCGGGCACCCTCATACCTCCTTCCCAGGTGGTTCCCTTTCCGTCTTTCAAAAGTCCGGCTGATCCACCGTCTTCCTGCATGATCAACCAGGGACCATTATCTGAGGTAAAAACGACAAGTGTGTTTTCGTCGAGATCGTTTTCTTTCAGGGTTGATAAGATCTTACCGACACTCCAGTCCACTTCCGCCATGACATCGCCGTAGAATCCCCTGGAGCTTGTATTCAGAAAATCCTCTGAAGCAAAAAGTGGTGTGTGTACCATAGTATGAGGGAGATACAAGAAGAAGGGATCATCCCGATTTTCCCGGATAAATTCAATAGCCTTTTCTGTATATCTTTTTGTAATCGTATGCTGGTTAGCCGGTCTCTCTATAACGGTGTCATTCTCCAGGAGCGGTACATTCCATTTTGTAATATCAGGTTCTCCCAAAAGGTTTTCCAGGTTCCATCCCTGGGTGTGATCCATATCATTACTGTAGGGAATACCATAGTAAGAATCAAATCCCTGACGGGTAGGTAGAAATTGTGGAAGATGACCCAGATGCCACTTTCCTACAATGCCGGTCTTATACCCTCTTTCCTTCAGTACTTCAGCAATGGTAACTTCTTCCGGTGGCAGTCCTCCCTTGGAGTCAGGAAAAAATACCCGACTTCCGCCAGTGGTTGGACCGAGACCGATTCTTATCGGATATCTACCTGTAAGCAAGGCTCCCCGGCTTGGCGAACAAACACTGCAAGCCGTATAAAAATTTGTCCATTTCTGCCCTTCACGTGACATGCGATCCAGGTGGGGAGTGTGGATCGTTGGATGTCCATAACTACTCAAATCTCCCCATCCCAGGTCATCCATGAAAATGACTACGAAATTAGGTGGACTTTCACGCGAAAGTCTATCGCCTTCGCTCATTTTAAAAATGGAAGATTCAAATAGAGTAAGAAATAAGCAGAGGAAGATAGGGTAGATCATGACAATATCGGATTAACCAGTTGGTCGTAATATAGGGTGAGTAAGGAATTTCATGTACAAAAAGTATTAATTTTTCTATACTTTAATTTACCGGAATGAATTCATCAAATTTCTAGAATGCAGGTAACGAGGCCGGGCATATTATTAACAGTTCTAATAATGGGATGTTTTTTGGAATCTCCGGATTCATCTTCTTCAATGTCTAATATTGCGAAAAGTAAGGCACCCAACGTTCTCATTATTCTCACTGACGATCAAGGCTATTATGATGTTTCCTACTACGGTACCGAGGATATTGAAACACCTCATATAGATGCTTTATGCGAAGACGGGATGCGTTTGGATCATTTTTATGCTAACTGTCCCGTATGTTCTCCGACACGAGCCGCATTATTGACCGGTAGATACCCTGATCGGGTAGGAGTTCCTGGAGTTATCAGGACACATGCAAAAGACAACTGGGGCTTTTTTGATCCTGCTGCAATCACACTACCTCAAATGATGAATGACCTCAACTATCACACAGCGCTGATAGGAAAATGGCATCTTGGTCTTGAGAGCCCGAACACCCCTAATGAACGGGGATTTGAAACTTTCAAAGGTTGGTTAGGCGATATGATGGATGATTACTGGGAAAAGCGTCGCCACAATATCAACTATATGAGAAAGAACATGGAGCTTATAGATCCTCCCGGTCATGCGACTGATTTGTTTACTGAATGGGCTGTCGATTATATAAAGGAAATAGCTCCAGGGGCGCAACCATTTTTCTTATACCTGTCATACAATGCACCTCATTTTCCTGTCCAACCTCCATCTCAATGGTTAGAAAAAGTCAAGGACCGAGAATCGCAGATTTCTGACAAAAGAGCAAAATTAGTTGCATTCATTGAACATCTCGATGATGGCATAGGCCAGGTGATTGATGCCTTGAAATCAACCGGTGAATATGACAATACAATCATAGTGTTCTCAAGTGATAATGGAGGCTTGCTAAAGGATCTGGCGAACAATGGTTTTTTAAGAGATGGAAAACAGTCCGTATATGAGGGAGGAATAAGGGTGCCTACGAGTATTGTATGGAAGAATGGCGGCGTACCTCCTGGATCCGTATCTGATTATAAAGCGGTCACTATGGATCTATATCCAACTTTAGTGGAAGCCGCAGGAGGTAAAGTAAGCCATGTCATTGAGGGCAAAAGTTTTTTACCGGTACTTAAGGGAGAATCAATGAGTGATCAAAACAGACCCTTATATTTTATGCGCAGAGAAGGTGGCAGCAAGTATGGAGGACTAACGATTCAAGCACTTCAGCTGAATGATTGGAAGCTCGTTCAAAACAGTCCTTTCGCTCCTCAGGAATTGTATAACCTCAAAAATGACCCGAGTGAAACTAATAACTTGATTGAAGAATATCCTGATAAGTTTCAAGAATTGAATGCTTTGCTCATGCAACATATTCAGAAAGCAGGAGGAGTTTCCTGGCAAAGAGCAAATTCAAACTAACCTTTATTTCTTCAGCCCGATCTCCCTCAATCGCTCATCCAAATATCCTCCGGCTGTAATCGGTGCATAGTTTAGGGGGTGTTCTTCATCAACACATCCGGAAAGACATGTTAAATCCATGTCTGCAACCGGATGGAGAAAGAAAGGAATGGACAGCCGGGGTTTGTGCCATTCCTCTTTTGGAGGATTCACCACACGATGTGTCGTACTTTTAAATAGTTGTTGGTGAGCCTTTACAACATATCACCGACATTGATGACGATTTCATCTTCTTCGGGGACCACATCCTTCCATTCTCCTTGCTTATTCAATAATTGAAGCCCCCCGGCTGAAGCGCCGGCCAAAAGTGCAATCAGGTTGATGTCTTCGTGTTGCTCCGCCCTGACTGCGGATTCCGGCTCCTCTGAAATCGGTGGATAATGAATCGCCCTCAGAATGCTCAGGCCATTTTTAATTCGTTTATCGAAGTACTCTTCCTCGAGTTCCAGGTGAATCGCAATGGCCCTGAGCAAATGCGCCCCGGTTTTTCAAACTCTTTGTACAGTCGAAGGCCCAATTCGGTAAAATCGGGTGTTTCTTTTACCGGGACGTTTGGTGGATAGCCAAATTCGTTTTTTTCTTCCTCGCTGACTTCCTGACCAAATTGATAGAACTCTTTAAGATCAGCCGTCTGAGCCCCTTTTGCTTTCTCAATTCCGAATGAAGTATATCCGCGTTGTCCCGCCATTCCTTCAATCTCGTATTGCTTTTTGACATCACCGGACAAGGCGAAAAATGTCTTTGATGCTCCGTAAAAGTCATCGATCAATTTCTCGGGAATTCCATGATTTTTAATTCCAACAAATCCAATTTCATGAAATGCCCGACCAAGTTGGTCCACAAATTTTTTTCTTTCTTCCTCGTTTCCTCCGACAAATTGAGAAACATCTGCAACGGGGATCACTTTTTCCGTCATTCTTCCTTTGATTTACTTCGAAAATTTGATCTTGCAAATATCTCGATAATGCACCAATTTCCAATCAGGAATTAATTTTCGAATTTCAGTTTTGAGTGGCAAAAGAAAGATTTGGATTGACACAGACACAGGCACAGATGATGCCATTGCCATTATAATGGCCGTTCAATTCAGTGATGTTGAAGTCGTGGGCATTAGTACTTGTTGTGGAAATGTACCGAATGAAAAAGTAGTCCAGAATGCTTTGTTCATTATAGATTTATTGAAAGCACATGTACCTGTATTTAAAGGAGCGGATCAACCATTAAAAAGAGACCTGGTACCAGCTGATTTTATTCACGGAACAGATGGACTGGGCGATCTGGGACTGGATTTGAAGGGAAGGATTCCGGAAGAGGGTAGGGCTCATGAGAAAATGGCAGAAGTATTTTCCGCCCAGCCCGGTGAAATTGAATTGGTTTGCCTGGGTCCACTTACCAACCTTGCCCTTATGATCCTATCTGATCCGGGAATCATTGATTCCCTAAAACGCATATATATAATGGGTGGCCTTGTGGATCTTCCCGGCAATATCACTCCTATGGCAGAATTTAATATTTGGGCCGACCCCGATGCCGCGGGCATCGTTTTTGACACTACATCGAACATCACCATGATCGGATGGGATACCACATTGAAAAGCGGAAGTTTCACCCTGAAGGAATTTCAGATCATTGATCGATCAGGGAGTGATCTTTCAAAGCTTGCAATGCGATTACAACAACCCAGGATCCGATGGATGCGGGAAAACGATGAAGAAATCCTCATTAATCTTGCAGACCCTTTGACGATGTCTGTTGTTCTCGATCCGGACCTGATCACTAAAACAGGTTATTTTGAGATGTCCGTCAATAACAATGACGATAACGAAGTGACACGGGGATACATCGAAGTCATGGAATGTGATGATCTTTCACAGGTCCACTTTGTCCATAGTGTCAATCGCAATGGATTTCTACAACTTTTAACGCAATGCCTGACAGGAAGTAAGAGCGAATTCAATATCTACTCTACGGATGTTGAAAAGGAATTCCTTACAGAGGAGCGCTGCTATATCACCGAAATTATGAACACAGAAACTCGAGGTGACATTTCTTTTGCCCGGGCTCGTATAGTTCCGGGAGTGGAAACAGCATTGCACGCTCTAAGAGGAACACACGAATTCTACTACATCCTATCCGGCCAGGGCGTGGTCATGATCAATTCATCCACGAGGCAAGTTCGTAGCGGTGATTTAATTGAGATCGTCCCAGGAAGTCCCCAGAAGATTAAGAATACGGGAACTGAGGATTTATGTTTTCTCTGCATTTGCCGTCCGAGATTCAGGCAAGATAATTACGAAGACTTAGATTGATGATATGAAAGAACTTTCCCTTGGGAATGAGGATGGTCCACTGATTCAATTCCTGCACGCTAATGCATATACTCCTGAGTGCTACAAAATCTTTTTCCAATCATTTGAGGATTACCACGTAGTGCTGCCTTACCAGAGACCACTTTGGGGAACGGAACAAGCACAACTACTCAGTTCCTGGCATGTTTTCGTAGGTGATATCATCGATCATATGAAGAGAACAGGAAGAAAAGGCGTCATTGGGATCGGGCACTCAATGGGCGGAGTAGTCTCACTTTTGGCATCCGTAAAAAACCCGGAACTGTTTCGACAATTGATCCTTATCGATCCGGTAATTCTGCCCTGGTATGGGACACTCCTTTTTCAATTATTGCCGTATTCGGTAAAGAAAAAAATCTTGCCCATGGTAGCAATTGCTGCCAAAAGGCGTTCGCTTTGGAAAGACAGAAAAGAAGCAAAGGAATTTCTCCTAACCAAAAAAGTCTTCCAGAGATTTGATCCCGATGTACTTGAAGATTTTGTACAATTTGGATTGATCAATGATCAGAACGGTGTCACACTTGCTTATCCGGGCATTTGGGAATCTCATGTATATGCCACGGCCCCATACTTATGGAATATCATCCATAAGGTGCCTTGTCCGATCACTATTGTAAAGGCTGAATACTCAGACGTAATAGATGAAAGAAGATGGAAGTTGTTACAAAAAAAGATTCCCCATGGTCAATTTGTAGAAATGAAAAATGTAGGGCACCTCGTTCCATTTGAACAACCCGCCGGGTGTGCGGAAGTAATTCTTGAGGTATTGGGTCCGGTTATCTCTTAACGATCCTGGGTTTTCCTTTTTTCTTTTTCTTTCTGACTGTCTCCTTTGTCTTTATGATGGGAATCTCGTCAAGCACCTCATTCAATCGTTCCTTATCCAAGGACTCTTTAATCAATACGGTCTTCCGGATCGTGACAGGTATTTCTTTGATGATCTTCTTTTTTCTCTTCAATTTTTTAAGCCTGGACTTCAATCTTCTGATCTCCTTTCGCAGTCTTCGAATTTCTCTATCGTGATCGCTCAACGGTGGTGTGACTGTTTCACTACGTTGAGATTCCCTATCTGTCTCCACAGTCTTCAATTCCTCTGATTTTCCATTAGTTTCGATTTCCGGTGAATCTCCTGCCACCGGTTCAGACTCAATGATATCAGTTTTAGCAAAAGGTAATTGCTCGATATTTCTTAAGACGGCTGTCTTTTGTTTTTTGGATTGTCTCTGCTTTCCGGACTTCTTTTTCTTTTCCCTGACTACCTGCGAGAGCAATGTTTTTGTGGATTCTTCAGACTGAGAAAGTTGAAGTTGCAATTCCCCTATGGACTTTTGTTGAACCTCCTTTTCAGCATTGAGGTCTCCAATCTGTCGCTCTTTATCCCTCAGGAGCAATTCATGTGCTTCGTGAAGGTGATAAATATCATCATCCTTCAATTGAAGTTTTTTATACAGCTCGTCGAGTTTCCGGTCATCATACCATCCTCGAAAAAGCCAGCCGATCAGACCCGCAAGTGCGGAAAATACCCAAGGTGCCCATACACAAAAGTCCATACCATTCAAGGATTGGTTAACCCTTAAAGATACTTATGTGCTTACTTCCCTGTCAGATCCGTCGAATATTCTTGCTATTTCTGATAGATGGGTGACCAAAATGAAGATCTGCAGTCTATGAATATGATGCTGGTGGAATTAGGATTTATGCGAGATTAATTGAATTTTTGCACGCGCTTCCACTCATTAATATCGATATAAGAGCTCCTAATAAAAGAAAAATTTTGGTTGATAATCCTATTAACTATAATTCTGCAGCTGTATGATCTGGGGTCTGTTTATAGTAATGATATTAATATTTATTGCCATTGACCTTGGGGTATTCAATCGAGAGGCTCATGTAATCAGTGGAAAAGAAGCCACAATCTGGACCTCAATTTGGGTCTCTTTCGCATTGTTGTTCTCCATTGCCGTATACTATATTTATCAGAATGGTATGGTCGATAATCCTACGGGATTGACACCAAGTGCGGCCCTGGTCACCTACATTACCGGATATCTGATCGAATTGTCGTTGAGCATTGATAACATCTTTGTCATTGCCGTGATCTTTGCTTCTCTCAAGATTCCGCGAAAATTTCAACACAGGGTGTTGTTCTGGGGAATTATCGGTGCCATAGTGTTCAGGGCGCTGATGATTTTGTTCGGTGTGGTCCTGATCAATAAGATATCCTGGATGATCTATGTCTTTGGATTTTTCCTTCTCTATACAGCCTATAAGATGTTGACTTCCCGCAGTGCTGAATTTGATGCACGAAATTCTGCAATTTTGAAGCAAACCAGGAAGGTTATTCCGATCACTTCAGATATTGAAGGTGAGCATTTCTTCATCAGAAAAAGGCATGTCCTTGCCGCCACTCCACTCTTTGTGGCTTTGATCGTAATAGAGATCACGGATGTTCTGTTTGCCCTGGATAGTATTCCGGCAATCCTGGCCATTACTTCAGACCCCTTTCTCGTATTTTCATCAAATATTTTTGCAATTCTTGGACTGAGATCTATGTATTTCTTCCTGTCCAGTATGTTGAACAAATTTGAATTCCTTGAATACAGTCTGATTGCTATCCTCTCTTTTGTCGGTATTAAAATGTTGCTTTCCCACCAGATACACATTCCCCAGGGAGTAAGTCTTGGTTTTATTGTATTGGCCCTGGCCGCAGGAATTATTGGTTCGTTGTATTTTAATAAAGATGAGACCTATTAGGTATCAAACAAGCCCAATCCTGCCCAGCTTTAAACGTCCTGCATAAACTCCTCGATCTCCTCACTCGAAATTGGCATTGCTGACGGATCGCCGATGATTTCACAGCCCTTTGGGGTTATCACAAAATTGTCTTCAATTCTGATTCCTCCAAAGTCTTTGTTTTGCTCTAATACATCATAGTCGATGAATTCCCTGTACAAACCTTCTTCCTTTCTCAATTTGATCAATTGAGGAATGATGTAAACACCGGGTTCTACAGTGATAGCAAATCGCTCTTCAAGGGCTCTTCCCAAACGCAAGGATTTCAACCCAAACTCCGTGCTCTTGCTCATGCCCTTTCCATACCCGACATATTCTTCTCCCAGGTTTTCCATATCATGCACATCCAGCCCTATCATATGACCAAGGCCGCATTGGAAAAATAGAGTATGTGCTCCTGCCTCGACTGCGTCTTCTGTATTGCCCTTTGTGAATCCCAGTTCTTTCAGACCTTCAAAAATGATCGATCCGGCACCCAGGTGAATATCTCTGAAATACGTACCGGGTTTCAAGGCCTGGACACTTTCCGTATAAGCGGCATGCACAATATCATAAACATCTTTTTGCATCGATGTCCATTTTCCTGAGACGGGAAATGTCCTGGTGATGTCCGCCGCATAATGACCAAGAGATGCACAACCCCCATCAAAAAGCACCAAGTCTCCTGGATTCAGCGTATATGCATAATTATGATTGTGCAATACCTCGCCATGAACGGTCAAAATTGGTGGATATGAGAATTGCGAGTTATGCCGAAAACAAACTTCGGATGCAGCGCCCACCAACTCATGCTCTGTGATTCCCGGTCGGCAAGCTCTCATGACTGCCTGGTGCATTACATAGGTAATATCAACCGCATGAGCCATTTCTTTTAACTCATGATCATCCTTGTAATTTCTTTGATTGATGATGGCCAGAATGAGTTCTTTGGATGCACCATCGGCGATCTGATGAAAATCCTTACCCAAAAGTTCTGATAGGATAATAGTGTGTCTTTCGCGATAGGGAGGAAGATAGTGCAAAGAGCCATTTCCATTCTTCCACAACTCCTGCAATGGCAGGACCCGGTCAATGCCCGATTCGTCAGCCTGCTTCCTGATACTTGGCATATTGCCGGTCCAGATAATATCATCGATGGACAATTCATCACCGAAGAGCGTTTCAGTACCCGCATCAATGTCCATCAACAAATGAATATCCGGGCTATCGATACCCGTGTAATAAAGCATACTGCTGTCCTGACGGAAAGGATACCAGTTATCCTTATAATTCATGGCACTGTGTCCATTTCCAATCAATAAAATTTTTCCTGAGCCTACTTGTTCGACAAGCTTGCGTCTTCTTTCCTTGTAATTGAATAGATGTGAATGAGTCATTTTGCAAAATTAAGAACAAGCAAGCACTCTCATTCATTCCAAACGACATAGACACTAATATCAGCTTTTACATCGACCATCTGATGCTTGCACGTATCCACCTTCCGGGCATAGGGACAAGATCGGTCTCTCTATATTCGGCACCAAACAGATTGTTCGCTGTGATTGACACATCGAATTTTTCAAATCTCCATGTGACATTTGTATCCAGGACACCATAATCGTCTAATGAAACCCGATCATTGTATTTCAACAAAAAATTGAATAACAAATCGTCATTGATTTGAAATTGTGGATGTACAATAAGCTGGTGCCTAAGATTTTCCAGTGCATTTCGACTTAAGGCAAAATCACTGTCATTGAGATTTGCATGCAAATAGGCATAACTGAATCTCAGGAATTTCAGCGCATTGATTTTTTCAAAAGCAAAAGTGGACGTAAGATCGATCCCCGTAAATGACGCACTTCCAAAATTGTCAGGCATCCAGCGGTCATCCGGGTTGATTTTGAACCAATCAATTAAGTCATTTGCCGTTCTTCTGAAAAAGCTGAGTTGAATACTAGAGTTTTGACGCTGAAATTTCGCTCCCACTTCATAAGTGAATGCAGATTCCTGCACGAGGTCGGGATTTCCAATATTACCCCGGTCTTCATAATAAAGATCGGTGAAACTTGGAATCCTTGAGGTATACCCAAAGTTTGCATAGGTTTTCCATTGATTGCTCAGACGAATCCCTAAATCGATGCCAGGGTAGAACTCGGTACCAAAATCCGATATGGATAAAATGAATAATCCGGGGGTCAGATCTATGTTTTCACCGCTGAATAAAAAACGGTTTTCCAGATGCAAGCCGAATTGATCACGTGCATGATCGCCCAGGTTATTTGAGTTCAAAATAATTCTGTTGTATTCGATGCCCATTCCGAATATTCCGGATTCATGGAACTTACTGGTATTCATTTCGCCGGTGATGACGTGACTGGTATGAAAATTCTGAAAAAAGTCGGGATTACTTCTCTGAAACATCCAGTTGTCATAATTGCGTCTCCACGAAATACTTGGCGCAATCTTCCAATCATTAGATGAGAATGAATACGATGCATTGACGAAGCCGGTACGGGTCCGTTCGTACTGTTCTGTGAATGTTTCATTTCCATAAAACCCGTTGGCTCCGAAATCACGCAGAGTGAATCCCGCCATCAATCCCAGGGAACCATTACCACCGATACGTGTATCTCCCTGGTAAAATAAATTCACGATGTCAAAATCCGTGTTGTCCCGGTACCCATTTGAGTGATCCGCACTAATTGAAATCCGTTGGTGGAATTCATTTACAGGAAGATTGGCGGACACACAGGCTCCCAGTAGTCCAAAGGCACCCAGACTCATTCCGGCAGAGACTCCATGATCAGCAGTAGTCTTTGTCACGATATTTATCGCTCCGGCGAAAGCATTTTGTCCGTAGATCCGGGCACCCGGACCTTTGAGTACTTCAATTCTTTCAATGTCGGCAAGAGTGACCGGTAAATTCATCATGTGGTGCCCTGTCTGAGGGTCGAGCATTTTCACACCGTTGATCAACACGAGGGTCTGTTCAAAAGTACCACCGCGGATACTCAAATCTGCCTGTACACCATGTACTCCGCGCTGTCTGATGTCCACCCCGCTGATGATTTGCAGGACTTGGTTAATGCTGGTGGCATTGAGCCCTTCAATCTCTGTTTTATCCAAAACCTCGATTGTCCGTGAAGCATCGTTAAAGGGAATGTTTATTCTCTTTTCACTGACCAGGACATCTCCTTCAAAAGAATAAGTAGTGTCAACAGATTGTGCCTGAACTGCGATGGACGCGATAGCGAAACAATACGGTATGATCTTTCTCATATGGACATTTGTAAAAAACGAGGCGCGAAAATATACTTTCTTATCAAACTTTTCTGAGCACAATTTCAGGCAATTATCACTTCCTCCGATGTTCTGGTTCCAAATGAAATCAAGTCCTCGTTCTCCTTATGAATTGATATATTCATCGCAAAGAATTAAGATTGAATTCATCAAAAGACACCAGACCACTCTTGAATCAAGGTCTGATCGGCCTCCTGATCATTCCATTTGCACTAATTATGATGTTCCTTGGACCGGAAGAGTATCCCACACCCTATGACAGCTCTGTATTGGCCCTTGAATTTGCCTCAGATGCAGATGAAGCCAGGGAAGTTCTTGATGTACTGGATGGAGACGAAAGAGAGCGTTTGGATCTCATCAACAAGATCGATTTTGGCTTTATGATCGCTTATGGATTTTTTCTCTTCGTCTTACTTCACAAGTCCGCCCAAATATTTGAAGGTCGACTATTAGTCTTTTCAAGATGGCTAGCCCCTTTGATCGTCATGGCTGATTTGCTTGAAAATATCCAGCTCTTCAAGATTGTAGCCATTCATCCGGACTACTCCGTGGCCGCAGGTTCTGTCTTTTATCAGTTGGAAATGTACACCTGGACAAAATGGTTATTTATTGCTCTTGCTTTATTTACACTTGGTTGGGTATTGCTTTCTGTCCGGAAAGTAAGGTGGATTGGATATATATTACTTTTACCTGTTATGGTGGGAGTATATGCCTTTCTGTCAAAGAAACCGTTTGTCGAGAATTTACTGGGACAATTAATCTTTCTGGGGTTTCTCATTTCCCTCCTTTTTTGCTTCTTTTATAAAAGAGAATTGGCTGCCGATCGAAGGTAAGCTCTTATGTCCTGTATGCATACAGGCAATTCATCACTTTTTAAAGAACGATTTGAATTTATGAATAAGGTAGAAACGATTTCCGGGATTATACGGTCGCGCCGTGCTATTTTCCCGGCAATGTATACGGGAGAAAAAGTACCTGAAGATAAGGTTTGGGAGCTTCTTGAAAATGCCAATTGGGCACCCACGCACAGATTGACGGAACCATGGTTTTTCATCGTCATTCCGCAAGAAAAGATTCATAAATTATGCGAATTCGGAGCTGCCTGGTATAAAGAATACACACTGCCTGAGGTGTATTCCGAAATGAAATATCAAAAGATAAAAACAAAGGCATTATCAGCGAGTCACATCATTGCCATATGTATGAAAAGAGACCCCGAAAAGAGGGTGCCAAAGTGGGAAGAGGAAGCCGCCGTTGCATGTGCGGTTCAGAATATGTGGTTGACCGCATCAGCCATGGGATTGGGAAGTTATTGGAGTACCCCGGGGTATGCACTTAATTCAAAGGAATTCTTCAATTTAAAGAAGGGAGAAAGGTGTCTTGGATTATTTTATGTCGGTGTGCCTGAGGAAGGTCTAAAACTCGAATCCCGGCGACAGGATGTCAAAAGTAAAGTAAGGTGGTTTGAGTAATCATCGAAAGGTGGTATCCATCATCGGATGCGGCTGGCTGGGTCTGCCCCTCGCCAAAAAATTAGTTGCACTTGGATTCAAAGTTAAAGGAAGTACAACACGCGAATCCAGGCTTTCGGAATTAACTTCTAACGAGATCACAGCCTACCGGTTACAATTAAGTGCCAGCCAAAGACCCGTTTTTTCAGATCTGCTCGAGTGTAGGACCCTGATCATCAATATTCCCCCAGGCAGGAGAGATGTTGAGGCCATATCGCATTACCCGAAAGGCATCAAAACTATTCTTGAAGGAATCGGAAAATCATTGATCGATCATATTATTTACACGAGTTCAACAGGTGTCTACCAAAATACGGGACATGTCGTTACCGAAGAGAGTCCGTGTTTTGCAGCAAGACCGGGCATTGGGGCCATAATGAAAGCAGAAGACGTAATTGTCACAAGCGGTTTCAACTATACCATCGTCAGACTGGCGGGTTTAGTCGGGGAAAACCGGCAACCCGGAAAGTGGTTTCAGGGTCGGGAGGGATTGCCGGGTGGTGACACGCCGGTAAATATGATTCATCTCGGGGATTGCATTTCTGCACTACTTGAATTGGTAAAATCGGAACCTGATAATGAAATTTATAATCTCTGTGCAGACCGCCATCCAACCAAGAAAGAATTCTATCGCAGACAGTCCGAGAAATTAAAGCTCACTCCTCCTCGATTTGAAGCAGGAGTTGTGGCCCATAAGATTGTGGACAACTCTAAATTCAAAGATGCCTTTGGGTACGAATATCAATATCCGGACCCTCTTAACTTTTGATGACTCATGTAATCCGGCCTTGAGTCCTGGCATTTTTAGCGTAATACCAAAGGAAAAGAGCGAGGGCTATTACCACCAATGGCATAATGACGGAAGAAGCTCCAAGTCGTTCTACGTAATCCGTACCAAGAAGGTTATATCCCATCTGGATGACTATAGCGATTAACGACAGGGCAAAAAGAGTCACTGCCCATCCTTTCCTCATCAGAAGACCGATACTAGCTATGGCTCCAGCCACAACAGCTATCGCAAAGACTACATAGAGCCAACCGGGAGTCGCATCGTAAATTAGGCTGTAGACCTCTTCCATTTCTCCAAGAGCGGAACGGGCTTCCGGGTTTTTCCAGAAGTTATATTCTACAAAGAATTGAAAACAGCCAAAAAGATTCCAAATCAAGGCGACAACCCCTATGATCCAAAAAGACCAATGGCTTTTGTTTGTTTCGTTGTTCATTTTGTTCAAATTAATAATGGTTAACTAGTGTATATTACAAAAGATTCTTGTGAAAATTACATCCTGCCGTATTCATGAAACAGCTTCTTTAGCATTTCGTGATCAATTGCTTTGACATCACTGCCATTGTGCCCCTTCATATCTTTAGCGGACAGAAGTGAGTTGATTATAGCCTCTTCGGTAGCCTCAATCGTGGCCTGAAATAGAGGAGACATTGCGTCATTTCGAAGTTCCTGGACTTCTATAAACCTTCCTTCATCATTGTAGGGGTATCGTACGGCTTCTGAAGAAGAAACGGCGATCGCATAGTCGCCACTGCCATTTGAAGACATACCACCGGTTTTTGCAAAACCAAGCATTGCTCTCCTGGCCATTCGTTCGAGGTTTCTGGCCAGGACCGGGGCATCCGTTATGACGACAATCATGCAGGAGCCATCCGGATTCATAATCTTGCTTTTGAAGGGATAACGACCTGTTTCTTTGGCTACGGGCACTCCGTCTATCTCAAGTACTCCTCCGAAATTGGATTGCACCAGGACCCCAACTGTATATCCACCGAGAGACTTGGGAAGACGCCGGGAGGATGTCCCGATCCCTCCTTTATAGCCAAAAGCGACAGTACCGGTACCGGCTCCAATATTTCCTTGTTCATGATTTTGCTGACTCGCCAATTCAATTGCATTCAACACATCCTCGACCCTCACATGCAGACCCCTGATGTCATTCAGACGTCCGTCATTGGTTTCGCCCACCACCACGTTTACAGATCTTGCGGATTCATTTCCATCTTGTTGTAACGAATATCGGATACCACCTTCTACACCGGTACTTACAGACAAGGTATTCGTCAGGATAATAGGTGCTTCAATATGACCCAGCTCTTTTACCTGGCTGATTCCCGCGAGCTTGCCAAAACCATTGGCAATGTGAATGGCTGCAGGTACCTTCTCCTGGAATAGATTGCCGCCATGAGGAAGAATGGCTGTTACCCCCGTTCTGATATTTTCTCCTTCAATCATTGTAACGTGCCCGACCTTCACACCAGGCACATCGGTGAGTGCATTTAAAGGGCCGGTTTTAAAGATTCCGATGGAAATACCCCAATCCCGCAGGGGGGAAGTCTGACATACAACGGTCAGTGAACATACAAATAGGAATAAAGAAAGAAAGACTCTCTTCAAAGACATAATTGGTTTCAATAGTTGAGCTAAAGATACATATTCATGTCGCCATCATATAGTAACGACTATTACGAATCGCTACTGAAAGGAAGTGAATTGAACGAGTCCGGATTTTTGTCCGGGATTTCGAGGTTCCGAATAGCCTTCAAAAATGGCGCGGAAAAAGTCTGCGCTTATGAAAATTGACTGATGCATATTGCCACTCATAAATTACAGTACCAATAGTTTGGTAAGGACCTGTTGGAGGAGGCAGATTTTGTCCGATTCTATTATCCGGAAAGAGAAACAAGCAAAGCTATACCCGGAAAATTGTGTGTTTGACCATTTCAGGGAAATGGTCAAATAAAAAACACCTCCTTTAACAGAAGGTGTCCAAAACCATAACTTCAATAAACGCTTTCACTTCAGTCATTGATATCGATGGTTATTCCCGTACTCTTAGAGTCTTCAAGACTCTTCCCCTGAATTTTGAATTTGACATTAGTCTTTCCTTTCCGAAAAGCACTTTCGGAATTGGATTGTATGATTTTCTGATATTTTTTTAACCGGTCGCTTGATTGCGAGACGCCGTTCACAGTCATTTTATTATCTGTAATGGTGATGGAATTTTTGTCATCTGTGAGCAAGCCGTCCTTATTCAAGGCATCGACCAGTTGTTCTTTCAGTTGTTGGCTATTGGAAATATCCCCGTAGGTATAGTCATATTCTAACTCATCAAAGTCAAAATCCCGCATGGCTTCCTGTACTGCCACTGCCACTTCTGTCCCTATACTTGCAATACCTTCCAGCCATTCCTCATCAAATGTATGCTCCATTTGAGCACCTAGATCTTCAAGACCAGCAACCCATTCCTCATCAAATAATTCCCCGTATTCTGCTCCGAATTCTTCACCAAATTGGGCGCCATACTTTTCACCCCATTCCGCCATTCGTTTGCCATATTTTTCTCCCCATTTACCCATTTTTTCTCCATACTTTTCACCCCATTT
>JANQHF010000059.1 GCA_028282725.1 Saprospiraceae bacterium
AAACCAAAGAGCATCCTGGGGGTGGTTCGACAGATGTGGGAGATGTAAGCTGGATCGTACCCGTTGTTCGACTGGCTGCTACTACGGCGCCTAAAGATACTCCCTGGCACTCTTGGGCAGTTGTGGCTTGCGGAGGAATGAGCATAGGGCATAAAGGAATGCTCTTTGCCACAAAGGCCTTGGGCTTAACCATGCTCGACCTGTTCCAAAGCCAGGAATCAATTGATCGTATAAAAGCCGAATTCAAGGAACGCAAGGGAGATTATATCTATAAGGGCATTTTACCAGATGGTCCTCCACCCCTTCCACAAAATGCCGGTAATTAATGGAGGCGCGGGACGGAACTTGCCCGTGGTGTCTGAGACATCCGGATTATATCGCCTATCACGATGAGGAATGGGGCGTTCCGGACTATGATGACCGGGCTCTGTGGGAAAAGTTGATCCTGGATGGTGCCCAGGCAGGATTGAGCTGGTGGACCATATTGAGTAAACGGACTAATTACCGAAGAGCCTATGATGGGTTTAACCCCAGCGTTGTCGCGGTTTACGACGAAGAAAAGATTGCAGCGTTATTGGCCAATCCGGGAATCGTGCGCAACAGACTGAAAATACGTGCTTCTGTAACTAATGCTCAGGCGTATCTGGATATCCTGGAGCGCGGTGAAAGTTTCAGCGATTATCTATGGAAACATGTGGAAGGAAAACCTCTCATCAATCGTTGGAAATCATTGTCTGAAGTACCTGCTTCCACTACGATCAGCGATGCGATGAGCAAAGAATTGAAAAAGGACGGATTCAAGTTCGTCGGCAGCACGATCGTGTACGCATTTATGCAGGCTGTCGGTATGGTGAACGACCATCTTGTGAAATGTCCCCGTTATATTGAAGTCCAATCATAATATATTACAAAATACTGTAATATATATTATATTGATTTTTAACTAATAAATGGGTGGAATAATTGATAGTGCAACAATTGCTGAAGAGGTATTGTGCAAATTAGCCGACAATTCAGAAGCTATGATCTTTATGATCAGAACAATACAAAATCAAAAATCTATAAATTGACATATCAATTGTCAAGAAACCAAATCCAGTAGCGCGTTTCGTAGTTGATCTAATTCCTCAGCAGTATTGTAGACACTTGGGGAAATTCTGATGGCATCCTGGCGGTAAGAAACTATGATTTTCTGATTTTTCAGGTGGTCCTTGACCTCTGACATACTGAGGCCGTCAGGAAGACGGACACCAAAGAGATGAAAGGCCATATTTTCTTCATCAAGGAGCCGAAATCCCGCTTCTTTCAGGCTTGGCAGGATGGGAGTTACAATACTGCGGCAATAGGCCTGAAAGTTAATGGGTTGCCATTCTAATAGCTGCGCCAAAGAGGCTGTCAACATGGGCATTTTTATAAAATCCGGTGCTTCTCCGACTTCATAACGACGAGCCTTTAATCTATAACTTGATTGGTAGTTTGTAAGATGTTGAAAATCAGAACTTTGTGGACGATTAAGCCAACTCTGTGTAATCGGCTCACCATCATCAAAGCACGGACCGTAGTACGCAAGTCCTACTCCATACGGTCCCAATAGCCATTTATACGCGCTAACGATAAGTGCGTCTGCCTGGATCTCGTCTTGATCGTAGGGTATAGCCCCGATCGACTGTGTTCCGTCAAGGATGAGTCGAGCCCCGGCAGTTCTGGCTTTTAAACTGATCTTTTCCAGGTCGAATACCGTTCCATCACCCCAATGAACATGTGACATGGTTATGACAGTAGTGCGGTCATTGATATGCTGTAGTATGTGATCTGTCCATTCATTGGGATTATGAGGTCTTTTTGCAATGACCAATTGCTGATTATTTTCTTCGCAGTATCTTTTCCACGGGTAGTAATTGCTGGGAAACTGTTCTTCAAGGATGATTATGTTGCCATCCTTCTTAGGCTCAAGGTTTTGGCAAACGTTCGCCATGCCATATGCTACTGATGGGATGACCACCACCCTCTCCGGATCCGTGATACCGACAATTTTTGAAAATAACCTCCGGCACTCATCCACCGGTTCAAAGAAATCCTCTGTACTGAGATTGGAAGGTGTCCTTTTGCGAATCAATCCTTCAATTCCCGCATGTTCGGTTCGTTTTGGAATAGGAGACATGTAGGCACCGTTCAGGTAGACGATTCCTTCGTCTATACTGAACTTGTCTCTTTGACACTTCATAGGACACATTTGGATCAAATGTACGCGTTGCGTTTGATGTCCCGATCATGATCCATGTGCAAAATGGAAGCTATCTAACACTTTTGAGTATCTAGGGTTTACCTTAGTACGCTGTTCTTTTCGCATTTCGTTATTTAGCTGTAGCAAAAGGAACTGAGTCTGAAATCATTTGGCTGATTCTAGTAAAACTTAATCCACAACATGAACATTTTGTCCAAAACCGCTTTTGTTACCGCACTTTTTATGCTCGTAGGTTGCCGGGAATATGGAATACAATTGAGAATTGAAAATGGTAGCCAGCATGTATTCGAACAAGTCACGGTTAATAATGTCTCCTTTGGGAGTTTGGCTCCTAATGAAGTCTCGACCTACATCCCTTTTGAATCCATCTATGAGTCTGAATTTGTTGAGGTTATTGTTAATTCCAGGGCATATCGCCTCGTGCCTGAACAATACAACATTGATGAATTCTATGATAGTGGTAATTTCAAATATGTCATCGATGTTACTCAAAACCACGGTCTGAACATTCGTTTTGTAGTCGAATAAGATTCGATTCTCCCCTTCCCTTCCAAAAACTCTTTCACAGCCTTTGGCAGTTTCATACATTGTGATGGACAATTTCAAATGCTATGAAAGTTGCAATCGTACAGGATGGCCCTGTCTACTTGGATGCAGGAGGAACACTTGAGAGGACGAAGAGGTATATCATCCAGGCTGCTGACTCGGGTGCTGACCTCG
The DNA here is from genome assembly GCA_028282725.1 of Saprospiraceae bacterium. Taxonomy (GTDB): domain Bacteria; phylum Bacteroidota; class Bacteroidia; order Chitinophagales; family Saprospiraceae; genus JAJRXG01. Next base: position 2,966 of record JANQHF010000059.1, read on the forward strand.
TTGTATTCGGAGAGAATTGGTTTTCCGGTTATCCGGTATGGCTGGACATTTGCAGGGATGTCAATCTTTGGGATCACTCCCCTGTCAAGTCAGTTTGGGCCAGGATGTTTAAGGAAGGACTTTCTCCAGGTAGCCCGATAATGAAAGAGTTACAAACCATCATCGGGAAGAATGAATTGTACGTCGTGCTTGGGGCCAATGAAGCTATCGCGGAAGGTCAGGGAAATGGAACGGTCTACAATACAATTTACACCTTTGATCATAGCGGTAACATCGTCAATCATCATCGCAAATTGATGCCTACCTATACGGAGAAATTAGTGCACGGATTGGGAGATGGGGCCGGTTTAAAATCTGTCCCGACGCCATTTGGCAAATTGGGTTCCCTGATCTGTTGGGAGCACTGGATGCCGCTTGCCCGTCAGGCAATGCATGATACCGGAGAGGAGGTGCATGTGGCATTGTGGCCTTTTGTAAAGAAAATGCATCATGTGGCTTGCAGCCACTATGCTCATGAAGGCCGTTGCCATGTTATAGCCGTAGGACAGGTGATGCATCAATCTGAACTCCCTGAAGAATTGGAAATCAGTGATATTATCCAGGTTCCGCATGATGGGTTGATCATGAAGGGAGGTTCAGCCATTTATGGACCGGATGGATCCGTAATCCTGCCTCCACTGTATGGAGAAAGAAAACTGATCGTCAGAGAGTTGTCAATCGAAAGGAATTTGGAGGAACGAATGAATCTATCCGTTTCCGGTCATTACCAGAGACCGGATATCTTCTCCTTGACCGTAAATAAAGAACGGAATTAGGTTTTGACAATCCCGGGCTCCCCGATGCCCGGTTCAAATCGAAAATTCCTACTTTGTAAATGAATTGAGCTTTATGTCGAAACAAAACTACTGGGCGATAACTGTTGCCCTGGCTGGATTTCTTTTTGGATTTGATACGGTAGTCATTTCCGGTGCCAATCAGCCTATCCGGGAATTATGGCAAACCAGCCCCTGGTTTCACGGGACATTCATCATGTCTATGGCCCTTTGGGGTACGGTGATCGGGGCACTCCTCGGTGGGATACCCAGTAACCGGTATGGAAGGAAGAAGACATTGATATGGATCGGAGTTCTTTATTCTGTCTCAGCTCTGGGTTCTGCCCTCGCCTGGGATCCTTACAGCTTTTCCTTCTTTCGCTTTATAGGAGGATTGGGCGTTGGAGCATCATCTGTCGCTGCTCCTACCTATATTTCGGAGATATCTACAAAGGAAAATAGAGGCCGTCTGGTCATCTTGTACCAATTCAATATCGTCCTTGGGATTTTCATCGCCTTCTTCTCCAATTATTTACTCAAAGGCTTTGGAGGTGCGAACGATTGGCGCTGGATGCTTGGTGTCGAAGCCATTCCGGCTCTCCTGTATACCTTGATGGTTATGGGTGTTCCGCGCAGCCCGCGCTGGCTCATTACCAAAAAGAATGAACCGGATCAAGCCAAGTTGATCTTGAGCGATATGGGTGTAAAAAAGCTGGATGCGGCTGTCGAAGCTATTCAACAATCCGCGTCCCAGGCAAAGGAGGCCATCTGGCAACCGAAATTCCGTACTCCACTCATCCTGGCCTTTGTTCTGGCTATGTTCAACCAGTTGTCAGGGATCAATTTTATCCTTTATTATGCACCTGAAATCCTTGAGAAGGCTGGGTTGGCGGCTAAAGAATCCCTGCAGAATTCGATTTCTATTGGCGCCATAAATTTGATTTTTACCATGCTCGGCATTTACCTCATCGACCGGGCCGGAAGAAAACGTTTAATGATCATAGGTTCCATCGGTTACATAGTTGGTCTGTCGATGGTTGCATACGCCTTTTATTCAGGGGCAAGTGCAGGATTCCTGATGGTATTCCTTCTCCTGTTCATTGCTGCCCATGCTGTAGGCCAGGGTGCTGTTATTTGGGTTTTTATTTCGGAGATTTTCCCGAATACGGTGCGAGCATATGGTCAATCATGGGGCTCAGGTACCCACTGGGTGTTTGCGGCTATGATCACATTGCTGGCTCCGGTCGTCATCGATATTTTCAAAGAGAATCCTTGGCCTATTTTTGCCTTTTTTGCCGTCATGATGGTGTGCCAACTTCTATGGGTTATTTTCTGTATGCCTGAAACCAAAGGAGTAAGTCTTGAAGAATTAAGCAAGAGATTGATCCGTGAATAGATCAGACTGGAAATACCTGTAAGTATCCATCTCTTTCCTCATATCTGATTTGATCCCGTTCCTCCAGGAGATCCAGGTAACCGATCAACATGACGAGGGCCGGCAGGATGAATTTATTTTCATACATCGTATTGTAGAGTCCCAGGAACGAACTTTCCCCACTGCGAATGAACTCCAGGCATTGCTGGGTTCGTTTTTCAATGCGCTTCACCTGTCTGTCGATCACTTCTTTCGCATTGGTAAGTACCTCGTAATGCCCTGGATAAACAGTTTTAATATCGAGGGACCGTACGCGCTCATAAGATTTCATCATTTCAAGGATGCCTTTATTCCGATGCCCGGGAAGTTGATCATCCGGTTCGATAACAGGAGTAGGTGTAATCTTGAGCAACATATCAGCTGAAAGAAAATCGCCGTTTGATGGATTGAAAAAGGCAGATTGCGTCTTACTATGACCCGGAAGATGGAGCACCTGCCAATCAGTGCCTGCCATTTCAATTCTTCCTTCACTTTCGTAGATTGCTATCCGATCCGGATTGATCGGGACCCAGGCATTTTGAAATCCACTGATCAGGCTCCCGTAGCCTTCTTCAACCGTTGATTTCATTTCCCGAGGATAAAATTGCAGAAATGCCGGTAACATTACTGAGATCCGTTGACCCCACATCGATTTGTGATCCAGTGCCCAGGGTTTGACCAACTCAGAAACAAATACCATTGCATCGGCAGCCTCCGCTACTCTGCCTGCCATTCCCATGTGATCTACATGGGCATGAGTGATTACGATACGGTCAATGTCGCACACCGTCATTTGAATATTGCCAAGTCCCCGCTCCAGCGCTGCCATTGATTCATCAGAATTTTCACCACTATCAATCAGAACAACTTCATTCTTTCCCTTCAACAAAAAGGTATTGACGGTCTTCATCCCGAATTTGGTAGGAAGTTCTATTCGATGTATCGAGTACAAGGTCTTTAAAACTTATATGGTGCGATTTACCAAGATCCTGGTAATTCACAAAAAGGATATTTGGCGTATACAGGAAGTTGATTCAAATATGACATTTAAACATTCCTGTGCAGAAGATAGCGATAGGTACTGATTCTCAATCCTATTTTGATCCACACGATCAGTTGTTGTATGAAAAACAAAATGAAAATTCCGATCGTCGATGCAAGTATTCTTGAATCGTCGATTACTGCGTGGATAGCATAGAGTACTCCTGTTGCCGTGGCGAAAATCAGAAGTATGGGTACCACCCTGAATGTTTGCCGGATTCCTGTTTTTAGTCCTTTCCATACTGATTTGAGCACCTGTCGATCATCGCGGATAATGAAGACCTTGCTATAACAGGAAGCCACAAAGAAGATCAGAACACCTATTAGCCATATGAAGAAGATGAGGACACCAATCCACAGAATGGGTGCCTCAGAGGGCCATTGTTCCATCCATATTGTAATCCGACTGATATAAGGTATCCAAAGAACCGCTGACCATATCAGCAATAAAAACGTCCATATCATGCCACATCCCAGACATTTAAAGAAATAAGTCGCGCCTCCGTTCCAAAATGCGTTTTCAGCGCCGGTATGAATTAGCGAATTCCAAATACCTCCATGGATAAAAGCTGCAAAAATGAGGTAGACGAGCATCATCCATCTCGCCTGACCCAGGACCGGGGACAATGAAGGTCCGTGGGTGTTCAGCAGGTCATTGATGACCATATGGGCATTCCCGTATTTCAATCCATTGATCGACAATGAATTGCCAATAGAAGCATCCAGTACATTATATACTTGCAGTCCCACCGTAATAGCCATGACAAATTGCAGGAGATAGATCGTTGTTATCAGCTTCCTGTGGGTAAATCCACTGAATAATATGTTACCTATACTCTTCACATCAAAAAACTTGTGGATTGAATGGCATTTTGAACCCAGTAAATGGAACGCATGGCATACTTCCAAATTCCTCCCTTATCCGATTGGAGTGAAATGCTATTGTTGTTAAAATCGATGTCCAGAAATAACTTTCTTTCCGGGTCAATTTCTGCAGAGACAATTCGGGCATCTCTGGAAAACTCCATTACAAATACTGTGGATTTGCCGTCCCACATTTCTTCGGACACGGTGCCGTCAGACCAGTTGATCCTGACATCGACCGGAACGATCAGGCTTCCCCAGCGTTCGAGCCGTACGGAACTGTAATTCGCACCAGGCGACGTCAATCCTGACATCTTGTATTCAATTGTTCTATCTATCAGACCGGAAACAGGAGGTGTACGACCATTGAAAATATTCGTAACTGCATAATCACAGACCTTCGTACCATCCAATACATCCGTCAGGAATTCTTCAATGACAGGAGTAAGAATATTGGGATGTCTTTCGAATTCTTCCAGGACCGCTGAAACAAAGTCGTCCTTCCTGGGATGAGCAAATTTATTCTGTTCGAAATAATTGCGCATCATTTCATCGAAATGCTCCTCACCGATATACCTCTTCAATGTCTGTAGTACAGTAGCCGTCTTGGAATAGATGATCCCCTTATAATCACGTCTTACGTCCCAGCTCCTGACCGCAATGGGGCCTATACTATGGTTGGGAAGACTTGCATATTCATTCCGGGTAAACGAACTGTTTCTGACGCGATAACCCAATAGATCGAAGAGCGAGGCGTCTCCATAGGCATCTTCCATGATACAGTCCTCGTAAAAGGTAACAAATCCCTCGTCCAACCATGGATCTTCTTTCTCATTATTAGCCACCATCTGCATGAAGTATTGGTGCGCGAATTCGTGAATAATTAGGGACTCAAGTGATCGTAATCCCTTGGGAAAGGCGTAAAATGAACCCCCGGTTATATAGGTGGGGTATTCCATAAATCCGGATCTCAATCCGTGAACAGGAGGATCGAGTATGGTCAATGTCGAATAGGGATATTCTCCGACATGTTTGTCCATATATTCCAGCCCATGCAGCGCAGCATCGATCAATCTTGGTACCAGACGTTTGTGTATTTTTGGATAGAGCAATCGGATTTCAACATGGCGCCATTGCTCTGTATGCACAAGCAAATTTGGCGATGCCACCCAACCGAAATCGATTACATCATCTGCATTGAATCTCGTGCTCACCCTTCCTTTGGCTCCCTCGACAGGTTCCTTGTACCACTCAAAACAACCACTTCCACCAAGCGTCAGTGATGCATCATGTTCAATCGTAACATCATAATTTCCATGATCTCCGTAAAACTCCATCTGACGTAGAAACTGGTGGCAATTCCAGCCCCATTCCCCATTCTTATCTTGTTCATACACACCCATCTTGGGATACCAATGGACAAAATGGTGGTGTCCATGTTCGGCAAAACCAGATCGCGAAATGATTCTTGGAAGTTTTGCCTCAATGACCATGTCCAGTGACAAGGTCGCTCCTGGTAAAATGGGTTGATCCAATACGATCTCGAGAACCGATTGATCGAGTGGATTGCCATCTGTCGGTTGGACGTAATACATGTCTGTGATTTCTTTTTCGTTCTGAAAGGCTTCCACGACGCTGACCCAACCCCAGTCTTCATCTTTTCGATGACTTAAATCCTGCCCCATGACATTCATCATCGAACCCTTTAAATAGGAGCTCTGATTGTTCTTGAATGCGTTGAGGTACATATAGAGACGGATATTGCGGATCGTATCCGAACTCAGGTTTTTCCACTCGATCCATTCCCTTCCTTCCAGGGAATGAGTGATGTGGTCCAGGGTAATTTCAAATGTATAGTTGGCAATTCTCTGACTGAGAGCGGATGGTGAGATCGTCGGACTACAAGAATCAGCGTGCTGGCTGAACAAGCCAAAGTAAGAAACGAAAAGGCAGATTGTAAATCCTATTATTCGCATCTGGCGAAAATAGGAAACAGCCTAATTCAAAACGAGTTAAATAACGAAATCTTTAATAGTGAATGGACCTTTTATGATTTGGCCTGAAGATTTTGCACAAAAATGTCCCAATGCTGATCTGTATCAACGGTGACGTAGTCATTGAGTTTATCCAACTCCTTCTTAATTAGTGCTGTCCAGTCCAATTTGTCCTGATCTGCATGGCTCATATTGAGACTTTCTGGTATATTGATAAGACGAAATACCAGGCCAAAGTCACATTGTGGCCCGGGTTCATGAGTTTTTGTAAAATAAGTGACAGGAAATTATAGGATTCTATTATGTGGCATCAATACTTATTTGCAGCATTTTTCATTTATGCCGGAATCAGCCATTTTCGAAATCCACGTTTTTTTCTGAGTATTACTCCGAATTGGGTACCGTTTCCAGGTACCATCAATGTGATCGTTGGAATCCTGGAAATCCTCTTTGGGACCGGTCTTTTAATCTATGAGACAGAAATTGTAGCAGCATGGTGTATTATTCTTCTATTGATTGCTGTTTTCCCCGCCAATGTTAAACATTTTCAAAAGGCGCGGAAAAAGAACAGGAATGTACTATTAACGCTAATCAGACTTCCTCTTCAACTGATGTTGATCTGGTGGGCTTACCAGTACACTTTGGGATAGCGGGCTCAGCTGGTAAACCTAGGATCTATGGTGAAATTTTCAGGCTTCTTTCCAATCAAGTCTTTGTAAAAATCATTGATTAGAGCCATATCCCTATTCTGATCACCGCCGGGTTGGATGACGACATCCCCTACTCCGGCAATTTTGTTCTTGTAATCCAGGAAGCCAAGTACGATCGGCACGTCAGCTTCCTGAGCTACCCAATAAAAGCCCATTTTCCAACGATCTCTTTTTTTTCGGGTTCCTTCGGGTGCTACGACAAGAGATAATTGGTGATGCTGATCGAAGAGCTGTGCCATAAGCGTCACCTGGCTCAGACGCCGGGAACCTTCTTTTGGTGAACGATCGATGCCGAGTCCACCGAGGGGTTTGATCAATAATCCAATCAATCCTTTTGTCCAGTTGTCCTTAATGGCAACCCTCATGGGTATTCCCAAAGTTAGAGTGGCCAATTTCAAGTAATAGGCATCCCAGTTTGAAGTGTGGGGTGCTGCGACCATAACACTTCGGAAGACATCAGCCGGAAAGGTTGTTTTCACCTTCCAACCCGATATCCATAAAAGCAGCTTACTGATCGTCTTACCCATTGCGGAATTAAAAATGGTTGGCAAAGATGGTAGAAATAATTGGATTAGTGAATTCTAAGTAATGGGCTCAGAGTTGATCATTGCTTCCATAGACATATGTGCCTTTCTCATCTTTTATTACCAACTCGTTGCTGGCCGAGTTTTGCACTTCACCGATGACCCGGGCGCCGATCCTAAAATTCGAAGCAATGGCGATGACGTCTTCTGCGATTTTTTTGTCACAGTAGATCTCAAGACGGTGCCCCATATTGAATACCTGGTACATTTCCTTCCTTGGCGTGCCGGATTCATGCTCTATCAATTGGAAGAGTGGCGGAGGATCAAATAAGTTGTTTTTTATGATCCTCTTATTCTCGACAAATTTCATCACCTTAGTCTGTGCACCTCCCGTACAGTGGATCAGCCCACTAACCCGGTCAAAATATCTATCAAGTATCACTTTAATTATTGGTATATAAGTTCTTGTTGGCGAAAGAATTAACTTTCCAATTTCTATTTCACCTATACCAGGGATTTCAATTTTATCAGTGAGTGATTTAGAGCCACTGTAGACCAGGTCGCTGTCGATGCTGTCGTCAAAGCTTTCCGGATAGAAGCCGGCATACTGATTGACCAGTACATCATGTCTTGCACTTGTCAGCCCATTGCTACCCATGCCCCCATTATATGCGGCCTCATAGGTACTTTGTCCATAAGATGCCAATCCGATGATTATATCGCCTTCTGATATGTCATTCCTGACCACCTGGCTTCTCGGTATTCTTCCGAATGCGGTGATCCCTACATCGATGGTTCGGACAATATCACCTACATCAGCAGTTTCTCCTCCTGCAAGGATCAACTGCACTCCTTGTTGTGCCATTTCATCCGTGAATGACTGTGTGCCTTGAATTATTTCTTTGATGACTTCCCCTGGTATGATCGATTTGTTCCTTCCTATGGTTGAAGAAAGCACAATCTGGTTGACACAACCGGCACATGCCATGTCGTCTATATTCATGACGATAGCATCCTGAGCTATTCCTTTCCATACGCTCAGATCTCCCGTTTCTCTCCAGTAGAGATAAGCAAGACTCGTTTTGGTACCGGCAGTATCTGCGTGCATAATATTGCAGAATTCCGGATCATTGGCTGCGTAATCCGGTAAGATCTTACAAAATGCCTGAGGAAACAGACCTTTGTCCAAATGGGCGATCGCCTCGTGTACTTCACTTTTCGATGCGGATACTCCGCGTTGCTCGTATCTGGATTGCGACATTTATTCTCCTAATTTAATCCTGGGATCCAGAAATGCGTATGTGACATCCACCAGGATATTGATCATAATAAATAGTGAACTCGTAAATAATAACGCCCCCAAAACTACAGGTATATCATAGTTTAACAAGGCATTCACAGTTACAAATCCAAGTCCTTTGAAATTAAAGATGAACTCGACGAAGAAAGCCCCGGCCAATAGTGCGGCAAACCAACCACTCAATGCGGTTACAACCGGATTCAACGCATTCTTCAATACGTGATCCTTTATTACCTGGATGGAGGACAAACCTTTGGCCCGGGCAGCCAGCACAAACTTTTCGTTGATGACGTCCAGCATACTTGATCTCATTAATTGTGCTACGATTGAAACCGGCCGGATGCCCAGTGCAATTGCAGGCAAGACCAGGTTTTTCCAAACCATGACTTCCTCACCAAAGTCGTCCAATTCCATCAGGCTGCCCTGGATATTCAAACCTGTAACAGATCGAAAATAATAGCCGAACAGTACGCCAAGGACAATTGCGGTGACATAACTGGGAACAGAATAACCAAGAGAACTCATCAGGATGACAAGACGATCCAGCCAACTGTCTTTGTAAATAGCGGCCAATATGCCCAAGCAGATTCCAAGGACGATGGCAAGTCCAATGGCGCACAAGGACAAGATTAATGTATTGGGAAAGGCTTCAAATAACAATTCGCGGACGGGTCTTCCGGAGTGATATGATTCCCGCAGATAGGGCCACTTAATACCGATCAGCAGATCTCCGAATTGAGCATTGTGTCCTGTATACTCTGCGCGCCAGGTCTTTGGACTTCCTGCCACGAATGGGCTAAAATCTCTCAATGTATACAAGACCTGCATATGAAGCGGTTCGTCCAAACCCAATCGTTGTCTTTTCAGTGCCACCGTTGCCTCGTCCAACCTCTGTCCAAAGGTAAGTCGAGCGGGATCGACAGGAGAGAGATTGATGATCGTAGTTACAATGACCGTAACCAGGACCAGGACAAGGAGTCCATAAGTCAACCTTTCAAGCAAATACCTCAGCACAGTTTAGGTGTATCCATAGAATGTAAATCAAACCTCACCGGCAAGGTTAAAGAATCTTTTGGTTTCATTCTCTATTCAAACAGACTAAGTTGAGTCATCATGTGCTACTCATTTACTTTTCTGTCACATCACCTTTTGATCCGTTGATTTTTTATCATACCAGGTGACATTCCAAGCTTTTTTTAATTCTTTTGTGGTCGTTTTTTGCTCAGGGGTGATTTGCAATCATCACACTTAAATGAACCTATAATCGTTCAATCACTTATATGTATCAATTAGAGGAATTATCATACGATCGGATTCCGCAATTCTCGAAAAGGGACAAGGCTTATCAACTCGGTGACGAAAATTTACGTCCGTTTTATAAGCATGAAATGGTGATGGAATCCTTTGAAAAGATCATTGAGAATAGGAAGGGTTTTGAGATCGACCGTGACATGCTTGTCCAACAGCTCATGGAGCAATATGCTGATGTGCCGACCTCGATTCTTACTTCAAAGAATATTGAGGCACTGCGCCTTCCCGATACATATACCGTTGTCACGGCCCATCAACCCAGTCTGTTGACAGGACCTTTGTATTTTATTTACAAGATATGCAGTGCGATTGCGCTTGCGCAGAAAATAAACGAGGAATTAATAGAGTACTATATCGTTCCTGTTTTGGTGATGGGTGGTGAGGATCACGATTTCGACGAAATTGCCACCGTCAATATGTTTGGGAGTTCATATACCTGGAGTACGGATCAGGTTGGGCCGACCGGAAGAATGTCACATGACGGTTTGAGAGCAGTCCTTGATGATGTGCTTGAGAGACTGGGAGGCGGTGAGCACGCCCAACTTATGAAGAACATGATTTGGGAATCACTGGAACATTCATCAACGTATGGTGAATTCATGTTTCTTTTTGTCGATCAATTATTTCGTGAATACGGCTTGGTGATCATCAATTTTGACAACCCGGTATTCAAAGAGAAACTTTTGCCTTACGTCATTTACGATGTCTCTGACGGTGATCCCTCGATGGCAGTCAACAGAGATCAAAGAGCTTTGGAAAAAGCCGGGTTTCAGGCGCAGGCCCACGTAAGAGATGTAAATATATTCTGGATAGATGGAAATCGCCATCGCGTAATCCTGGAAGAGGATGGTACCTATACTATCGGTGAAGAGACAATGAGCAAAGATGAAGTCATTGCGAGGATCAAAAGCTCTCCGGGTTCTGTGAGTCCGAATGTAATCATGAGACCGGTTTTCCAGGAGTTAATTCTTCCCAACCTTGCCTATATAGGTGGAGGTGGAGAATTAGCCTATTGGATGGAAAGAAAGTCCTTGTTTGAGGGATGGGATCTGCCATTTCCCATGCTGGTCCGAAGGGATTCTGTGATGATCCTTGATAAGAAGACCAATCAGTGGCTTGACAAAAACAAGATGTCTTATATTGATTTGTTCCATCGTGAGGAACAGGTCATCGGCAAATATGCTCATAGTCAGGCAGAAGTGGATCTGAATCTGCATAGTGAAAAACAATTGATTCAAAGCGTATTTGAGACTATACGTGACCTTGCTGATAAGGTGGACCCTACACTTTCCAAAACCGTGTTGTCGGAAGCAGCCAAGGCAGATAAGTCAATCAGCTATCTCGAAAACAAATTATTGAAGGCGGAAAAAAACAAAAACGAGGTTGCCATTAACAAACTGAAAAATCTGAAATCCAGATACTTTCCCGGGAACGATGGACTACAGGAAAGACATGATAATTTTATTCCCTACTTTCTAAAACACGGTCCTTCATGGTTTGACGAACTATTGAAGCATCTGGATCCATTGAACAGGAATTTCAAGGTCCTCCTCGAATACTAAGAGGAAAGCAATTTATAAGACGGGATCTACTTCGCGCTGAAAGGCCAGAAGATCTTCAAATTCGGATTTACTTCGTACGTCATCCCACATCGGACTCACATTCAATACTTCGGATGTCATGTAACATGGAATGCCCATTAAGTTTCTAAGGATCTCAATAGCCTCATCATCCTTTCCTAAGATCTTAAGCGTTCTTGCCTTTTCATATTGAAGTTCAGGCCCGAGTAAGGCATCTTTTTCTATAGATCGTTCAGTCGTTGCCCTGTTCACGTGCTCCAGTGCTCTTCTTTCGTCCCCGATCAGGGCATACATGATGCCTAACCGGGTCACCATCATGAAATCATTTGGAGACATTTTCACATATGGATCGATCAGAGAAATTGCCTGGGTAGCAAATCGCCTCGCATTGCTCAAATCTTTATTGAAGTAATGAATAAGTGCATATTGGAATAACTCTTCCATGTCGGTTGCAGTCGTGAGTTCGGGCTGATTTTCGAGCAATTCATCTATGGATCGGTTCAGGATCATCAACCTGCGATAAGTAAATGGATCCTGCAAACCTGAACTTTCATAATATTCCAGGGCCTTTACAGCATCACCGGTCACATAGAGTATGAGATTGCACATTTCCCGGTGCCCTCTTTCATTTTCGGGAGATATATTGAGAAGATTGTCAAGGTAATTCTTAGCCTCGACAAATTTTCTCTGGCCGCTAAGATTATAGAAGAAATTCAAATATGTCGAAATGTAGCTTGGATCCAGATCAATACTCTCCTCGAAGTTATCTTCTGCTTCCTGCCAGTTGCCCAGTCGGCTATTGATGACACCCAGGGCATTCAGTGGGGTCGACCGCTTCGGATACTTGCTATGCAAGGAGTTGAATATATCCCTGGCTGCTACATAATCTGCATTGATATGATATTGATACCAGCCTTGTCCTTCGATGATTTCCGGATCATCCGGGTCCAATTCATTGGCTTTCAAGAAATATTTTTTGGCCATATCCGCTCTTTCCTGCGACCCATCCATATTCACCCAATACATGTGATCATGGCTATATCCCAATCTCAAGTGAGCCTTTGCAAAATTGGAGTCCAACCGGATTGCATTTTCAAAAAACCGGATTGCATTTGTAATATATTCCTCACCCCTGCCAAAGCGATCATTGTAAAAATATAAACCACGTAAATAGTTGTCATAGGCTTCCAGGTTGTCTGTTGGATCCGTGTCCTCTGCTGATGACTCTTCATCTACAAATTCTGTCTCCAGTTGATCAGAAATGTTATCAGCAATGATTCCTTGAATTTCAAAAATATTTTTGGCAGTTAATTTTTCATCAAAGCTGTTTGCCCAGATCTGTGATTCACTCTTTCCATCTATGAGTTGGGCCGTTACCCTTACCTGGTCACCAGCTCGTCGCACACTTCCTTCGAGTACATATGCTACTTTCAATTCACTCGCCACTTCACGGATCGGTTTTGGAGTGTCTCTGTATGGCATAGCCGAACTCCGGGAAATGACCTTCAGGTCTCCGATTTTCTGAAGCTGTGTCAAAATATCCTCCATTATCCCATTGCAGAAATAATCATTACTCGGATCATTGCTTTCATTGTGAAATGGAAGGACAGCAATCGACTTGTCAATGACCCTGATCTTATTGGTCACATCATTCCAGAATTTCATGCCGAGGATTCCGAGAATGAGCAATATATATGGAAAAAACCTTTTGAAAACTCTCGATCCCGGGGGGTCCAGGGGCTTACTGTAAGGAGTACCCAATTCTTTAATGGTTGGAACTGTAAAACCCTCATTAGCCAACGCAAAGACTATTACGGCTTCCTGAATGTTTTTTAACTCTATCCTGCCGTAAGAAGCAAACTTGAATTCCTTGTGATTTCGAACCTTGTCATAGATGCTCTTTGAAAATAATACGCTCCCGGCTTGTCCAATAGTCTCCAGCCTGGCCGCAATATTCACACCATCTCCATATACATCATTGTTCTTTTCTACGATATCACCCGTGTGAATGCCAATGCGCACCGGAATCTTAGGTTCGATGAAAAATGAAGTTTGAATGGCCTTTGCACACTGAAGAGCCTGAACGGCGCTATTGAATACGCAGAGACTTCCATCCCCATAATTCTTGACAATTTTGCCGCCGACCTTCTGTACTTCTTCCTCAAGAACTGACTGAAACCTACTGAGTAGATTCAGTGCGCCTCCTTCATCGTCATGCATCATCTTGGAGTAGCCAACAACGTCTGCAAACAGGATCGCTACTAACTTTCTCGAGATATCGGAGTTCTCTCGGTAATCATTGGACTGCATATCGAGTAATAATACACAAAATTTACATCATTGATTATGTTATCTTTGGATAAATAGTACCTAGTCGCCGTGCAAAACTGTCTGCAAATTGTCTGCCATCCGGCAGAACAAAAGGATCTTGTCCGTATCCTGGAAATTTGGGAACAGGGTTGGTATAAAGTCCATCCAAGAAAGAAGATCACGTCGGAACAACGATCCAAATTCCTCGAAAATTTTTACGAACGTTCATTCCCCTATGATTTCTGGGTGGTTAGGACCGACGAAGGGGTTTCGGGCTGGGTTTCGATTTTACCCGCCTTTTATCATCCGATGAAGGAAAAGTCTGAAGCCGAGATCAGTATTTACATTGATCGGCTCAAATCCAATATGGGTCTTGGTACCATGATTACCAGGCATGTCCTGGAAGAACTTGAAAATTCCGGTATCAATACAGTATGGGCCTTTGTTTCCATTCATAACAAACAATCAAAGAAGATGTGTCAGAATGCCGGATTGTCTATTTGTGGAATGACATCCTACAAATTCTTGATGATCAAGGAATACAATACCTGATATGCCAACTTTCTTTTGTATTCATGAGGGCTTTTATGAAGGAGTCCAACAAAGAATAGAAAGTTTACAAAGAGCTTGTTCCAAATTTTCCGTTCAATTCCAAGCGATGAATGCATTGGATCATGACTACAGTTCACTGCCATCGCCGGGCCCTGAAGATATGGTCTATAACGTGGCTCGGGGAGGAGAAATACTGGAGACCCTCCTGCTTCAGTCTCCAGCCAAAAGCTACTATGTAAACCCGCCTCTTTTAATTGAAAATAACCGGGACACGATTAAATATGCAATGGTGCACGATCAGACAGACCTTCCCACCCCCAAAACGATATTTCATTGCAATAGGGATAAGAAACGGAAGAAAGTACAAGTCGAACATCTTGGTGGGTTCCCGGTAATTCTCAAGACCGGTGGAGGGACTAAAGGTGTCGGAACCATGATCATTCCAGATATGCCTTCTTTCCTGTCAATCACAGATTTTCTCCACGAAAGTCACATTCCTTATATCATGAGGGAGTATATTGAACCTGAAGAAATTGCCAGACTCATCGTGATCGGAGCAAACGTCGTCGCAGCAAACAAAAAGCTTATTCCCGAAGGTGATTTCAGGACTTCCGTCGATAATCAACTGCCGATACCAAAGCGATATTCTTCCGATGTCGAAGCACTTGCTGTTGCAGCCGCACATAGTGCAAATTTCACCAATTGCGGAGTCGATATACTCATTGACAAAAATGGAAATCCATTTATTCTTGAAGTCAATATGCCCCATGATTACGTCACTACGGAAATAGCCACGGGCATCGATATCCCGGGAGCAATGATCTCCTATCTTCTTTCGAAATAGCTGACCGGGTTTACATCCTCTGACTACATCTTGTCAGTGCATTCAGGACGTCAGAAGTCCTGACATATTCACAGGGCCGCTATTGATGATAGCAGGATGCACCTGGTCTTCAAACTGCTCAAAATTATTCCTGAACAAGGTGATCAACTTTTCCTTGGTTTTATCGTAAGCTTCTTTATCCGTCCATGTGTTTTTGGGTTGCAGTACCTCCGAAGGAACACCGGGACAACTCACGGGAATGTCAAATCCAAACTCCTGATCTTTGACCCACTCAATTCCATCAAATGCATTATCATGGATCGCATCGATCATGGCTCTTGTATACTTCAGTTTGATCCTCGATCCGACACCATGGCTTCCACCTGTCCAACCCGTATTGACTAACCAGGCCTTTACGTCGTGTTGTCTCATTTTCTGGGCCAAAAGCTCCGCATATTTGTTGGGATGCCACATCATAAATGCTGCCCCAAAACATGCCGAGAATGTAGCTTGCGGTTCAGTTACTCCCATCTCGGTACCCGCAACTTTGGCGGTGTATCCGGCGATGAAATGGTAGCTTGCTTGTTCCGGTGATAATTGACTGATCGGAGGCAGGACGCCAAATGCATCACAAGTCAGGAAAATGATGTTTTTCGGATGTCCGGCAATACAAGGGAATTGTACGTTGTCGATAAAATCAATCGGGTAAGAGGCCCTGGTATTTTGAGTGATAGAAGTGTCCGAATAATCTACTTCTCGTGTCTTTGGATCAAAAACCACATTTTCCAATACCGTACCATAACGGATTGCATTGTAAATATCGGGTTCGTTTTCTTCCGACAGATCAATGGCTTTTGCATAACATCCACCTTCTATGTTGAAGATTCCCTTATCGGTCCAGCAATGTTCATCATCTCCTATCAACTTTCTTTTGGGATCTGCACTCAGAGTGGTTTTGCCAGTCCCGGATAATCCAAACAGGATGCTGACGTCACCACTTTCTCCTACGTTGGCTGAACAATGCATTGGAAGCACATCTTGTAAAGGCATCAGATAATTCATTACGGAGAAAATTCCTTTTTTCATTTCACCGGCGTATTCAGTTCCTAGGATGACAATCTCTTTCTTTTCGAGATTGACATCAATACTTGTTTTAGAGGTCATCTTGGACGTATACCGGTTGGCAGGAAATCCGCCGGCATTAAAGATGATGTAGTCCGGTTCGCCAAAATCGGCTAATTCCTTGTCACCCGGCATGATCAACATGTTTTGCATGAAAAGTGCATGATAAGCCCTTGTACAGACGATTCTCACCTTGATCCTGTAATCAGGATCCCATCCTGCAAAGGCATCCACGACAAACAACCTGTCCCTCGTGTTCAGATAATCCATTGCGCGCTCATGATTGATCATGAATACGTGTTCGTCTAACTCAATATTGATCTCTCCCCAATCGATATTATTTTCTGAGCCGGGGTGACGGACTACCCTTTTATCTTTTGGGCTTCTTCCCGTCTTTTCACCTGAATATACGAGCAAGGCACCGACATCCGAGATGGCAGTTCCCTTTTCTCTTCTCAATCCAATTTCATAGAGTACGGGAACGCTTGAGTTTCTGTGAATCTCTTCGACTTCGATTCCGTACCGTTGTAGGTTAAATGACATAGACTTATTATTTTATAGATTTATGGCACAAGATAGATCGTTGGACGAATCGGTAAGATAACCATGATTATCACCACCAATGACTTTGATCATCTTGATTTTTTTTTGAGTTTAAAAACAAATTCTTATGAAATTGTGGAAGTCTACGGTTTTAGTCCTTGTACTCTTTTACTCCCTTCCTGACCTCCTGTCAGGTCAAAATCCGGAGAAAAATTTCGAAATCATACAGGAAATTTTGATGATTCAGCAGGAAGCCTGGAACCGGGGTGACATTGATGCATTTATGCAAGCTTATTGGAAATCCGAAAAACTCCAGTTTGGCAATGCAGATGGTGTCACTTATGGATGGACCGAGACCCTGGAAAATTATAAAATCAGGTATCCGGATCGTGGAGCCATGGGCAAATTAACATTTCGAATTGTGGACTTGACCATGTATGGTGATAACATGGCAAGCCTCACAGGAAGCTGGGAATTGGAAAGAGAAAAAGATCGCCCCGGTGGGCATTTCTTATTACTTTGGAAGAAAATCGATGGTGAATGGGTGATCGTTACTGATCATACCAGTCAAAAATCCTGAATTATTCTTCCCAAGCCACCATTGCATCTTCGAAGAGTCGGTATAAATCTTCTTCAGAAGCTACTTTTGGAGACAACTTAGTCACGCGATGCTGAGGTAAAGTTCCTTGCACGAGTGCCGGAATATCATCACGAGTGTATCCAATCGCTGACAGACCATTCGGAATATCCAGTTGTTTCATCAAATGTGTGATTTGCCGACACAATATAGATCCCGCTTCTTCTGGTGAGATATCTTTGGAATCGTCACCTGCTCCAAGAAGAATGGCGGCGTGTTTGTGCCTTTCGGGACAAGCACTTCCTGTAAATCTGAATACCGCAGGAGCATTCAATATGACTGAGATTCCATGAGGTACGATGGGATGATCGGTCTTCATACCCGGAGGTTGATAGGATTTCACCATACCTGATACCGGGTAGGACATGCCGTGGCACAGATGGACGCCAGCATTTCCAAATCCCATTCCTGCCATGCTGGACGCAAGGATCATATTACTTCTTGCCTCTTCATTCTCCGGATTGCGAACAGCTTCGACGATGTTTTGCGAAGTCAGTTGGATGGCTTTCAAGGCCCACATATCACTGATAGGGTTACTTCCCTGGTATGCAGGACGATAAATTGGCCGCTCCGGTCTGGGCCGCTGGTTGAAGGGTATTGCCGTATATGATTCCAAGGCATGGCACAGGACGTCAAGTCCTGAAGCTGCAGCCACGACCGGAGGCATTGTCCTCGTATTTTCAGGATCGACCAGACCCAGTGTGGGTTTGAGATAGCGATGGGCAATTCCAGTCTTAGCGTGACGATCGGTTAAATCCATAATGGCCACCCCCGTCGTTTCGCTGCCTGTACCGGCTGTCGTAGGGATGGCAATCAAGGGTTTGACCGGTCCTGGTACAGGTCGTCCCTGCCCGATCGGGGCATTGATGTAGGTCATAAAATCGGCGGGGTAAGATGCATATAAATTGGCCGCCTTTGCGGTATCGATGACCGATCCGCCTCCTACCGCGACAAATCCTTCATAGTTCCCATGCTGGGCATAGGCAATTGCCTCCTTCATGGAAACATCCGTGGGTTCCACCCTGACGCCGTCATACAAGTCGTATTCTATTTTCTCCTGTTCAAGAGCCTCCCTGACAGTGATCACGGGATGCAGATTGGCCAGGTTCCGATCAGTAAAAACAAGGACTCTTTGAATTCCTCGATCCTTCAGATCCATGCCCACTTCCCTCGTGACCCCGGTACCGTATCGCAAATTCGAACTGGCCATTTGAACCGCATATTCCTTCTTCATAAGTATATTCGAAACTGTATTGAACCAATAAAATTAATCAATGGATTTACAATTAAGAGATAAGGTCGCTGTCATCACAGGTGGCAGTGTAGGAATTGGACTAGCGGTAGCAGAAGGCCTTGCATCTGAAGGAGTGCATTTGGCTCTTTGTGCTCGCAATGAAGAACGGCTCAACCGCGAAGCACAACGGATTCGGGATGAATTCAAAGTAGAGGTAATGACATTTCCCTGTGATATCAGTAGACAATCAGATGTAGCGGAATTTATCGGAGCCATACAATCACACTTTGGTGGAGCAGATATCCTGATCAATAATGCGGGGACGGGATCAGAAGAAAAAATCGCAACTGCAGATGATGAAAAGTGGCAGTACTATTGGGACCTGCATGTAATGGCCGCTGTAAGAATGTCAAGAGGATTGATGTCTGCGATGGAAGTACGCGGAGGTGGCATAATCCTGAATAATTCGTCGATATGCGCTGCCCAACCCCTGGGTTATGAACCCATTTATAATACGACCAAGGCTGCATTATCCATGTTTTCCAAATGCCTGGCCAATGAGTGCATTCCACTGAACATCAGGGTAAATACGATCAATCCGGGGCTGATCATCACTCCGGACTGGATAAATACAGCTGAAATCCTTGGAAAGAAAACGGGAATCAGTGCGGATCAATACCTTGAAAATCTTGCAAAAGAGTATACACCGATCGGAAGATTTGGTACACCTAAAGAATTGGCCGATTTCTTTGTTTTTATGTGTTCGCCAAGGGCGAGTTACTGTGTGGGTTCCACGTACTATGTTGATGGTGGTTGGTTGAATGTAGTGAAATAGGAATTTGTGATTCTATTTCTTATTTCTTGTAAGCGGTACAAATCGAACGGCATCCAGAACCTTCTTCTTCAATTTGCCGTCCTTTTTTATATACAGGGTCAGGTACTGAACTCCGTGATCCGGTCCAAGCGGAATAATGAGCCTTCCTCCTTCATTTAACTGTTCAAATAACCCGGGAGGAACATCATCGGTCCTGGCACTGACGATGATGACATCAAAGGGGGCATTGGGAGCATAGCCTTCATATCCGTCTCCAATAATGAGATCGACATTCCTGTAACCCATATTTTTCAATCGTTCCCTTGCTATTTGACCTAATTCTTCTACGATTTCAATGGCGGTCACATGATCCACCAATTCTCCTAGTAAGGCTGCCAAATAGCCGGACCCTGCCCCTACTTCCAGTGCGCGGTGATTTTTTTTGAGCTTCAATACACTCAATGTAAAAGCAACCACATAAGGCTGAGAGATCGTTTGCCCCCAACCAATCGGAAGCGCATTGTCATTATACGCTTCGGATTGATATTGTTCCGGGACAAATTTGTGACGAGGAACAGTTCTCATGACATCGAGCAGGATTTTGTCTTTGATTCCTCTTCTTTCGATTTGATTTTTGACCATCCTTTCTCTTGCTTCCCGATAATTGTCCTGGCTCTCCATGGTTGTAATTGTACATAAAAAGGACAGAATGAGGAATACACTTCGTCTCAGCATTAGTGCATTCCTGAAATTTCTGTCAAAAACAGGGATGATCTTCAAGACTCCATCATTTAGGTGAACAATGTTGATTAATCGTTATCCCGCTATACAAGATAGCTATATTTATCGTAGAAAATCAGCTACACCAAATGTCTGAAGGTTTGAATACAGAACTGAAATACAAGTTTGACATCCTGGTATGCATCGCCCTGGCTTGTCTTATTTGCTGTGTATGTAATCACCACGAAATACCTCGGTCAGGGGTTCAACTTCGATTAGATGTACACGAAGGATCGATCGACATGCTGGCAAACGATACATTGATCCTCAGATATCACCTGAAGGAGATCCAACCCGGGAATGATCTTCCTGGCTATTATGCACGCAGTGGCCATGTCCATCCGCTCCGCACTCCTGACGGCCAGGTGCTGACTGATGGTTTTCCTGAAGGTCATACACATCAGCACGGGCTTTTTATGACGTGGGTCAATGTGCGTTTCAAGGATGAAAAAATAGATTTTTGGAATCAACAGAATGGTACCGGGACCGTTAGACATCATTCATTGGTTGGCGAACAGAGGTCGGTTGATACGATTGGATTTACAGTGAAACTCGAGCACGTCAGCCTCGACCAGGGTGCGGTTATTGTCGAGGATCGAAGGTATCAATTGATCCGTCTCGACAGTTTGATTGTTCTGGATATCACGAGCAACCAGATGAATCCGGGTTCTGATTCGATCTATCTTGATCAATATCACTATGGTGGAATGGCATTCCGGGGATCGGCGTTCTGGAATCTCGAAGATGATTCCTTTGCCGATTCCATGAAGGTGGTTACAAGCCAGGGGTTCAATAGAATGGATGCCAATCATTCACGTCCTTATTGGACAGCGGCATATGGTCAACTACCTTCTTCCATAGGTGGAGTTGTAATGTTTTGCCATCCGTCGAATTTCAGGTTTCCCCAGCCCGTCAGGGTGCATCCTGAGATGCCATACTTCGTGTATACACCTGTCTATCTAGGACCTATGTATATCGAGCCCGGGGCGGTCTTTCAATCCAGATACAGGATCTTTCCTTTTGACGGTCCTCCGGATATACCCATGATTGAAAGTATTTGGAAGAATTATGGAGGTAGTTTTGAAGACTAATGAATCTTCGTCAAGCACTTGGTCCCGTTTATTTGTTATTGGTTGATCTGTTTATTTATCTGTCTACCAAAGCACCTACGGACGTAAGTACCTAAGATCTTAGTGGCTCTGCTGAAGTCATCTCGCTATAAGCGGAGCAGGCACCCAAATTGGACTTCTGCAGGCTCAGTCTAAAAAGTTGAGTGATGCGCCCATAAGCACTTACTGACCTAAGCACCTTACTCTCCCTGCTCAACCAGGTCTTTCAGGTCGAGCCAGATCCTTTTTGCCACCCCTAAGCTGTCTGATCTGAAGACCAGTTGATTTCCGACATTTGATCGAATGATATAATCACTCGAATCCCGATAGATGTCTACAACTGACGCCTCACCACTTTCAAATGAATAAGAAAGTGCACCAACTTTTTCAAATGTATTCAACTCACTCGTTTCTTCCACATTGCTACCGACAATGTCGGAAACAGTGCTGATATAACTGACGATTCCTGATGAATCAATGGCCCTTCCGGATGCATCTACCCAGATGGAATTATTCATCGACAGGGTGTGTCGGCCTGGTCCTTCCTGGAGTTGTATGGATTGAAGAGTGGTGGGTTCGAACTTCAATAAGGTCTTATCTCTCATAGCATCGAAGCCCTGATTCAAAGACATACTTAAAAATCCATCCAGGGCAAAGATGTCATCTTCACTTACCTTTCGCACGTAGGAAGTAGCACTTCTGGTCTGTTGATTGAAGTTAAATCGACCGACAATAAAGTCTGCCACCACTTTGTCTCCGGCCTGCACAGAGATTCTCAAACCATTGGTTTCGTCCACCTCGTAATCCATCCATTTTTCCCTGGACCTTGAAACCAGGCGTTGAATTTCGATTTGGGCAATCGAACGCAGCATTGACTGCACACTCGTAGCTCCGGCTACGTTTGAAATAGCTCCTTGCTGAACTTGCCAACGTCCATTGGATCGCTCGAGCGTATAGGGATCGCCTGGCGATTTAGGCGCAACGGTGATTTTGGTAACCTGTGAGGTATCAATGGAGACGAAGATGGGATCAAAGCTCGTATCCTCATTTCCCTGGAATATTTTGGTAGCCGCATAGATCACCAGCAGTCCGATAAATATGATGGCCAGTATTTTGTTATTCATAGCTTCTATCGCTGAGTTGAGTCACTTGTCAAATTTGTTCTTCCATTCTCTTCATGCGGATTCTCCTGTTCCTTTGTGACCTGATAAATCCATACAGGATGACCAGGGCAATGGGAAGGAGAAAGTTCAGCCACTTGATCTGTGCCTGTTGTGCATCTTCGAGGTCCTTGATGGGCCGCGTCATTACGCCCTTGGTTCGCAAATCAATCAGGCCTGTATCATCGGATAGCCAGTCAATGGTATTGGACATCAACGATACGTTGTCGGGAGTCTGACTCCTTCCTTGGCTTCCCATTGGGAAATCCCCATCTGTGTAGACGACTATTTTGGATTCTGTACCAATGGGATTTCGGGTGGTCAATACACCGCCGATGGTTAGGAAAGGATGCCGGAAGTCCGAAGAGCCCCAATTTTTTTGTACGTCAAAGAAAGTAGGCACGTTGATCTTACCTGAATTTTGTGATGTTTTTACGATCGGGTCAAAAGTCGTCATACTATCAGGCAGGTACGTGATGGGGCTTGCAAACTGAAAGACCACTTGCTCCAATCCACGTGTTACCGGATGATCCTCGAATTCATTGATCATAGGGAAATAAGGAAATTGCACTGCAGTATTGATCGTGAAAAATCCCTGTCTCTGCTGTACCTGAACCTGGCCTGATCGGGCATCCACTGCAAAACTCGGTTCTACGATGATACCCTTGGAGGCCAGCCATTCGGTAATGCCCGTGCCGGTAGCGGTGCCTTGTGCGGTTTGAAAATCTCCCTGTACTGCGTTGTATGCAATGCTCAGATTACCGCCTCTATCCAGGAATTGGTCCAACTTAAAGAAATGAATGGGAGGAATGCTGTCCATTGGATTAATCATCATGAGTGTTTTGAATCTCGGGGGTACTTCAGTCTCATTTTCGAGATTCAGAGTTTCGACACTATATAGGATATTCAATGATTGGTTGAGTAAGGCGAGATCCTGAAAATTTGATTCACCATGACCCTGGATCAATCCTATGGATGGTTTTTCTACCTGCGCAATTTTCTTGATGGCAGTAGTTAACTGGTATTCCATTGGGCCTTCTGGTTGGATCAGCGGAATGATGTCCTGACCTGATTCTGATTTACAGACAGCACCGAGATAGGCCGTCTTTTGAACCGACTCATTTTTTTCACGTACCTGTATGAGCATCGGTGAGATGCCATTTTGCTGGGCTTCCTGCTCTTTCACCGGATCCTCGCCCGGATCTATGAATTCAAAATTGACCATTCCCCTGGACCGGGTTGCATACTCGTTGAGCAAGTCGCGAAAATCTTCCCTGGTTTTGATGAGTTGCTGGGGGAGATCCTTGGTAAAGTATGCAGTAACTGTGATCGGTTCGTCCAGCTCAGAAAGAAGATTTTTTGTGGCACTACTCAATGTATACTGCTTGTCCTTGGTGACGTCCCATCGGAAAAAATAATCTCTTGACAGAAGGTTGATCAGCAGTAGAATGCCAATGATGAGTAATATGCGATAGGTATTATTCATACTTACTTTCTTTTGGAAATCACATATTCAGAAAGAAATAAACCCAGTCCGGTAATGGACAAAAAGTAGATGACATCTTTTGAGTCTATCACACCCTTCGATACCGAACTAAAATGCTGAGTCAGATCCAAAGTGTTGAATACATCTGACAGAAAACCACTGGTGCTATTGGATAAGATGCCAAAAAGAAACAGAAAACAGATTCCTATAAAAATGGCAATCAAAAAGGCCACAATTTGGTTCCTCGTAATACTGCTCGCAAAAATGCCTATGGAGATGTAGGACGAACTTAGGAGCAGAAGACCAAAGTAGCCACATAATGTTGCACCATGATCAAAGTTGCCGAGCCGGCTTACACTGATATAATACACTGCGGTAAATAACAATGCTATCAATACCATCACTAAGGCTGCCAGGAATTTGCCAAGAACTACCTGACCATCCTTTACATTCTTCGTCAATAATAATTCAAGGGTGCCTGACTTCTTCTCTTCTGCGAGGGACTTCATAGTTATTGCCGGGATAAAAAGCAAAAGCGTCAATAAAGCTGTCTGAAAGAAGACCACGAGATCGGCCTGCTTCCTGAAGAATACATCACCGGAACCTCCTATCCAGGTGAAATAACCGGTGAGCAGCAAGAATGCGATCAAGAGAATGTAAGCAACAAGAGAATCGAAGAATGAATTGATCTCCCTACGACAAATTATCACTACTTGTTTCATGTGTTGGTCTACGGTTTAGTTGAGGGTTAAATCCCTGAATATATCTTCTAATTTGGTCTCTGAGGGTATCATTTCCAGCAAGGTCCAGGCTCGTTGAACACAGACTTGAAAAACAGCCTCGTTCGAAGTCATGTTTTCTTTACTTGTCAGTTCATATCTCTGTTCTGATTCATTCAGCATGACTACTTCATGGACGCTGTGTATGTTCTTGAGCGTTTCCTGAATGTCCGGATTGGGTCCACCTACAATTCTTACAGTTAATACCTGCTGACCCTGAGCCTGTTTGCGCAAACTCTCGGCTGTACCATCTGCAACGATTCTACCCTGGTCTATGATCAGGATCCTGTCACACGTTGCTTCCACTTCGGGCAGGATATGGGTGCTCAGTATTACCGTTTTTTGTTTTCCGAGATCCTTGATCAGTTGTCGGATCTCTACAATCTGGTTGGGATCCAATCCTGTGGTTGGTTCATCCAGGATCAGGATCTCGGGATCATGTATCATAGCCTGGGCGAGCCCCACCCTCTGTCTGAATCCTTTGGAGAGCTCACTGATTTTTTTGTGTTTTTCCCTGTTCAAGCCGCAAACCTTGATCATATCCCTGACCTTTGCGGGAATATCTGCTTTTGGGACATTCTGCAGGGCGGCACAGAAAGCCAGGTAATCCATAACGGGCATTTCTTCGTATAACGGATTGTGTTCAGGTAAATAACCAATATTCCCTTTAAAGGAACCGTCAAGGGCATCTTTGCCATTGATCATCACAGTCCCCTGGTCCATTTCCAGGTAATTGGTGATCATCTTCATGGTCGTTGTCTTGCCCGCACCATTTGGGCCCAGGAAGCCAACAATTTCCCCCGTTTTTACCTCAAATGATATATTGTCGACAGCTGTCTGCCCTCCGTACTTTTTCGTCAAATGTTGAATGGTAATGTCCATATTCCGATCA
This sequence comes from Saprospiraceae bacterium, assembly GCA_028282725.1. Classification (GTDB taxonomy): domain Bacteria; phylum Bacteroidota; class Bacteroidia; order Chitinophagales; family Saprospiraceae; genus JAJRXG01. The sequence goes on from JANQHF010000059.1 coordinate 28,757, forward strand.
TTAGGATTCAATATGCAATTCTAGCTCCGTCACAGAAATGAAGGATACTTACTATTTTTTCTTAAAAAACGCGAATATAATATGTCACCAAAAAATGAATGAATTGCCACCATGGATTTTATGAATTGCTAAGAAATTTTTAACGACTTCGGACATACGAAGGACAGAATTGCACCAGATTTATGATCCAGTCCAAATAGTTGTACTTTTCGGCGAATAGTAAACCATAGATTTCTGAAAATGCTTTTTATAAAGCGGTTCATGCTCACCTTATTCTTTATTCTTGTCATTCATCCTGTATTATATAACCAGTCGACTCAATCCATTCCAAATGTTCCATTGAGCAACCTTGTCCAGGGTACTCTCTACCTTCCGGAGTATTTATCCTTCAATGGGACCCCATTGTATAATCAAATCTGGCTGCAGGGAAATGTCAAGATTCTGAATGAAATCCATGTTGGCATCCCTCTTTGGTATGATATATACTCTGATGATCTTATTATGATTCGACTTGAAGATGGTGAAATCCTGTTCATCAAGCTTATCAAGGAATTTATTCCTGAATTTTTCCTGGATGGCCGAAGATTTATTAACCTGGAATATAGTATGCTTAGGCATCTTCTTTTGCCTTCCGGGTTTTATGAGCTTTTCTATAACGGAACAATAAAGATGCTCTTAAAACGGCGAAAGAGGCTGACGCGCAAGGATTCACAGGATGCATTTGTGCAAGATGATATCTGGTATTTGATCATCGATGATCAGGTATACAGGGTCAAAGGAAAAAAGGACTTATGGCAAGCCCTGGGGAAGGAGTTTAAAAAGCCGATCCAAAGTTTTCTAAGTTCAAACCGCATCCGGGTCAGGAAGGCGACAGATGCAGATTGGAAGAAAATTTCTTCATTCATCAATAATTTAAAGGAACAAGAGTGAGGAGTCGATTGTGGATAGTAGTGACTGCTTGTCTTGTCAATGTCATAATCGTAAACGGGCAGGACTCCAATACCGCCATATGGGTAACAAAAGACTTTAATGATTCTCCATTTATCGATTTTGCCGAAGAAATTCAGAAGACGACAAAGGCCCGGATCTACTTTTTTGACGGATGGGTGCGACAATTGAGGATTGTGCAGGATACCATTCCTGTAACTCTCGACCGGATCTTGTCGACAACGCTGGATAATTCAGGCTTTTATTATTACAGAAATAGTTTTCACCAATATATCATCACCCGGACACCAACAACAAATTTTCAGTGGCAAGTGACCGATCAGCCAGAAAGTAAAGAAGTGAATGAAAGCAGTGATTCCCTGCTGGCGATTTTTCAGGAGCAACAAGGAGTTCAGAAAGACTGGGTTGTTCTGGGGGATCCCTCTTCGCCTGAACAATTGCCTGCCCTTGAATTGGACGGCTTTGTAAGAAACCTTGAGACCCAGGAACCCCTCGAAGGCGCTATTATTTATGTTGAAGAATTGCAGACGGGGACGACAACCGATTCACTGGGATATTATAGATTATCATTGCCGCAAGGCCGATATGCCATCACCTTCCAAAGTATAGGATTAAAGGAATCCACAAAATACATACAGTGCTTTGCGAGCGGTCGCGTAAACGCAGCACTAGGAGAGTTGATTATGAATATTGAAGAAGTAATCGTTCGCGCAGACAGAAGAGCGAGTATTTTGAATGTACAAATGGGTGTGGAAGCATTAAAAACGGAAACGATCAAGGAATTGCCCACCCTCCTGGGAGAGGTGGATATTGTTCGTTCAGCTTTGCTTCTTCCGGGAGTTCAGACAGTTGGTGAATTTACATCAGGGATCAATGTTCGCGGAGGGGGATCAGATCAGAATTTAATTTTGCTCAATGGAGCTCCTGTATTTAATGCAGCCCATCTTTTTGGATTTTCTTCTTCTTTCAGTCCGGACGTCATCGAGGGGTTCGAATTATACAAAAGCAGTATCCCCGCAAAATACGGGGGGCGAATTTCGTCTGTCCTGGAAATTGATTTGAAAGAAGGAGACTCAGAACATATCCGATTGCGTGGGGGCATTAGTCCCGTTACCACTCGTATGACAGTGGAGGGACCCATTCAAAAAGATCACTCTTCATTTATCATTAGCGGTCGAACCACTTACTCGGATTGGATCCTTGGCAGGATTGAAAATGCCTCCTTTCGAAACAGCACTGCCAATTATTCGGATATCAATGCCTACGTGCAGTCCGACCTTGGCCGAAAAGGATCTTTGGAAATCTCTTCTTATTGGAGCAACGATGACTTTCAGCTGAACGGAGACACAACGTATAATTATAAAAATGGAAACATTGCAATCCATTATCGACATGCCTTTAACGAACAATTGTTTGGAAATTTCTCCGGTCACTACAGCAACTATAGTTTCAATGTATCCAGTGTGAAGAGTCCGGAAGAGAGCTTTGACCTTTTCTATAAAATTGAATACCTGGAAGGCAAATCTCATTTTACCTGGGCACCCCACCCTGATCATATAGTTGATTTTGGGCTCAGCCTTGTTGATTATAATCTTGATCCTGGTCAGATCGATCCTGCACTGCCAGAGTCTTTGATTAAAGAAAAGAGATTAGAGACGGAGCATGCCCTGGAAGGAAGTATGTATATCAGTAATGAATGGACACTTTCCGACAAGGTCTCTATCTATGGAGGCCTCAGATTGACCACCTACACCTTCCTGGGACCTAATATTGTTAATGACTATTCCTCCGAAGGACCACGAACCAGGGCCAACATCACCGGTTCTACTTCTTATGGCGAAGGGGAAGTCATTCAAAGGTACACAGCACCTGAATTCAGGACATCATTCAGGTATTCCTTTAATGATGTTTCTTCTGTTAAGGCATCTTTCAATAGAAACAGGCAATACTTAAGCATGTTATTCAATTCTGCCACCGTCTCTCCAACCGCTACCTGGAAATTGTCGGATCGTCATTTGTTACCACAGACCGGGAACCAGTTTTCATTGGGATACTATCGAAATATGTTGGACGACCGCTTAGAATTTTCAGTAGAGGGATATTACAAGCAGATTGATCATATGCTGGATTTCAAAGCAGGTGCTCAATTATTCCTGAATGAGCAATTGGAAACCGATGTTGTCAATGGTGAAGGTAGAACGTATGGAGTAGAATTACTGCTGAAAAAAAATGGGCGTAAGTTAAATGGGTGGATCAGTTACACGTATTCCAAGAGCCGCTTTCGTTCGACCAGTGAATTTGTTCAGGATCAGATCAACCAGGGAGAATGGTTTGATACGAACTATGACAAACCACATGATTTTAGTTTGGTAGGATTTTACAGGGTGTCGCGGCGCTTCAGCATTTCCAATACCGTAGCGTATAGTACGGGGAGACCGGTGACCGTACCGGTAGCCAAATATGAATTCGCCGGAGGTACCAGGTTGCAGTACTCAAGGAGAAATGAATTCAGGGTGCCGGATTATTTCCGGTGGGATATTTCCATCAACCTGGAAGGCAGTCACAGGAAAGACAAGTTTGCTCATAATTCATGGTCAATATCTGTTTATAATATTACGGGCAGAAAGAATGTATACTCCACCTATTTTGTGAGCGATGGCCAGGATGCCAGAGGTTATCAATTATCCATTTTCGGCCAACCCTTCTTTACGCTTACCTATAATTTTAGAATGTGATGGGTCGGTGGTGGACCATATGGCTTGTAGTATTGGGTATCTACCTTTTGGAAGGTTGCATTGAGCCCTTTGAACCAGATGTCAGTGAATATGACAGCCGACTGGTGGTAGATGGCTTATTCAGCAATAGCAATGAACCATCAAGGGTATTTTTATCCCGTTCATTTGGTTTGGATCAGGAAGAACCGGAATCCATTAGTGGTGCAACTGTTGTCATCGAAGAAGACACGGGAAACAGTGTACAACTTACAGAAATCAATCCCGGAGAATACCTGAGCAATCCTGATATGCTCAGAGGGATACCGGGACGTTCATACCGATTGCTGATCAACCTTCCGGATGGTCAGAGATTTGAATCGGATTGGGAATTGTTGAAAGAGCCTTCACCTATCGGTACAATTCGTTCTGAGTTTGAGGAACGGATACCTGATGAAATTGGTGCGCGACCTGTAAGAGGAATACAGTTTTATCTGAGTACTGAGGATCCTTTGTCCAATACAGTCTACTATCGCTGGGAATGGGTACAAACCTACATCTACAACTTACCCCACCCAAGATTTATTGAGGTAGATTTCCTGGATGATTCACCGAACGGGCGTGTGGATGTTCGATCATTGACCGGCTCGGATTTTGAAGGATTTCAGTGCTATAAAACTGAGCGTTCTGCGGAAATCCTTACGGCCACTACTGAAAATCTCACTAAAGATGAAGTCGTCGATTTCCCTTTGAACTTTGTAACCGATGAACGATCTCAGCTCTATCTCAGGTATACCTTGTTGGCCCGTCAATATGCGATATCCCAGGATTATTTTGAATATCTGCGCAGACTGGAACAAGTCAATGAGACTACGGGAACGCTCTTTGATCCGATCCCGGATGAGTTGTTTGGAAATATTAAAGCTGTAGATCAATCAGAAGTACCTGTCCTGGGATATTTTGGGACAGGAGGTGTGTCCGAACTGCGTATTTGGGTAGACCGTGAGGATTTGCCTCGTGGATTCGTAGCTCCACCCGGTCCAAGTTGTTCCACCGACACAATTCCACTGATCTTTAGTGAGCTGTATGAAAAACTTCTGAGTCCAAGCAATGTGTTGTACGATTATCAACGAAATTTTATAGGCACTCCAATTGGCTTTTTGCTTTCCCAACCCGAATGTACCAGCTGCGCTGATTATGATGCTACAAATATTCCACCTGAATTCTGGACCAATTGATGAGATTATTATCTGTCATATCAATCTTTCTTGATAGATCCTCACGATTAAAAAGGATGATCCATCTTCTAATCTTTTCGATGCTGATCACTTTCACCTGGATTCCTGAGTTAGGAGGACAATCACAGAATAAAGATATTTTTGCCCCGGAGACTATTCAAATATTCACGGATCGCGATATCCTGATCAGTGGAGAAGATGTATGGTTCGCATTGAATTGTCGCAATGAGCAAACCGGGCGGAGATCGGCTTATAGCAAGCTTGCAATAGTAGAAATCATTGCCCCACCGGGTTTGATCGTGTCCCGTGTGAAGGTAAGTCTGGATAATGGTCGTGGCTGCGGCAGTTTTCATTTATCCGATGCACTGCCCACCGGGTATTATACCTTACGGGCTTATACCCGGGCTATGCGCAATCTGGGGTCAAATTCATTTGCATATCATTCAATGCTTATTCTTCATCCGGAGCAATCGATTGCCCTTACTAATGATATAGAAAGAAGACTTCCGACGAATCTGCATTCTAATGAAATAGATATTCCATTAAATGCGGACTATCCTCAGAGAAGCTTGGTCGAGTGCAGGTTTATGCTGGCAGATCCCTCAGATCAATTTAATACCGAACATTTTGCGGTTTCGGTTCGCTTGAAAACTCCTAAGCTACCTGGGATTGCTTTTGACTCTTTCACTGAACCCGCAACATTGAGCTATTCTCCCGAGACAGAAGGAATGTTGTTGAATGGCATGATCCGATCGAAAAATGATAATTCACCGGTTGCCGGTGAAACACTCATGCTGAGTTTTATAGGTCCTACGGCATATATCTATTCGACGCAGAGCGATGAGGCCGGACGATTTTCTTTCCTGCTTCCCAATCTTTACGGACAGCAGCAATTGGTCCTTCAGACAATGGATCGGGATGCAAATGATTTTGACATCATTATCGACGAAGAGTTTCACCCCATCGCGGAGCAGGTTTCAGGAAAGGTCGTATTGGATCGGGACTTGTTCAGGGCAGCAAGTCATATTCTTGAGAATGCCCAGATCGCTAAGGCCTATAAAGTTTTTCAGCCCGTTGAATCTTATCTTTTGGATTCCACCTACCAGGATATACCTGTTTACGGTGGTGCGGATGCAACTTATAGATTGGACGATTATACGCGATTTCCACTTCCGGAATTTTTCTACGAGATCGTACCAGAAGTTCGAGTTCCCGGACCCTTTGGCAATAAAAGACTGCGTATGGTCAATGATTGGAAGATTGAAGGACTAGACCAATCTCCCCTGTTGTTGGTTGACGGTGTACCGGTGCTGGATGAACATATATTTCTAAAGATCAATAATCGGCTCATCCATTCGGTTGACATTGTCACCGATCCATTCTGGATGAATCCTGGCGTTTTTGATGGTGTGATTCATATGAAGTCCTTTGAAGGAGATGCCAGAAGTTTTGACCTGCTGGAAGGAACACTGAGAAGATCCTTCCTGGCCCTATTGCCCGAAAGAAAATTCAATCCCGTGGATTATGGAGACGGACAAACCAATAGCCGCCCTGATTTCAGGAATACGCTTTATTGGAATCCCGATGTTCAATTCAACGAAGATGGGACTGCGCTCATCAGTTTTTACACCTCGGATGTCCTGGGCACTTATGAAGTCGTAATTATGTCCAGCAAGGGCACCTCGAGAGCTTCATTTGAAGTAAGGAGAGAGGTTGTTAATGAATGAATGTCCCGACGTTTCGCTATGCGAAAGTACGGGATGCCTGTCTGATTGATTGCGCAACAAGCCAGGCAGGCCGCTGCGCCTTCGTTGGCAAATGGCTGAATGTTTGAATCTGTGCTCATCTGTGGCCATCTGTGGTGAATGCGCAGTTTTGAATTTTGAATTCTGAGTTTTGATTGATTATCAGAATATCAAAAAACCATCGCCCAAACCCTAAGCGACCTGGTAGTTTCCTTTTCAAAAGTACGGGATACCATTGCGCCTTCGTCGGCAAATTATGCAATGAATAGTTGAATCAATGAATGAATGTGCTATTTTTCAGATACAAATCGATTGAACGAAATACAGCACCCTCTCCATGAAAAGCCTGATCGCTGCTGCACACACTCCATTTGATGAAAAGGGAAAATTGCAATTATCCGTGATACCCGAATATGCCAGCTATTTGAAAAAAAGTGGTCTCAATGGAGTCTTTGTCAATGGGACGACCGGGGAAGGTGTTTCACTATCCCGGGAGGAACGCATTGAAACGGCCGCCGCCTGGCTGGATCAGCAATCTGATGATTTCCGGGTGCTTGTACACGTAGGTCATAATTCTATCGCTGAAGCACAAACCTTAGCAGAACACGCTCAAGAACACGATGCTTCTGGAATTGCTGCTATGTCGCCAACATATTTTAAACCAAATGATGCAATTGAATTGGTGAGATTCAATGCCCAAATTGCCGCATCTGCTTCTTCGATTCCCTTTTACTACTATCATTTTCCTGCATTGACCGATGTGCATATCTCAGTAAGGGACTTTCTCGCTCAAGTACTTGGGGATATCCCGAATTTGAAAGGCGTAAAATTCACGCATTATGACCTGATGGATCTGAAATTGTCCATGGAATTTTCGGAAGGCAGGTTTGAATTCTTTTTTGGCCTTGACGAAATACTCTTAAGTGCCCTGATCTTAGGAGTGTCGGGGGCAGTTGGCAGCACCTTCAACTATATGGCTCACCTGTTGATGACCCTGGTTGATCATTTTGAAAATAGAAGACTTGAAGAGGCAAAAGAATGCCAGATCAGGGCCATGAAGATCATTAATGTCATTCATCGCTATGGAGGCAGTGCAAGAGTCGGAAAGACAATATTGAGAAATTGTGGGTTGAATCTGGGTCAACCCAGGCTTCCACTCAGAAAATTGAGTATTCAGGAAGAATCATCATTTTTGAGAGAAATTCAAGAGCTGGGCTTTGATCAATACACCATCCGTTCGCTAAATTCAGCACCATAAAAACTGGTTGATGATGCAGAATAATTATCCAAAGATTCACAATGCCTTATGGCCGGGTGTCGTCGGCAAAGGTAAGGGTGCTGAGCCTCCTGTTTCATTGGATGATATGTTGACAATGACTGCTGTGGCCGAAGTAAATGGACAAAAATTTAATGGCGTCGATCTTTTCTTATCAGACCCACATATCTCTATCGATAGCACGGAAGATGACATAAAGCGCCTGGCAGAAAAAATAGCTAGTCTGGGTCTTGAGATCGGGAGTTGTGTTGCCCCGGTATGGCAGGATACGGGTGGTGGTTCTGCCATGGGGACAGAAGATGAAAGAAGGAAATTTGTCGAGCAGGTACGAAAGGCATGTATCATTGGAAGGCAATTGAGAGAATTGGGTATACGGCCTCATGGTATTATAAGGATCGATTCTTCTATTGATCCTGAAAGTTGGTCGCAGGACCCGGTCAAGAATACCAGCCTGATTGCTACTACATTTCGCGAAGCATGTGATATCGCCGCAGATTATGGAGAAAGTCTTGCTGCCGAAGGAGAGGTGTGTTGGGGTGGTATGCATGGATGGAAGACAATGATCAATACGCTGGTGGCAGTGGATCGCGACAATATTGGTTTCCAGGCGGACATGGCACATACTCTCTTGTATTTGTTAGGCACCAATAAATCCGATGAACGCATCCTGCCGGACGATTTTGAATGGCAGGATCAATCGACGTTGGAAGCTGCCTTGATTGAATTGACAGCGGCTCTTCGTCCCTGGACCATTGATTTTCATGTAGCTCAAAATGACGGTACTGTATTTGGATCCGGATCCCACGACAAGACGGGTCGGCATTGCCAGGCTACTGACCCAAATGGTAAATTGGACATCCCAAGGCATGCCGGTTTTTGGTTGAGAGATGAAGACGGGAATTTAACAAAACGCTTTCACCACATTTGTTGGGATGGATGTATGTTTCCCAATGCAGTCCTGCGTGATCCGGGTACCTGGAATGATATTTTATCTGTCATGCTACAGGTCAGGGAGCAACATGGGTGGCACCAATCCACAGGCTAAATGTAGAATGACCAAATCGTTGGCTTTGAGCCAAACGCTCGGTGTGCATCAATTTCGTTCACATTCCAGGTCCCAGAAAAATTCCTGGGTGGTAGAGCCGGATACTCTGGATTCCGAAATTGCCCTTCCGAAATCATTGTATGTAAAGGTGCTGTTGCGTTCAATAAATATATTGCCAGCGCCATCTGCTGTGGTAAATCTTGTTACATTACTCGAAAAAGACCTTGCAGGCCAGGGTTGGATATTTAATTCAAAAAACGGATTGATAAAATTGTCGAAATCATATTTATTGACCTGGAAAAGAAATTGTCCATCTTCAGATGTGATTCGCTCTTCCAGGACATTCAAGGTTGTATCCGTATCAAAATACACGTATTCAGCCCTGGCTGGAGTAAACCCTCCTTGCCCGTCGGTACTTTGAATGAAGGCACCATTGATTCTGTTATCTTCTATGATGAAATCGAATTGCTGTAAAACAACCTCATTACTATCAAGAAAGACCTGTTGATTCAAAATCCCTTGCGACGTATAGGAGTAGGTCACACGATTGGAGAACCGAAGGCCGGCTCCGAATAAATCTTCGCGTATGAGGAAGCCTTCATTATTCCAGAAGTAGTCCGAGGCACCAATAATTTCTCCCTGGAATATTTCTTCACGCCTGATTATTTGATCTTGATCGTTGAATACATGTTGGGTACCCAATCCGGTATTGGATGTCGAACCGGTCATAAGACAATTGAAATCAAAAAAATCGAGTACGTCAAAGGCATCGTTTTCCGTCTTTGTATCCGACTCATTACCTCTCCCTACCGTCAGGGAAATGTCGTACGAACCCGGTAACAATACGGTAAACGAAGGATTTTGCTCTGTAGATGTAAGGAAGGCAGACGTGTCATTATCGAATCTTTGGATCGTCCAGTTCCAGGAATCAGGCTCCCCCGCGGACTGATCGGTAATAGAGATCATCTGGTTTCGGATGATTTCATCCACATCGATTGAGAAGTCCGCCTGAAGTGCAGGAGGATCCTTTGGAAGGACGCAAACAAAATCTGTCTTTGTAATTCGATCAGCACCCGCATCAACGGATAATGCAACATCATATTTGCCGGGGTCCTTGTAACAAACCGTGGGACCATCACTTTCCGAATCCGGCGGGTCTCCACCTTCAAAGTCCCAGAAATATGCGCTGACTTCGAGACTGGACAGATCAAAAAACCGGACACATTCTCCGCACTTAATCGTAACTCCTTCTTCACTGGCAGGAATGGTTGTATCGGGTCCCTGGGCGGAAAAGGCGGCAAAAATTTCTACCTCATCTTCATCTCCTGACTCACAATTGAAATTCAAGATGGAAAACAGGAGTAAGAGTGAAAGAAAAAACGACTTCTCATTGAAGGTCATGTCAGGAAGTATTTAATTGCCGTTGATCCCTAAATGTACGTGAATTAAGTATGAAATTAAATGTAGTTCCTTCACAATTGGTTTCAGTGACCCGGGGTTGTATAGCCTGAACATTTCAATCTTTGAGCAAGAGAATAGCACAAAGGATGTACTCAGTATTACTTAGTCCTAAAAAAATCAGAACTTAGTCCTGTTCAAACTTTCTATCATGGCCAGACCCGTAGTACATTTTGAAATAGGTTGTGAAGACCTGACAAAAACCATAGACTTCTATAAGGAAGTTTTTAGCTGGAATATTATTCCCGAAGGAATATCTGCAAAAATCGATACCGGAGCAGGAAAAGGGATCCCGGGTCATATCACAGCCCTGGGACACGAACCCGGGAAGTACATTAACATATATATCGAAACAGATGATATCGCAGCTGACCTAAGTCGTATTGAAACCGGGGGTGGCCAGATTCTCGTGGGACCTATCCAACTGCCTGATGGAAGAAGTTTTGCCTGGTTTCAGGATATTGCGGGAAATACAGTAGGTCTCATTACCCCGGAAAAAAAAGAGTGAACAATTGAAGATTACAAGCAACCCTGAAGTAGGACGAAAATTTACTACTTATCCAATCCATGTTCGTCCCAGATTACAATTCCTTCGATCACTTATTATTGAAACGGCGATTGAATTGGGTACGATCTCAGAATTAGAGGAAACATTGAAATGGGGAGAACCCAGTTACCTGGCAGCGAAGGGCAGCACAATTCGTGTGGATTATAAGAAGAGAAATCCTGATCGGTATGCCATGTATTTCAAATGCACCAGCAAGTTGGTCCCAACATTTAAAAAAGTGTTTGGTGGCACTTTTACTTACGAAAAGAACCGTGCGATCTTGTTCGACATAAACGACGGGGTACCTGTCGAAGAATTGAAAGAGTGCATTGCCCTTGCCTTGACGTATCACCAGGTAAAGCATTTACCAAAGTTGGGGAAATGAGGGCTGTTCTTCCCGGTGATTATCAGGGTATCTCATAGAGTTTTCTATTGTTCCTTTTTTCACCGACGATTAATGTCGGGATCGTAGACAGTCGATGATTAATGACGGAATCATGTAAGCCCTCTAATTTCACCTTGCCACGCTTCCAAATTGGATTCTGTGGATAGTCCGTTCTTGTATTACAGCAACGAGTAGTCACAAGAATCTGGGTGAAGGGATTTCATTATCATTATACGATGAAAAAGATGATCCGGACGGAGCGAGGTGAATTCAACGTACATCTATACGGTGACCCTGCCCATCCGCCCTTTATTGCATTGCACGGATGGCCGCAGACCGGCTACTGCTGGCATCACACAGCCCAACATCTGGAAGGGCTCTACCTGGTAGCACCCGATTTCCGGGGTATGGGAGACAGCAACCGGGCTCTGGAGGTGGAGCGATATGAAAAACATGAATTGGCCAAAGACATTTTTGCAATTGCAGATGCAATGAATATCAATTCGTTCTATCTCGCAGGACACGATTGGGGCGGTGCAATCGTCCAGGAGATGGTGATGGTCATTCCCGATCGAATACGAAAACTGATCGTCCTGAATATGATCATCATCAATAATGCCATTGGAATGACCAAAGCTTCAGAGATAATGATTGGACAGATGTACCGTTCTTCATGGTACCAGTTTTTCCAGAGCATTCCAAAGTTTCCCGAGGCATTACTGGCTGGCAAGGAAGATGTCTGGGTACGATTTTTTAGCCGGGGGATCAGCAACCCAATTCCCGAAGATGCGCTCCGGGAATATACCCGATGCTACCAGATACCAAATACGATTACCACAGCAGCCAATCTCTACAGGACGTTCAAAAAGGACAGAGAACGCTGGGCAACCTATCAAGGAAATGTGATTGATATTCCAACAAAGATCATTCATGGTGACCTTGATCCAGTGATCATTCCCGAATACCTCGAAGGAGTCGATCAATGCTTTTCGGAAGTAGAGATTTCCCACATCAGCGCCGGTCATTTTGTCATTGACGAACAACCACAATTGGTGGGCGAGGAGATCCGGAAGTTCCTGATTGGCAGTTAAATGTACCTTATAACCAACACCTTGTCAAATCACCAAATAAGACAATGATCGCAATCAAAGAAGTTTCTTCTGACCAGCTTGGATTTACAAAAGACTCATCATGCAGGGTCTTCATAAAGATGAGGATTGCTTCAGAGTCTAACGCAATCAAATGAAAAGGGAAATATTATCGTGAGGATCGGATGAAGTTGATGATGGAAGACTTCAATTGACCTATGATCAAAAATTTGAATTCCCTCACTCCAGACCTGCTAAATAGGTGATGAGATCCCTGAACTCATCCGGACGCATCGCCTGGTGCAAATTCACAGGCATCAGGGATTCATCCAAGGCAGTTTGGTCTACAATATCATCATAAGGAACGGCAACCCGGGATCCATCTGCAAGAATCATTTGTAAATGCCGTTTAGAGTCCAGGTCTGTATCCAGACGTCCCACGACCAGGTCATCATCCTTCGTAGTGACGGCATAGCCTGCGTAAATTGGTCCGACCAACTCCGAAGGATCGAGAATACTCTGGAGGATGCGGTCACGGTCAATGTTACCTCCAACCTTTGATAAGTCCGGTCCAAAAACTCCTCCCCTTCCGTTTACGCGGTGACAAGAAACACATTGATATTTTGGATTGAAGAAGACGCGGGATCCGGCTAATGCATCACCATCCTCGTAACCAATTTGACTCCATTCAATTTCTTTCCCATCGTCCCCATTATCCAGTTGTGCCTGTGCCAATCGATTGATTGCCGTGTCATCGATCATTGTCAGACCCACGGCCACCTCTCTTTTGATATTGGGAGGAGTACCGGAACCTGCCAATAACCTTGTGAACAAATTCTGTACGTCTTCATTGGAAGTAATACTTTGATGAAGACCAACTATCGCCTCCAGTCTCACGCTTTCATCCAGTGCATCATTACCGGCTATTTCATTGAGCATATAGATTTCTTCATGGGACCGTTTTCTGGCCGCGATACTCCTCACAGCTTCCACCTGGAAACCAGGATCACCTTCATCGACAAATTCCGTCAGGATAAACAGATCGAGTTCCTCGTAATTGGGATTAACAGCAGATAGACAGCGGGACCTTATGTCGTAATTCAATGTCTTGTTTTTGGCAGCTGCCAACAAGAATTTTTGTCTTTTGTAAAAACTGCGACCCACATGTACATCACCTTCCATGAAGTGGCTTTGTTCGTTGAATGCACCGTCCAGGTATTGAAAGGTCGTCATATAGGTATTGAATAAATCAGGACTCACCTCTTCTAATTTTGCGAAAGATCGCTCCACAGATCCGCGGAAAGCTTCCAATTTGTCTTCTGCAACCCACTTTAAGGCAACAATCCGGTTCAATGGGTCTTCATCATTCAATAAATCGGGAATGACCCATTTTGCACGGTCATGTCTCGATCTTCTCAAGCATAATGCGGCACCGCGTCGAATGGCCGCATCTTCATTTTTTACTTCGTCCATCAGAAATCCCAGTTTGGAGGGTTTTCCAAAGGTCTCGATGATGGCCGTATGAATAAAGGGATCATCTTTTTTGAACTGATCTTTGACTGCATCGAAGCCTCTCTTTGACTGCAAACCGTAAATGGCTTCCCGCAGGACATAAGGAGACGAATCCCGTTCCATAATGCTCAGGTAGGTCGCTTCGCTCCCGACACCAGTTTCTTCGATCAATTTTACTGCAGCAGCCCTGATCAATTCATTGGATTCCCGCAGTCCAAGTGTGAGCAAGCTACCATATTCAGCATGGTCGGAATTACCAGCAGCCCACAATAAGTTCATTTTTCCCGGATCACTTAAATACCTCGATCGGAACAGATCCTGCAGCGATACATTTCCTTTTTCTGCGAGGATTTGAGCAGCCTTTGTTCTGATTCTAATGTCCTGGTCACTTAAAGACACGATCAACTCTTCGTTGGGTGAATCTGAAGTCAGAGAATCCAAAATCATTGAATTATTATTTCCGGAACCTGCCAATCGATAGATACGCCCCTTGCCGTGGACTGCATATGAGACATCTGCCCAATCTGATGCAATGATTCCTCCCTCGTTGTCAATTGCCAATCCGACAGGATAAAAGTCCCTTCCGCCACGGACCAATATATTTTTCTCTGCGGTAAACGAACTTCCTTTCTTTTCGATTGGAAAATGTTCTACCTGGTTGTCACCCCAGGCAGTCACGACAAATGAGTTCTTCAATGAGTCCCCGAGCTTGTCAGATCCGTAATAAATCACACCCGAAGGAGCCTCCCCGGTACCAGCGACCATAGGAAGGGTCCCGGGAATTTCGCCAAACCATGATGTCAATGGACTCAATCCATCACGACCGTGTTGAAACTGGAATCCATAATTCCCTCCTTTTACAATGTGAAGCATCCGGCATGGTGGTCGGGAGTCCGGGTCATTTTCGACCGCAAACAGGTTGCCATAATCATCAAATGCCATGGCAAAGCAATTCCAGACGGCTGTGGCATATCGCTCCAACCCGGAACCATCCAAATTGCAGCGATAAATACTGCCTCCTTCCCGCTCCTGTCCTACCAGGGTGGTCCCATCTGTACCAGTAATCTCATAATAACTTCCAAAGTTTTCGCCGCACTGAAAGTAGATATTATTACCGGGACCTATAACCATTCCTGACATGCCGTTGTGAGGAAAGGTTTCTTCGGTATCAAGGGAGATCAACGTCTTCCTCGAGTCAGAAACCATGTCTCCATCAGTATCTTCAAATTCGATGATGTTCGCACGGGTAGTGACCAAAACGTTTCCATCTGATTTCAATGACAACGACATTCCATTGATGAAGTCAGTAGCATATTCAATCACTTTATTTTCCTTGTTGGCATCGAGATATCCGTCAAATACTAATATTCTATCAGCCTTAGGTCCGGCATAATCGTCCTGTCGTTCGTGCGTGTGATTTTCAATCACCCAGATCCGGTTTTGGGCATCTACGGCAACACCGGTTGGCGTGACGATATCCGGCTCAGCTGCCAACAAATCAATTTTCAGTCCTTCGTGTTCGACAATCAGTCCAAACGGATTCGATGTCCCTTCCTCGAGAGGTGGTGAGCAAGAAAAAAGAGTGACCACCATCAAAGTTGTCCCAATTCGCAATCTCATTGTCCCCGTTATTTCAGTAAGGTAATCGTCAGATTTTTACCCACCCAGTATTGATCATCGACAAACATATAGGGAGTTGGATCATAATCTCCAATGATATCAACATTTGCTTTTTCCGGCACATCAAGGTCCAAAAGATGAAAGGTGGCATTGACCAACAATCTCCGTGTTTCTTCATCCATTAAATCCGTTGAAGATCCTATCGTCGATGTAAATGCCCGTCCCGTTTTTCCACCTGGAATGATGTAGCTTTTCGTCCATGCAATCGGCATCATTGGATCATTGGGATTCAAGTCATCCTTCCTTGCAGGGTTTACGGTGGCAACTTCATTATCCGATTCCCTCATGCCATAATGTTTGTCATTTTCATCATATTCGCCAGGGCGATTTACGACCTGGCCCAGAACGATTGGTCGGGCGTCTCCCGGAAGCGGCAGACGGACTCCATATACATCAGTGGCTCCCCAGATAGAACCGTTATCGATCCCATTGACAATGGGGTGAGCTGATGCATTGGGTGCAATTATCCCTCTCGTGCTCTGATGCCTGTGATGGCCGTGATGAGAAATCCATTTTTCCCCAAGGACAAGCCTGCCAAATCA
>JANQHF010000009.1 GCA_028282725.1 Saprospiraceae bacterium
ACTCCCTGACGCAATCGCTGGCGCTCAAGTTGGCCCCATACAACATCTTTGTAGGCGCGATTGCACCGGGTTTTGTGGAAACGGACATGGCCTTTGATCGGCTCCATGGAGCATCGGGGGACCAAATTCGGTCACAAAGTCCGATGAATCGTGTGGCAACACCCGAAGAAGTGGCACAGGCGACCCTGTTGATGGCACAAGCAAATCAATGGATGACAGGAGGGATTTTCGATGTCAACGGAGCCTCTTATTTCAGAATTTAAGAACGAATGATGACAAGAGCGGAAGCACGGACACTTTTTGAATCGATGACGCATGGCTATTCATTGCGAAGGCATGCAAGGACAGTTGAATTGGTCATGGAGGCCATGGCAAGACATTTCCGTGAAGACGTAGACAAATTTGCCATTACCGGCCTGCTCCATGATGCGGATTATGAAGCGCATCCAGATCAGCACCCCAATATCATTGTCGGAAAACTGCGTGAGCTGGGAGAGGACGAAATCGCGCATGCTATTGCCGGACATTACACCAAATGGAATGTTCCGAGGAATTCGATGCTGGATAAATGTATTATCGCGGCCGATGAACTTACGGGATTTATCGTAGCAGCCGCATTGATCCGACCAACGAGAATTGAGGGAATTAAACCAAAATCCGTATTGAAAAAATTCAGGACACCCACATTCGCGGCAAAGGTGGATCGCGAAGAATGTCTGAAAGGAGCGGAACTGATCGGCATGGAATTACGCGAACTTGTCGAATTCATCATCCCCGTTCTCCAGGAACATAAGGAAGAATTGGACCTCGTCCCGGTAGAATGATACATAACAAATTAGATTTTTTTATATGTATGTAGTACCTTTCTCGCTCAATTGTGAGAATGAGATCTACGGTAACCCTTTTCTTCACCTTATTCGCATCTATCCTTGTCCACCAAGGATGTACTCCCTCAACTGCTTCGGGCAAAGCCTCACTTTCCGAAGACATTCGCAGACAGCTTGAGGTAGTCCCACTGCCCTTCTCTGTCCAACAAAAATCACAGTCTCTGAATATCACTTCCGGTATCTATGTCGTCCCCGCCCTGGTGGATGATCAACATGCACAAGCTGGTGTTGAAGTCTTCATCGACAGATTGAAGATGTTGGGTGTATCTACCAGTGACCCCCAAGCCATTCCGGTTTCGCTAGATATTCAGGAACCAGGTACTATCAGGTTGACGAATGGAATGGACGAGAGCTACCGGTTAGACATGGGACCTGAGAAAATAGAAATTTCGGCATCCAATTATCTGGGCATCAATCACGGTCTCACTACACTGGCACAGCTCCTTTTTCAATTCAGGAATGAGGACAGTATGCCGGCTATGTCCATAAAAGACCAACCCAGGTATTCATGGCGTGGCCTAATGATCGATGTGAGTCGTCATTGGATACCCAAGGAGATCGTCCTTAAATGCCTGGATGCAATGTCACTGGTCAAAATGAACGTTTTGCACCTGCATCTCACAGACGACCAGGGATTCAGGATTGAATCACGGAGATTTACCAACCTGCACAACCTTGGAAGTGACGGCAATTATTTTACCCAGGCAGACATGAGTGAAATCATCCGATACGCTTCAAAACGAGGTATCCGTGTTATTCCGGAATTTGACATACCTGGTCACACAACGAGTTGGTTAACTGCCTACCCTAGATTGGGTTGTGGTTCTGAGCAATTTGAATTGCAAAAGACATACGGCATATTTCCGAACGTACTGAATCCCGTATCAGATGAAACATTCGTGTTCCTGGATCAGTTGTTTGAAGAAATGGCTAATCTCTTCCCCGATGAATACATCCATATCGGTGCGGATGAGGTACTGGTGCCATGTTGGGCTGAAGACGAACAAGTTCAAAAATTCATGGAAGAAAACGAATTAATCAGCCTTGAGCAGGTGCATTCCTACTTCATCCTCAGGGTGCAACAACTATTGAAAAATCATGGTAAGAAAGTGATTGCCTGGGACGACGCACTCAGGAGTCAAATCGCCAATGGTCAACCCATCATCCAGACATGGAGAGATCACGAGAGATCCTTTGAGGCGACGAGAATGGGTATGCAGACGATCTTATCGAAAGGTTGGTACCTGGATCACAAATTGCCACTATCCGAGCTGTACAAGATTGACCCGGAATACAACCCCAATGCCATAACTACCAAACCCGATAGCAATAACTGGCAAATCTGGGATCTTGAGGTCAGTTTCAGGGGCCAGGTGAATGATGGACGGCTTGTGCTTTTTGGTTTACCTCCTCAACAAACCGGCATCATTCAAATCATGGGAAATTCGAGCGAGATCTCTAATGTCCGAAACACTTCAGAAGGCTTGACCTTCAATTTTGATATTGGAGCGGGTCAATTGAATGCCCGACTGGATATGACGGAAGACAGCCTTGCCGGGAGTTTTAAAATCGCCTTATTTAATGTTCCTGTAGAAGGACATTTGGAGGGAGGCAGTGAAATTTCAGGATCGTCATTCCCTGATTTCAAGGTCAGCGAACCTCTTTCACAGCAACAAAAATCCATGATACTTGGTGGCGAGGCCTGTATGTGGTCGGAATGGGTGGATGAAAAAAATATCTTGTCCCGTATATGGCCAAGTGCCGGTGCGGTAGCTGAAAAACTATGGAGTCCTTCTGATCATACATCGGATATCGAGGATCTATATCGCAGAATGGACGCCTTCCGAGGTTTTCTGCTTCAATCCGGTATCGACTATCAAGGGAATCAAAATGATTTTGTTAAGAATTTGTCTGACAGTATGACCTTTTCCTCGCTGAGCAATTTTGTGGTATCGCTGGAAGAAGTCAAATATTATGATCGTTGGAATTACGACGCCGATCATACGATTGATGATGCTATGAATACAATTGCAGACGCCGCCTCTCCCGAATCCTTTACGAGTGTCCGGTTTGGGCGCCTGGTGGATCAATTGCTCCGGGACGGACCGTCGTTGGATGTCACCGGTCAAATCAGGCTACAGCTTTCTCAGTGGATGCCGGTATATCGCGCTATCGAACATCTATTTGACAAAGAGCAACTGAAATCCGTGGAAGTCCTGGCATTGGCTTTGAGCGATCTGGCCAAGATATCTTCTCATGTCATGGACAGCAGAACGTTGACCCAGAAAGAAATGAATTACTACCGGGATTTGAAATCCAATGCGCTTAGGAAGATTGACGGTGTCTTTTTGGCCCCGGCACCTCATATGATCCGTTTAATCGATAGCTATATGACAGAATTATAAGTTCCTGGGATGATCAGAAAACTGAAACTGGAAGATGCCGAATCCCTCTCCGTCCTCGCAAATAACAAGAAGATTTGGGACAACGTAAGAGACTTTTTTCCCCATCCATACACTCTTGAAAATGCAAAGGCATTCATTAATCAAATGTCCGGGAGTAAGGATGACCATGTGTTTGCCATCATCCGGGAAGGAAACCTTGTTGGTGTGGTTGGGATTCATCCATTAAAGGATATTTACAGATTCACTGCGGAAATCGGATATTGGATCGGAGAGCCCTACTGGGGCAAGGGATATGCCAGCGGAGCGGTCATGGAAGCTGTCGAATATGCATGGAATCACACAAAGTTGGAGCGATTGGAAGCCGGCGTCTTCTCTTATAATCCTGCCTCGATGAAGATTCTTGAAAAATGCGGGTTTCATAAGGAAGCGGTCAAGCTATCCCGGATCACAAAAAATGGAAAAATATATGATGAGCACTTTTATGCGATCACAAGACAGAAACAGGCCATTGAGAATTAAAATTCCCTCGATGGTTTTATACTTCTCTTGCATTTTTCAATTAGGCTGGACACAATCCGGTTTACCGTTCTGGGTTGGAACCGATAAGGCATCGATTACACCTACATCTGAAGCATTTATTGCCGGGCACAGTCATAACCGAATATTCCTGGGAGTCAATGATGATATTTATGTCAAGGCATTTGTCATGGCCAATGCTTCGGATACGATGGCCATTCTGACCTTTGATTGCATTGGTCTGCTACATCCTGAATTGGTCAAAATCAGGAGTATGGTCAAGTCATCTTTCCCGGCATTTCCTATTGACAATATTGCCATGACTTCGACACATACCCATTCGGGTCCCGATGTAGTTGGCATTTGGGGAAAAGACATTACATCTTCGGGTGTGGATTCGGTGTATATGGAAGAATTGGTACGTACATCTCATGATGTCCTCCTGAATGCCTGGAAGAACAGGGTTCAGGCGAAGGCAGAATATGCCGTTGCAGAACATGGTGTGGACTGGGTATTTAATATTTCGCAGCCATATGAATTGGATCGCTCACTGACGACGCTCCGTTTTACGGACACAGCGGGAAGAAATGTTGCGACCCTGGTCAACTTTGCCTGTCATCCCACTTTCCTTGACGCCGTCAATGATCAGGTAAGTTCGGATTATGTGGGTGGTTATTACCAGGCCATGTCTGAAGTTCAGGAAGGAGAACATTTCTTCTTGCAGGGAGCCATTGGGGGCTGGGTTCAACCCGAATACGAGCAAAAAACAGCAAAGCAGGCTTTTTTCAGGGGACGGCAATTGGCAAGGAAAGCTCTGACAAGTTTGGAAGAAGCCGAACCCATCAAAGGATCGAAGATCTCATTTCACAGTACCTATTTTAAATTACCTGTTGAGAATCCTGGTTTCCTCGCACTGTCTCAAATGGACGTGATCAAAAGGGACTTTACTGATTCGACGACAACCGAGGTAGCTTTCTTTACTATTGGCAATGCTGCCTTTGCGACCCATCCGGGTGAAACGGTACCTGAATTATCATTTCGCACAAAAAAGTTGATGTCCAACGACGGACCCAGGTTTGTGATCGGACTGGGTATGGATGCCTTGGGCTACATCCTCAAACCGGAGTTTTTTGACCCGGAACAAAATATCCCTCATAGTCCATACCTGTGCAGTGTCAGTTTGGGCGTGAAAACGCAGGAGATGGTTTACAATGTTCTTAAAGGGCTGATATCATCGCTCAACTTTGTGGACTGAGCGTACTTGTGCCGACAAGCAAAGCTTCGTCGGTAGTCGAAGTCCAGGATGGGCGCCTGCTCCGCTCCGACGAGTCTGACACGACTATCGGAGTCGTCAGACCATCGGCAAGATGAATTGAACCAGGGTGGCATTCTTATTATCAATTTTGAGTGCTGATTTTTGAATGATCAATTGATTAATCTGTGACCATCTGTGGTAAAATAGAGAGGGAGGGCCCCATCGCTCAACTTTCAGGATGGGCGCCTGCTCCGCTCCGACGAGTCTGACACGACTATCGGAGTCGTCAGACCATCGGCGAGATGATTTTGTGTGCGGCCATTAAGTTCTGAATTTTGAGTGCTGATTTTTGAATGATCAATTGATTAATCTGTGACCATCTGTGGCCATCCGTGGTGAAATAGAGAGGGAGGGCCCCATCGCTCAACTTTTGTTGAGTGATGAGACTAACCCTTGGTTGAACTCCGGCACTTTCCTTATCTTGACCAGATAAAATAAGACTATGCAGATAATAGAATCACCCCATGTGTATGACGCCATCGTCGTAGGCTCAGGGGCAGGTGGTGGAGCGGCTGCGAATGTACTGGCCAATGCAGGGATGAAGATTGCCGTCGTAGAAGCAGGTGCTTACTTCGACCCAAAGGATCCGGCGACGATGACGCAGATGAAATGGCCATGGGAATCACCCAGGCGAGGAGCCAGTACCAACCGTGCATTCGGTGACTTTGATATGTCCTGGGGTGATTGGGAAGTGCCGGGAGAACCCTATACCAAAAAAGACGGCACGGAATTTCTCTGGTGGAGGGCGCGGATGTTAGGGGGTCGTACCAACCATTGGGGCAGAATCTCACTCCGGTTTGGACCGATTGACTTTAAACATAAAGACGTAGATGGACTCGGCGAAAACTGGCCGATCTCCTATGATGATATCAAACCGTATTATGACAAATTGGATAAGCAGGTTGGAGTATTCGGTACCAAGGAAGGGCGGCACAACGATCCCGATGGCTTTTTCCTTCCACCACCCAAACCCAGATTGCACGAACTTTACTACATCAAAGGAGCCCGAAAGGCAAATGTCGATGTCATCCCGTCCAGGCTATCCATCCTGACCAAGCGGATCAATAATGATCGCGGTGTATGCTTTTATTGCCGTCAGTGCAATCGATCCTGCCGTGTCTATGCTGACTTCTCGGCGGGTTCGTGTTTTATATTTCCAGCTATGAAGAGCGGTGGTCAAATCGACCTCCTGACCGACTGTATGGTAAAAAGCGTCACCACGAATGATGAAGGGAAGGCAACAGGTGTTTCCTATATCAACAAAAAGGACAGGAAGGAGTATCAAATCAAGGGAAGAGCTATTGTACTGGGGGCTTCGGCATGCTCGACAGCCAGAATCCTCCTGAATTCCAAAAGCGGCCAACACCCTAATGGCCTGGGCAACAGCAGTGATTGCGTCGGTCGATACCTGCACGATTCAACCGGGGCCAGCAGGGGCGCATTTATTCCTGCCCTGATGAACCGTAAGATGTATAATGAAGACGGCGTAGGCGGCATGCATGTCTACTCTCCGTGGTGGCTGGACAACAGCAAACTTGATTTTCCACGAGGGTATCATATTGAAGTTTGGGGTGGACTGTCCATGCCCAGCTATGGCTTCGGATTCAATGTGACGGAAATGAATGAGCTCGTTGGAGAAACCGTCGGGGGATACGGTGACAAATTGAGAGACGATGTCAAGCGATTCTTCGGTGCTACCTTGGGCATAGCCGGACGAGGAGAGGCCATTGCCCGTTATGAAAATCGATGTACAATCGATCCCCATGTCGTCGACCAGTGGGGTATTCCCGTCCTGAAATTTGATTATAAATGGTCAGAGTATGAGCGCAACCAGGCTCGGCATATGCAGGATACTTTTGAAGAAATCATACACGAGATGGGAGGAGTCGCGCTTGGTGACAAACCCGGACCTGATTCGGATTACGGTTTGGCAGCACCCGGTCAAATCATACATGAAGTAGGCACGACACGAATGGGGAATGATCCGGCAACATCTGTCACCAACAGCATGTGTCAATTGCACGATGCGGACAATGTTTTTGTCGTCGACGGAGGTCCATTTGCTTCACAAGCAGACAAAAACTGTACCTGGACGATTATGGCATTGAGCATGAGAACGTCGGAATATATCGTTGAAGAATTTAAAAAGAAAAACATTTGATTATGGATCGGAGAGAATCATTAAAGACATTGATGATAGGTGGTGTAGCCGGTGTAACAATCGGCACAACAGGTTGTGACAACCTGGAATCCACAGCCAATGAGGATACGGTAACGGAAGGTCTCTACGGCCGAACACCGGAAGAAGTCGAATGGGATAAAAAAGTGCAAGCTCAGTCATTCCTGGAAGAGCACGAATTGTCGACGATCGCCACTCTTTGCGATATCATCCTTCCGGCCACGGCTACTGCGGGAAGTGCCACAGAGGCAGGAGTGGTTGAGTTTGTAGATTTTATCGTAAAGGATCTTCCGGATCACCAGCTTCCACTAAGAGGTGGACTCATGTGGCTGGATATCGAGTCGAACCGGAGATTCAATAAACGATTCATTGACTGTGGGGAATCAGAAATGATATCGATCGTTGACGACATTGCCTATCCCGATCCCGAGGGAAAGAAACCGGAGATGGGGCCGGGAATTGCATTTTTTAACAGGATGAGAAATTTGACACTGACCGGTTATTACACGACCAAATTGGGAATGGATGATCTAGGGTATGTTGGCAATGTACCGAATATGTGGGATGGCGTCCCTGAGAACGTCTTGAATGAACACGATGTCGACTATGACCAGGACTGGCTGGCCAGGTGTGTCGATCAAAGCAAGCGCGAAGTGATTGCAGAGTGGGATGAGGATGGAAACTTATTGACCTGACCAGGAATTTTTACATTGAAGAAGTGTACAACAAGATGAACCCTTTTAGAATTTTCATTTTGCTGATCTCGTTGTGTCTGTTATCAGCGGTGTTAGGTCCCCTATACGGCCAGTCAGAAAAGCATCCCACCCTCTTTGAAATAGCAAATGGATTGGATACAAACCCACTCATCAAGATTGAGACGAATTACAGGCGACTGATCGGGAAAAAACACGGTGAACAATACCAGGAGGCCCGGTTCACCATGACCAGTGATGAAATCAACCAGGATTATGATTTCGAAGCGCGCATCAGGACCCGGGGAAATATGCGCAAAAAAGTCTGTCTCATACCACCTGTCAAAATTGATTTTGAAGACACTGATCTGGTCGAAATGAATTTGGACACTGTCGATAAACTCAAGCTGGTCTTCCCTTGTCGGGACCGGTCAGGTGACCAGGAACGGCTGTACAAGGAGAAGCTTCTGTACGATATTTACGGGCTGATCGACTCGAATAGTATCCGCGCCAGGTTGGTCAGCATAGAATTCATCTTTGAGGGAGACATTAAAGCGGATTACACGGGATTCTTAGTCGAAGACGAATCCGAGTATGCCCGAAGAAAAAATGCGAGGATTGTAGAATCCGGGACCTTGCGTTCCGCTGTGCTTCAGCGTACATCATTTCTGAAAATGCTATTCTTTCAATACATGATCGCCAATACTGATTGGTCTGTGGTTAACAAGCACAATCTCGAAATGGTCAAGTTGCCCGAACATCAGCGGGTCATTGCCCTACCCTATGATTTTGACTATGCCGGGATTGTAGGACACTCCTATGCAGTACCTCACGAATCGTTACCCATCAAGGATGTTAAAGAGAGATATTTTTTTGAATACAAATTGACCGAGGGGGAATTTGAAGCCATGGTAAATTTTTACTTGTCCCTGGAAGACCAGGTCTATCGGCTGTGCGATGATGCCATTCATATGAAATCCAAAAGCCGTGACGAATGCAAAAAATTTCTAAAGTCTTTTTTTGATATCCTTCGAAAACCCAGATCCCTGAAAAGGCAGGTGGTGAAATGACAGCTCCTGACAAGAGGTGGTCTTTCTTCTTATTCGTTTCTATTTTATTGAGCCCGATTTTTCTACCGGGCCTGCCGATCAAAAATGTACAGGATGTAGAGGCTGAGATTTGTAATAATGGAGAAGACGATGATGGGGATGGAATGATCGATTTGAATGATGATGACTGTATTTGTGTTATCATCGAACCCGAATCACTGGTTCCCAATCCTTCCTTTGAGGACATGAATTGTTGTCCGAGCAACCGGAGTCAGTTGAATTGTGCCGATGTCTGGATTCAAGCATCCGAGCCCACAACAGATTACCTACACACCTGTGACTGGCTGGGTTGGGAAAATTTCCCACCTCCCCGGCCTTTTCCCGATGGCGATGGCATTATGGGTTTCCGCGATGGCCGGGTCCTTCAGAGTTTTCCCGAAACCAACTGGAAAGAATATGCCGGAGCTTGTTTACTAGGTCCTTTGGAAGCCAATGAACGATATCGTTTTGAGTTTTTTGTTGGTTTTGTGGACGAGATCAGTTCACCACCCATCAATATCACCTTTTTTGGTTCTACCAGTTGTGCCAATTTGCCATTTGGAGTAGGAAACGAAGACTTCGGGTGTCCGACCAATGGTCCCGGATGGGTAAGATTGGGCTCCAGCCAGGTCTCCACCCTCGGCGGATCATCATGGGTAAAAAGTGCCATTAACGTTAGTCCCAGGGAAGATATTCATGCCATTGCAATCGGACCGGATTGTCCTGCAACATTTAGCAATCAAAGCACCTACTATTTCTTTGACAATCTCGTTCTTGCCGATCTCAGGTCCTTCGAATTCAAGATAGATGAAGTAGAGCATCCGTGCTCAAAGGACTTTACTATGGAAGTTCCCCTGGAAGAAGGAATTGAATATCAGTGGTATCTGGAAGGAATTGCCTTGCCGGATGAACGCTCTCATCTACTTTCAAAAAACTATGGTGAAGGTACTTACCAGGTGCGCATATCCAATGAATCAGGATGTAATCTCACTGGCACCTATACCTATGAAATTCCGGAATTTGAGTCTTTCGTGGATCATGCCATTTGTGAGGATGATGTATACCCATTCGGACCCGACTTTTTGGAAGACAGTGGAGATTACATGGGACAATTTCTTTCCAGAGATCAGTGTGACAGTGTAGTTTATCTCAGCCTCGAGGTCATCGGTGAGCAGGAGTCCAATATGCAAGCTAAAATCTTCGAGGGCGAAACTTTTGAAATTGGAAATTACACCTTCAAAAATGAGGGCTTGCACCAGGCACAACTCACCTCATCATTAGGATGCGACAGTATTGTCAATGTCGTTTTGGGCTTTTACGAGCTCTATTTTCCCAACGTGTTTTCCCCGAATGGAGATAAGAACAACGACACATTTTCGATTTATGGAAATGAGGATCTGAAAGAAATCAGAAATCTGACGATCCTGGATAGGTGGGGTACGGAGCTATTTAACGGAAACGACCTCATGCATAATGAGAGTGATGGCTGGGATGGCATGAGAAACGGGGCACCGATCCGTCCAGGTGTATACAGTTACAGTGTCACTGTGGAAATGACCGATGGAATCAGCAGGCAGTTTTTTGGAGATGTACTTGTGATCAATTAAAAGATGTATGAAACGAATCCAATTATTTGAATTTGAAGACCAGTCCTGGTTTCCTTCTGTATTCAGGACGGCCATCACAAGGCTGCTCAATTTGATCCATAGACTGATTAAAACCGAAGACAAGGTTTCCGGTTTATTGCTTCCTCTTCTGACCAATCTTCAGGTAAATCAAGTGATCGATCTTTGTTCAGGAAGCGGAGGTTGTATGCCGGGTGTTATCAAAAAGATTCGCGAGCATCCTGATATGAATCATGTGTCTTTGGAGTTGACCGACCTCTACCCTGATTTGCGGACAGCGGAAAAATATAATGACCCATCTTCAACCTCGGAAATCAGTTATAAGGTCAATAAGATCGATGCCACCCAAATCAAACCTCGTTCCAAGTCCCTTTGCACAATGATTTGCAGCTTTCATCACATGAATCAAGAGCAAGCCCGTACTATCCTGCAAAATGCCTATAGACACAAACAGCCCATCCTTATTTATGAAATAAGTGAAAACAGTGCCCCATTATGGTTGTCGTGGACAGCCATACCGATCAACATCATCTTGTGCTTCTTTCTGACATTGGGAGTGCGGCCTTTGACACTCCCTCAAGTCTTGTTTACCTATCTGATTCCTGTCATTCCTTTGTTTTATGCATGGGATGGTGCAGTGTCCAATGCCAGAACCTATGGGTTGGGTGATCTTGATATTTTATTGGATGGATTATCTGACGATTCTTATGAATGGAAGAAGGGATTATTGGAAGGGAGGATTCCAGGTTTGTATTTGATTGGGAAACCGAAATGAGATCCTATTCCAATAATTGAAAGAGTTTTGTCACAATTCTTGAATCCAAGAATATGCGCCAAAACCTCGGCCTCTTATTAAACCTTGCCCAGGATTGCGTACTCCGTGCTGATCCAGGGCTACAAATATTTCGCCCCTACGGGGC
>JANQHF010000118.1 GCA_028282725.1 Saprospiraceae bacterium
TCAAAAAAGCGTCATTCGCAAAACAGACAAACTTCTTAACGAACTAAATGAAATTCCTCTCGATATTTTCTACGTGCCCATTCAAATCGAAATCATCCCCTACGAAAAATTATGGGAGGTCTTAGTCAACAGCCTTTCCCACAGACATTATTTCAGAAATCCTCCTTCGGAACCCGTCGGCCCCTAACCACGATCATTTCAAAGCCCTTGATCTTTATTGTCGCCCGTTGTAAAATACAAGAGTGATCCCAAAAAATGTTGGAGATTCACTCAGATCAGGAAGGCCGCCAACATTCAAGTCATCAGCCAATGGCGTAAGGTCGTAACTATTCAAACTGAACTGATAATATGGTTTTAATAGCAGTGATACCATACTGCTTTCTTGTACCCGGATGATAAATTGAAGCCGTAATGCCCAGTTTCTCTCATCAACAAGGGTCAAATCGTTATTTCCAATCGCCCTCGATACCCCCAATTTTTGAGACAGCAACGTACTCCCAAGTCCAAACTTGTTAAAATAATTGTCCAGGCCAAAGGAGAAACCTGTAAATGAATAATTGTATTGACGGTCCGTAAAACTGTCACTGGAAGCCCGGTATGAAAGGGCCGTTCTGTCCCTGCTTAGATTTTCCCAACCCAATTCTGCTGCAACATTTGACCATCGATACCGAATGCCTAATTGAATACCATGCATAAAACCAATCGATCCAAAGGACTCAACTACCTCACTATCCATGGGTTGAAAGGCTTGGAGCAATTCGTCGTTCACTGAAAGATTAGGAAATGTCAAATTATATCCAATCTTAATATTTACCTGCCCGAATATAGGATTGATAGGCACAATCAGGATGCCATAAACAATGCACCGTTTTACACATTGATATAATCTGCTCCACATGTTACGAAGGTAGTCATCTTGATTTAGATTCTCAGGGACAATCCTCCGGGTCGATGCAGGCTTTCACCCTACTTTAAGCCGTCACCTTGCTTTAAGCCGTCACCTTGCTTTAAGTTGTCACCTTGCTTTAAGCCGTCACCTTGCTTTAAGTTATCACCTGCTTTATAATTAAACTTTTTCCACTCTTATCCAATCAATGTTCTACTTTGGTTGGTTTTGGAGTTTTTAATCAACATCTTCATTTGGTTGACATCGATCTCATTCGAATTATATGCGTAACAACCGGGTCGCTGGCAGCCAGGAATCGTTTTCGGTATCCCTCCATCCAAAAAAAGTGATACCAAGGGGTTACCTGACCCTCATTTTCATCATAATTCTATATACGAAATCATTCAAGTGGAATCAAAGACTGAAGAAGAACTCATCTATAAAATTGCCCTTTCGAAAATCCCTGGCATCGGAGCAAAACTGGGGAAACAGCTCATCGCCTATTGTGGAGGAGTACAAGCAATCTTCAACCAGAAAAAACGTACACTCCTCAAAATACCAGGAATCGGACCCCAACTCGCCAGGACCATCGACGAAGCTCAGCCGGACGAATTGGGACAGACCGATCTACAGTACCATAAGAAGATGGGCAATCAAATAACATTCTGTCTGGATGCCGATTATCCCGCAAGACTGAAGCATTTTGAAGATGCTCCCATCTTGTTCTACTCTAAGGGCAATTATGATCCAAATCCGGAGCGAGTTGTGGCCATAGTAGGAACCCGGCTTCCCACCAATGTGGGACAGGACAACTGTGTGCGCCTTATTGAAGATTTGAAACCCTACAATGTCCAAATCATAAGTGGACTGGCATATGGTATAGATGCCTTGTCCCATCAAACTGCCTGTCGGTTGCAAATTGAAAATCTTGCCATCATGGGTACAGGCCTTGATGTTCTGTATCCCGCAGCTCACAGATCACTCTCCAGACAAATCATAAACAATGGCGCTCTCATTTCCGAATACCCGATAAATATGCGAGCCGATAAAGAAAACTTCCCAAGGCGAAACCGAGTGATTGCCGCTATGTCGGATGTCGTTGTCGTAGTCCAATCCGCCAGACGTGGAGGATCTCTGATCACCGCCGAATATGCTAACAACTATTTCAAGGATGTTTTTGCTTTTCCTGGTCGTGTCACCGATGAAGCCTCTGAAGGTTGTAATGCCCTGATCAAACAAAATAAAGCGCACTTGATCGAGGGAGTGGAAGACATCGCTTACATCATGCGTTGGGAACTTGATAATCCCTCTGATCAAAATCGACAAATTCAACTTTTTGCCGAACTCGACGATGAAGAAAAGAGTATATATGACCTGCTCGCCAATCAGGAAGAAGTCCAATTGGATTGGATACATTTTCATTCAAAAAAATCAATGAGCAACCTGGCCAGTACTCTCCTGTCTCTCGAATTTAAAGGACTGGTCAAAAGTCTTCCCGGCAATAAGTACAGCATTGCCCACAGGACCAGGAATTGATTTTTCCTGACCGTCAGGGAATACTTAAAAATAGGTTAGATTTACCGGAATGATTTACATGGGCTGAATGTTAACTTTTTCTAAAATTAGCACGGAAAAACCCACTTTTTTGTTACAGTATAGTCTAAAGGAAAACCGCAATGTCAAATTCATTACTCATAAACAGACGAAGAATATTTGTACTACTACTGGTATTGGGACTCGGAATGGAAATGAACCCATCTCTTTCTGCCCAAAGTATCGAGGATGAGCCTCCGAAATTAATTGTTGGCATCACGGTCGATCAGATGAGATATGACTATATAACAAGATTCTGGGACAAATACAGCGAGGATGGATTCAAGCGACTGATCAAGAACGGATATTTTAATGAGAACACGCATTATGATTACGCGCCCACCTATACGGCCCCTGGGCATGCTTCGATATTCACAGGCACGTCGCCTTCCGTCCATGGAATCATTGCCAATACATGGTATGATAAGGTGAGTGATGATATGATGTATTGTACACAGGATACGAGCGTCCGAACTGTAGGAGCTCCGGGGGATGCAGGCAGAATGTCACCCAGGAATATGCTGACAAGTACAATTGCAGATCAAATGAAATTGGCATCTAATTTCAAAAGCAAGTCCATAGCCGTTTCACTCAAAGACCGGGGTGCCATCTTAGCTGCCGGACATTCTGCGGATGCAGCATACTGGTATGATTCCCGCTCCGGATCCTGGATCACGAGTACATTCTACATGGATACCCTTCCGATGTGGGTGCAGGAGTTGAACATTGAGAATCAACCCGCAAAATGGCTGTCTCAACCATGGACAACATTGCTACCGATCGAAGAGTACACCGAAAGTATTAAAGACAACAACCCATTTGAAAAGCCATATTGGTCCGGTCTCACTCCTACATTTCCTCACCAACTGGACTCCCTGCAAACGAAGCTGGGTCCTGGTCTGATTACGGCCACCCCTTTTGGCAACACCATTACACAGGAATTTGCCAAGAGAGCTATTCAGAATGAAGAATTGGGCAAGGATGAAATAACAGATTTCCTGGGAGTCAGTTTTTCCTCGACAGATTATGTAGGGCATCAATTTGGGCCAAGATCCATCGAACTGGAAGATACATATCTAAGGTTAGATCGAGATCTGGCCGATTTAGTTGATTTTTTGAATAACGAAGTTGGTGAAAACGAATACCTGGTTTTCTTATCAGCTGACCACGGCGCCGTTGAGACACCTTTGTTTTTAGAGAACTTCAATATACCCGCAGGATACTTTAATAGCCAGGGATACAAGGGAAGGATCAACGGAGTGCTCAGGGTACTCTACGGCGACAAACAATGGGTAAAAAATATCAGTAATGACCAGGTCTTCCTAAACCACAAAGTCATATCTGAAAGTGATTACGAACCCGATGAAATTATATCGACCATCATTGAGTATTCTTTGAAAAGCAAAGGTGTCGCCAATGCAATTTCTTCGAAAGACTTGATCACTGGTAATTTCGATCACAGCGTATTGCAAAAATTGCAGAAAGGTTATAATCAGAAAAGATCAGGTGACGTGCATTTGGTGTTGGAACCAGGATGGATCATCTACTTCAGACAAGGTACGACCCATGGTTCTCCCTACACATATGATACGCATGTACCTTTGATATTCTACGGTAAAGGAGTCAAGAAGGGGAATGATTTTTCTGAATTCAACATAACGGATATTGCCCCAAGCCTGGCTGCATACTTACACATTCAGGCACCCAATGGAACAACTGGTAAAATTCGAGCTAGATTTTTTGAATAAGAACTTCACTCGATGACTCCTGCTTCGGCCATGAGCAGAAGGAACGCAAGTTGTATTGACTTATATCCCTCCTTATTCAACCACCATTCATCCAACGAATGGGCATTGGCTCCTACTCCACCTCGTCCTATCGTAACAGCTGGTATACCGAGGCTGATAGGAATATTGGAATTAGTACTTCCACGGGTAATCCGGGGCCGTTTCCCAAAATATGCTGTAGCCGCCAAAGCTCTTTGAATGAGCGGCAGTTCTGTTGATAATTCGCCGGATGGTCTATTTCCAATCTGGATGATATCCACCGATAAATCCTTGCCTAATCTCTTTCGTTTATTCTGATTTTGCAGAGCAGTGATCACCGCCTTATCAAGCATTTGGGCCATCGTATCCAAACGGTTTGGATCAACAGATCTTATATCTATTTCCATAATAGACTCGAAAGGAATCGAATTTACAGAAGTACCCCCACCGATTACTCCCACATTATATGAAGTTCGGGGTCCTGACTTGGTATAGTCATCTGCCAATTCTACAAACCGATTGATCGCATCACCCAGTGCATGGTGCGGGTTAGCCAGTCCAAATGCACCCCAGGAATGACCACCCGGGCCTTTAAAATGTACCCGGTATCGATAGGATCCCAATCCCTTGATATTAACCCTCCCGATTTCGCCTCCATCAATGGCAATCCAACTATCGATCCTTGGGCCATCCGTGCGAAATAAATGTTTCACACCTCTTAAATCACCGAGGCCTTCCTCTCCTACCGTGGCAGTAAATAAAATATCATCCCTCGTTTTGATGTTCAGATCGGTTATCGTTCGGGCCACGGTCAACATCATAGCCAACCCCCGCGTATCATCACCAATCCCGGGAGCAAACAGGGTATCATTAACTACCTTCACTTTGACATCTGTTCCTGCAGGAAAGACGGTATCCAGATGTGCATCCAGGCAAATGGTTCTCGATCCCATTGTTCCCCTCTTTAGTGCGAGAACACTTCCTTCCTGATCAATCCATACTGTATCCATGCCAAGACCAGCCATCATTTCCCTGAACGCCATCGCTCGTTTCTCTTCCCGGAAAGGGGGTGCCTCGATTTCTGTCAGAAAGATGTGATCTTCGATTGTTTGCTCTTCAAGGGAAACAATTTTTTCAAAGCCCTTTTGTATCTGGGACAGAGAAGCTGTTTGTACGACTTCGTTTCGGAATTGCTCCTCAATAATATAATCACCCTGGCCATCAAGTGAACAACATAGTGATAGAAACATGGACAGAATTAGTGCTCTCATATTAAGCTGTTACAATATTTGAAATAATTTTCCTTCCTCGGCAATCATGGTATTCTGAAATACGACTTTCGCCTCTTGTAACAATGTATTTAAATTTTTGTAACGATTGGAATAGTGACCAATGACTAATTGTTTAGCGCGTGCAGACTTCGCAATTTGTGCTGCATCTTTAGTCGTCGAATGCATTCGTTCTCTTGCCTTTTCTGCTAAATCATCTGTGTATGTAGCCTCGTGATACAAGAGAGATACCTCCTCAATATATTGCAGGATATCGGGATCATAAATCGTATCCGTACAATAGGCAAAAGATCGGTTACGTCGAGGAGGAAGAACCAGGAGTTCAGTGGGAATAAACGAATCGCCACGGATAATTGAAGCTCCTTTTTTGACATTAAGGATTTCCTCGATACTCAAACTGTATTTTGTAATTGCTTCAGGGTCCACGTTGAGTTCAGCTTGTACTTCAATTGCTTTGTAGCCAAAAGTCGGAATTCTGTGCTTTAATGGAAATGCCTTGAATTGCAATCCGCAATATGTTCCAAGATCAATTGGGCCAGCACCTTTTAATTCCTGAAAGTCTATGTCAAATGTAAAATGGGCGGAAGACTGCTTTTGATTAAATCGTACATAATTGGCAATTCCTTCGGGTCCGAATATCTTGAGAGGCTCCTGCCTTCCATTCAATGAAAGGGAATTCAGCAATCCCGGAAGCCCAAAAATATGGTCACCATGAAGATGGGTAATAAAGATGTGTGAAATCCGTCTCGACTTCACCTTGAATTGGACCATTTTGATTTGCGTTCCTTCCCCACAATCCATCAGGAAAGAACAATGATTGTAATGAAGTATAAATGAAGATGGGAATCTGTCTGGCAAAGGAGCAGCGCTGTTGGCTCCCAGTACCTGGAAACTAAAGGGGATCAAGATTCCTCATCACCTCCTTTTATTAGCTCGTTTTGCAATTCCTCCATCAACACATAGTCTACACTCTCTTCTAAAGTAGGAATGATCGTAAGAATTGACTCCAGGCGAGAAATTTCTATCAACTTTTTCACCGCCGGATGAAGGACGTTGGTCAATACGAAAGCTCCATAGCCATTCCACAATCTGTTCGCTGTCAGTATGGCGCTGAGTCCGGAGGAATCAACATACTTTACATCGGAAAGATCAAAGATGAGGTTCTTGACTCCTTCATTGCGCAGGAATACAAATTCACTCTTGACATTAGGTGCGATTACCGAATTCAGATTTTCCTCATTTAATTTCAGAATGGCATATTTCTCTTGCTTATCTAAAGTTATTTTCATTGTCTGTTCTTGTTTTCAGAGCCAAATAGTCAAATCATCACGACTGACCTCTTTCGATTTGGCCAATTGAGCGCCAAAGATACTCAAGTGACACAAAATATGCTTATTGATATCACCTCAATGTTACCTTCATTCTGACAAAAAAGTTCACCAATTAACGACACTAAATGGTCATAAATATGTGTTAAATTTTTTTGGTTTGATGTTCCGATGTTTGTCAGATGAACGATGTTGTGAGACGCTCCGAAATTTTACTACCGTTTCGAGTGCGGAATTGAGACAAACAGTCACCCTTGTACAAAATCGGCCTTTTTGTCAATTGTTTATATATTATGATTATCTTTAATGTGTAATTGTTATGCACTGGCCATTGGGAATTGCCTCGTGGCATGGACTGACATTATTGGTAATGTCGGGTTCAAATACATGACAAAAGATCAGACAAATCCTGTTGGCACGTTTTTGTTAATAAATATTAAAGTGACGTATCAGTATCACAACTATTCTCGTGATTGCGTCATTTATTTAGTATAATTGCTTAAGTATCGACAGTAGTCAGATCTTGAGTGAAATAAGAAAACTTAAATCGATTCAATGTGAAATTTGAACCGGTGCAAGTGAAAGAAAAAAGAACAGATGAACAGAAAGTTTTCACCGAAGGTTAAAAAAATCATTTCGCTGAGCAGAGATGAAGCGGTGCGTTTGGGTCATGACTATATTGGTACGGAACATCTGCTGCTGGGCATGTTGAAAGAACATGACAATATGGCCATCCGTGTTCTGAGCTCGCTCGAATTGGATCTTGATCAACTGAAATATCGTGTCGAAGAATCTACCAAAGCCAATAGAAGTGACAATACCAATTTGAATGTTGGTAACATTCCACTGAATAAGCATGCAGAGAAAGTATTGAAGGTCACCTTCCTTGAATCAAAACTCTTTAAGAACGACGAGATCAACCCAGAACATCTCATGTTGTCTATTTTAAAACATAAGGACAACCTGGCTTCGAAAATTTTGCATCACTTTGATGTGGATTATGAAGGTTATAAGACTGAGTTGGAATATGTAAGCCAGGAACAAGACAGTGGTTTTGAGTATATCACTGATTCATCGACTGATGAAGATGTTCCCATGGAAGAGGAATCCGGTTCCTACACGAGTAGAACGGGAAGAAGGGGGAATACGAAATCCCGAACACCTGTTCTCGATAATTTTGGACGAGATGTGACCAGGCTGGCTGAAGAAGGAAAACTCGATCCAATTATCGGAAGAGAAACGGAAATAGAACGCGTCTCTCAGATTCTGAGTCGCAGAAAGAAAAATAATCCGGTCTTAATTGGTGAACCTGGTGTCGGTAAGACCGCCATCGTTGAAGGGCTTGCCCTGAGAATCCATCAGAAGAAAGTCTCCAGGACGCTTTACGACAGGCGTATCGTTATGCTTGATTTGGCCGCCCTTGTTGCCGGGACCAAATA
Source organism: Saprospiraceae bacterium (assembly GCA_028282725.1). Lineage (GTDB taxonomy): Bacteria > Bacteroidota > Bacteroidia > Chitinophagales > Saprospiraceae > JAJRXG01. The sequence continues at coordinate 8,302 of JANQHF010000118.1, forward strand.
CAGGGGCCAGTTTGAAGAACGCATGAAAGCGATCATGAATGAATTGGAAAAAACCAAGGATGTCATCTTGTTCATAGATGAAATTCATACCATCATCGGAGCCGGAGGATCAACTGGTTCTTTAGATGCCTCCAATATATTCAAACCTGCGTTGGCTCGTGGAGAATTACAATGTATCGGTGCTTCCACTCTGGATGAATACAGACAGTATATCGAGAAAGACGGGGCCCTGGATCGAAGATTTCAAAAAGTCCTTGTCGATCCTCCATCAGCTGATGAGACCATTCATATCTTAAATAACATCAAGTCGAAGTACGAGGAATTTCATAACGTGGAATACACCAATGACGCAATTGAAGCTTGTGTCCACATGAGTGACAGGTACATTAGCGACCGCCACTTACCGGATAAGGCGATTGATATACTCGACGAGGTCGGTGCCCGAACGCACTTGAAGAATATTCATGTTCCCAAATACATAGAAGATCTCGAAGGTCATATAGAACAAATCAGAGAACAGAAGAACCAGGCGGTCAAGAATCAGCAGTATGAAAAAGCAGCGGATCTGAGGGACCATGAGAGCAAGCTGTTCAAAAAATTGGAGCAGGCCAAGAAAGAATGGGAAGAAGAATCGAAAGCTAAGAGATATCCTGTTGATGAAGAGGACATAGCAGAAATTGTAGCCATGATGACAGGAATTCCTGTAAAACGTGTTGCTCAAACAGAAAGCAACAAGTTAGTGGGGATGGTGGACGACTTGAAAAAGGAAATCGTCGGACAGGATGAGGCAATAGAAATTGTCACCAAGGCAATACAACGAAACAGGGTCGGATTAAAGGATCCCAAAAAGCCAATTGGTTCTTTTATTTTCTTAGGTCCCACCGGGGTCGGTAAGACTGAGTTGGCCAAGGCACTTGCGCGATACTTATTCGACACCGAGGACGCTTTGGTTCGCATTGATATGAGTGAGTACATGGAGAAATTCTCCGTAAGTCGTTTGATCGGTGCTCCTCCGGGATACGTCGGTTATGAAGAGGGAGGACAACTTACCGAAAAAGTAAGAAGGAAACCCTACAGCGTCATTCTTCTCGACGAGATCGAAAAAGCACACCAGGATGTATATAACATCTTGTTGCAAGTCCTTGACGATGGTCAGCTGACAGATGGTTTGGGACGAAAGGTTGATTTCAAAAACACTTTGATCATCATGACCTCTAACATTGGAGTGAAAAAACTGAAGGATTTTGGTCAGGGTGTTGGATTCTCAACAGCGGCGAGACAAGAGAGTGCGGATGAATATTCCAAGGCGGTTATCCATAAAGCATTGAAGAATAAATTCTCTCCTGAATTCTTGAATAGAATGGATGACATGGTTGTCTTTAATTCACTGGATAAGAATGACATCCTTCAAATCGTAGACATCGCTCTTGGTAAGTTGGAAATTCGACTAAAGCAAATGGGCTATACAATTAAGTTAAGCAAGGCTGCTAAAGAATTCCTTGCTGATAAGGGTTATGATCCCACATACGGAGCACGTCCATTGCACAGGGCAATACAGAAATATATCGAAGATCCTTTGGCTGAGAAGATATTGAGCCTGGGCAATAAACAAGGTCTTCAGTTTAAGATCGGGTACTCCAAGGGACAGGAAGAATTGACAATTTCAGAAGTCAAAACCGAAAAAGAAAGTCAAGCTCTGAATGAGTAAGGAACTTTCTGGTCTACTCCTACATTGTCTTCATTAAAGAATTTAGATTAGACATGATCGAATTACCGATGGTAATACAGATCATTTATTTAATATTGCAAAAAAGAAAAAGAACACAAGGAAAATTATTTCACTAAACAATAACATTTGAGAAGAAGAAGAAGAACTTTTAAACCTATAAAGAAAGAACCAGAATTCAGGATCAACAAGTTTATACAGGTACCTGAAATCCGACTTGTCGGAGATAATATGGAAGAAATAAGTCAGGTAGCTGGTCGTAAGATTGAATCAAATGTATATAGTACTCGTGAAGCCATTAATTGGGCCTCGGATCTGGGCCTTGATCTGGTAGAGATCAGTCCAAAAGCTAACCCGCCTGTTTGTAAAATAATCGACTACCAGAAATTCCTTTACAACAGAAAGAAAAAACAAAAGGAGCTCAAAGCAAAGACACAGAAAACAGTCGTTAAAGAAATTCGATTTGGTCCGAATACAGATGATCATGATTTCAATTTTAAACTGCGGCATGCGAAAAAGTTCCTTAGCGAAGGAAGTAAGGTCAAAGCCTATGTCCATTTTAGAGGCAGAACCATCGTTTTTAAAGAGCGCGGTGAACTGTTACTTCTTAGATTCATTCAAGAATTAGAAGGCTTGGGAGCTGTAGAGAATCTTCCCAAATTAGAAGGGAGGAGGATGAATGTCATCATCAGTCCCATTAAGAAAAAGTCATAAAATAATTTCACCGATCCTATTTGAACTGGATGGTTTTAACAGGATCAATTTGCGCAACAATCATACTTGGGATGGCCATAAACAGAAATATGACTACTACCGTCCCAATATTGATCAAGAGCATAGAAGTCAGGTTGAACTCTATCGGGACCTCACTCAGGTAATAATCTGCCTCTCTCAATTTCATGATGCCCGTATGTTTTTGAATCAGACAAATAATCACAGCGATTACATTACCGATTACGATCCCCTTGATGATGATTTGAGCGGAATTATACAGGAAGATCTTCCGGATGGACCAATTGGTGGCACCCAGAGCTTTTAATACCCCTATCATGTTCGTCCTTTCCAAAACAAAGATCAAAAGTGCTGTGATCATATTGATCAGTGCAACGATTATCATGAGTATGATAATGACCCTTTCATTGATATTCTGTAGCTCCAGCCATTCAAAGATCTGATAGAACTTGGAACGGACCGTTTCGCTATACGTAGCAGGAGGTAAGAGCTCATAATAGATAAAGTCATTGATCAAATCAAGATCATCCAGATCGCTCACAAATACTTCCAGACCCGAAATTTGATCCGTGTTCCATCCCAAAATATCCTGGAGTATACCCATATCCACCAGCGCAAATCTCTGATCGTATTCTTCGAGACCCGTTTTGTAAATCCCGGAAATTTTGAATTGACGTTTAATGAGTTGCCCTTCCAGGATAAAACTTACATTGACCCGTTGACCCACTGTAAAACTCATTCTCTCTGCTGTGCTTTGGGAAACGAGCATGTCCCTTGATGGTAGAGAATCAGTGAAGGTGATGAATGAACCATCCTTCAGGAACTTCAAGATTCTCTCCTTATTAAAGTTGTAATCTACTCCCTTCAGCAAGAGTCCCTCGAATTGGGTTTTATCAGCAAGTATTGCCGGCACGATGGTATAGGGCTCCACTTCCGTAATTCCACCGTTGGAAGTCTCAAGTTGAGGTTTTTGATCCACATCATAGATCGACGGTGGGGGGGCGTAGACTACCTGGTTGATTTTTTTCAAAGAATCGATCAATCGGGAATCTTTCCGGATCGGGATTAATTCATAGGATTGCCCTACATTGTTATCCGCAATATGGATATGTCCCCAGAAACTGAATATTTTATGTGAGATTTCATTTTTAAACCCCGTAATAACATTGGTGGTGATGACCATCACCATCATACTTAGTGCTACTGCCGCAATGGCTATTTTAATAATAAGGCCGGAAAAGGTATTGCCTACCGAGGAACTAATCCGTGATGCGATAAATCGTTCGATATTCATACTGCATGGCTAAGATACATTCAATAGTCATATTGGCTACTTTTGTGAAAAATCATTAAATGGATTTTATCAGTGAATTGGAATGGCGCGGAATGTTGCACGACAGCACTCCGGGAGCAACAGAAGAATTACGCAAGGGAATGTCCACTGGATATATTGGTTTTGATCCCACGGCACCTTCTTTGACCATTGGTAATTACGTTCAGATCATGCTTCTTTCGTTCTGGCAAAAAGCGGGACATCAACCGATCTTCCTCTTGGGCGGAGCTACCGGAAGAATTGGTGATCCTTCGGGAAAAGACAAAGAACGTCAGTTAAAATCAGAGGAAGAATTAGATCGCAACCTGGAATTCCAAAGACAGCAGGCTTCAAAATTCCTGAACTTCGAGGGTGGGCCAAACAAGGCCCTGATGCTGAACAACTATGACTTCTACAAGGACATGAAGGTCCTGGATTTCTTAAGGGATGTCGGAAAAAATCTTACGGTCAATTATATGCTCGGTAAGGACAGCGTAAAAAATCGACTGGAGTCGGGACTTTCTTTCACAGAATTCAGTTATCAATTATTACAGGCTTATGACTTCCTCTGCTTGTACAAGAATTACAATTGCAAGTTTCAAATGGGAGGTTCTGACCAATGGGGAAATATCACTTCGGGTACTGAATTCATACGGCGTAATGTACAGGGAGGAAAGGCCTATGCAATAACCACACCCTTACTCACTAAATCTGATGGTCAAAAATTCGGAAAATCGGAAGAGGGAAATATCTGGTTGGACCCCAATCTGACCACGCCTTACAAATTCTATCAATTCTGGATCAACGCCGATGATGCGGATCTGTCAAAGTTTTTCAGATATTTTTCTTTCAGGAGCAGGGAGGAAATTGAAAATATGGAACATGAAAAGGATCCCAGAACATTAAAGAAGATCCTTGCCGAAGAATTGACCATCCGGATCCATTCCTTTGAAGCATTTAAATCAGTGCAGGACGTTTCCGAAATATTATTCAGCAGAAATGCCAGTGCAGATTTACTAGCATCCATGTCCGGTGATTCCTTTCAAACCATTGCCCATGAGATACCACATTTTGAGATTTCAAAATCAATTGTAACAGACCAGGTGAATGTTGTCGATTTGGTAGCAGGGCATACAAGTATTTGTTCTTCAAGGGGGGACGCGAGAAGATCTATTCAAAATAATGCGTTGTCGATCAACAAAGTAAAAGTAGCCAACCATGAAGGCGTTGTAAAGGCCGATGACATCTTAGCTGGCTCATATATCCTGATAGAAAACGGAAAGAAAAATAAATACCTCATTTCTCTCATTTAGTCTTTGGAGATCCAAAACAAAAAACCATATATCATAGGAGTCTCCGGGAGAAGTGGAAGCGGCAAAACTTCCTTTGTAAGAAATGTCAGACGACACTTTGGATCCGACCTCGTCTCTATACATACACTGGACAATTATTACAGAAAGCGGACTGATCAAAAAATAGATGAAAAAGGATATGCCAATTTTGATCTGCCGGAGTCCTTCTACGAAGATCAATTTGCCCAGGATCTGAAAACCTTGCTTCGGGGAGAACATCTTTTGCTCAGACAATACCATTACAATTGTGAGCATTCATCAGATACTATTGAAATACGAAGCACCCCAATCATCTTTGTGGAAGGCTTGTTCATCTATCATTTTGAAGAAGTTCAATGCCTCTTGAATTACAGAATCATGATAGCACTATCTCAAAAGCTGTGTTATTCCAGAAGGTTGCGAAGAGATATCGAAGAAAGAAATTATGAGGAAGAAGAAATTCGTCACAGATACTTCCAACACGTCGAACCCGCCTTTCATTCCTTTATCAAGCCTTACGAAAAATCCATGGATCTGATCGTTGATAATACTATGAGTCTGGAAGAAGGGGTAATTGCAGTAAAGCAAATCATTCACAAAATATTACAATGAAAAAATATTTGAAACCAGGTCTTTTGGTCCTGCTCATGCTCTCACATCCGTGGTATGCATGTCAGTCCAAAACCTCAAATAAAACAAAATCGGATTCTAATCAGCTCTCCTTCAACCTAGATAATCCACAAGCCACGTCGTTATTTGGTCAACCATTAAATAGCGCCGAGCCTTCAGAAGAATTGATTCAGAGATGGACTGTAAGGAAGGATGATTATATGAACAATCCCGATGATGTGGACAACATAATCTGGTTTGGAAGATTTACTGCTTACATGGGGAATTACAAGGAGGCGATAAGAATTTATACGGAGGGCATATCGAAATTTCCCGAAGATGCGAGATTGTTCAGGCATCGGGGGCACCGCTATATTTCAATACGCAAGTTTGATCAGGCCATTGCCGACCTGGAACATGCCAAACAATTGATTCATGGGAGTCCGAATCAAGTTGAACCCGACGGAATGCCCAATGCCCGTAATATCCCGGTCAGTTCTTTACATGGCAATGTCTATTACCACCTCGGCCTGGCATACTATTTAAAAGGAGATTTTGAAAACGCACTGAAATCATATGAAATGTGTCTGGAGACATCCACGAAACCAGATAATGTTGTTTCAGCGAGCCATTGGTTGTACATGATACTTAGACTATTAAACAGAAATGAGGATGCCAGCACCATTGTTGAAAATATTGATGATCAGATGGACATCATAGAAAACTTCAGTTACCACAAGCTTTGTCTACTTTACAACAATACCTTACAGGAGCGTGATCTAATGGAAAAAGAAGAGAGTGCTTCTGCAAATGATGCCGTACGTTATGGCATCGCAAATTGGCATAATTATAATGACAGAACTGAGAAAGGTCGAGCAATCCTGGAATCCATAGTGAAGAGTGATAGTTGGAATTCGTTTGGATATATTGCAGCAGAAGCGGATCTGTCACGGATCAGGGAGTAAGCTGGTCATGTCTTTGCAATTGGCAGATTTCACCCTGGCGTTCGATTTCGAGGGTACAGTGTGTAATGTTCTCTTCGGCCATAAGGATATGAACCCTGGCCTTTATTTCATTAGCAAGAGCCATGTCGGATTTCGCCGGAATGACAAGGTGGGCTGTCAAAATATTATCTTGTCCATCCATGGTCCAAATGTGTAAATCGTGTATTTCCTCTATTCCGGGAATGGTTAACAATTTGGAATGGATATGATCCATGTCAATTTTATCGGGAGTTCCTTGCAGGACTATAGTGATCGTTTTTCTAATGCTCTTAACGACATTGAATAGGATGAATAGTGCTATTCCCACAGAAAGGATCGGATCTATGATGTACCAACCTGTAAAATGAATGACTGCGCCTCCGACTAATAGCGCCACCCATCCCAACAAATCTTCCAGTAGATGCAGGGATATCGTTTCCTGATTATGACTGTGACCATGACCTAATTTGTAATAGGCCCATCCATTGAAGACAATACCCAGTGCGGCAAGAATCAGGATTCCCGAACTATTCACAGGATCAGAGGAAACGAGTCGTGGAATTGCTGACTGTATGATCACCACCGAACCAATTACAAGGATGATACTGGTAATAATTGCTCCCAGTACTGAAAACCTCCTGTATCCATATGTAAATCTCAAATCTCCGGGTTTGCGGGAGACTTTTTCCAGATACCAGGCCAGGCCAATCGACATACTATCTCCCAGGTCGTGGATAGCATCTGATATTATGGCCAGACTATTCGTATAAAGACCCCCAATGATCTCGATAATGGTAAAAATGAGATTTAGGATGAATGCCCATCCTAATTTGGAATGATCACTCTGATCGGATCCGTGATGATGATTCATTGCATGCGAAACTATGAATAATCGACTGCAACCAGGTTGCACCAAATCTTTGAATTGAAGTGATTATCTTCATTCACTAAATACTTTCTTGAGTCTTTAGACTAATTATAGATACAGGAATACTACATCTACAATGAATCAAAAATTATGAGTTACATAAACCGATCAATTCTTCTTGGAATCATCGTCTTTGTCATACATGCCTGTTCATCAGCTCAAATCGACAAGAGTGGTGAAACCGATCTTTTCAACGGATCCGACCTTTCAGGCTGGATCATTTACGGAACCGAACTTTGGTATGTCGAAAATGGTGAACTCGTTTGTGAGAGCGGACCAGATAAGGAATATGGATATCTTGGTACCGAACGAAGATTTAAGGATTTTGAATTGACTTTAGAATTTAAACAAGAAGCTGAAGGAAATAGTGGAATCTTTATTCGATCATCCATTGAAGGTACAAGGATTACGGGATGGCAAGCCGAAGTGGCTCCTCCTGGTCATTCGACAGGTGGCATCTACGAATCTTATGGTCGTGGATGGCTCATCAAACCGGATCCTTCCCTTGATCGGCATCTCAGGATGGGTGAGTGGAATGAAATAAAGGTTCGTGCTCGTGGTGATACAATCACGACTTGGCTAAATGGACAACAGATGATTACCCTTTCAGATGTAAAGATTGGGAAAGCCATGGGACAAATTGCTCTTCAAATTCATGATGGGGGTGGTATCAAGGTCAGATGGAGGAATATCAGAATTCAAGAATTATGATTCCGGGAGCTGATACATTATTTATCTATCCCTTAAATAAGGACTGATCACTTGCTTCCATATTGCATAGCCTTCTGCATTCATGTGCAAGTTGTCCGCGATGAAAATATTCTTCAAAACATTTCCATCCTGATCACACATAGGAGACCATACGTCAATGAATTCAATTCCTTCTTTGCCTCTTGACCAGGATTGCAGCATTTTATTGAATCGCTGGTAATTTTCTCGTAGAGACCAGCGGGCAATACTGGGTTTGGCGGATATGAAAAATATTTCGGTTTTCGGCAATCTGATCCTGATATCTTCAGCTAGCAATTTGACTTCCTCCATGATATGGTCAGGTGATTTGCCGAATTGAATGTCATTATCCCCTTCGTATATAAACACTTTGATCGGCCAGAATTTGAAGATCAGACTGTCGCGAAAATGGATAAGATCACTCATCTGTGAACCACCAAACCCATTATTCACAATATTTAGTCCGGGGAAGTCTTCGTGAAGCCCCGACCAAAACCGAATACTCGAACTTCCTGTGAACAGGACGATACCATTCTTTTCAGTAGGATTATTTTGAAGCATTAATTGGGCAATCTCAGATGAGAAACGATTTGGATCTTGTCCCTGGACTTGTGTGAGAAAAAAAAACATACCGATGAAAATGGACCATTGGATAAAAAAAAGATGAGCATTCATAGATTCATTCCATTCGCTGAACAGCAGTGTAACATAATATTTATTTTTAAAGTTGACCTTTTTAAGAAAACATAAATCTTAGTTATGCCGCGCATATTTAGTCTCATCTTTTTCATTATCGTGATTCCCTTTTTTAGTTTTTCACAATCCGGTCTTGATCTTAAATCTTTAGATAACTACATAGAGAATGCCCGCAAACAATGGGACGTTCCCGGCCTTGCAGTTACTGTAGTCTACGAGGGAAATACCATCCTTTCTAAGGGATATGGTGTACGATCTGTTCAAACCATGGAAAAGGTAGATACAGAAACGCTTTTCATGCTTGGGTCGACTACAAAGGCGATGACTGCTGCATCTATGGCCATGCTGGTAGATGAAGGTCTGGTCAATTGGAATGACAAGGTTATCGACCATCTGCCCTGGTTCCAACTTGATGATCCGTATATGACAAGGGAGTTGGAGATCAGGGATTTGTTCACTCATAATAGCGGGTTGGGAAATGCCGACTTACTCTGGGTTCTTTGGGATTATAGCACAGAGGAAATCGTACAGCGGCTTAGAAAATTGCCCCCATCCTACAGCATGCGCAGCAGTTATACCTATCAAAACATCATGTACGCCGTAGCAGGTTTGATTATTGAAAAGTTGAGCGGCATGGATTGGAGCGAGTTCATTCATAAAAGACTATTTCAACCCCTGGGAATGAATCGATCCTGTGCCCTTAAATCTTGTGCAGAACAATATCAGAATCGAAGTCGGCCGCACTACCCTGTTGATTCCGGTATCATTGAAATCATAGATTCGAATGCAGATAGCATAGGAGCGGCCGGTTCGGCCTGGTCCTGTTCGCAGGACATAGCCAGGTGGATGCAATTTGTGCTGGACAGCACAGTTGTGGGTGGCAACCGCTTGATCAGCAAGAGGAATTTCAGGATACTTCATAAACCGCATATCATTATCCCGGATGGACAGTTTTATCCAACCGTCCGCCTTACTCATCCTGACTTCACAGCTTATAGTCTCGGATGGTTTATGCATGATTATCATGGTGAATTAGTACAATTCCATACGGGTAGTCTCAATGGTTCCGGAGCAATTATCGGATTAATGCCGGAAAAGAACTTAGGCGTGTATGTGATGATAAATCTGGATCATGCAGAAGTAAGGCATGCGATCATGTACAAGGTCTTCGACCATATCTCAAATTTCGCGGAAAGGGACTGGAGCACAGAGTTTCATAAACTCTATTCTGACAGGTCAAAAGAGCTGGCCAGGGCCAGAAAAGAAAGGATGACTGTCAAAGGGGAATATCTCCCAAGGACGATTGACAATGCCCTGATTCCAGGTACTTATTCCAATGACTACCTGGGCCAGGTGATCATTGAGATTCAAGATAATCAGCCCAGGATAACCTGTAGAGCAGATCGCCATCTGAAGTTGAATCATTGGAACCACAACACCTTTGTCGGAAAGATCGAGGAATATGCCCATGATCAAGGGACGCTAATTGATTTCGATCTTGGTGCAAACGGTAATGTAACGATGAACTTTATGGGTTATGAATTCATAAAGATGGACGTTAAGAAAGGTCCTTAAATAAGAAAAGCCCTTTTAGGAGGGCCATTCTTAAGGATAAAATCCAATTTTAGTCTAAATCATAAATCGGGGTGACGAGTCCCCGTATATTTTAATAGTGTCTTGTCAAAATCTTCAATGGCAAATATACAATTCTTAACTAAAGTAGGAACAAAACTTCATCTTTTTCATATAAAAATATTAACACTTCTAATCGGTCTTCAAAATGATCGGTTTATGGACTAAAACAGGACAGTTTCATCATTAGAAATTGTACTGCTCATCACTAGAAATCTTACACTATCGCTAAGACTTTTGATGTGATTCTGCAAACTCTTTGAATTGATCAAGCCACTTTTGAACTTGCTTTCTGAAGACACCAGGCATGAAAAATGTCATCAGTTTTGGGAGCCATCCATTGAACTTTGTGTATTCGATAGCAGAAGTGTATTCAGTCGTATCCGGACTTACCTCCTTAAGTTCACTACGCATTGTATTCACCATAAACTTGTGTTCATACAAGGCCTCGGAAAAATGAGGAAGATCATTTTGCAATATGGTCTCTGTCAATACCAGGTCTCTTTTTCCTTATTGATAATAGATGATTGACCTTGCACCTTGTGTTCCTTGACTACCTTCTATCTGTTCGATCTTTTTGAATCTATCCTGCCATTGATCATAGAACTCCCGATTCTGCCAAAGATCTACCACCTCCAAAAGTGGAAGCTGAATAATGATCCGACATGTGAACTTCATGCGTCGCAGGAAATATGTGCTGCAAAATATCGAATTCTATTCTGCGAGGTATTCTTCGAGACTCTTAATCACTACTTTTTTGTTCCCATGTTTTTCAAGGATCTCGTTGAAGGGATTCAATTCGGCAATGATCTTGTCAAATGACGCCTGGACTGTATTCATTCTTTCTTTCAACTCTTTTGCTTTACGGACTTGTCCAACTGATGGCATTCCAGGATAACGACTTACATTCAGAGCAAGAGATGAAATATCCTCACGGAGATTTGCTTCTCCTTCATCCACATAAAAGTCCCCTTCTAACGAAACCAGTGAATTCTTGAATTGCTCTGCCCTTTTTGCCAGGTCGGTAAAAGTAGATTCCTTCATCATGACAGAATCTTCCTGGAGTTTTTCAATTTGCGTATGGATATCTTCAAGCGAATAATAAATATGTCCCAATTGATTGGTCATATGATATAGTTCCAGGTTTACTTCTCTCTGTTTCGCCCTGCCTTCAGCAGTATATGTACTTTCAGGATCACTATTTAAGGTAATTTGAGTCTCGTACTCAGTCTTGCCTTTTTTAATGACGACGCGGTAAGTACCCTCATTCAGGTTTGGAGTTAAAGCAGAACCAAACAGGGCCATCCTGTTCATTGTCGGGGCGGCCTTTGGTGGTTTTAATCGCAATGGAAGTTCTACGATATTGATTCCTTTGCTCTTTCCCGGAGGAAGTTGTGAGACCAGATTACCATCCTCGTCATATACATGGAGGGTCATTTTTCCAAATGTGTGTCTTTTTCTCATGTAGTAGGAAATCACGGCCACATCACTTGGATTACTACCGGTATATTCCCCGGCACCGGTGAAAGGCTGACCCATAGAAGCAAATTTGACAATGGCCTCTTCCGGTTGGAAAAAGTGTAAAGTACTTTGTACCATTTCACTATTGAGTTGTCTTATAGGATTCAAATGATCGATGATAAAAATTCCTCTTCCATGAGTACCAATGACCAAATCATCCTCGTGTTGTGGAAGCGCCAGGTCGTGTACAGGAACTTTGGGTAGATTATTAGAAAACCTCCTCCAGGATTGACCTCTGTCCACGGAGATGTACAAACCAAATTCTGTGCCCAGGTAAAGCAGTTCAGGATTGACCAGATCCTCCTTGATGACGTGGGCATAACCTTGGACACCATTAATAATCGGTGACCAGCTGTTCCCCATATCGTCTGTTTTGTATACATAAACCGACTGATCTCCACTCCTATGTCCGTCAACAGTAAGATAGGCCACATTGCGATCAAACAGACTTGCATTGATCGAACTGACCCAAAGACCTTCTGGCAGCCCGGGGATTCGATCCGTTACATTCTTCCAGGTAATGCCTCCATCTATGGTAACATGGACAAGACCATCATCCGTACCTGCCCATATGATCGATTCGTCTGACCTGGATTCTTCGATCACGTAGATTGTTGTATTGTTTTCCGCAGTGCTATTATCAATACTCAGCCCTCCAGATTTACTCTGACGCTGGCGCCGGGGGTCATTGGTAGTCAAATCCGGAGAAATTCTTTCCCAAGAGTCTCCTCTGTCATCTGAGCGGAACATAAACTGTGCTCCTACATAAATCCTGTCCGGGTTATGTGTGCTCAGATGTATGGGTGTATTCCAATTGAATCGATATTTCAATTCCTCGCCTTCAGGAATCGGGCTGATATTCTTGGACTGTCCATCGTTTTTATTGAACCGTGCAACATTACCCCCCTGGGATTCGGAATAAATAATATTCGGATCAGTCGGATGCCTGTACGAATAAAATCCATCTCCGTAATATGACAACTTCCAATCACTGTTTCTGATCACACCATATTGAGATCTGGATGGCCCGTACCAAGAACCATTGTCCTGAAGACCACCATATACATTATAGGGCACCTCATTATCTACACTGATTTGATAGAACTGCGATAGTGGGAGATTTCTGAAATGCTCAAATAGATATGCTCCGTCAAGCGATCTGTAGACACCTCCATCCGTAGCAATAAGTACGTGCTTACTATTTTGAGGGTTGATCCAGAAGTCATGCATATCGGAATGAATTCCGCTGGAGATCTCTCGAAATTTTTCTCCGCCATCATCACTCACAATTGCATTCAGACCACACTTGTACACCTTATTGGCATCATTAGGATCAACGACCATCCTGGAAAAATAAAACGGGCGTACCGTCACATTGAAATCCGAGTTGACCAATTGCCAATTGAGTCCTCCATCCATTGATCGGTACAGACCTTTTTCTTCCTTGTTTTCACACTCTATTGCGGCGTATGCGATCGAACCATCGCCCGGGGCAATCTCAACAGCCATCCTTCCCAAATGTCCTGAAGGAAGACCATCCCGCAACTCACTCCATGTTAATCCGCCGTCCTGGCTTCTGTACAAACCGCTTCCCTGACCACCCGAGGTAAAAAAATCGGGATATCTTCGATGCTCCCACATGGCTGCAAGCAGAACATCGGGATCTTGCCGATTAATCGTTATATCAGCGGCTCCTGTTTTCTCATTAATATATAATACCTTCTGCCATGATGTACCAAAATCTTCAGATCGGTATACACCTCTTTCTTCGCTATCACCCCATAATCTTCCCTGGACAGCAACATAAATGACGTTGGACTTTTCAGGATGGACAAGCACCTTGGCAATATGTTCTGACTCCGGCAAGCCCTTATAATCCCATGTATTTCCACCATTTCTGGTGACATAGATCCCGTTACCTACAGAAACGGAATTTCTCACCCAGGATTCACCAGTACCCACCCAGACCGTATCAGGATGTCGCTGGTCAATAGCGATATCTCCTATCGATTGAATATGATCGTCAAAAACGGGACGAAAAGAGGCTCCGGCACTTATAGACTTCCATACCCCACCACTTGCGGCCCCGACATACAGGATTTCCGGTTGTTCGGCTACGGCATCCATAGAACTAACTCTGCCACTCATAGTGGCTGGTCCAATGTCCCGGGCCCTCAGGTCTCCAAATGAAATAGCGGAGGTACTCATTTGACCGAAAAGTGTCATCCCTGTAGACACCAGAATGGTTAATAGAATCGATCTCATTAATTGTAATTATGTATAATGAACAAAATATAGAAGGGCCAGTCTTTCGATCAAGCCCTTTATCATTTTATTGGAGTGAAAGGATTAGTTACCCGGAAAACTAAATTCCGAATCCGCGATAGGTACATTCACTTCTATACTTTTGGCCACCATTTCCAGCATGGTCTGTCCATTCACAGTCTGCTTCATACTAAATGGAATCATAACTCCTTCCACTTCCTGGTAATCACCTGTCAAAGTATCAAGGGTCTGCCCTTTTAACTGCCCGGATTTTGGAAATGCCCTTAATGCAATAGGAACAAAATCCTCTGTATCGAAAAAGTAGATCCTCTCCGTACCGTCAGCCCGAACCAGTTTTAATTTGTACACTTCAGAACCTTCGTATTCCTCAGTACTTTCAAATGTCAGTTCGTGCCCTTTTTCTTTATAATCCAGCAGATCATCCTGGAACGACTCTTTGGCAACTTCTGCAGATTCTTCATCACTTTTTTTAGTCGGCTCCGTAACACCAGCGAAAGGATTTGTCGACCAACCAACTTCACCATCAAATGCATCAATAATTTCCATGCCCTGGACATTGACGATCACCTTATTTAAATTCGGCTCCTTTGACAAAACCGTAAGTGGAAAGTTCATTCCCATTTGTATTCCCTCTCCAACAATTTTCATGGATTTTATTGAGCGCCAGGCCTCTTTTCCCCCAATATTCTCAAAATAATTGTCCACAATTTCATCAACACCCGGAGTCTGGCTGAAGACTTGAGAGGAGAACAATGAACAAATAAAAAACAACGTAAAAAATGTAGATTTCATAGTGCTAAATAAGTATTAATTGATAATAGCACAAAAATGAAAGAATCTCTGTTACCGTATTGAAATAATTGATTGAATCAAAGGAATATCCGACGAATGAGACTTTAGATTGTTGAATCGAGCCTTCCCTTAAACATTAGAATTCAATAAAGGTAGAGGTCTCTTGGCTTCCGTTCAAATTCATATTTGCAGAAAGACCCAGTCCACCGGCCACCGGAAGTACGCCGAGCCGGACATTGTCATTGTGATTGATTTTATGAAAATGAGGTACAAAGAATCCGATCAATGCTCCTACACCATAACCTGCGACGATATCAGAAGGAAAGTGTTTGCCTGCACTATATCTCAAATATCCTGTAATAGCCGGTACCACAAAGGCAGATGCCCAGATCAAAGGTTTTAACTGGGAATCCGGATTCATATCTGTCAATACCTTTGCGGTAAAGAAGGATGTGGCTGCTACAGTTGAAGTATGTCCTGAAATAAATGACTGTTGAGTGGTTGAAGTGATACTTACATCTTCATGAATTGCCAGATTATAAGCATAAGGTCTGAATCTGGTAGTTGCTCCCTTAAATGTGTTGGTAATATTGGTGTTGATCAACAATGTTTCGAACATCATCCCAAAAATTACACCCTTTTGACTATTGGAGTTTTTATCCAGAAACGAGATAAACGGCAGAGCAAAAGAACCGAATAAAAACATGTCACTCAATTGGGCTGCATCATGCGAGGAATTGAATATCGCTCCACGATCAAAAGATGGTAACGTATTGAAATCAAGCGTACGTACCGCAGAAAGTGACGGAGTGCCATTTTGCGAGATCAGGTATCTACTACCTGCATAACCGGCAATTGAGCTCGCCAAAACCGCACCGTCCTTATCCCAGGACCAATTATACGTTTTGGGCTTTGCATTTTGACAAACACAAGTAGAACTACAAAAAATTGCCAGAATAAAGACTACAAACTTACCGTTCATGATTTTGTTTTGAAATAGGTTCGGCTAATTGTAAAGTTGTAATTCTCGAATAGGCAGAAAATTTGAAGAGTTATGGGCTTTAACGCCATCAGTCTGTATAAAGTTTCAGGAGTTAGTAAAAAAATACTCACACTGCTAATTTTTTTGCATCACTTCCAGGTTTTCTCAGTTCAACCGGGTATTGAAATCCGCTATTATATCCTCGCAATATCCTGGAAAACCGGTCTTTTATCACTTGATTTTGCAACAATCCAGACAAATCAGGAGCTTCGATCTCTCTCTCTGGATAATTCAATATTTTCATAATCTTAGTAATGTTCCTTTGGGTCAAGCCAAAACACCTTTGACCGGCATCAGAAACCTGTAGTGCTCTCAAGGATGAATGAATAGAGCCTAATACTTCATCGGCAATCGTCCGTTCTATTCGACCGACTTCAGACATTTCATCATATCTCCAGGACGGTAGTCTGGTGACCTTTAAACGATATGGATTAGTAGGTTCCAACATTTGTTCTTCATACTCAATTTGTAAAAACGAACATATACGGCTTAAGGTGCGTTCGGGAAATTCTGTCAAGTCTTCGTATTTACAAATGAGAAGATTATCTTCTCCAATAACCCTCAGACAGGCCGAAGTATTCAATAAATATGTGGCCGTACTTCTTAGTAAACCAAAGTTTCGGCTGATGAGTGAATAGATAGTCTGGTATGGATTGCGTACCATCATTATAACCTTTCCTCCCGGGAAACCATCGAGAAATTCCTTAAATAAGAATGCGTTGGCCGGTGTTTTCTCTATCCAGATGTCATTGTCATAGCGTTCGAGTGGTCGTTCAAAGTAACTATCGACAAATTGGGGGAAGTCACGTGCGTTTTTCAAAATGCCCTTTATCTCTTTCCAATTCCATCCGAATTCTGCATGTACCAGATCCATACCATTATACAAGTGATACGAATGGCTCTTGAGTCCTAGAGGAAATCGAAAGGGAATTCGGTATTTGAATCGAATAAAATTCTCATAGAGCTCCTTTTTTGTAAATAACCAGGTTTCACTTCCTGCAAAAATGCGGGAGTGTCTGCTCAATAAATTCTTTAGGAGTGAGCTCCCTGTCCCGGAAGAGCCTCCAATCAATATGCGTTGTGGCTTTGTCACAAATCAGGATAGAGTTCTGACAAATGCTCGGATAAAACGTAGGCAATCATACTTTTTTCGGGTATCCCTTCTCTTAAACACTTATGTGTGAACTTAAGTACAGGTGGATCTTCATCTTTTAATCGTTGCATTCGACCAGGATTAGTCTCCTTAAAAAATTTTTCTCTGAACGGCGCCAAAAAAGTGAGGGCCATCAGCAGGCAATGAAGGTATAGAATCCCATCTCTTTCTGAATGCCGTATCCTTCCGATACATCATTTTAAAGAGCAAATGCGGCCAAAAAATAGACTCTTTTCAATTTCCAGCTTGTCCAATAATTTCTGGCCTGAGTACACCAATTGTTAATAATGTAAGTATCAGGTATGGCTGCCAGAAACCAAACTGAAATCAATCTGTCAGGTCCGGGATTTCGGAAAGCGTAAAATTCACCCTGATCAGGAAACCAATCAGACAAGGATTTACGACGGAATAAGGTACTGTCTACCCATACTCCGCCATGACGTTCGAGCAAGTAAAAACGAATTATGTCACTCAGCGCTACAACATTCATCTTCTTCATTCGACCGGGCGGTATAATTTGAGTTAAGTCCAGGAACTCGGCGAGATTATCTGCTGAAAGTCTGTGTACGGCATATTCAGGATTTAATGCCTCCCAGGTTCGAGCACATTCTTGAACAACATGCAGAGCCTGACCCAATCCCTGGTACCAGTAAATCCAAATGATCCTGGGGCATTTGGTACTGTTCATATTGGGTATTACACGCTTTATCCCTCAATTCAAGGGTCTTTTGAATGCTTAATTTAAGCCTGTAGATGAAAATAAATGCGAATTGTGTAAATCATTTTACATATCCGGAGTCTGTTCTTAACATTTTTGAACCGAAAATTGTATGAGATTTGAAGAGTACCTATAACCCTAAAAATGAATTAACCTGAATCTTGATTCATCCTGACCTGGCGAATCAAGATACAAACTGACCAATTGAAATGGCAAACGAGCATTGTTTACTCTCTGCCCTCCCACCAAAGAAAGCCTCCCAGCTAAGGGTGGCCTATTCTCCTCCGGTCAAACGCAATGATCCTCTCACTACACTTATTTCCAATGGGTCTGGTAAACTCAAAACCTATAAATCCGTGGACACGGATGCCGAGTGGTTTGCTTTCCTGAATAAGGTAAGATGATTAGCTGGCTCCTCGTTGTTCGTAAGCGATAGTAATTCCCTTTTCAAGGTATTTTTTCAATCCATTCAGATATAAGGCCCAACAATAACTCGTTCGCCCGAAATGTTCATTTCTGCTCTTCCAATCCAAATGATAAAAGTGCAGACAAGTGGAAGCTCCAAAGGATTCGATTCGAAATAGTAATCTGGTATTCGTCCAATCAACATCGGCTTCGGTAATTAAATACTCTATCAGAACGGGAGGGTCTATATCGATCACCTTGCCGTACCAATCATATACAGGCGAAAACCAAAAATTGTAACTACCTCCAGGAACAGGATCCCCGGAAGATTTTTTAGTCCACCATCGATCGAATTCTTCAGGAGATGAAACGGCTCGGAATAATGACTCCCTGGTACTATTGATGTCGATCATGTGATAAATGTCGTACATGATTAAGTCTGGTTACATGAAAGGAAATGCTTTCGCGAAATTTCCTCTTGAAAATTAATTCTATTTCTTTCGTGTACCAAATCAAAGAATGGGCGGATTCCTTGCAAGCAAGCACCAAAGCTATAAATTCACAGAATGGAGTTGGAACTAATAAAATCCAAACTACTTGAACACTATGGGTTTACTGATTGTGAACTGAAATCTCTCGATGGATATATAAGTGTGAATTACCGCGTTCGTCATGCAGGTGGAACTTGTCTGTTGAAGGTCTACCAATTGAACAATGAGAACATCGCAGATGTCCGGGCAGAGAACTCTATTATTAACAATCTTTCAGAAAATCGTTCTGACTTTCCCGCTACTATTTCCACCAAAGAGGGTGAGGACATTATCGTACTAAAATCTGAACAACTATTCTTCAGAGTTCTGTCCTTCCTGGAAGGAAATGTTTTGGCACTCGTTGAACACCCATCATCTACGATTTGCTCACTTGGAAAGTTGATTGGGGAAATGGACAGTATGCTCATTTCGATACAAAATCAAAATATTGCTGCACGTAAAATGGATTGGGATCTCGAGCACCTGCTGGAACTGGAGCCCAAATTGGACTTGATACAAGATGCGAGGAAGAGAAAAATCGTGGATTACTTTCTGGTTCAATGGAAGACATTCATTACTCCTCAAGTTCTGCACTTACGCAAATCCATTATTCATAATGATGTGAATGATTGGAATGTAATTGTGAGGGAGGACGAAGTGGCAGGGATTATCGATTTTGGAGACATGGTCTATTCCAGACTGGTCTTTGAAATCGCTATTGCCGCGGCATACCTGGCCATTGACAAGGAGGATCCTGTAAGAGCACTGACTGATTTGTTCAAATCATATCACGAGGTCGTTCCCTTGTTGAAAGAAGAAGTTGAACTCTTATATTACCTGGTAGCAGGACGACTTTGTATGAGTGTTTTACATTCAGCAAAGGCTCAAAAAGACAGACCTGACAATGAATACTTGTTGGTTAGTGAGGAAGGAGCGTGGAACCTCTTGGTCCGGTGGTTAGCCATAAGTCCGGTACATGCCACTCGACACTGGTTGAGTTCGTTGGGTTTTGCTACAACAGATTATAAGGACCCCGTTCCTCTGAGGAGAAAATCTATCCCCGAAGTATATTCTCTGAGCTATGAACGGCCCATTCACATGGTAAAGGCGGCGTTTCAATATATGTATGGTGCCGATGGTTCTACTTTCCTGGATGCATATAATAACATCAAACATGTAGGACATTGCCATCCGGAAATCGTGCGCAGGGGTCAGGAAGCCATGGCCACACTCAACACGAATACGAGATACCTTTATAACGAATTACCGGACTATGCATCACATCTCTTGTCACATTTCCCTCCTCATCTGAATAAAGTATTTTTTGTAAACAGTGGAAGTGCGGCCAGTGATTTGGCCATCAGGATAGCCCGAACAGTTACCAATCGAACACAAATCGTAGGGATAGAACAGGGATATCATGGCAATACGCAATTGGGTATAGATGTCAGCCATTATAAATATGCTCACAAAGGCGGAAGGGGGCAGAAATCCAATATTACTGTGCTTCCACTTCCGGATCAGTTCAGGGGTATCTACAGCGGGGATTCCAATGGTTATTTGAAAGATGTCCGGGGTATCCTGGAGAATAGTCCCGAACCTGCTGCTTTCATAGCAGAACCAATTATCGGTTGTGGAGGACAGATGCCGTTCACCTCCGAAATTCTTCAAGGCATTTATCAATTAATTCAAGATCGTGGTGGCATTTGCATTTCAGACGAGGTGCAGGTGGGTTTTGGAAGACTGGGCCGATGGTTTTGGGGATATGAAATGTTGGATGTCGATCCGGATATTGTTGTACTTGGAAAGCCCATGGGCAATGGACATCCAATTGGGGCAGTTGTGACTACTTCTGAAATTGCCCGGAAATTTAACAATGGCATGGAGTTCTTCTCTTCTTTTGGAGGAAATCCTGTTTCATGTTCTGTGGCAAATGCAGTCCTTACCGTGCTGAAGGAAGAACGTCTCCGTGAAAATGCCGAGAAGACCGGAGCATATTTGGTTAAACGGTTGGAAGAGCTTTCTAAAGAATTCGCATACATCGGTGATATCAGAGGAAAAGGATTGTTTTTGGGGGTCGACCTGGTAAAAAGTCCCGATTCAAAACAACCGCATGGTGAATTGGCCAAATGGTTGATCAATGCAATGAGAGAACATCATATCCTGATCAGCCTGGACGGACCCGGTCACAATGTCCTCAAAATCAAGTCTCCTTTATGTTTTAATAAACAAAATTGTGATGAACTTGTCGATCGAATGCAAGAATGCCTGACTCAGTGGAGAAAACATACATATTAAAAATATTTTATATATAAAAAATATTGTTTTACAACAATTTATAAATTGGTTTTTTCTGAATATAAAATATTTGGCATTATATTAGTGCTGATAATAGGTGAACATTTCATTTAATTGGTCATAATAGTGATGGTTGGACAAATGACCTTGTCTAATTACCCGGGTTACGACCATTCAACCCCCTTGAAATGCAAGCGAAAACATATTATACAGCTATATTCCTATTTATTTGTTCGCTTGGACTGGCGTCAAATGAAGTCTCACTAAGACTGAATCCGACATATTATGATGAATACACTCAGTCCATATATGTGACCGTTGAATTGCGCTATGATGGACATGGACTGTTTTATCTGGCAGACCAGAATTATCGATTGTTCTATGATTCAAAGCTTTTGACATTAAACAAAAGTAAATCTCGAAGCGATCTTCCCAGAGACTTATACAGCAAGATCATCTTCATGGAAGTTCTGGAAAATCTGAAGGCGGGTTCGGTCAACGAATTGGCATTCGACGAACAACTGGGTTTTGTAAACTTCAATATTGACCTCAGTGATGTGAATCATGGTGGCATTCCCATTGGTAGTTCGGAAGAATGGCATCGAGTCGCTATTCTCAATTTTAAGGTCCACGACAAGGAATCGTTATCTGAAATCATTTGGAGCAATGCAGATCGCACTTCGAAATATGCAACGGCCTTTGTTGAAATTATGGAATGGATTGGACCCAACCATACCCAGCAAGCATCTGTAAAAGACTATATCGATGCACGATTCAACCTGATTGATGACGGCATTGCCGGCAGCATCCAGGTTGCTCCCAATCCGGCTATTGATTTTCTCAATTTGAGCCTGACAAAGGAATTGGCTGAAGAAATAACAATTGTAATCCATGATGCTATGGGAAAGAAGGTTCTATCGACCAAGATGAACAGGGGTTCCCTATTGAAGAAAGTTGACATTTCTGAATTATCACCGGGTTCGTACAATCTCGAAATATTCGAAAAAGATCTCTTTATCAGTACCTATCAGACCACATTCATTAAAATTCGCAGATGATTACCATCCTGATCATACGATTTTTGTATAAGAGAGTACTTATGCGTGTAACCCTCATTAGAGAACGGGTTGATTATCTCTTCGGAATAATTATATATTTGCACTCCCACTTAAAGAGAGTGGGATCTATCAAGTCCTTGAATCACAAAGTCTGAATGAGCGGACTTATTCGAATCAATAAAGATCCGGGGTATTGATCGGAAACTTCTAGTGAATGTAACATTCACTATTTTATATCGCGGCGTGGAGCAGTTGGTATTCGCCTGCGGCGAATCATAACCCAGGAAAATGGGAGATGATATATTTACAGTGTACGTCCTCTATTCAAAAAAGTTTGATAAGACTTACACCGGAATTACCAGCCATCTCATTCTCAGATTCTATC
>JANQHF010000137.1 GCA_028282725.1 Saprospiraceae bacterium
CTCAACAATGCTACGGCTATTGGCGCAGGTGCTGAAGTAGGTTGCAATAATTGTGCGGTCATAGGAGGTCACGAGGACATAAATTTTGGCTTGGGCACAGAATTTCCGGAGTCGACTTTACACGTGGAAGGTGATTCAAAATTTATTGGAAAAATGGATCTGAGTTTTTCACAAAATGATAGATCATCCGTCTTTATAGGTCGGGGAGCAGGTGAAAATTTTCGTTCAGCCGGATTCCCGGCAAAGAATACTTTTATCGGATATTTTGCCGGAAACAGCAACCTTGGTACCGCCCACAACACACACATTGGTGCCTATTCCGGACAACATACCTTTGGTCCGCATAATGCATTTTTGGGCAACCAGTCCGGAAGAAATAATACCTCAGGTTCCAGAAATTCTTTTTTTGGTAGCGAAGCAGGGATCTCTAATACTTCCGGACAGTATAACTCATTTTTTGGCTTTCGAGCTGGAGGAAATAATGTCAAGGGTCATTGGAATTCAATATTTGGCTACCGAAGTGATGTTGCTGGTATTTCTCCTGATTCCAATATGACAAGGACAACTCTTATCGGAGCTGAAGCCAAGATCAATCCATTGATGGACTCATTGGACCGAGCAATAGCCCTTGGTTTTAATTCTGTGGTTTCTTGTCATAACTGTGCGGTGGTCGGCGGCTCCGGTAGTGATGCGGTAAAAGTCGGAATCGGACTAAGCTCGCCCAGGTGGAGGATGACGGTAAAGGATACCCAGAATGCCATTGCAGGGACAAAAGTAGATATTTCCAACCTGGCTCTGGTTCTGGTTAAAGAGTCTGATAATAATGATGAAGCTGTCGGTCTAGGATTTCAAAGTAGTTCTAACACTGGAAGTGTCGGAGCTGCAATCATTCACGAACGAACCGGATCCACTTCCCGGGGAAGTCTTCACTTTGCAACTAAGGAAGTTTCAGGCCAGGGAGTAGATATTCCAATCAGAATGACATTGGATAGATTTGGGAAACTAGGTATTGGAGATATAACTCCTGATTTCACATTGGATGTCGAAGGTGATATCAACTACACGGGAACCCTCACCAATATTTCGGATCTGCGTTTAAAAGAAAATGTTCGTCCCATCAGTAATGCCGTTCAAAAGGTGACGAGGTTGAATGGAATACAATATAATCTGATCGATCACCCTGATAAAAGATCAGGAGTCATTGCACAAGAAGTCTTGACTGCATTACCGGAAGCCGTACGGACGAATGGTGATGGATACCTGGCCGTCGATTATTCTCAATTGATACCTCTCCTTGTCGAAGCAATTAAAGAACAGCAGATTCAGATTGAACGGTTAGAAAAAGAAATGGAAGCCACACAAAATACCACGGCCAGTAAAAGCAGATGAGCAGAAAATGTCCGGTTCGACAATTATATTCAATCCGCAAATTTTCATTTTCATTAATTTCATGAGCAAATCAATTGTTCATGAGTTCCACTACCCTTCACAAATCTGCCTGTAATCTCTGCTCTCTCAACTGCGGAATTGAAATAGAAGTCAATCCTGCTACACGTGAATTTGTAAAAATCACCGGAGACAAGGACCACCCTCTGTCCCAGGGATATATATGTCAAAAAGCAACACGCATCAACTACTACCAGAATCATAAACAAAGACTTACAACACCTCTTCGGAAAAAAAGTGATGGCACCTTCGAAAAAATCGACTGGGACACCGCGATCGGGGAAATAGCTGATCAACTCGTTGCTATTCGCGATGAACATGGCGGTGAGACCATTGCATACGCAGGAGGTGGAGGCCAGGGTAACCATCTTGGCGGAGTTTATGCAGCATCTCTTCGGGCCGCCCTGGGTACACCATATATTTATTCAAGTCTCGCACAGGAGAAAACAGGCAACTTCTGGGTGCATGGTAAACTTTTTGGCCGTCAGAACACGGCGTATGCCGAGCCTATAGATGAGGCGGAATATGTGATCATCTGTGGAGCCAATCCCATGCAGGCCCATGGGGTACAAAGGGCCCGCAGGGTCATCAATGAGCTATCACGGGACCCCGACAGAACACTTGTTGTCATTGATCCCCGAAATACGGATACAGCGAAGAAGGCAGATATTTTTATCCAGGTAATACCTGGAAGAGATGCCTGGTTATTGGCTTCCATGTTGGGCATTATGGTACAGGAAGATTTAGTTGATCATCAATTTTTGCAGGAGCACACCACAGGGTATTCAGAAATCAAGCCATTCTTTGAGCAGATTCCCACAAAGAAATATGCCGAAATAGCAGGTGTTTCATATGAGACGATTGAAAAGGTCACAAGGGATCTGGCCAATGCCAAAACTATGGCCTTTCGATCAGACCTCGGCATTGAAATGAGCTATAACAGTACTTTAAATGCATATCTGGCAAGATTGCTCTTTTTGTTACCGGGTCATTTCGGAAGAAAAGGGACCAACCATTTAAGCACTTGGTTCTTTCCCGTCCTGGGACATTCGAAAGAACCCGAAGAAGGCGGGGTAACAGCCCAGGTTACCGGTACCCGGGGTATAGGAAAACTATTTCCCCCGAATATTCTTCCCCTGGAAATAGACAATGATCACCCTAAACGCATCCGGGGTCTGATCGTGGACAGTGCCAATCCAGCGGTCAATTGGGCAGACATCCCTGCTCAGAAGAAAGCATACAAAAAATTGGATCTCATGGTCGTCATTGATGTGGCAATGACGGAGACGGCCAGGGAAGCGCATTATGTCCTTCCGGCTTCCAGTCAGTACGAAAAAGTAGAAGCCGCATTTTTCCAGGAAAACTTCTTTCACCTGAGAAAGCCCGTCCTGCACCCGCTTGAAGGTACTCTGCCAGAACCTGAAATCTACACGCGGCTGTTGAAAGCAATGGGAGAGCCTGTGAATGATTTCAAAGATCTGGAAAAAGCAGCTATCAAAGATCAGGTGTCGAATGATAAAAACAATTTTCAATCTGCTATGATACAAGCGGCCACGACTCAACCAACCATTAAAAAGTTTGGTCCGATCGCATTGAAAGAGTCGATTGGGAAAACCTTAGGGGAAGATGAAAAAGCCGCTGGTATGCTCTGGATGACGGCACAGATATATGCGAACAAATACCCCGCATCTATAAGAAGAGCGGGATTCGAAGGAAATAGTAACCAGCTCGCAGAGCAGCTTTTTAATACCATACTCAATAGTCCTTCGGGTGTTAGGGTCAGTCGAAATGATTACAGTGAACATTGGAACCTCGTAAGACACAAAGACAATAAGATCAACTTATCCATTCCTATGCTTCTTGACTGGCTCATTCAATTACCCGGGGAATTGAGGCGGATTGAGGAATTGGAGAAAAGATATCCATTCAATTTGATCGCAGGTGAGCGTCGAGCATACAATGCCAATACGATCATCAGAAATCCCGAATGGCGAAAGAAAGATGCAGAAGGCGCCCTGAAGGTAAATCCTGTCGACGCACAAAAAGCAGACATTCAAAATGGAGATACAGTTACTCTGTCCAACGACAATGGATCTGTCAGGATCCTGGCCATTATAACTGATGAAGTACCCAAGGGAGTCCTGTCGATGCCGCATGGTCATGGAATGAAGTATGAAGATGATGATGACTATCAAACTGTTGGAGCTTCTGCGAATTGGTTGACCTCGACAGACTCATGTGACCCGCTGGCCAAGACTCCTTACCATAAAAACGTACGGGTGAGAATGGAGAAAGTTCAAATCTAGCAGATCGAAATGATCTTGCGCGTGACTCAGATCAACTCGTTCGGTTTAATTCCAAATCGTTTTTCAAATTCCTTGGCAAAGTAGCAAGCATGTGGAATTCCCACTTCGAAACAGACTTCACTTACTGTTCCAAATTGCCTGGACTACAATATGCGATATGCTTTTTGCAAACGAATTTCACGGATCAGTTTATTCGGGGTCAGACCCGTATATTTTTTTGTATTCCGCTCTAATTGGCGGGAACTGTAATTTAATTGGGATGCCGGTTGCTCTACCATGAAGGACTCATCGTTATCCCGTTCATTATGCATGCTCGCAAAAGCCTGAAAGATCTCACCTCGCATGTCATCGGAGACTTCTTCCGCAAATACAACAGCCTCTTTCATAATTCCGATCACATCATCCATCCGACCAGCCATTTGATGGAACATCTTCAATCCCATATAGGAGTCGGCAATTTGATTTTTGTCTCCAAGCTTCTTGGCATTGTCCGGCATCAATTCACAGTAGCCCAATCCTTTGGCATTATTTCCCATCATTGCGGAGGTTTGAACCATGAGTTTGCAGCCATCTACTTTTTCCTGGAATAAATCAGATGTTTCGGCCAGCTCCATGGCCAGGCGTGCATACTTGAATGCCGTATCAATATTTTGGCGCTTGATTTGATCCGCAATATTCAGTAATAGCTGTACTTCCGTCTCGAGTTATACATCGGTTGAGTTCTGCCAGACGGACTTCAGATTATCCACCTCCCCGGATTGGGCTTCTCCTGATAGGTGATAAAGAAACCGTGCCATCAACCAAATCCATCTCATGTGTAAAAAGATAACAATTTATTACCGAAACCGGGCTTTCCGTCGGAAATGTGTTAGATGATGTCGGAAATTTGTTCTCAGCGCAGATGGCTTTCTGTGGAAATTTGGAGTGTAAAACGAAGAGATTGTAAAGATCAAATCTCACACACATTTTTCACTAAAAGACTGCAATCATGAATATCACAAAACGCGAAAAAGAAGTCATCCTCCAATTAACCAAGGGATTCACTGTCAAAGAGGTAGCACTGAGACTATTTGTTGCTCCCAGCACGATCGAGACGCATAAGAAGAATATTTACAGAAAATTCGAAGCACGGACCATGGCCCAATTGGGAGCGATGGCCGTGAGAAGAGGAATCATCACGATACTGCTCCTGTCAATGCTGTTTCCAGGTACGAATACTGCTCAAATGGAAATAGATGGGACGATCAAAGCTTCGGGTTTGGCGAATCCGGATGGAAAGAACATTACGGCAAGTGCTGATGGTACTCTGCAGCTGGATAACAGTGATCCTTCCATTTGGGAATTAAGGGACAGTACGGGGGCTATTAGATTCAGATTTGATGCGAATCAGGGCTTATTCCAGGTGCTCAACCAGGGAGATACGATCCAGGAAATCCAAACACTCGAGGTGCCTGCTCAGGGAAGTCTGCAAAAGCCTTCAAAAAAGACCTCCAAGGCCATAACACAGGAGCGGGCAGAACAAATAGTACAACAAGTAATCACGATACTAGAAAACGTGAATCCCAAAATTCACGGGCACTTTGATTCTTTTATTGTTCAAGTTCCGGAAGTTGAATTTGGAATTACCAAGTTTACTCACGAGAGACCTCCTCTCGCTGGAGGCAAATTTACATTTGTAAATAGCAATAATAGTAGGCGCACAGAATATACCGTAATTACGGATAAGAATGGTGAAGTCACTAATCTCATGGTGGTAGATGAGGATCTTGCTTTTCCACCTTTTGTGGAGACTTGGGATCTTAGCTTTCTCAGTGGTTTTTTGTACGAAGTTTCAAGAAAGGTCGAAACTGATGTTACACCTCCAGGAGGAAATGTAACGCGAAAAAAAGTTTTTGACACAAGTTGTGACCCGATCCGCGCCAGTCAGGATGGGACTGTTAGCTATGATGTGATCAACCGGCCTGCCAATGAGACGCAGACCGGCCATGATGGTAAGGACATATTTTCGGTTAATTCCACCACCGGAGCCTCTACCTTTTTCAACTCAACGGGTTTGCAATCGAGCACTTCCCCAACTTCTGACCGGACTTATGCCAGTCCTATGGGAGTAGGCCAATCCGGAGACAATACTGCACCCAATACCTTCGGTAATCTATCTAAAGACAAAATCACATTTGGTGATGGCGAAGGGGTAAATCACAGGCAAATTGAAATCTTACCGGATCCTTTAAATAACCGCTGGATCATATGTGGAGATGTACACATCAAAGGATCTGCAACACTGGAAGGCACCATAACTGAGAATACAACACTCCCTTCCCGTCCTCGCGCCAAATCAGATGACAAAATCGAAAGACGAAAATCTATTGAGGGAATTGCTGTGACTAATAACAAGGGAATTGCAGAAGTTGAACTCCCCCGATATGCTATGAAGTCCAATGCGCAAGTGACATATCAACTGACAACCATCGGGAGTTTTGCAAGAGCAATTATTCAAAAGGAGATCGAAAATGGCTCCTTTATCATTCAATCAGAAGAACCCAATGTAAAAGTAAGTTGGCAGGTAAGTTATATACCTGAGAAGACCTTTAATGGTCAATCTGAAAATCAAAACCCACAGCACTACATTACTCCTCCATTAATGTCCAATCCCCCGAATTATTTACGACAGGATTAATGAATGCAGTTGTTCTCAGGAAGGGTCCGTATGTTACGGGCTCTTCCTTTTTGTTTACTTGATCACCAATAAGGGAATACGCAAATTCATTGCAATTTTCTTGGTCAGGCTTTTATGAAAGAGCCTGTTCAAGAAACTGCGTTCCTGTTTATGCATGACCAGAAGGTCAATCTCGTTATTCTCACAAAATCGCTCGAGAAGTTCAGCCGTATTTTCGCCCAGCAGGCTGTAAAACGAAACACTGGTGGACATGGAAGTTTCATTGTA
Organism: Saprospiraceae bacterium; assembly: GCA_028282725.1. GTDB lineage: Bacteria > Bacteroidota > Bacteroidia > Chitinophagales > Saprospiraceae > JAJRXG01. Next base: position 6,697 of record JANQHF010000137.1, read on the forward strand.
GAATTCCTGCATTTCATCCATATTCAGTTCGTCTTGTTTGATCGTATTTTCCAGCACATTCACCACCTTGATCTCTGGGTTAAAATCATCCAGGAAGCGATTTACCTTCCAGATTTTGAAGATATCAGCCTCGTTCAACTCTGCGGCATAGGCAATATTGATAATTTTATCTTCCGAATGTCCTGGTGGGATGACGAGGACGGGACAGGGTGCTTTTCGCATGGTGGCCGTAGAAACACTTCCAAACAACTTTTCCATCGTACTGTGTTCGCCCTGGGTACCCATAATGACCAGGTCAAAATTGGAATCCGCCACGCGTTCATCAATATTCTTGGCAGTTGCGTCCACCTCAACATGGGTATTGACCCGTGGTAATTGATTCAATGAATGCTTTTCCTGTACATGGCGTATGCCCATTTTTACAAAAGAATCGATGACGTCTTTTGCCGCTTCTGCCTTTTTATGTGTCAATTCTCCGGAAACGATAGGAAAATCGACGGGTTCCATCTCCGGTGAAACAAAGTGCCAAACATCGACCGTGGCATCACAATGATCAGCAAACCAGAGTGCATACCGGAAGGCGTTGATGGCCGTATCTGAAAAGTCAGTTGGAAATAATATTTTGGAAATGTTCTTCATAAGATTAATTTCTAAATTTGATCAGGTTTTGGACGAGAGTTTAGAGGAGTGTTTTCTAACACCGAATATTTGGACAAGATCTTCTTTTAGAGCAATTTCCTTTTTAAGCAGTAAAAGGGCCAGTTCGTCTAATTGGGACCTGTGAGATTTCAATATGGATAAAGTACGTTCATAGGACTCAGCAACCAGCTTTCGGACTTCCTCGTCGATCATTTCTGCTGTCGCCTCACTATACGGACGGTGTAAGGACTGTTCGTACTGACCCGTGCTGTCATAGAAGCTGATATTGCCAATTTTTTCATCCAAGCCGTAATAGGCTACCATGGTATATGCCTGTTTGGTCACTTTTTCGAGGTCATCCAATGCCCCGGAAGAGACTTCCCCAAATACGAGTTCTTCAGCTGCACGACCTCCAAGGGCAGCACAGATGCGATCCTTAAATTGCGATTCGGTATAAATCTGGTGCTCTTCCGGAAGATACCATGCGGCACCGAGCGACTTACCTCTTGGCACGATGCTCACCTTCATCAGGGTGTCGGCATGTTCTAAATACCAACTTACCGTCGCATGACCTGCCTCGTGATAGGCAATGATTTCTTTCTCCTGGGGAGAAATTATCTTGCTCTTTTTCTCCAATCCTCCAATGATTCGATCAGTGGCACTCACAAAATCGGCCATCTCTACTTCCGGTTTACCCTGACGTGCAGCAATCAATGCTGCCTCATTGCAAATATTCGCTATATCGGCTCCTGAAAATCCCGGAGTCTGTGCAGCCAATAATTCCACATCTATGGTATCGGATAATTTCAGGGGTTTGAGATGAACTTTGAAAATAGCTTTCCTCTCTACCAAATTCGGCAGTTCCAGGTATATGTGCCTGTCAAATCGACCCGGTCTCAAGAGTGCCTTGTCAAGGATATCTGCCCGGTTTGTGGCTGCCAGCACGATGACACCAGTATTCGTACCGAAACCATCCATTTCGGTCAATAATTGATTGAGTGTGCTTTCACGTTCGTCATTGGATCTCAGAGAAAGAGCATTTCCCCTGGCCCTTCCGATGGCATCTATTTCATCAATGAAAATGATACTGGGTGCTTTTTCTTTGGCCTTCTGAAAAAGGTCTCTTACCCTCGATGCCCCTACTCCGACAAACATTTCAACAAACTCTGAACCCGATATATGAAGAAAGGGTACATTCGCCTCACCTGCCACAGCTTTGGCCATTAAGGTCTTTCCGGTTCCTGGTGGTCCTACCAGGATGACTCCCTTGGGAATCTTGGCTCCCAGTCTGGTATATTGGTCGGGATTCTTTAAAAATTCAACAATTTCCTTGACTTCAAACTTCGCTTCATCCAAGCCTGCAACGTCCTCAAACGTCACCTTGCTCCGATTATCGGTATCAAATACTTTCACTTTTGACTTACCAAAGTCAAATGGATTCATACCACCTGTACCCCCGGAACGCCCGATTCTTCCTATGATAAAAAGCCAAAGTAACAGGAATAGCATGATCGGAAGCACCCATGAAAGAATGGTAGCAATCCAATTTGTGCGATTGACAAATTTGATCTCCGGTATATCTTCCAGCTGATATTTGTCTTTTGCGGCATAGATCCTGTTCTCAAAGGATTCTACCGAACCAATCGTAAAGAAGAAGTGTGGCCCCTTATCAGATGGAGAAATGCCAGGATACTTTTCCGAATTGATCCGATCAGAATGCAAAGTAATTTCTGCACGCTCCTTATTGACAACTGCAATGAGGGCAGCATCTCCATCACTTATGATCTTGTTTTCAAATGCGTTCCAGGTAATCTCTTCTACAGCAAGTTGTGATATCCGGGAATATTGAGAGAAAAGCAACAAGATGATGACCAGATAGATCCAATACATATTACCAAAGGGCAACTTGCTTTTTGGTCTCTGCTGACTAGTATCTTTTCCAGGTTCTTCCGACATAAAGAGGTTTAAATGATTCCTGCTTTGTTGCATTCAAAAGAAATCAATGAAGTATCTCCAACAAATGATAATGGTCATTTAACAGTGGAATCTTCATCAGTTTGATACTCCTGCATTAAGTCAAATCAAGATTCGGGATGATGGAGATCATTCAGGATAACAGGATCTCAGCTTATCCTTGCGGTATCAATAGTCAATTAACAATTAACAATTGACAATTTCTTTTCACTATTAACAAATAGCTCACTATGACGGATTCTGTATTGCGATTCATGGATGAACTTGGACCCGAAAAGGTTGTCCACATTTATAACCCACAGCACCGGTTGAAAGCGGTTTTAGTTATAGATAACGTTGCCATTGGGCCTTCAATTGGGGGTATTCGAATGGCTCCTGATGTCACGGAAAAAGAGGCCTTTCGGCTTGCCAGGGCAATGACTTTAAAAAATGCAGCAGCTGGCTTGCCTCACGGTGGAGGCAAATCCGTCATCCAGGCCGATCCCAAATCGATATCCGAATCTGAAAAAGAAATCCTGATCCGATCCTTTGCACAGGCCATCAGGGAATTGAAAGACTATATTCCCGGACCGGACATGGGAACCGATGAGACCTGTATGGCCTGGATAAAAGATGAGATCAACAGGTCTGTAGGATTACCAGCAACCATTGGAGGAATACCGCTTGATGAAATCGGCGCTACGGCATGGGGGCTACTGGCATCCGCAAATACAGCTTGTGAGATGTATCAAATTCCCTTGGCCGGGGCCAGGGCATCGATACAGGGATTCGGAGCAGTAGGCAAACATGCAGCCCGGTTTTTTCAAAATTCCGGTGCCAGAATAGTGGCAGTTTCTGATTCCGGAGGAACCGCATACCGCCCTGATGGGCTCGATGTGCCTGAACTTCTCAAGTTGAAATCAGAGGGTCAAAGTGTTGTGAGCTATGAGGGAGCAGAAACGGGAGATACCGACATGATCGTTTCATTGCCTTCCGATATATGGATTCCAGCAGCAAGACCGGATATTATCAATACGGAGAATGTAGCATCCCTCGATACTCAGTTGATCTTACAAGGAGCCAATATTCCCATAACTGAGGAGGCCGAAGAAATTCTGTTTGAAAAAGGGATACACAATATTCCCGACTTTATCGCCAATGCAGGAGGCGTAATCTGCGCTTCGGTTGAATATCACGGGGGAACTGAAAAACAAGCTCTTGACGTCATCGCTCAGAAAATAGAAACAAACACCCGGCACGTGATCCGAAAATCGTTAGACGAAAAGATCAGCCCAAGAAGAGCTGCACATGCACTTGCCCTTGAACGCGTTCAGGAAGCGATGCAATTCAGAAGAATCTGAACATTTGCACCCACCGGAATCAGACAAGGGTTTCATACCCCCTGCCTCTGGTACACAACCTCTCACACCCCAGGGCAATAGACTTTTGTCTGCTCACACCCCCCTGCGAAGTACATACTTCAGTTTGGCCACTCACTCACACACCCCTGCGAAATACATACTTTAGTTTGTCCACTCACTCACACACCCCTGCGAACTACATACTTTAGTATGTCCACTCACTCACACCCCCCTGCGAACTACATACTTCAGTTTGTCCACTCACACACACACACCTGCGAAATACATACTTTAGTTTGTTCACTCACACACCCCCGGAAAACATACTTTAGTCTATCGTCCACACTCTTCTTTGAAACAGACTACTATCTTACCCGGGAAGAGAATAGGATCTCGTGCTTTGAACACTTAATACTCCCAGGATCATCATAATCAAACCCAGACAAATAATTGCCCACTCTCCCATAGTCGGGACTATCGGTTCGCTACACACTTCAACCAGATCAATGGCTATATCACCAAGACGGTTGGCACCTTTCATCCCTTCAAATTCAATCTTGACTGATTCGTTATCGTATTGCCGGATGTCGATAAATGCCTCGTCCCAATTAGCCACGGCACTCGACGGATCTTGTGGACCCGTCAAAGTAAGCACGGTCTCTGAAGTTGCAAATCCCGGTCCTGAAAGAACATTGACCTTCAAAGAACCAATCCCGCTTCCATGCATTAATACGCGAAAGCGAATCGTCTCATTCGTATCAAACAAATTAATGGCGGGAGTATTGATCTTGAAAATGCTGCCAATCGGTGCGGGTCCGCTGGTTTCCATATAGGCATAATAAGTCCCGCTTGCTGCACCATTAGCCCCTGTCGCAGGAGCATTTGGTGTAGGCCCCATAACAAGATTCCAACCTTCGACAAGAGGCGGATTCAATAACATCCAGTCCCCTTCCCAACCGGCAGGTACCGTTGCCCCAAAGTCTTCAGACAAAAGTGAATTAATGCAAGGACGGTTATCGACATTCATAGGTATCTGAGCAATACCTGAATTTACTGTCATCATCATTGTCACAAAACCAATAAGTTTTGATATCCTTCTCAATTGGTGCATAAGAATGTCATATTCGATCGACCCCTAAAATTAATTATTAATCCTGTTCAACAAATAAAAACCAAATATTAGTTTTTCTGTAATATATCGCGAAATGTTGCCGGGCAACCTTCGCTTTCTGCCCTAAATGTAGCAAATTTTTCTACAGTAAAATTCGCGTACAAGTCTATATTGAGAGAACGGAAAATGATCACTTTATCCATTTCGATCGTAGCATCCGATTCAAGACGATTGCGAGCTTTGAACACATCAGTCATACCACTCAATGCAAGGATTTGATCATCTATGAACGATGCATCTCTACTACAATCTGCCAGAACACAAATTTCGGGTATGGCAAAGGCTATTGGAAAATCTACAGGAGCAGATTGTCCGCAGGCGTTGGTGCTGACTACGGAAAGAACGCCGGATCCTGGAATCCCGTCAACGCTAATAGCTGTTGTACCATCTCCATTAATCGTCGTCCCCGCAACAGAGTAGGTCCAAAGATGACCGGTAGCAAATTGTCCGGGTGTTACGTAAAAAGGTATATTGTCCAGACCCGGACAAATCGTCGAAGGTCCTGTAACATTCGTCGGTGGCAATGGCAGTGGATTTACCGTAATCACCACGGTGCCGGATTGAGTTTGCGAACACCCATTGGCATCTGAGACACTGACCAATTCATAAGTAAAAGTACCGGCAACATCCGTTGGATGACTAATCGTTCGCGAGTCTCCACTGGTAGTCACCAATGGAGGTTGAGCCGCTCCATTCAACGTATAGTTAAAAGTATAAGGTGCTGTGCCATTTGCACCGGTGAAAGTAACATTGGGCCGTGGATCATTCTGACAAACTTCTGTTGTCGTCATAATGGTCGCGGTTGGCAATCCATTTACTGTTACATCCTGCATACAGGTAGACATACACCCATTCCCATCCGTAATGGTTAAGGTCAACGTATACATTCCCGCAGCTCCGGCATCTACGGTCACATTCCGGGCATTTGACGCACCGTTGATCGTCCCGTTTCCGGATATCGACCAAACATAGGTTGTCAAGCCGGTGGGACCGGAATAAACATGTCCTGTCGAGGAGGCACATACGGTCATTGGACCTGTGATCAAACAGACCGGTAGAGCATTTACGGTCACCGTCTGCATACAGGTGGACATACACCCATTTCCATCGGTAATGGTCAAGGTCAACGTATACATTCCTGCAGCCCCGGCATCTACGGTCACATTCCGGGCATTTGACGCACCATTGAGCGTCCCATTGCCCGATATACTCCAGGCATAGGTGCTCATACCGGAGGGGCCGGAATAACTGTGACCGGTGGTGGTGGCACATACTGCTAACGGACCCGTGATCGAACAGGCGGGTAAGGCATTCACAGTAACTCCCTGCATGCATGTAGATGTACATCCATTTCCATCGATTATAGTCAAGGTCAATGTATACGTACCGGCAGCTCCCGCATCAACGGTCACATTCTGGGCATTGGATGCTCCATTGATCGCACCATTACCCGAAATTGTCCACGCATAACTGGTCATACCGGCAGGTCCCGAATAAGCATGCCCCGTCGTAGATGTACAAACAGCAGTCGGACCCGTGATCGAACAGGCAGGTAATGAATTTACTGTTACTCCTTGCATACACGTCGACATACATCCATTTCCATCTGTAATTGTCAAGGTCAATGTATAAGTACCGGCAGCTCCCGCATCAACGGTCACATTCTGGGCATTGGATGCACCGTTGATCGTACCATTACCCGAAATCGTCCACGCATAACTGGTCATACCGGCAGGTCCCGAATACACATGACCCGTCGTAGATGCGCATACGGCCATTGGTCCCGATATCGAACAGGCAGGTAAATTATTAACCGTAATTACAGCCTGGGTTCCCATATTGGATAATCCTGCTGTACATCCCGCAGCATCTGTGGCACCTATCAATATATAGGTAAACGTATTAGCCATATTGGTAGCTTGGCTCACCGTGACCGAGGTATTAGTGCCAGTGGTCATCACGGACATGGGATTTCCATTCAAAGTATAATTGAATGTATAGGGAGCAAGCCCTCCGGAAATGTTGAAGGTTACTTCCGGAGCAGGAGAGCTATTAATACAAACTGCGGTTGTTCCCGTCAGGCTTGCTTCGAAAGTAGCACAATTCACTGTGAGTGTAGCTGAAGCACTTCCGCTGTTTCCTGACGATGATGTGAGATCACCTGAAGTGTTCATATAGGTACCGTCATCATTGGATGTAACGTCTGCTTGTACAGTGCACGAAGCACCTGCAGCAACCGTTCCTCCCGTATAAGAAACAACTCCTGCCCCGGCATTTGCTGTGATCGTGCCGCCGGTACAGCTAGTAGAAGCATTAGGTGTGGGTGCAATCACAACACCGGCCGGTAAGTTGTCCGTAAAGGCAAGGGAGCCGGCAGCCAGGACTGATGCCATATTATTGATCGTAAATGTCAAGGTACTTGTTCCCCCGGGGTTAATCGGATTGGGTGAAAATGCCTTTGTAAATATCGGTGGCGGTTCAATCATAAGATTAGCAGTCGCAGGATCAGATACCTTAAGCCCACTCGCCAGAAGATCACTCGTTGTATTTGGAAATGTTCCGGCCGTGGCACTGGCAGGCACCAAAACATCCACGTCAAAAGTGCACATACTCATCGGACCCAATTCGCCTCCTGAGAATGCCAGACTGCCAATCCCGGTAATTGAAGAGCCTGCACCACAAGGGACTGCCGGCAGGCTTGTTGCGATCAATCCCGGAATTACAGCATTTAAATCATCAGTAAATTGCAAGCCTACGGCTGTATTCATACCCGGGTTGGTAATCGTAAAGGTAATTTTAGCTGAACCAGTAGCGGTTGATAGCGCATCAAACGATTTGCTGAAACCCAGGAGTTGTATAATTTCCAGGTTATCGGATGCGGCATCTCCGGTAACTGATAGACTATTGATTGTGCCTGTTACGCCACTGGTAGTATTTGTATATGTCCCGGCTGTAGCTCCACCAGGTACAGTTAAGGAAGTGCGAATGGTACATGTCCCGCCTATTGCCAGGCTGCCTCCGGATACCGTGATTGAAGAAGTTCCCGTTCCGGAAACAGTGGCTCCGCAAGTATTAGCAAGTGTACTATTGAACATCAAATCGGGTGTACCCGGCAAAATAGCAGACAAATCATCTGTAAAACCAATCATTGATGCTGCCTGACCCATATCCAGGTTCGTCAGGTTAAAATCCAGGGTCACCGAACTTCCAGGAGCAACGGGGTCATCGGTAAATGTCTTTGACAATTGGAGGAGGTTGGAATTAACAATGATGTCAGCTCTTGCCGGATCGACAACAACCACACCTCCCTGATTTGCAGTCAGAGAACCCGTGATATTCGGATATGTGCCGTCAGCCGCCGTTGCAGGAACCATGATTGGTACTTCAATGACACAACTGGTGCCTGCATTAACGGAACCGCCAACATAGGTCAGGAATGTAGTCCCCGATAAAGATCCTCCACAGGTATTCATCGACGGTCCTCCGGTTGCGGCTAAGCCCGTAAGATTCGTCTGTAAATTATCACTGAAAAATGATATCGTAGCATTGTCTGTGGGATGTACATTTTGAATTGTGAATCGTAAGGTGCCAGATTCTCCTGCTATGTAAGGATTATTGAGAAATTCTTTAGTAAACACCAGGCCGGACACTTTTAAATTGTCAGATGCGGCAACATTGGTTGCCGACAGACCTTGTACTGTTGCACTGACACCACTTGTTGTATTTGTGTATGTTCCCGGAGCAGCCGCACCCGGTACATTGACCGCAACTGAAAAGGTACAGTTACTTCCGGGACTAAGAGTCCCACCCATTAGGGTAAGCATTGTATTGCCGGCAGATCCTGTCAGTGAACTTCCAATGCCACATGGCGGATCCGGAGTTGGGGGTAAATTGGCAGTTAATCCTCCCAGGAAAGTTAAGTTATCAGTAAATGATATCCCCGTGGCATCTCCACTTGCATCAGCAGGATAGGAAAGAGTAAATTGCAAAGTAGCCGTTCCCCCCGGCGGTACAGGATCATCAGTGAATTCTTTGGTCAATTGCGGAGCTGCTATTACGGTAAGGCTATCACTGGCCTTTCCTCCGGTTCTCATAGCGCCATCGACTGTAGCAGTTACTTCTTCCGTGGTATTCACATAGATACCAGGTCCCAAAGTGGCAGGGGTTGTAACGGTAACATCGAAAGTACATGTTGATCCTGCTCCCGGAGCAGCAGCCAGCGTTCCTCCGGTTAGTCTAATTCCCTGTCGGTCAGTATCTACTGATACCAGAGACACGGAAGAGCCGGCTCCACAGGGCATACCACCTGGTAGCGATACTGACACAGGAAACGGTAAGAATCCCGTGCCTGGACCGCCATCGGTCAATTCATCCAAAAAGGCCACGTTCGTAGCCATAGACGTCGTACTCGTATTCGTTACTGTAAATCGTATGACAACATTGTCGCCCGGATTGATCACAGGATTGGGTGCAAGAGTCCCCGACTTTAAAAATTCCTTGGCAAGCAAGGGCACGGGCTCTACAAATAGATCATCTGAAGCCGTGTTACCTACTACAGGCGATCCATCGACCGTTGCTGTCACAGTGCTTGTTGTGTTGGTATATGATCCTGGTGTTGCACCAGCCGGAACTGACAGGGAAACCCTGACCATGCAACTTCCTCCTGCGGCAATTGTTCCTCCTGATAATCCTATCGTTGTCCCTCCTACGCCTGTAACACTACCTCCACAAGTATTGGACAATAGGGAACCAAAAGTAAGTCCTGTAAGAGAGGGAACAAGGGTAGTCAAATCATCAGTAAAAGCCACTCCTGTTGCGCTAAAATTGCGGTTAAAATTGTTGATCGTGAATTCAAGTGTGGCTGTATTACCCGGGGGAACCGGATCATCCGTAAATTGCTTTTGAATGGCCAATTGAGTAACTGTACTTTGAAGAGTGGCACTTGCCCTTCCAGCAGAAACCTGGCTGGCCAACAAATCACCGCTAATATTATCCAATGCACCTGCACCTGTTGTCCTCACATCGACCGATACGGTGCAAGTTGCACCTGCAGCAACAGCAGGAAAAGCGAAAGTTCCATTAGCATCCAAAGTAATGACAGATGTCCCAGCCACTGCAGTTAAGGTAGGAGGCAGGGTAGCTGTACCACAAGTAGTCGATGCATTGGCAGGACTGGCAATTTCCATTCCCGTCGGCAAATTATCCGTGAAGTCCAGGTTAAGCACATTTAAAGCATTGGCACCATTGTTTACAGAAAAGGTTAAAGTACTCTTTTCTCCTACGGACACGGATGAGGGTGCAAATGATTTAGAGAATCCCGGGAGCGTAGTGACAACGGTCAGGTCAACCGGTAAGGACATACTCGATCCTGCAGAACTCGATAAAGTAACAGCCGGGTTGGTATGTGCGCCAGGAGTACTGGCCGTGACATCGACAGTGACTGTACATGAACTACTCCCTCCTAACCGGGCATCGGAAAGGGTGATTGTACTGCCTCCATCAGGGGCTGTCAGTGTGCCGGATACTCCCAAATCACAAGTCGTGGACGCATTTGCGGGATCAGCAAGGGTAATTGCCGCAGGTAAAACATCTGTGAATGATAAGCCTGTCACCGGACTAGCGGACCCATTCGTAATGGTAAAGGTAATCGTGCTGACCGAGCCGGGACCAATAGTGCTAGGTGTAAAGACCTTTGATATGGTCGGTTGAGCGGACAGGAAACTGCCAAAAAGCATGGCGCAGACTAATATTGAGCAACTTCTGAAGAAACTCAGGGATGCAGAAATCATATTATCCATGTTGTGTATAAGAAAGTTCAATAAATGTACATATCCAAAGCCGAACAATGAACAAATCACATATTTTTGTAATGTGTAGTACGGAAATTATCAATATTTGGCAGGAATTCCAAGGACGCGTTGATTTATATCAAAAGATTGTACAAAGAATTTGTAACTATTTACCTGATTTCGTTACAGCGGATAATTCAGACTTATAAGTACGGGAGGCCATATAAAACAGGATCGATGAAAATATTCCCGTTATGATCGTGATCATAAATGCCATCTCAGACTTTCATTTCCATAATCAGTAATAAAATAATCACTCAACAAGCCGATGACCAGGGGACCAAAACCAAGACCGATGAAGTTCAGGATAAAGAAGAAAATGGCTGATGCAAAAGCCCTCATTTTAGCGTTGACAAGACTGTGGGTCACAGCTATGGACGGCCCTAAGTAGAACGCTGTAAATGCACTCGTAAAAAATGTCATCCACATAGCGAGGTTGGGATAACCGGTAAAGAATAAAATCAGAGCAGGGGCAATATTTGCAAATCCCGCCAGCAAGGGAACCCACATGTACCAACGTTTATCCCGGTCCTGGTACCGGTCCGCAAAAAATCCACCCAGATAGGTGCCGGTCATACCTCCTACTCCCGTAGTCAATCCCAGTACGATGCCTGCAGTAGCTATGTCCACCTCATGGACTCTTTGTAAAAAAGATGGAAGAAAATTACCCACTCCATAGGTGCCAAAAGCATTGAATCCACTACCCAGGGAGATCAATATAAAAGTCTTTTTGGACAGGACGGTTCGAACCACCTCCCGGAAAGCTGGTGTATCCGTTACCACACCAGTCACATCCAATCTGCCTTTGACCGGTTCTTTGATAAACAGAAGTATGAAAAGGGCGAAAATGACTCCCGGGATACCAATGGCATAAAAAGCTATCCGCCATCCGTAATATTTTGCTATCACTCCTCCTATGATGTAGCCCAACAGTATGCCGAAATATATGCCTGTGGAATAAATGGAAAGTGCAGTTGCTCTCTTCTCCGGGGGAAAGTAATCGGAAATAATGGAATGGGCAGGAGGACTACCACCAGCTTCTCCGATGCCCACCCCTACCCTGGCCAGGAAGAGCTGGATATAGTTTTGAACACTACCGGAAATAGCAGTCATTCCAGACCATACTGCCAGGCTGAGCGCTACAATATTCTTACGATTACTCAAGTCTGCCCACCGCGCAATGGGTATGCCTAACGTTACGTATAAGGCCGCAAAAGCCAAACCGGTGAGCAAGCCCAGCTGGGTGTCATTCAATTGTAATTCCGCCTTGATAGGTTCCTGAAGAATGACCAGGATCTGGCGATCGATGAAGTTGAAGGTGTAGACAAGGGTGAGCATTCCCAGGACAAACCACTTATAGCTACCGCTTTCACCTTTGGTCATCCTACAATGTAGTCATTCAGAGCTGAAACATCTTCTCGCCCCATTCTTAACAATTTGGGAAAGCGACAGGCAGGTTAAATGCAAGACCTCCCTCTGATGTTTCCTTGTATTTATGATTCATTTCCTGTGCGGTATCCCACATGGCCTTTACGACGAGATCAAAATTGACAATGGCATCTTTTGGGTCACTGGACAGCGCGAGCTTACAAGCTGTAATTGCCTTCATGGCACCCATGCTGTTTCTTTCGATACACGGAATTTGAACGAGACCACCGACCGGATCGCAGGTCAAGCCAAGATGGTGCTCCATGGCAATCTCCGCTGCCATCAGGACCTGCTGGGGGCTGCCTCCCATTACTTCAGTCAGTCCGGCCGCGGCCATTGAAGACGAGACTCCAATCTCCGCCTGGCATCCACCTACGGCCGCTGAAATTGTGGCTTTCTTTTTAAAGATGCATCCGATTTCACCAGAAGTAAACAAAAAATTTCTGATGTCCTGAACTCCCTTATAGTCCCCGAAAAAATAATGATACAGCAAGACAGCCGGGATAACACCTGCGGCTCCATTTGTGGGAGAAGTGACAATTCTTCCCATTGCCGCATTCTCCTCATTTACAGCGAGGGCAAAACAGCTCACCCAACGTGTGACAGAACTGAAATTCGGAGACGAGTTTCTGATTAATTCCATCCATTCTTCGGGACTTTCATAATCCGCTCCTTCCAGTAGTTGTTGACAAATTCTCTTGGCCCGTCTTTTTACATTGAGACCACCAGGTAGTATTCCATCCTGACAACATCCTCTGTAAACAGAGGCGAGCATGGTGTGAAAAATGTCGTCTACCTGTTCAAAGACGGCATTAGAATCTTGAAAACATTTTTCATTTTCAAATACGATTTGAGCAATGGAATTTCCGGAATTTGCGGTGTGGTTTTCCAAATCGACCGCACTGTCAATAGGAAACGGGAGTTGGACGGATCTCATTTGCCCGGGATCGTCTTCCTCGTGTTCAATGAATCCACCCCCTACTGAAAAATAACAATTGTCAAGAATGAGAGTGCTTCCTTTGAATGCCTTAAAAATCAAAGTGTTTGGATGCCGGGGATCGGAAGATGGCTCAAAAATGATATCCATGTTCGGATCAAAGGAAATCGAGTGATTGTTGACAGTGAGGGTCCGCTGTTCAAGAATGTTTTGAATGGTAGCTTCGATTTTATCTACGGGAAAAGAAGTGGGATCGAATCCCTGCAGCCCCATCTGAACTGCAATATCCGTAGCATGACCAATGCCTGTTTTGGACAAGGAACCGAATAGATGTATCTGAATTTTATCCGGACAGTCATTGCCGATCCGTCGGGCAAAATCGTTAGCCGCCTTCCAGGGTCCAAGTGTATGCGAACTGGAAGGCCCTATACCTATTTTGTAAATATCAAAAATACTGAGTCGATCCATAATTTAACTCGGTGCTCCTATTACCGGGTGAGGAATTCCAGGATCCATTTTCTTATTAAATCATTATGAATCTCTTTATGCAATGAAGCGATCCCACGATTGGCCACATCATCACCCATCTTATTCATCCGGGTTTCCATCAACATCTGGTTGTATTCTTTCGAGAATTCGGGATGGGCCTGGACACCCAGCATTTTTTCACCCACGCGAATCATGCCATTTGAACAGTCGTCACTACCTGCGAGCACCTTGGTGTCCTCGGGAAGATCAACGATCTGATCCTGGCACATCATCAATAAATTGAAATTCTGTTGAGTTGGCCGGATCCATTCTTCCTCATCGATCAATTCGAATTCATGAACGCCAACACACCATCCTCCCGAAGCTCTCGCTACCCTGCCTCCCAGGGATTCTCCGATTAACTGGTGCCCAAAACACAGTCCTACAAAATATTGATCCCTATCGTATAATTGCCGGATGAAAGCTTTCAATCGCACAATCCACTTGATTTGATCGTATACCGAATACCTGGACCCCGTAGCCATGTATACTTCGCAATCATCTGATTCAGAAGGAAATTCATTATTGCATACGTCAAATATTTCAAAATCCAATTCCGGAAATAATTGGGCGAACATTTTGCAATAATTACCGAAATGATCACGGTATTCCGGGTAAACATGGTCACACATGAGCAAACCTGCTTTCATTTATACGATTTTCAAGTGATAAGATTTAGGTCTTGTCAAAACTTCATATCCCAATGAAGATAACGTACATCCCCGTCCACTATTTTTTACACCGGTCCAGGCAAGTGCAGGGTCCAGATAATCGCATCGATTCATATAGACTGTACCTGTGTCCAACTGATCTCCCAGGGATGTGCCCTTTTGAATATCATCAGCCCATATAGAGGCTGTTAAGCCATATTCGCTGTCATTCATCAATCGAACGGCTTCTTCATCATTTTGCACCGGCATGATGCCCACTACCGGACCAAATGTTTCTTCTTTCATGACTTCCATGCCATGATCCACATTGACAAGCACCTGAGGTGCCATATAGGGTGTACCCTCCTTATGTCTTTCAAAAATAGCAGGGTCAATCAAAGCTTCGGCACCTGCCATCACTGCTTTTTGGATTTGTGAATGTACAAACCGGGCTGCGGAGGTTTTCACCATGGGACCCAGCGTCGTTTCCGGAAGCAATGGATCATCAAGGTGGTACGTCCTGGTCAAAGAGACAAAGCCTTCTACAAAATCTTTGTATACATCTTTGTGGACATAGATTCGTTCAATGCCACAACAGGATTGACCAGAATTAAAAAAAGCACCATCCACAAGGTTTTCAATAGCATGCTCCAACTGAGCATCGGGACGAACGTATGCCGGATCTTTACCTCCCAGTTCAAGACCTGCATTGATAAATCGATTACCTGAAGATTGTACTACAGCATGTCCACCGGCAACAGATCCGGTAAAGGCGACAAAATCAATTCCCGGGCTGGCAATCATTTTACTGACCTGGTTATGTGTCAGGTGCAGAAATTGAAAGAGTCCCTTTGGGGCATTGGCATATTCAAATGCGGCGGCATATCGCTCAGCGCAAAGTGGTGTCTGAGTTGCATGTTTTAAAATCACGCTATTGCCGGCCATAATGGCCGGAATAATTGCATTCACCGAGGTCAGGAACGGGTAGTTCCAGGGTGCAAGGACCAATACCGTTCCAAGCGGTTCTCTTTTGATATATCTGATAAATCCGGTCTTTTCAGGTATTTTGATCTTTTTTAGTGATTCTGCTGCAATACCGATCATGTGCAGTGCCCGTTCCTGGAAACCTCCTGTAATTTCCGAAGGAGCGTACCGGACAGGGCGCCCCATTTGCCGGGTAATCTCTGAGCCTATTTCGTCGGCATGATTCAAAAAATACGCTACAACCTTTTTGCAAAATTCTGCCCGATCCTCCAATTTGGTATGCTTCCACATCTGTTGAGCCCGTCGGGCAGCAAAAAGTGTATCAGTGATCTCACTTTCCCTGGCATAGGATCTTTCCACCAGGACACTTCCGTCTACAGGGCTGATGGTATGAAAAGTAGCGTCAGATTGCATTGACGGTTTATTCGGGAGTTACGTAAGCTGAAGTAATTCCTCCATCCACAAGAAATTCGTTACCGGTCATATAGGAAGAATCATCCGACGCCAGAAATAAAGCGGCTTTGGCCATTTCATCTGCTTCGCCAAATCTACCCATCGGAATATGGACCAGCCTTCGTTGTCTTTTTTGCTCAGTATCGAGGAATTTCATCAACAACTCTGTACGTAGCGGCCCCGGACTCAGGGCGTTTACGCGAATATTTTCACGGGCGTGAATAACCGCCAGTTCCCTTGACATTGCCAGGACCGCACCCTTGCTTGCGGTATATGCAATTTGTGGTGTTGCGGCTCCAAGATGAGCAACAAACGAAGCGGTGTTGATAATAGACCCTCCGCCTGACTGACGGATCAATGGAATTCCAAATTTGCATCCCAGGAAAACGCCCTTTACATTGATGTCAAATGTACGATCCCAAACATCTTCATCCGTTGATTCACTGTCGCCGTCTTGCGCGTCCATGATTCCCGCATTATTAAACAAAACATGAAGGCCACCAAAATGCTCTGACGTCATTTGAATCATTGCCTGACAATTTCTGGCATTTGAAACGTCACTCTCAATAAAAACAGCTGTACCGCCATGATCCTGGATCATGTCAACTGTCTCCTGCCCCCCGGATCTATTGACGTCTACGACGGCTACTTCTGCTCCTTCCCGGGCAAATAAAAGGCAGGACGCTCGTCCTATTCCACTCGCTCCCCCGGTTACCAGCGCTACTTTATTTTCTAACTTACCCATTTTGAGTTTTGATTTTGCATAATCCATTTAGAGTTTGAACCTCTGAGCTGAACCCTCAGCGGACCTGTGCCGACAAGTGTAGCTTCGCCGGCAGTCGAAGGGTCAAATTCTTTCAAAATATCTTTTCCTTTCCCAATCCGTTACTGCCTGATCAAATGCAGATTGTTCTGTTTTGAAAAAATGCACATAGTGATCGACCACTTCTTTACCAAATGCCTTTCTTGCAAAATCACTTTTTTCAAATATTACTATGGCTTCTGTCAAAGTATGGGGAACCCTGGCCAATTCTTTGGCGGCATATACGTCACCTTCAAAGATTTCGGGAGGGTCAATCTGCTGTTCTATTCCTGCAAGACCACAAGCTAAAGAAGCCGCGAATGCAAGATAGGGATTACAATCAGCCCCGGGGATCCGGCACTCAATCCGAAGGCTTTGACCCTTTCCCACGACCCTGAATCCTGCAGTACGGTTGTCGTGACTCCAGGCCAGTCTTGTAGGCGCCCATGAGGCATCCACAAATCTCTTATAGGCATTTACCGTCGGGGCATAAAACGGCATTACATCCGGCACATATTTCATCCATCCTCCAAGAAACCATTTGAATAAATCGGAACATTGAACCGGACCCAATCCTTCCTTCCCATGGAAAGCATTTCCCGAAGAATTCCACAAACTCATGTGAATATGACATGAGGATCCTGCTCCTTCTTCATGGTACTTGGCCATAAATGTCACCGAAATTCCCATCGCATCTGCCAGTTCTTTCAGACATTGTTTATAAATGACATGCCTGTCCGCCATTTCCAGAACATCGGAATAACGAATATTCAATTCATGTTGACCAAGCCCCCATTCTCCTTTGGAATTTTCAACCGGAACTCCGGAGTTTCTCAAGTGTTGCCTCGCGGCTGAGGTAAAGTATTCGATCCGCGTACCTTGCTGAATATTATAATCTTCAAGATACCAGCCCGTCGGATTCAATTTGTGATAATCCCTGTCATTCGCTTCCCGATAAGAATCCTCAAAGGTATAATACTCTAATTCTGAGGCCGCCTTTACGTCGTATCCCAGATCGCTTGCCAGCCTCATTTGATTTCTAAGGACAGATCTTGGAGCCACCTCGACCCATTTGTGTGTCTGATCGTCCTGTACATCACACAGGACGATTGCAGTATTGTCCAACCAGTCTGCAATCCTCAGTGTTTCCAAATCCGGAACAAGATGAAAATCACCGTAGCCCAATTCCCAATTGGCGAATGCAAATCCAGGGACAGGTTCCATCTCCATATCTGTCGTCAAAAGATAATCGCATGCATGTGTACCATCATCCATACAAGTTTGCAGAAAAAATCCGGCATCAAAACGCTTGCCCATCAGACGTCCATAGTGGTCCGTAAATGCGACAATGACCGTCTTAATGGACTCGTCTTCCGCCATATTGTGCAATAAACCGACATTCAATTTTCCTTTCGCGTGCATATTCTTTGTTTGATCATGATTCATTAGTGCAAATCACCTGGTACTTCTTTATAGGTGATCTTAAAATAGATATAACAAATCAAAAGTATGGCAACATAAATGGCTGCCAAATATGGATTGTAATAAGTGATGGCAACAAGAGATATCAATGCAATGAACAGGGCTGTCAGCGGCGCAACCGGAAATAACGGCACCCTGAAAGGTCGGTCGAGATCGGGTTCATTTTTTCGCAATTGTAACAAGGAGATCATTGAAATGATGTATAAGGTCAAGGCACCAAAACATGCGATTGTAATGATTTCTCCGGTCTTACCGCTGAATAAAGCGATGATGCCAATGAGCATATTAACAAGAAGAGCTGTTACAGGAGTTCTGAACCTGGAATGCACTTTTCCAAGGGCCTTGGGTGCAAATCCCACTCGTCCGAATTCAAATGATGCCCTACCGGCTGCCAAAATAATACCATGGAAAGAAGCGATCAAACCAAATAGTCCGATAAAGGTGATCAACGCATGGATCCAATGTCCTTCTCCCACAGTTTGAGCAAGTGCCAGAGGCAATGGTGAATCAGAAGGAATCGCACCTCCCTCAGGAAAAACCACTTTCTCCCATCCCCCGATACCGACTGATGAAAGGAAGGTCAGGATACACAAGATGACGAGCGTTAGAATTGCCGATCCAAAACCGATCAGGATGTTACGCTGCGGGTTGACCGTTTCCTCTGCTACGTTGGCCACCCCTTCAATAGCCAGAAAAAACCAGATGGCAAAAGGCAGGGCGGCAAAGGCCCCTTTCCAACCATTGGGCAGGGCATTCTGGGATAAGTTGGACACTTCTACTTTAGGCAGGGCTACACCTGCAAAGATCAGCAGCCCCAATAAGGCAATAATGGTTACGAATAATTCGAAAGACGCGGCTGCCTCCACTCCGTAAATATTGATTCCTGTAAATATTATATATGCAATAACGGCAATGACAAGAACGGGTACAGTGGGCAGGAAAATATTGAGATACGCCCCAATTGCAAAAGCAATGGCAGGAGGTGCAAAAATGAACTCAATATTCTGAGCCATCCCTCCTACAAAGCCCCAATCCTTGCCCAGGGCCCGCACTGCATAGTCAAAGGCTCCTCCTGCTTTTGGGATAGAACAAGCCAATTCCGTATAACTGAAAGTAAATGTCAGGTACATAAGAATAATGAAAAATGTGGCCACAGCCAGCCCAAGTGATCCTCCTTTTTCCAGACCCAGATTCCAGCCAAAGTACATGCCGGAAATGACATATCCGACACCCAGGCCCCATAGCATCAACGGGCCTAAAGTCTTTTTTAACTGGGTTGATTCTTTGGAATTCATTTCATTATCCTTCGTATGGATTAAAACTACAGGTTCTAAGAAATTTTAGGTAATAATTAGCTTTTATTTGAGTCCCACTTATAGACTGTGCATGAACCGAAAGATTACTTTTACACAAGGACCCGTGAAATGAATATCTCGATTCCTGATTTTTGGAGAAAACTCATTTGAATGACAAAGAATGACATCACCCGCAATATCGAATTATGGAAATCCACAGGCCACTTTATTTCTTTTGGCCCTTTTGGACACAAGATATTTGTCAGGGAAGTGGGTCATTCCGATGCCCCATCGAAAAGAACCCTGTTGCTCGTTCATGGATTTCCGGAATCCTCTTATTCGTTTCACCGGGTCTTGGATGGGTTGACCCGGCTATTTGACCGTATTATTCTATTTGATTTGTTGGGATATGGACTGAGTGACAAACCGAAGGAAAATTATACCTATTCACTCATGGAACAGGCCGATATTGTCCTTACCGTATGGAATCATTTCAAGATAAAAGGTGGCCATGTTCTATCCCATGACATGGGGGACAGCGTCGTTACGGAGATAGTAGCGCGGCATGTCCATGATGTCTTGCCTTCCTGGTTCTCCGATGGGATTCAAAGTCTCACTTTTACAAATGGCAGTATGATCCTGGACCTTGCAGCGTTGCGTATCACTCAAAAAATCCTGCTTTCCCGATTTGGAAAATACATGGGTAAAATCGTGAGCTTCGGGATCTTTCGGCAGCAGGTGAAGAGTGCCCATGGAAATGACAATCTGAACGAAGACGAAATTCAGATGCTCTGGGCATTCAACCAATTGCAGGAGGGGCACAGGAAGACTTACCTGACCATTCGCTATTTAAATGACCGCAAAAGATTTGAAAAGACCAGATGGCTTCCTGCATTATCCAAAACGGATTTGCCTGTACATATTTGTTGGGGAGACGCCGACCAGGTGGCGCGGGTTGAAATGGCTCATACACTCAAAAAAGACGTTTGCCCGCATGCGGAATTGACCATTATGAGTGGACTGGGACATTTCTGCCAGTTGGGTAATCCCGGCAAATGGCTCGAATACGTAGGTGCATTCTATCAAGAGAATTGAGTCAAAGTGAGAATAGGTGGTCTGGATTAAAAAGATAAATTTGAATATAGATTCATGTATAAATCTCAATTGATGAATAAGCTTGTACAAAATGCCCGGGAAGCCATCGATGGAATCGAAGATGGTATGACCCTCATGTTGGGTGGATTTGGTCTTTGCGGGATTCCCGAAAATTGCATCTCGGCACTTGTGGAAAAGGGAATTACCGGATTGACCTGTATTTCCAATAATGCAGGGGTTGATGATTTTGGTCTCGGCCTGCTTCTGCAAAAGAGGCAGATCAAAAAAATGATCTCCTCCTACGTTGGTGAAAATGACGAATTTGAACGTCAAATGCTCAGTGGGGAATTGGAAGTGGATCTGATTCCTCAAGGTTCTCTTGCTGAAAGGTGTCGTGCCGGTGGAGCCGGAATTCCCGCTTTCTTTACCCCTGCGGGATATGGTACTGAAGTGGCGCACGGAAAAGAAGTTCGTTACTTCAACAACAAGCCACATATACTGGAGTCGGCACTTACCGCTGATTTTGCGATTGTAAAGGCCTGGAAAGGGGATCGATATGGCAATCTCATTTATAAGGGTACAGCAAGGAATTTTAATCCCGTGATGGCTATGGCTGGCACAATAACCATTGCAGAGGTGGAAGAAATCGTGGAGCCTGGTGAATTGGATCCAAATTATATCCATACACCGGGAGTCTTTATTCAAAGAATTTTCCAGGGAAGTAGGTACGAAAAGCGAATCGAACAAAGGACTGTAAGATCAAGGGACAATGAGCAAGGAACAAGGAGCAAGGAACAATGAACAAGGAGCAAGGAACAAGGAACAAGGAGCAGGATTAAGGTGGAAAGAAATTTAATAGCTGAAAAGAGCTTTGAATTTGCCGTCAATATTGTGAGATTGTGTCAGCAGATTCAAAAGTCCCACAACGAGTTTGTAATTAGTAGACAATTGCTCAAAAGTGGGACTTCAATTGGTGCAAATATAGAAGAAGCACTGGGTGGTTATTCAAAAAAGGATTTTGCTGCAAAAATGAGTATATCATATAAAGAGACGAGGGAGACCAAATATTGGCTCAAATTATTGAACTCAACTAATTTTGTAGAGAATGAAGAATTTAAAGTTTTGTATAATCAGGCAGATGAGTTAGGTAGAATTCTTTATAAAATCATTCAAAACGTTAGGAGTCAAGATAATTGATAATTGAATATAATGCTTGATCGAAATGGAATCGCAAAGAGAATAGCACAGGAATTACAGGATGGATGGTATGTCAACCTTGGAATCGGCATACCCACACTCGTAGCCAATTATATTCCGGAAGGAATCAATGTGGAATTTCAATCCGAAAACGGAATCCTGGGTATGGGACCATTTCCATTTGAAGGAGAAGAAGATGCTGACCTGATCAATGCCGGAAAGCAAACGGTTACCATGTTGCCCGGGGGAAGTATCTTCGATTCATCCACAAGTTTTGCCATGATTCGTGGTCAACATGTACAGCTGACCGTACTGGGCGCTATGGAGGTGGCGGACAACGGAGATATTGCCAACTGGAAAATTCCCGGCAGAATGGTCAAAGGAATGGGTGGTGCAATGGACCTTGTGGCCTCTGCACAGAATATTATCGTGGCTATGCAACACACGAACAAAAGAGGGCAATCAAAATTACTGAGACAATGCACGCTCCCGCTGACCGGAGTGAGGTGTGTAAAGAAGGTAGTGACCAATATGGCAGTCCTTGACATAACCGAACGTGGGTTTGAGCTGAGGGAAAGAGCGCCGGGTGTCACCATCGAAGAAATCCAGAATGCCACCGAAGGCAGATTGATCGCCGAGGGAGAAATCCCGGAAATGAGCCCGTAATCATTGCCTCAAACATGCGAAAATCAACATTGCTTTCCACCGAAGATTACTGGGCAATCTGGATCGGATCCTTTCTCCTGTTAAGCACCCTGCTCTTCTTTTTCCTCGGACCATATGCTGATTTGAAAGAAGAAATTGACTCTTATGAAGGGGCCCTATTACTCGAAAATGAACGAGCTCCTTTTCGGACGATTGAGTGGTATGAAACCTCTAGAGCACTTTCCGACACAAAAGCATCATCTCATCCATTAGGCAAATTCTTGAAGAACGCCACAACTAAACCCGCTACCTGGAAGACAAATCCGGTTGTTGCATTTTACAGAATAGAAACGGAACCACCTCAATCACTTACTGCCGATATACAGGAAAAGAGGGATATGGTTGAGCAGTCAAGGGAGGAAGCAGGAATCGCACAAGAACTTGCCACACAAGAAGACTTTAAAAACGACGGATTGAATCAATCGGCTATGGCTGCCATTGAAGAATGGCAAGTTGAGCTACGGGAGTATGATTCTATAAATAACAAGGCCAGGACTTCATCTTTCAATAAATTACCATGGATCATTGGGTTGATGCTTTTCCTTGGTTTTTGTTTTGCCATTGGTTCCACATTTTTAGGACAGCGCTTTGGTCGCTTCTTTAAAGGTTTCATTTACGTCTTCCTGGTTGGATTACTCGCCTATTTACTGGGGGCCCAATCCAATATGAAAGCAATCGGCTTTGGGTATGCCGCATGGGCCATATTGCTGGGGCTGTTGATCAGTAATACTATGGGAACGCCTCAATGGGTGAAGCCGGCACTTTCTACGGAATTCTATATTAAAACCGGCCTGGTCATTTTGGGAGCAGAAATACTTCTTAGCAAGATCCTGGCCATCGGTCTTCCCGGAATATTTGTAGCCTGGATCGTGACTCCTGTAGTATTGGTGACCACCTATTGGTTCGGACAGAAGATTTTGAAAATATCATCGAAAACGTTAAATATGACGGTTTCTGCCGATATGTCTGTCTGCGGCGTTTCCGCTGCGGTAGCTACTGCCGCAGCATGTAAGGCAACAAAAGAAGAACTCACCGTGGCCATAGGTCTATCCATGATCTTTACTTCTGTAATGATGATCGTAATGCCGGCTTTCATAAATTCTGTGGGAATTCCAGAAATCCTGGGAGGAGCCTGGATTGGAGGCACCATTGATGCAACAGGTGCCGTAGTGGCCGCCGGAGCCTTCCTGGGTGAAAAAGCCTTAAGTGTTGCCGCCACCATTAAAATGATCCAGAATGTATTGATCGGTGCAATAGCCTTTGGAGTAGCTGTCTACTTTGCAACACGAGTCGAAAAGACAGGGGACGTACGGGTTGGCAAGGACGAAATCTGGAAGAGATTTCCAAAGTTCATTCTCGGCTTCCTGGGGGCTTCCATTATTTTCTCTTTGATTTATGTGTCTCTTGGAAATCATCTGGCTTATTCCATGATCGACCAGGGTGTGATCGGAACATTTTCAAAGAATATCCGGGGTTGGCTGTTTTGTCTTGCCTTTGTGAGTATCGGATTATCTATCAACTTTGCAGATCTCAGATCTCACTTTACCGGAGGAAAACCACTCATTCTCTATCTCTGTGGACAAGCATTGAATCTCTGTCTGACCTTGCTGATGGCTTATATCATGTTTTATCTTGTATTTCCACAAATCACTGCAAGTATTTGATATGAGGAATCATGCAGAAATTTCTATATCATCTAAATTTGAAAGACTAGGAGCTGGTCTGTTCCTCATATTTGTCTTTATATTCTTCGCAGCACCCCTTTTGACCGATGAGATTTTGAAAGATGAATTTAAACAGATCAAAAATGCCGAACTGGACTGCACGCCCCTCTTCTATACAGAAAGCGAGGAGGCGATGAGGGCAGTCTATTCTCTGGAGCAAAAGTTGAAGAATGAATAAGATCTATAAGCTCGCGTGAAGCGAAACAGCATAATCAAGAGGTTTGCGTGGAGCGAAACCTTCGTCATAACAGATATGAGAATACAGTTGATTAAAGGAGACATCACACAGATCGCGGTTGATGCCATTGTCAACGCGGCCAACTCATCCCTTCTTGGAGGAGGAGGTGTAGACGGTGCCATCCATCGTGCCGGTGGTCCGTCAATTCTGGAAGAGTGCAAAAGGATAAGGGATGAAAGAGGTGGATGTCCCACGGGCCAGGCAGTGCATACATCTGCAGGAAATCTAAAGGCAAAATATATCATTCACACGGTGGGTCCGATCTGGAATGGCGGCAACAGTGGAGAACCTGAGTTGCTGAAGAATTGCTATCAGAATGCCCTGGGGCTTGCGGAGCAATTGAACGTCAAAAACCTGGCCTTCCCCAATATCGGCACTGGCATTTATGGCTATCCAAAGAAAGAGGCAGCCATCATTGCCACGTCTGGCATCAAGTCTTTCTACCCGGATGTAGTCGAGGAAATCATCTTTGTTTGTTTTGATGATGAGCATTACAGGCTATACCAGGAGTTGCTGAAGGAAGTATAGAATTTCTATTCATTCATTTACCGACGAAGGCGTAGCCTTGTACGGCCTGTCTGGCATGCCCGCCCTGCTGCCAGATTCATCGATCGGACGGGTTGATCCAATCAGTCAGACAGGCACCCCGTACTTTCGCAAAGCGAAACATCGGGACAATCATTCAACCATTCAGTCATTCATTCCTCCCCCATTCCCCTCTGAAGTATCAGTTTTTCCTTTTTCCCGAATCGTGGGATATGTGACTCCCAACTGTTCAAGATATGAATCGTATTTACTTTCATCATAGTAATACTGCTCTAATTGCGGTCTGAATTCCTCCATTATTTCCGTATTCAAATAAATAGCAGGCTCATCGTCCTCTGTGACCATAGGTACGTATTCAATTTCCATTCCCTGCTCTTCCCGAAAGTATTTCCAGGCATCTTCTACAAGCTGTGGTGTCATCAGGAAATCGAGAATCGTCATGCCCAATGCCTTGGCACCGGCTATAACTCCCTTGTGTGCAATCGGTGTAGCCATCGCCACTGCGTTAGACCAATGGTGACCTTGTAAACCTGGAATATTGGAGGGAAATCGCATGGTGACCGTAGGCAATTTCCAAGAAATATCACCTATATCATCGGAGCCCCCGCTTACCGGATTCTTTACAGGTCTGCCAAGATCTGACAGTTCCGTTGCGAGGCCTTCTTGTCTCGGAGAATTGACTTCTTTCTGAAGCGCCAGGGCCAGGGCGTTATCTGCCTCCGACCATTCGGGCAATCCGACTTTCTTGATGTTTTCATACATAGTCTCAGCAATGACCTGATTGAAATGCCGGGGCCATGCACTACCCAGGACCTTCCTGGAAACCGTGGTATTCGTCATCAGAGCCGCACCTTCAGCCATCTTGTTGGCGCGATCATATACTTCCATAATCTTCGGATAGGTCACATGACGGAAGTAATACCAAATGGATGCTTTAGAGGGTACGACATTCGGTTGATCACCTCCATTCTTAATAACAGAATGGGATCGATGTAACGGATCCAAATGTTCTCTTTGGTATTGCCACCCGATATTCATCAATTCTACTCCATCCGCAGCACTTCTTCCGCGCCATGGTGAACCTGCAGCATGGGCTGCCTCTCCTTCAAAAGTGTATTCCACCGATATCAGTCCTGTGCCCCGTGCCTGGCCAAAAGAAACACTTAAGTTGTTACTGACATGGGTAAATATTGAAATGTCAATCTCATCAAAATAGCCGTCCCTCGTATAAAAGGCCTTGGTTCCAACCAACTCCTCCGCTACACCGGGCCAGAGCACGAGTGTCCCGGGAAGGTTCTCCCGCTCCATAATTTTCTTGACTTCGAGGGCCGCGATAATATTCAATGGTGAACCGGAATTATGTCCTTCACCGTGTCCGGGTGCTCCTTCGATTATGGGATCATGATAGGCGACACCAGGACGTTGTGATGCTTTTGGTATACAATCCAGGTCACTGCCCAGGGCAATAATTGGCTTCCCGCTCCCCCATCTGGCCATCCATGCCGTAGGAATACCCGATATCCCATGCTCAATCTCAAAACCATTTTCTTCCAGGATGGAAGTGAGGTATTTGGACGTTTCTACTTCGTGAAAACCCAATTCTGCAAAACTGAACACCTTGTCTACCATAACCTGGGCATCCTTCATCCTTTTGTCAATCGCATTCTTAACCTCGATTTTGAGATCAGAGAGCTTTTCATCCTGGCCGTTTGCAGGTTGATATACCATAAAAAGAACCAGCCATATTTTACAAAGCCGGATGGTAAACGATATCATCCTGCTATCTTTGTTCTTCATACCATTTTATTTTAAATCTTGAAGTTAATCGTTGAAGCGGGATCTACAAAGACGGACAGCATTTTGATCCGCAATGGTCAAGTCCATGGAGGTCAAAAGTCATCTCCGGGGATCAATCCGGTCACAGATCCTCACTACCGGCAAAAAGTGCACGATTTGATCGGCCTGTATCCTGCCGATCAGATATCATCGGTTATCTACTATGGTTCCGGTTGTATCAACGAGGAGGTAAATGAAAAAGTCAGAAAGCTGATCCTGTCCTTCCTCCCAGCCGAGACTGCCGTAGAGGTGCAAATGGACTTATTGGCAGCAGCCCGGGGTCTTTGTCAGCATGAAGAAGGAATCATAATCATCCTCGGAACGGGATCAAATATTGGTTACTACGATGGGGAAAAGTTGGTAGATGGGATCAAAAGTTGTGGCTATTTACTTGGGGATGAAGGAAGTGGGTATCGCATTGGCCAGGCAATATTCAGACGGTTTGCCCGGGAAGAGCTTGGGGTCAATCAAGCCTTATTAATATCAGAGCAATTCGGAATTTCTCCGGATACAGCCATTCCCGAATTGTACAGGCAAGATAACCCAAGACAATATCTGGCCTCATTCTCAACAGCAATTTCACTATTGGAATCGGGTGTTAAGAATGAAATTGTCGATGAAGTATTTACGACATTGACAAGGCGTCTGATTGTTCCCATACACAGCAAATATCCCAGCCCTGTTCACTTTTGCGGTTCGATTGCTTTCTATTTCACCGAAGAGCTCAAGCAAAAGTTAGCAGAATTCAATATACTCGCATCTTCATTTGAGCGATCTCCTTTGGAGGGCTTGGTAAAATATCACAGTGATGGGTAAAAATATCAGAAGAATTGCGGTTTTTACTTCAGGAGGCGATGCACCCGGAATGAATGCAGCCGTGCGGGCCGTAGTCAGAACTGCCAGTTTTCACGATCTCCATGTCTACGGTATATTCGAAGGGTTTCAGGGTATGATAGAGGGAAAGATTGAGCGATTGGAGACCTCAGATGTCGCTAACATCATTCACCTGGGTGGGACTAAATTGAAGACAGCCAGGAGCCAGGATTTCATGACCGAAGAAGGGCGACAAACGGCATATGAAAACTTAATGGCACATGAAATAGATGCTGTTGTTGCGATTGGTGGAAATGGCACCTATACAGGGGCAATGGTTTTTACAGAAACGTATGACATTCCCTTTATTGGTTTACCGGGTACAATAGATAATGACATATTTGGGACGGATTATACGATTGGCTTTGATACGGCAATCAATACTGCAGTAGAGGCGATTGACAAGGTCAGGGACACGGCGCATTCTCACAATCGATTATTTTTTATTGAAGTAATGGGCAGACATGTCGGAGCGATCGCACTTTATACCGGAATTGGCACGGGTGCAGGAAGGATCTTTATGCCTGAGACTGAGACGGACCTGGAGGACTTTGTCAAGCACCTTCAAAAAGCCAGCCGCAGAAAAAAATTGTTCAATGTGGTGGTTGTAGCGGAAGGCAACCAAAATGGGAATGCCATGCAAATCGCTCAATACCTGGAAGAAAAACATAGTATAAAATCCAAAGTGACCATAATAGGTCATTTGCAACGGGGAGGTTCTCCTAGCGCGTCGGACCGAGTACTGGCCAGCAGATTAGGTTATAATGCGGTCAATGCGCTTCTTAAGGGTAAGAAAAATGTAGCTCTGGGTACTATCAACCACAAGATCGTTTACACACCCTTCGAAAAGGCAATTAGCGACAGAAAGCTCCTAAACGGAGATTTGATTAAAATGGCAGATATTCTCAGTCAATAGAGGTTTCATTTTTCCAGTATTGGTTAGCCCTTACGAGCCGTTCGCCATGCACACCCGGAATCGGCATAACAGGTAGCAAGACCATCTTCTAACATCATCCTTGTCAGTCGATTACAATGACTTCTTCAAACTGTCTCAAATCCTTACCAATGAGATGCAACAGGTAACTCCCCGGGGGCAGGCCGCGCATGTCAAGGCTGGTAATGCCCGGCCTGATTTTTTCAGATCTCACCCTTCTGGCCAACCAGTCATAGAGTTCAACCCGGATGACCTCAAATTCATCTTCCTTCTGCTGAATGGTAAGTCTCTCTGTTGAAGAAATTGGATTTGGGAAGACCTGGAAGGCCTCCTCGATCAATGTTTGCTCAAATGTAGAAGAATTGACCTGACTGAAATATGAATTGGCTTTATTGAAGGCATCGATTCCAATGTCTATACCTATGATACGACCCGGAATATCGTCCTGCGGAGGATGAATGCCTCCCCATATGCGGGATAAACTGGTCTGATCAGATGCATCCCTGTAGGTGGCCCATTGCAGTTCCATATCCACAGACGGACCTGACTCAAAAACGAGAAAGTCATTTTGTTTCATAGGAAAGATACCTACTCCTCCCGGAAAAAATTCATCCCCGGTCATCAGGGTTAGGACCTCAGCTGCTGCCCTGGAATAACAAGAATGTCCTGAAGTATATCCTGCAAACGGTGGTGATACAAAGGTTGGTCGCTGATACGGCCACCAGCCATCTGCCAAGATCCATCCAACACCCGCCACATCAACAGCAGGATCGTCGATAAAATCAGGACCACGCCAAGCTCTCATTTTGATCAGTCCTACATTCTCCTTATTGTCTCCTTCCAACTCATCGCCGTCCATTATTGTCTCAATGTATCCGGGGATAATCGGTAGGCCATGCGGGTCATAATTGGTCATTGTCGTATCCGTGCTTTGTCCTTTGGAGGCCATATACCTGATGACACTCACTGGGCGGACGTAATCGTACCATCCCTTTATACCCCATGTTGACACTGCCGCATCATGCATGGCACCTCCCAGGGTGAAGAATGCCTTGACGTCATATTCCAGTTCGTCCAATTCAGCACCTGAGCCCTGCCATTTTCTTTCAAACATAGGGTGATCCATTACCTCATGTAATATGGTGAACCAGTGCCCTGGCGGAGTTTCACTATCCGGTCCATCTGCCCAGAATTCTGCAAGTACCCTTGCATAATCAGCTCGTGGCACCATCTGGGGTTCATAGGGTTGTCCGGTCACGGGATTCTGATCCCAACCCAGGCTGGGGTCACCGCCTTCAAAAAGATCATAGAATTCGTCGTAACCTTCAAAGTTTTCAGGAAGATTGGGCACATTGCCAATAGAGGCCGGAGAAATATCCCATAGTACTCCATCTGTAGGATCCAACATGCTAGACCAAACAGCGACCAGGGAAAAGCCCCACCTGAAGTCTTCAGATCCCTGATCCATTCCATCTTCTGTAAGATAAGGAGGAGGCCCAGGATCCTTATAAACCCAGTAGTCGTCATTTTTGCTGTCGGTATAAATAACCAAATCTTCATCACTAAGAGCGAAGGGCACAACATTTCCCCATTCCGGACTCAAAAAGTCAGGAATATCTCCCGGACGAATATTACCACTTTGATCTATAAACACGTCAAATGCCAGGGGTTGCCAGCGGTTGGGATCATTCATGTCCCCATTACCCCGACTATCTACGATCAATGGTGCATTGGATGGGCGATAATAGGCATTCCTGTAATCATTGATCTCTTGCGCACCATCCTGTAAGCCAAAAACAATGATTTCTTCGGCAACGTACCGGCCAAATGCAGCAGCCGAACTGTCCTCAGGAAAATTGCTCGTGACAATGAACGGGTCATATCCGAGGTCCGCCATCAGTGAATCGATATTCCCGAATATGTCTATTGCTCCCGGTGAAAATTGAAACCGATGCGACATGAGTTCAAATATGGCATAGGATATAGCTTCATCGATAAACGGTTCTTTTTCTTCTTCTTCAAGCTCCAGATCAAAGCCTGGAAATTGTGAAATGTATGAACCGATCGTATCGCCCAGGAAAAAGGGATCTCCGTCATCTGATACTACAGACCAGATGTCATACATGATTACGGAAGAATGAAAGAGATTCCGTGCATGCACCGTTGGTCTGGCAAAGTCATTGCGAATCGCTTCCAGAATCTGCTCGTTCCATTGTCGAGCTGTGGAATGTTGGGCAACCACAGGTTGTGCCAGGAAAAGCAATATGAATCCAACTAGTATTTTTTGAACCATGTTTATGAATTAATGTGATGGTTGGCCTTTGTCTTGATAGCGATTCAATTTCGCTCATCAAATATAGCGTTTCAAACAATGCTGTATTGAAGCCATATGATGAAAATTTGGAATATCAGGAATGAAGAGCCTGGGATCCTGATGGGCGTTGTAGGCCCAGACATCGATCTCGCCATTCACCGCACCCATGACTCCTGACCACGTGTCTTCAATGACCAAAGCTTTTTCAGGGGCCACACCCATATTCTGAATGGCTGTGTGAAACAGGTCCGGTTGAGGTTTCCAGGATTGGATATCATAGGCTGAAAAAATGTGCTCTGCCGGGAAGAATGAAGCGAGACCTGCTGCAGGCAGGGTAACGTCCATTTTGCTCCGGGGACCATTGGAAGCCACGCAAATCGGAACCTCCAATTCATCAAGAAGATCAAGGACTCCTTCGATGGGATGAAGTTCCTGCTGGAAGACTTCTATACAATTTTGTCTGTAGGATGCCTCAAATTCGACTCCATCCAGGTCAGGTACCGACTGCTGAATGAATTCAATAATGTCATAGATATTTTTGCCCGCAAATCGATGGAAGCACTTCTCTTCGGTAATCGGAATTCCAAGCTCCGAAATCATCCGGGCTACTAGACCGGTCGTAATGGGTTCAGTATCCACAAGCGTGCCATCACAATCAAATATGATCAATTCATATTTCTTCATTCCGTGATGCAAATAAAGTGGTGTTTGTAGGTGTTAGGCAAGCACGTCGATCATCGTCTTTCCAATATGAGCGGGAGATTTTACAACGTGAATCCCACATTCCTCGAGAATCTGCATCTTGGCAGCTGCCGTATCTTCCTTTCCTCCGATAATTGCGCCTGCATGACCCATTGTCCTGCCCTTGGGTGCTGTTTGTCCGGCAATAAAACCGACGACCGGCTTTTTATTGTTTTCTTTGATCCAACGAGCTGCTTCCGCCTCCATACCACCTCCAATCTCCCCGATCATTACAATTCCCTCCGTATCGGCATCATTCATCAACAATTCAATAGCTTCCCTGGTCGTAGTACCAACGATGGGATCACCTCCTATACCTATACAAGTGGACTGCCCTTTGCCGGCCTTGGTCACCTGGTCGACTGCTTCATAAGTAAGTGTGCCAGAACGTGAAACGATGCCGATGGTTCCCTGCCTGTGGATAAAGCCTGGCATAATGCCCAACTTGGCTTCACCTGGAGTGATGATACCCGGACAGTTCGGACCTACCAGCCTGGCATCTGTGTCTTCGAGAAAAGATTTGACTTTTACCATGTCCTGAACAGGAATTCCTTCAGTTATACAAACGATCACTTTGATTCCCGAAGATGCGGACTCCATGATGGCATCACCAGCAAACCGGGGTGGGACAAAAATGATAGCCGTATCCGCTCCTTCTTCACGGACAGCATCCGAAACCGTGTTGAACACAGGCCGATCCATATGGGTCATGCCCCCTTTGCCGGGAACCACACCGCCCAAGATGTTTGTCCCATATTCTATCATTTGACTTGAGTGAAACGTGCCTTCTTTACCGGTAAATCCTTGTACGATTACCCGGCTATTTTTATTGAGTAATACACTCATTCCGCATTGCTGCTTTCATTTAATAATAAAGACTTCCTCATCTTTTTTTCTAAGGAAATATTTTTCACGAGCATACTTTTCCGTATTGGTAGTCAGTTCGTGATATTCTTCCTTTGCCTGCTTCAATTTTTTGATCACATCCTCTCTTTCATTTTCCATTTCGACAATTTGCTTGGTGAGCCGGTATTGTTTTATCCAGCTGTATTTTGTGTCCAAACAAGATATCCAGATGGCAAAAAGGATGATCGTAATCGTGTATTTATTAAAATACACGCCCTTTTTTTTGAGCGTCTTTTTCGTTTTCATTAGGGGTTTTAGAGGTTAAATTCGGCAATAAAGATAATGATCCTATTTCAAAATCTGCCTTCCGGGATAGATTGCATTATCACCCAAGTCCTCTTCAATGCGTAAGAGCTGGTTGTATTTGGCTATCCTGTCAGATCTCGATGCCGATCCTGTCTTTATTTGTCCGGTATTCAGGGCCACTGCAAGATCGGCGATCGTCGTATCCTCAGTCTCTCCCGATCTGTGACTCATGACACTGGAAAAGGAGTGACTGGAAGCCATCCTGACCGCCTCAATTGTCTCAGTCAACGAACCAATCTGATTCACTTTGATCAATATACTGTTAGCGGCGTTCAATTGAATTCCTTTTGTCAGACGCTCAGTATTCGTTACAAATAAATCATCTCCGACAAGTTGTACTCGATCACCAATGGTTTGATTCAGTTCAACCCAACCATCCCAGTCATCTTCATCCAAACCATCTTCTATAGAAAATATGGGATAATTATCGACCCAATTCTTCCAGTAACCGATCAAATCACTGGTTGATAGCTCATCACCTGTTGACTTGTGCAGGACGTAGACACCTTTTTCCGAATCATAAAATTCGGAAGCTGCCGCATCCATTGCAATCATTACCTGTTCTCCCGGTTGATATCCCGCCGTTTCTATGGACTTCAGGACTATTTCGATGGCTTCTTTATTTGACCCAATATTCGGGGCAAAGCCACCTTCGTCTCCAACGTTTGTCGAGTAGCCTTTGTTTTTCAATACAGATTTCAAGTGATGAAATATTTCCACTCCCATTCTGAGTCCTTCTGAAAAAGAATCGGCACCGACCGGCATAATCATGAATTCCTGAAAATCGATGCTGTTGTCTGCATGTGATCCCCCGTTCAGGATATTCATCATCGGGACGGGCAGGGTATGCGCATTGACGCCCCCAACATACCTGTATAAAGGCAACTCTGCTTCAATTGCGGCTGCCTGGGCCACTGCCAGGGAGACTCCAAGGATGGCATTGGCACCCAAATTTCCTTTATTGGCTGTCCCGTCCAATTCAATCATCATCCTGTCTATTCCCCTCTGGTCAAAGACGCTCATGCCCAACAGTTCATTGAGAATATTACCATTGATGTGCTCCACGGCCTTGATGACGCTTTTCCCAAGGTAGAAATCCCGATTTCCATCTCTTAATTCGACAGCCTCATATTTGCCGGTGGACGCTCCCGATGGAACAGCTGCCCTGCCCAGGCTACCTGATTCTGTCAACACTTCAACCTCCACTGTAGGATTCCCTCTTGAATCGAGAATTTGTCTTCCGATTATATCTACTATTTCACTCATAATTTATGCTCTTTTATAAGTTCAACAAACTGGTCAAACAGATATCTGGAATCATGTGGACCCGGTGATGATTCGGGATGATATTGTACTGAGAAAGCGGGGAGGCTTCTATGACGAATCCCTTCTACCGTGTCATCATTAAGATTGACATGAGTCACTTCAATGACGTCATCTTTCATTGCAACGGCATCAGGGCTGACCCCAAAGCCATGATTTTGAGAAGTGATCTCACATGTGCCCGTGATTAGATTCTTTACGGGATGATTAATGCCTCTGTGCCCATGATGCATTTTATAGGTGGGAATATCCAGGGCAAGTGCAAATATCTGGTGCCCAAGGCAGATACCGAAGATGGGCTTTTTTGTCAGGAGCACCTTCTTTACAAATTGTACGGCATAGTCCATTGGTGCAGGATCACCCGGGCCATTAGAGATGAAATATCCGTCGGGATTCCATGATTGTACTTCCTCAAAACTCGTTCGGGCGGGAAAGACCTTGACCTTGCATCCACGCTCCAGGAAACATCGAAGGATGTTCTTTTTTGTTCCATAATCCATTACAGCTACCCTGTAAGGAGCATCTTCTTCTCCCATTTCAAATGATTCTGATGTACTTACCTGAGATGCAAGTTCGAGACCCTTCATAGAAGGAACTTCTGCAAGTTTTGCCTGGAGTTGGGTCAGCGATAGTTCAGACTCGCAAGCGATAAGTGCATTCATTGCTCCCCTACTCCTGATATGACGTACAATGGCCCTTGTATCGACATCGGATATAACGATGACACCCTGATCATTGAAGTAGGATTTTATATCGCCTGATGCCATTGGCCTGCTGTAATCATAAGTGAAGTTCTTACAGACTAAACCTGAAATTTGGATTTGGTCAGATTCGACATCAGATTCTTTGATGCCATAATTGCCAATATGTGCATTGGTTTCAACAAGGAGCTGACCGAAGTAAGATGGATCCGTAAAGACTTCCTGGTAACCGGTCATTCCGGTATTGAAGCAGATCTCCCCGGCAGTGATCCCAGGTTTACCATATGATTTTCCAATGTAATGAGTACCATCCTCCAGAAGTAGAATAGCGTTGAATTGAGACGACGACATGATTGAGAATTAACCGGGCGCAAATATAAAAAAAGGTGTCAGGACAGCAGCCTAACACCTAATTAAAAGTTTTAATATATGCTTTCTATTCTTCCTGAGATGAAGCAACAGCGGTTGTTGCTGCCTGCTGTGCCCCTCCCGACCGTCTTCTTCCTCTACGGGTTCTACGGCTTGGTTTCCTGGATTTGGCCTCTAACATCACTTCGTTGAAATCCACCAATTCTATCATTGCCATTTCAGCGCCATCCCCTTTTCTGAATCCGGTCCTGATCACCCTGGTATATCCTCCCGGACGGTTTCCTACTTTTTCAGAAACCGTATTGAACAATTCACTTACCGCATGCTTATCCTGCAAATAGCTGAATACAACTCTCCTGTTGTGAGTAGTATTCGTCTTAGCCTTTGTAATAAGTGGTTCAACATAAACACGGAGTGCCTTAGCTTTTGCAACTGTGGTATTGATTCTTTTATGAATAATCAATGAAGAAGCAAGGTTTTTCAATAGAGCATCCCTGTGCCCCTTTTTTCTTCCCAGATGATTGAATTTCTTCCCGTGTCTCATTATTTACAATTCTTACAAGTGAAATACTCCTATTCTTCGTCCAGTTTATACTTACTCAAATCCATTCCAAAGGTCAGACCCTTGGTAGTGAGCAACTCTTCGATCTCAACCAATGACTTTTTACCAAAATTCCTGAATTTCAACAACTCATGTGTGTCGAACTTCACCATTTCCCCGAGGGAGTTGATCTTCGCCGCTTTCAAACAGTTGTAGGCCCGCACGGAAAGATCCAAATCTTCCAAAGAAGTTTTCAGTAATTTTCTCATGTGAAGAATGTGCTCGTCGACAACATCTTCTTCTCTCTTGGATTCATCTTCAAAGGTGATATTCTCATCTGTGATGAGCATCAGGTGCTGGATAAGAATTTTGGAAGCTTCTTTAACGGCATCTTCGGGATGAATCGTTCCATCTGTCTGGATATCGATGATCAATTGTTCGTAATCCGTTTTTTGACCTACCCGCGTATTTTCCACTTTATAGGCTACCTTTTTAATAGGAGTATAAATGGAATCCACAGGGATTACGCCAATGGGTGCTTCCTTAGGCAGATTTTCTTCTGCCGGAACATATCCTCTTCCCCGGGTTACGACCAATTCCATTTCAAGACTAACGAACGGCTCCATATTGCAAATAACATGATCCGGATTCATCACCTTAAAAATATTTGTGTAACTCTCAATGTCGCCGGCCTTAAACTGCTCCTGACCACTGATGGTCATGTAGATCTTTTCTTCAACGGAGTCATCATCTTTGATCAGCTTCTTCAATCTCACCTGCTTGATATTCAGTATGATATCCACTACATCTTCGACTACTCCCTTTATCGTTGAAAATTCATGTTCTACGCCGGCGATTCGGACCGCAGAAATCGCATATCCCTCCAAAGAAGAAAGGAGAACCCTTCTCAGGGAATTTCCAATGGTCTGTCCAAAACCTGGCTCAAGAGGTTTAAATAAAAATGATCCTTCAAAATCATCAGCCTTTTGCAATAAAATCTTATCTGGCTTGTGAAAATTAAGTATACTCATGCTTGACTCGCGTATTGAATGATTTTAAAAATGCTTGAGACCCTATTCAAGCCGATTATTTAGAATATAGTTCTACGATTAATTGCTCATTAATCTTTTCAGGAATCTTTTCTCTTTCCGGATATTCGAGAAGCTTTCCTTCTGATCTCTCCGGGTTCCATTCCAGCCAACTCCATTTCTTTACTCCTCCTGCTCCAAGACTATTGACGATTACCTCAAGATTCTGAGATTTACCGCGAACGGAGACAATATCACCAGGTCGCAAGGTCATGGAAGGAATGTTGGTTACTACACCATTGACACAGATATGTTTGTGAGTGACCAGTTGCCGTGCTGCTCTTCGGGTAGGAGCAATTCCTAGTCTGAAAACGGTATTATCCAGTCTTGCCTCAAGCAATTGCAACAGGATTTCACCTGTCACCCCGGATTTACTGTTTGCACGATCGAAAAGATTTCTAAACTGACGCTCTAATACACCGTACGTATATTTAGCCTTTTGCTTTTCCATTAACTGGATGGCATAGTTGGATTTTTGTTTTCGTCTTCTGGATGGGCCATGATGTCCCGGTGGATACTTTCTTTTCTCGAAAGATCGATCCGGACCGTAGATTGATTCTCCAAAAGCCCTTGATTTTTTTGTTTTCGGTCCAGTATATCTTGCCATTCTACTTTTTACTTTTCAATTTATACCCTTCGTCGCTTTGGAGGACGACAGCCATTATGAGGTATGGGAGTCGTATCCTTGATTCTTGACACTTTAATACCAATTGCATCAATTGCCCTGATTGCCGCCTCACGTCCGGATCCCGGTCCTTTTACCTGTACCTCTACAGTCCTCAGACCCGCATCATATGCTACCTGGGCGGCATCCGTTGCTGCCATTTGCGCAGCATAGGGCGTGTTTTTCTTGGAGCCCCTGAATCCGGCTTTACCAGCGGAAGCCCAGGAAATCACTTGTCCCTGCTTATTACATAAGGTGATAATGATATTATTGAAGCTCGCCTGTATGTAAGCAATTCCCTCAGGTTGAACAACTACTTTTCTTTTTCTAGCCTTTCTTACTTTAGCCATTACTTAGTAGCTTTTTTCTTGTTAGCGACTGTTTTTCTTTTTCCCTTCCTTGTACGTGCATTTGTTTGAGTTCTTTGACCTCGTACCGGCAATCCTTTTCTATGTCTCACGCCACGGTAAGAACCAATGTCCATCAGTCGTTTGATATTCAACTGAACCTCACTACGGAGCTCTCCTTCCACCTTGTATTGCTCCTGGAGCATTTGTGCAATCGAACGAATATTCTCATCCGTCCAATCCTTTACTTTGGTATTTTCATCTATATCCGCTTTTTGCAGAATTTCAGCTGCCCTGCTCACACCAATACCGTAGATATAAGTGAGACCGATAACGCCCCTTTTATTTTTTGGTAAATCGACTCCAGCAATACGCGCCATAGTTGTCTAGTTTATCCTTGTCTTTGTTTAAACCGGGGATTCTTCTTGTTGATCACATAGAGTTTCCCCTTTCGCCTGATAATTTTGCAATCCGAAGACCGCTTTTTAATAGATGCCTTTACTTTCATCTTATTTGTATCTAAAAGTTATTCTTCCGCGCGTCAAGTCATATGGAGACATTTCGACTGCCACCTTGTCACCCGGAAGTATTTTTATATAAAACATCCTCATTTTGCCCGAAATCGTCGCGGTGATCAAATGATTATTCTCTAATCTCACTCTGAACATCGCATTGGAGAGGGCTTCCTCGATAATGCCGTCCTGTTTTATTAAATTTTTCTTAGCCATAAAATTTGGGAGTGCAAATATCTAATTTTTTAGGGATATTTTCTCAAGATTATCGTTTTTCTCAATTACCTCCTCAACAAAGGAATGATCAGACAAAATGTCGGCTTTTCCATTGCGAACAGCGATGGTATGTTCGTAGTGAGCAGATGCTTTTCGATCTTTTGTATATACCGTCCATCCATCATTTGCCTGGACTACATTTCTCGTACCGAGATTGATCATAGGCTCGATTGCGATCACGAGGCCTTCCTGCAATTTGACCCCCCTGCCTCTTTTACCAAAATTGGGCACCTCCGGCTTTTCATGAAGATTCCTGCCCAATCCATGACCTACGAGTTCCCGGACCACGCTATATCCATGAACTTTTTCAGTATAGTGCTGAATCGCATGACTGATATCTCCGAGCCGACCATCTCGTTTGGCGGCTTCTATTCCCTTGTACAGACTATCTTTTGTTACAACTAGCAATTTCATAACATCCTCACCCACATCGCCCATGGCAAATGTATAGGCTGCATCACCGAAGAATCCCTTGGCGTAGACACCGCAGTCAACCGAGACAATATCCCCTTCCTCGTAAGGGGTTTCATTGGGAATTCCGTGGACGACTACTTCATTTTTGGAAATGCAAAGAGTAGCGGGAAAATCCCGGTATCCCTTGAATCCCGGTTCGGCACCGTGATCCCTGATAAACTCTTCAGCTTTCTGATCGAGAAATGAACCTGTTACTCCTGGTTTGAGAAATCCGCCCACCATGGCCAGTGTCCTGGACACGAGGAGACAATTCTCCCTTATGATTTCAATCTCTTCGTCTGTCTTATATTGTATTGCGGACATGAGAGAATTACATTCCGGCACCGATCGGCTGCATTCCACTGCGGCCTTTCAATTTACCTGACTTAACCAATCCATCATATTTACGCATCAATAGGTGGCTTTCAATTTGCTGTAAGGTATCCAACACCACCCCTACCAGAATCAATAAGGAGGTTCCTCCAAAAAAGAAAGCGAAAGAATCATTGACCCCGAACTGGGCAACAAATGCGGGAAAGATCGAGATCAATCCCAGAAATATAGATCCCGGAAGCGTCACACGCGTCGTCAATGTATCGATGAACTCTTGCGTATTCCGACCTGGCTTTACGCCGGGGATAAAGGCATTTTGTCTTTTCAGGTATTCTGCATATTGCTTTGGATTAACAAGCAGGGCAGTATACACATATGTGAATATGACTACCAGGAAAAAGAATATAATGTTGTAAGGAACACTCTTCCAATCTCCTAATTGTATGAGGAAATCATTGGTAACCCCATCCGGTCCTGAGGCTAATCCGGCCAAGGTCATCGGCAAGAACATAATGGCCTGGGCAAAAATGATCGGCATTACGCCGGCGGCATTTACCTTTAGTGGAATGTAGTCTCTCGCTCCTGATAATGGAATTTGTCCTGAACCACGTCCCACCATTCTTTTTGCAAATTGCAGCGGAATCTTCCGCACTGCCTGGATGATCATGATGGACACTAAAAAGATGAAGAACAGGATGACCATTTCCAGGATGAACAGGAACAATCCACTCTGATTCAATTGTGTAATGATCTCTGCAGCAAATGCCTGTGGTAAAGTCGCAATGATACCAATCATGATCAGAAGTGACACACCGTTGCCAACTCCATTCTCCGTGATGCGCTCACCTAGCCACATAGCGAAGATGGTTCCTGCTGACAAGATGATGATACCACTGAACCAAAATATCGTAGGGTTAACACCGGGATAAATGGCATTGGGAATGTTCGTAATAAATGTAAGGAATGTTCCACCCTGGACCAGGGTGATAGCTACGGTCAGCCAGCGTGTGATTTGATTTAACTTCTTCCGCCCGGATTCACCTTCCTGTTGCTGCAATCTTTGAAAATAAGGTACAGCAAAACCAAGAAGCTGGATAATAATGGAGGCGGTGATATACGGCATAATACCGAGGGCAAATATCGCGGCCCTGTTAAATGCCCCTCCTGCAAACGTATTGATCAGAGACAGAATATCATTTCCCCTGCCTTCAGCGGCAGCTGCCAATGCGGCGGGGTTCACCCCCGGGAGTGGAATAAAGGAACCAAACCGATAGACCAACAAGATGGCCAAAGTGAAAAGGATCTTATTTCTAAGCTCCTTTATCTTCCAAATATTTTTTACTGTCTCTATAAACTTGTTCATAGTATTGTTTAGAGTGTTTCTGCCGTTCCTCCCTGTGCACCGATTTTTTCAGATGCGCTGGATGAGAATGCATGTGCTTTCACATTGATTTTAGATGTCAGTTCACCATTTCCAAGTACCTTAATCAAGTCGTTTTTCTTTGTAATGCCCAATTTATACAGGACTTCAGGACTCACTTCGGTGATGCCATATTTATCGGCAATTTCCGATATCCTGCTCACATTTAAAGCCACATAAGTCTTCCTGTTGGGGCTTTTAAATCCTCTCTTGGGCAACCTCATCTGCAGTGGCATTTGTCCACCTTCGAAATTTCTCTTGCGAGAGTAGCCTGACCTTGACTTTTGTCCTTTATGTCCTCTCGTGGCCGTTCCCCCTTTTCCGGAACCCTGACCACGGGCAATCCTTTTTTTACTCTTTACCGAACCTTTGGATGGCTTCAAAGTGTGTAATTCCATTTCTAAATTTCTTCAACGGTTAACAAATGCTGAACCTTATCGATCATTCCCTTCACCTGCGGAGTCACCTCCTTTTCAACAGATTGATTTAACTTTCTGAGACCCAAAGCTTCTACCGTCGCTTTTTGTTTTTTGGGTCTGCCAATTGTGCTCCGAACCAAGGTAATTTTAGCTTTTGCCATAGTACTAACCTTCAAATAGTGTTTTCAATGATATTCCCCTTTCTCGCGCGACATCTTGAGGGCTCCTCAATTTAGTGAGGGCGTCAATAGTGGCCTTGATCACGTTGTGGGGATTGGACGAGCCCTGAGATTTTGCAAGACAATTGTGCAGGCCTCCAATTTCCAGGACAGCGCGCATGGCTCCACCTGCAATCAGACCTGTACCGTCTGATGCCGGCTTGATCAACACCTTTCCTGCCCCATATTTACCCTTTTGTTCATGCGGAATCGTTCCATTCACAATTGGAAA
Source organism: Saprospiraceae bacterium (assembly GCA_028282725.1). Classification (GTDB taxonomy): domain Bacteria; phylum Bacteroidota; class Bacteroidia; order Chitinophagales; family Saprospiraceae; genus JAJRXG01. The sequence continues at coordinate 48,540 of JANQHF010000137.1, forward strand.
AGAAACGAGGTTCTTTTTTGCATCATCTACCGCTTTTGCAATAGACTCGGATACATCTCTCGCCTTGCCCAAACCGTGTCCCACTCTACCGTTGCCATCGCCAACTACCACTACGGCAGAAAAGCTAAATGTTCTTCCCCCTTTGGTCACCTTCGCAACCCTGTTCAGGTTCACTAGCTTTTCTTTTAATTCTGTATCCCCCGGGCTTATTCTACTCTTTTGATTTGCCATTGTTCTTAATTTTAAAATTGAAGACCTCCTTCCCTGGCACCATCTGCCAATGCTTTTACCCTGCCATGATACAAATATCCCGCGCGGTCAAAAACGACTGATTCAACATTAAGGGACTTGGCCATTTCAGCAATTTCGAGGCCGACTGACTTTGCGATATCCGTCTTATTTCCTTTTACAGAAGATCTAAGCGAAGATGCAGAAGCCAAAGTCTGCGCTGCACGATCGTCTATCAATTGACAGTAAATAGCCTTATTGCTTCTGAATACACAAAGTCTGGGACGATCTGCAGTACCCCGGATCTTCCTTTTAAGCCTTAGGTGTATCTTTTTTCTGGATGTTAACGACTTATTCATAATATTCCATTAACCTGCTGTCTTACCAGCTTTTCTTCTAATTTGTTCTCCTACATACTTGACACCCTTGCCCTTGTATGGCTCCGGTTTTCTGAATGCACGAATCTTAGCGGCAACCTGGCCGATCAATTGTTTGTCAACTCCCTCCAAAGTGATGGTTGGGTTTTTTCCTTTTTGCATTTCAGTCGTAACTTTCAATTCCTGGGGGACCATGAAATAAATCGGGTGCGAATATCCCAGGATCAATTCCAGGAGATTTCCCGTATTGGTCACTCTGTATCCGACTCCCTGCAACTCCAATTGTCTCGTATAACCTTCAGAGACGCCAACGACCATGTTACTCACCAATGCGCGGCTCAATCCGTGCATGGCCTTGTGTCTTTTTTGATCTGTGGGCCTCGTCAAGGTCAGGACCCCATCTTCTACTTTTAAAGCAATATCAGGATGAATGGCTTCTTTCAGCTCACCTTTGGGACCTTTGACCGTCACCACGTTGGATTTATCCACTGTGACGGTCACTCCATCTGCCAGGTTTATGGGCGCTTTACCTACTCGTGACATAATAATTGTTTAATAAACGTAACAAATAACTTCTCCACCTATATTTTCTCTCCTCGCCTGCTTATCCGTCATCAATCCCCTGGAGGTCGAAATGATTGCGATCCCCAATCCATTAATAATTCGTGGCAAGTCAGATTTTCCTACATATCTCCTCAATCCCGGTGTACTGATCCTTCCCAATTTCTTTATGACTGGTTCTTTAGTTGAAGGGTTATACTTCAATGCTATCTTAATATGTCCCTGCGGACCTTCTTCGTCAAATTTGTATTTCAAAATGTATCCTTGCTTGTATAGGATTTCCGTAATCCCTCTCTTCATTCTGGATGAAGGGATTTCCACCACCTTGTGACCCGCCTTCTGGGCGTTTCTGATTCTGGTCAAATAATCTGCTATCGGATCTGTTACTGCCATGTTCTTATTTTACCAACTTGCTTTAGTCAATCCCGGAATTTTTCCTTCCAAAGCCATCTTTCTGAAAGTGACCCTGTTAATTCCAAATCTTCTCATATATCCCTTAGGTCTTCCGGTCAGCCTGCATCTGTTGTGCAAACGTACGGGAGAGGCATTCCTCGGCAATTTATCCAACGCCTCATAGTCTCCGGCCTCTTTCAACTTCTTTCTCAGCTCTGCATACTTGGCTACAAGACGTTGCCTTTTTCTTTCTCTTGCTATGATCGATTTCTTCGCCATGCTTTAATTGTTTCGATTTTTAAAGGGCATTCCCATCTCAGTGAGCAAAGCATGAGCTTCGACATCTGTATTTGCACTGGTGACTATGGTAATATCGTACCCTGTTATGTTATTTACTTTGTCAATGTCAATTTCGGGAAAGATGATTTGTTCCTTCACACCCAATGTATAATTGCCTCTTCCATCAAATGATTTGTCATTGATTCCCCTGAAGTCACGTACCCTCGGAAGTGCAACGGCAATCAACCGGTCCAAAAATTCATACATCTTCCTGGATCTCAGGGTCACCTTCGATCCGATCGTCATCCCTTCCCGCAGTTTGAAATTAGAAACCGATTTCTTCGCAATTGTAGGTACTGCCAATTGACCGGCAACCGACGTCATTTCCTTGATCGAAGATTCAATCAACTTTTTATCCTGGGTTGCGCCTCCAATTCCTTGATTGATGCAAATCTTTTCAATCTTTGGAACCTGCATGATGGAACTATATTGAAACTTTTCCATCAACTTGGGTACAACCTCATTCTTATAATATGTCTGCAACCTTGGTACGTAAGCCATCTTATGCAATTATTTCTCCAGATTTTTTAGAATATCTCATCAATTTGCCATCCACCAGTTTCCGGCCAATTCTAGTTGCCTCACCACTCTTGGGATCCACGAGAAGTACCTTTGAAATATGGATGGGAGCATTGATCTCATTAATTCCACCAGGTTGATCGTTACTTGGCTTTAAATGTTTTTTGCACACATTTACTCCATCTACGATCACCTTGTATTTGTCGGGTATCACCTCCAGTACTTCACCGCTCACTCCTTTGTAATCACCGGAGATCACCATCACTGTGTCTCCTTTTTTTACATGTAACTTCTGCTTATTGTTTTTAGCGCTCATATCTCGATCGTTAAAGAACCTCAGGGGCCAATGAAATAATTCTCATATAGTCCTTTTCTCTTAGTTCGCGGGCAACCGGACCAAAAATCCTCGTCCCTCTGGGTTCGCCAGCCTGATTGAGCAGGACGACTGCATTATCATCAAATCGGATATAAGAACCGTCTTTCCTCCTGATCTCCTTTTTCGTCCTTACGACCACTGCCTGGGAGACCGTACCCTTTTTCAATCCTCCTGGTGTTGATTCCTTCACCGTAACTACAATCGTATCACCGACGGAAGCATATCTTCTTTTAGATCCTCCCAGCACCCTGATACAAAGCACTTTCTTGGCACCTGAATTGTCCGCTACTTCTAATTTTGACTCCTGCTGAATCATTTTATTAACTATTTAGCCCTTTCAATAATTTCGACCAGTGTCCATCTTTTCCGACGACTCAACGGTCGAGATTCCTTTATTCTTACCGTATCACCTTCGTTGCACTCATTCTTGTCATCATGTGCCAGAAACTTTTTTGTCTTGCGAACAAACTTCCCATAGATCGGATGTTTTAGTTTACGCTCAACCTGGACAGAAATACTCTTGTCCATTTTATTGCTGGTCACAACCCCTACGATTTGTTTTTTATTCTTTTCCATTCTGTGTGATTACTTCCTTCTGGCGCGAATTTTTGAGCGTCCGGAAGGATCTGTATTTTCTAATTGTCTTCTTCTCAATTCCGTAGAAAGTCGGGCAATGTCCCTTCGTACTTCCCTTAGCGACAGAGGATTTTCCAATCCCTTTATCAAATGATCAATTTTCATCTTGTGATAACCACCTAGGGTCAATTCCAACTCTGATTCAAGTTGCTCCTGGGTCATCTCTTTCAATTCCAAATATTTCTTAGTAGCCATTTCGAATTATTCTTCGTAGTCCCTTCTGACTACGGTTTTAGTCAATACTGGTAATTTCTGGGCAGCAAGTCGTAACGCCTCTCTTGCAATTTCCAGGGGCACGCCGTCCATTTCAAACAGGATTCGGCCGGGTTTTATCTGGGCCACATAATGATCCAGGGCACCCTTTCCCTTTCCCATCCTTACTTCCTGGGGCTTTGCGGTGATCGGCTTATCAGGAAAGATCCTGATCCATACCTTCCCTTCCCTTTTCATGTACCGGGTCATCGCAATCCGGGCAGATTCAATTTGTCTACTCGTTATCCGTCCCGACGTCACTGCTTTTAATCCAAACGAACCAAAAGTTACGGTGCTTCCCTTGTAAGCCAGTCCCCGGTTTCTACCCTTTTGCTGTTTTCGGTATTTTGTTCTTTTCGGCTGTAACATATTACTGCTCTTCTTTTACCAATTAATTATCTTCTTCTTCCCCTTCCTTTACGATCGCGCTTGTCCGTATCTACGCCTACATTCGGAGACAAATCACGCTTACCCAATACTTCACCTTTACATATCCAGCATTTGATTCCGATCAAGCCGTAAACAGTCAATGCTTCCTGTAAGGAATAATCGATATCAGCGCGGAAGGTGTGTAGTGGAATTCTTCCATCTTTATACTCTTCGGATCTCGCCATATCCGCACCATTCAGTCTCCCACTGATCCGGATCTTGATACCCTGGGCACCTGCCCTCATAGTGGATTGAATCGCCATCTTGATAGCTCTCCTGTAATTCACACGAGATTCAAGTTGTTTGGCAATGGACTCTGCAACGATGTTGGCATCCAATTCGGGCTTCCTGATCTCTACGATGTTGATCTGAACATCATAGTTGGTCAGTTTTTTCAATTCTTCACGGATTCGATCCACTTCTGCCCCACCTTTACCAATAATAATTCCTGGTCTGGAAGTATGGATGGTTACCGTAATCCTCTTCAGTGTTCGCTCAATCACAACGCGAGCAATCCCTCCTTTCTGGATACGTGCCTTGAGGTAATTGCGGATTTTTTCGTCCTGCACGAATTTATCGGCCAGGTCCTTACCGCCAAACCAGTTGGAATCCCATCCTCGGATGATTCCCAATCTGTTACCTATAGGGTTTGTTTTTTGTCCCATATGTTTTATTCTTCCTCTGCCGAAGCAAAGACTTGATTTTCATTTTCAATTTCCAATCCGTTCTCGACGATGAGCGTTACGTGATTGGTTCGTTTTCTAATTCGCGTGGCTCTTCCCTGTGGAGCTGGTCTGTATCTCTTCAGGAATGTTCCCTCATCTACCCTGGCTGTTTTAATCAGCAAATCATAATCAGCCGCACTTAGCGCCATGTTGCTTTTATTTTCCCAATTCGAAATGGCAGAGAGCAGCAATTTTTCTACCCACATTGCACCTTCCTTTTTGGTAAATTTCAGGATGTTCAAAGCCTCATCTACGGATCTGCCTCTGATCAAATCCACGACCAGTCTCATCTTCCGGGCTGACATTGGACAATTTTTCAATTTTGCAACTGCTTCCATATTACTTCCTATTACCTGAATGACCTCTATACGTTCGAGTAGGGGCAAATTCTCCTAGTTTATGGCCCACCATATTCTCCGTGATAAAGACGGGGATAAAGGTTTTGCCATTATGAACAGCTATCGTCTGACCCACCATATCCGGTATGATCATCGAAGCCCTGGACCAGGTCTTGATTACAGTCTTTTTGTTGGATGCTTGCGCTTTTTCCAATTTACGCTGCAGCTTGTGAAAGACGTATGGTCCTTTTTTTAATGATCTTGCCATTCTCGCTCTTATTTACGTTTAGATATTATCAATTTATCTGATGGTTTTTTCTTTCTCGTTTTCTGACCTTTTGCCATAACGCCTGTTCTCGATCTCGGGTGACCTCCGGAAGCTCTACCTTCACCTCCTCCCATCGGGTGATCAACAGGGTTCATTGCAACACCTCTCACCCTGGGTCTTTTACCCATCCATCGTTTTCTTCCTGCTTTACCCAATACCTGTAGTCCGTGATCCGGATTGGACGTTGTACCTATGGTAGCCTTGCAGACGGACAAGATTCGTCTGATTTCACCGGATGGTAGTTTGACAACAACATACTTTCCTTCTTTGCCCATCAATGTTGCCGAAGTACCTGCGCCTCTTACTAAAGCGGCTCCTCTTCCCGGAGTCATTTCGATGGCATGAATATCAGATCCCAATGGAATTTCACCCAGTGGCAGAGCATTTCCCACATTGGGTGGTGCACCCGGGCCTGAAACAACCTTACTGCCAACCTTTAATCCATTAGGGGCAATGATATACCGCTTCTCACCTCCTTTAAATTCTACCAAGGCAATAAATGCTGAACGATTCGGGTCATATTGCAACGACGTCACCTTCCCTTCTACTCCATGGTTGTCTCTTTTGAAATCAATGATCCTGTACCTTCTCTTATGTCCTCCACCCCGTTGACGCACGGTCATTTTTCCATCGTGGTTACGACCACCGGATTTATGCAGCTTGGCCAACAAGGACTTCTCCGGTTTGTCCTTTGACAAGGTGCTATAATCAACTGAGGTCTTTTGCCTCAGGCCGGGAGTGACTGGATTATATTTCTTTATTGCCATGTTCTATTCAATTAAATGTCTCCGAAAAAGTCTATTTCCTCTCCTTCTGCAAGCTTTACTACGGCCTTTTTAAAAGACGGCTTTCTTCCCTTTTGCAATCCGGATCTCGTATTTCTGATTTTTGATTTACCCGGCATAACCATTGTATTGACCGAGTGCACCGTTACACTGTACATTTTTTCAATAGCCTTCCGGATCTCTATCTTATTGGCCTTTTTATCTACGATAAAGGAGTATTGAACCAGATTTTCTGACAACAACTCGCTTTTTTCCGTAATCAGAGGTTTGATTATGATCTGCTTATTCATCTTACTTGGATTCTTGGTTAAATGATGAAGCAATTCTCTCAATGGAGCTTTCAGTCAGGATGAGATTCTTGCAATTCATAATTGAATAGGTATTCAATTCATTTGCCATAATCACAGATGACGATTGCAAATTTCTTCCCGACAAGTACAGGTTTTTGTCATAGTCACCGGTCACCAATATATTCTTGGTACCGGTGCCTCCCAATGAGGTCATGATCTCAGCCAATGCACTGGTCTTTGGTGCATCCAGTGTGAAATCCTCGACGACCTTTAATCCGCCTTGTGATACTTTTTGAGCCAATGCACTGGCACGAGCCAGTCTGCTCACCTTTTTATTGAGTTTGATCTCATATTTCCTTGGTCGTGGTCCAAAGATTCGTCCACCCCCTCTGAAAATCGGATTTTTGATGGAACCTGCTCTCGCCGTTCCCGTTCCCTTCTGTCTCTTGATCTTACGTGTCGAACCAACAATTTCTGAACGCTCCTTTGTCTTGTGAGTACCTTGTCTCTGATGTGCCTGATATTGCTTCACAGCAAGATACAATGCGTGATCATTGGGTTCGATACCGAAGATATTGTCCGGCAAATCAATTGATCTTCCCGTTGATGTTCCTTCTGTACTTAGTATATCTACTTTCATGATCCGCTATTTTTCTACAATTACGTATGCTCCTTTATGACCGGGTACACATCCCTTGATCAGCATCAGGTGTTTCTCTGCAAAAATCTTGATCACCTCGAGATTCTTTGTCTTTACACGGCTGTTACCTGTACGTCCGCCCATCTTCATACCCTTGATTACCTTCGAAGGTGTTGCACATGCACCAATGGCACCGGGTGCTCTCATCCTGTTATGCTGGCCATGGGTAGCATCACCGACACCACCGAAACCATGTCTTTTCACCACACCCTGGAAACCCTTTCCTTTGGATGTGCCGATGACGTTCACATAATCTCCTTCTTCAAAAATCTCGGAAATCGTGATCGTGTCGCCCAGATTTTTGTCCAACTCGTCCAATTCAAACTCGGCAAGCTTTCTCTTCGGAGCTGTTCCGGCCTTTTTGAAATGACCTTGCATGGCCTGGCTTTCATTCTTGGCCTTCTTATCGTCATATGCCAATTGAAGCGCATTGTAGCCATCTACTTCCTCACTCTTAATTTGAGTGATTACATTCGGGCTCGCATCAATGACGGTTACCGGAATATTCCTTCCGTCCTCATCAAAGACACTGGTCATACCCATCTTCTTACCTATAATGCCATTCATTTATAGATATTTAATGAACATCAGCAGTACATCGTACCACCAACAAATAAATTATGTCGTTTTAAGAGAGCTTAACCTGAATATCGACTCCGCTGGGCAGTTCTAACTTAGAAAGAGCGTCCACAGTTCTTTGCGTTGGAGTATAGATATCGATCAACCTCTTATGGGTCCTCAACTGAAACTGCTCTCGAGACTTTTTATTCACATGCGGAGATTTGAGCACGGTGAACACTTCTTTCTCTGTGGGCAGCGGAATCGGACCGGTTACAACCGCTCCGCTCATACGTACTGTCTTCACAATTTTCTCCGTAGACTTATCTACGAGATTGTGATCATAGGAGCGCAACTTGATTCTAATCTTTTGATTCATTACCTCTTTTAAATCGCTTATATTCTGTCAAAGCGGGCGCAAAAGTAGAAATAATCTGAAAGGTTGTCAAATTAAAATTCTAAACTTTTACCTCACCCCTGCTTTTACTGATTATTTCTTCCGCCAGTCCTTTAGGAACCGGTGCATAATGAGAGAATTCCATCGTGCTCGAAGCCCTTCCGGACGTAATCGTCCTCAATTGAGTCACGTAACCGAACATTTCGCTCAGCGGGACATCGGCTGTTACGGATACAGCACCTCCCTTGGGTTCCTGTCCTTTCGGAAGTCCTCTTCTTCTGTTCAAATCTCCGATCACTGCACCCACAAATTCCTCGGGAGTGATGACCTCCAATTTCATAATAGGCTCAAGCAATACTGGATTTGCCCGGCCAGCAGCTGCCTTGAAACCTTCCTTGGCACATAATTCAAACGCAATGGGCTTGGAATCCACGGGGTGCGTCTGACCGTCATACACCTTCACTTTCATGCTGTCAATGGCATATCCGGCAAGGACTCCGTTGCTCATCATTGCTGTAAATCCCTTGATCACCGATGGCATCAATTCCCTCGGAATCGATCCTCCGTGTATAGCATTTTCAAACTGCAGCTTATCCTTGCCACTCTTAAAACCTTCACTTTCCAGGAACTCTTCATCGGCAGGGCCTACTTCAAAACTCATTTGCGCAAACAAGCCGGATCCCCCGGACTGCTTTTTCAATCTTTCCGTGTGGTCAACGGTGGAGGTCAAAGCTTCCTTGTAGCTCACCTGGGGTTGTCCCTGGTTACATTCCACCTTGAATTCCCTTCTCAACCGGTCAACGATAATTTCAAGGTGCAATTCACCCATACCACTAATCACTGTCTGGTTAGTCTCTTCATCGAATCTTACTCTGAACGTCGGATCTTCTTCCGCGAGTTTGGCCAGTGCAAGACCCAATTTGTCGATGTCTTTCTGCGACTTAGGTTCCACGGCGATTCCGATTACCGGATCGGGGAATACCATTGATTCAAATTGCAGCGGAAATCCTTCCCGTGAAAGAGTATCTCCAGTGCGCAAATCCTTAAATCCTACGCCTGCTGCTATATCTCCAGCCTCCACCCTGTCTATCGGGTTTTGCTTGTTAGAATGCATCTGGAACAATCGGGAGATTCGCTCTTTTTTGCCTGTCCTGTTATTCAAGATGTAAGAACCTGCGTTCAAAGCACCTGAATAGACGCGGAAAAATGCCAGTCGCCCAACGTAGGGATCTGTAGCGATCTTAAAAGCAAGTGCCGAAAACGGTTCTTCCGCATCCGGTTTGAGCGTTACTTCTTTTTCATTATTCGGATTCGTACCGGTAACCGCCCCTACGTCAAGAGGTGAGGGCAGGTATGCACAGGATGCATCCAGCACAGCCTGAACTCCTTTATTTTTAAAAGCAGATCCGCACATCATCGGTACAAAAGCGAGATCAAGCACGGCCGCTCTTACTGCCGCCCTGATTTCATCTACCGAAATGGAATCCGGATCATCAAAATACTTTTCAAGAATATTCTCATCGTATTCAGCTACACATTCCAAAAGTTTTTCTCTCCACTCAGCAACGATATCCTTCAAATCTTCGGGGATATCAATTACTTCATAGGTCATTCCCATGTCTTCTTCATTCCATACGATGGCTTCATTTGTGATCAGATCAACCACTCCTTTGAATCTTTCTTCAGATCCTATGGGTACCTGTAACGGGATGGCCTTTGAACCCAATTTTTCCTGGACATCATTGACGACATTGAAAAAATCCGCACCGGACCGATCCATTTTATTGACAAAGCCTATCCTTGGAACGCGATAATTATCTGCCAACCTCCAGTTGGTTTCAGACTGAGGTTCGACACCACTAACGGCACAAAACAAGAATACAAGTCCGTCGAGAACCCGCAGTGACCGATTTACCTCAACGGTAAAATCCACGTGACCCGGAGTATCGATTATGTTCAGGCTATACTCCTGCCCCTTCCACTTCCACGAAGTTTTCGTAGCTGCAGAAGTAATGGTAATCCCTCGCTCCTGTTCCTGCTCCATCCAATCCATGGTGGCGGCTCCATCATGAACTTCGCCAATTTTGTGACTTAGCCCGGTGTAGTAAAGAACTCGCTCGGTGGTCGTTGTCTTTCCAGCATCAATATGTGCTGCAATACCAATGTTTCTGGTATAAGTTAAATCCTTTGCCATACTATAAAAATCAGAAATTGACTGATGAAAAAATTACACTCTGAAATGTGCAAATGCCTTATTGGCCTCTGCCATTCTGTGTGTGTCTTCTTTTTTCTTGACCGCAGCTCCTTCTCCTTTACTGGCCGCAATAATTTCGGCGGCGAGCTTTTCTGCCATTCCCTTACCGCTTCTTAGTCGAGCATATTTGATCAACCACTTCATCCCAACAGATGTCCTTCTCTTGGGTCTGATCTCAATTGGAATCTGAAATGTGGCTCCTCCGATCCGTTTGCTTCGAACCTCTACTTGAGGATAGACATTATTCAACGCCTTTTGCCAGGTCTCGTGAGGATTCTCACCAGTTTTTTCCTGGATGATATCCAAGGCATCATAAAATAGTTGATACGCAAGCCCTTTTTTACCTCTCCACATCAGGTTGTTCACAAATTGTGTAACTACAGGATCTCCGAATTTTGGATCCGGATTGATTACCCTCTGTTTTGGTTTTCTCTTTCTCATTTTATTAAATCAACTATTTTATTTTGGTCGTTTGGCTCCGTATTTAGATCTGGACTGGAGTCTGTCAGATACTCCGGCAGTATCCAATGCGCCCCTCACGATCGTATATCTCACGCCTGGCAAATCCTTTACCCGGCCTCCCCGGATCAGTACGATGCTGTGCTCCTGGAGATTGTGTCCTTCTCCCGGGATATATGCAATGACCTCAATGCCATTGGACATTCTGACTTTTGCAACCTTGCGCAAGGCGGAATTAGGTTTTTTGGGTGTCGTAGTATACACACGGGTGCATACTCCACGTTTCTGTGGACACGAATCCAGAGCCCTTGATTTGCTCTTGGAAATTATCTTTTTTCTTCCTTTGCGTACCAGCTGATTTATTGTCGGCATACTATCAATTATATAGGGCTTTTCAAAAGCGAGTGCAAAGGTAAGACTATTTTATTTTCAAACAAGAGGTATTTGAAAATTCATATTAAAGTATTTCCTGGAGCTTCATGGCCACGGACATGTCTCCATCGATTTTCACTTTTCCGGACATCACAGCACCCATCGGGTTCAATTCTCCTGAGATCAAACGCTGCAGATCACCAAGAGATAAAGACACGGTGCAATCCGCCTGGCCATCTTGTTCGCTGACTACATTCCCCTCACCGCTCCCATCGATAAATATGGCTTGATCTCCAAGGTCAAATTTCAGGGTATGACCGATGGATTGAATGGAAGAGCTATGTTTCCTGATCGTATCAAATACCTGGCTATACTGATTTCCTTCAGGTACTCCCGGGCTATGGACAGCAACGGATGACCTTTCGACGATAGAACCGGGCGCGGCCTCGTAATTGACATCATCGATGATCATCTTGGCCAGGATCTCCCGCATGATTTCGGAAGAGCCGCCTCCAATCGTTCCAACGCGAACGTCACGATACATCCGGGCCATTGGATATTCTTCCATAAATCCATATCCACCATAAAACTGAAGGCATTGAGTGGCTACTTTTTCGGCCAATTCTGTGGCCAGGAGTTTTGCCATGGAGCATAATTTGACATCGTAAATGCCATCGGCATACATTCGGCAGCAGTGGTAGCTGAACGCCTTTAAGGCCTCAACCTCAGAAGCCAATTGGGCGATGCGATGTCTCAACACCTGGAATTTATTGATCGAGCGGCCAAAAGCTTTACGCTCAGACATGTATTGTAAGGATAATTGAATTGCAGTCTCCATACCAACCACCGCAGCAGGAACCGCACAGAGCCTTTCCAACTGGAGCCCGTTCATCAAATAGTAAAAACCCCGGCCCTCTTCTCCGATCAAATTTTCGACAGGGACCCGGACATTGTCAAAATTCAATTCAGCCGTGTCCGAACTATGCCATCCCAGTTTTTTCAAT
>JANQHF010000138.1 GCA_028282725.1 Saprospiraceae bacterium
TGCATCACTTGACTTCTAAGTCAGGTGATGACTTGAGGCGGGTGGGCAACAAAGACTTTAAAATCCCTCTGTCGAACCAAAGACCAAAGACTAAAGACCATACATTACCATCCGAAACATAGCTGAACATTAATTTGTATATTCATTATTCGTTCAACAACCACAAACACATTATAAATGCATGCATTAAAACCCCTCTCAAGCAATTCTATTCCTAAAGCCCTGGTCCGGGCAAAGCATTACCGCTTGTTGAATGAACCATGGCAGGCAGAGAGCATTTGCCGTGATATTCTCAGCGTGGATTCCAATAATCAAAAAGCAATCCTATATCTTATCCTGGCTATAACCGATCAGTTTGGTAGCAAAAACAGTCCTTCCTATCACGAGGCACTCAGGCTTTGTGGAGATCTGCAATCTCCTTATGAACAGTATTATTACAGAGGCATCATTAATGAGCGTCTGGGCAAGAATGCATTGAAAAAGATTACTCCTCGTGCCAAATACATCGCATTCGAATATTATAACAAAGCCATGGCACGGTTTGAAGAGGCGGAAAAAATAAAACCGGAAGGGAATGAGGATTCCGTCCTGAGATGGAATGCATGTGTGCGGGCTATTGATGAATTTAGTTTGGAGGCTGCACCTAGAGATGAGACACCGACTTTTTTGGAGTAAGGAGATTTAGTCTCTGAATAACAATATATTGCCAACCGCTTAAAGTCATCACCCACCTAAAAAGTTGGGTGATGCAAATGCTCTCTGCTGTTCGAATCCGGTCAAACCAAAGACTAAAGACCAATGAAAAAATCACCCTTTTTTCAACTCCTCAGGAATCGGCGGTAACTTCTTCTTGGGAGGTCCCCAAAGTTTGCGTGCCATAATAGTCACAGGATCATAGAATCTGTCGACAACCCTTTCCTTCATAGGAATGATGCCATTATCCGTAATATTGATATGTTCCGGGCATACATCCGTACAACACCTGGTGATATTACACATTCCCGAACCAAATTCCTTTTTCAATTCGGGTAGTCGGTCTTCCGTGTCCAGGGGATGCATTTCCAATCCTGCCACCCTGATCATAAATCGTGGCCCGATAAAGGTGTCTTTCTTTTCATGATCACGGATGATATGACAAACATTTTGACACAAGTAGCATTCTATACATTTCCTGAATTCCTGGATGCGATCCACGTCTTTTTGATACATGACATATCCTCGATCCGTCTTTGCTTCGGGTGCCAGTTTTACAGGTTTGATTCGCTCATTTTGTTCATAGTTCCAGGACACATCGGTAACCAGGTCTTTCAAAATTGGGAAACTCTTCAGGGGTGTAATTGTAATCGTCTCATCTTCCTTGTATTCGTTCATCCTGGTCATGCAGGACAACTTGGGTTTGCCATTGATTTCCATGCTGCAGGATCCACATTTGCCCGCCTTACAATTCCATCTGACCGCAAGATCTTCAGCTTCTTCGGCCTGGATTCTATGGATGACATCCAGGACGACCATCCCTTCCTGGACATCCACATTGTAATCGGTGAGTTGTCCCTGTTCGTTATCACCCCTGTAGATTCGAAATTTCCTCCTGGCCATATATATTATTTATTGATCATAGTTAAAAGATTCATTGTTGTTTGAATCAGGTATTCACTGTGGTCCGTTCCTGAGCTACTTCTTTTTCAAGATCCTCGATGGTCGACTTTGCTATTCTTTCCAATTCAGGATCCGGTTTCTTCCTTTCGGCTTTGCGCAAGTGCATCTGACCATCATCTCCTTTGGAAGAGACAATATTGTATTGATGCCAATATCCCTGTTCGCCCGGAAAATCAGCCCGTGTATGTGCCCCTCGACTTTCCTCTCTCATCAAGGCCGCCCGGGCAACAGCTTCCGCCGTAATAATTAAATTGCGCATGGCCAATGCCTCATGCCATCCCGGGTTGAACTGGCTTGCTCCTTTGGCTCTTACCGATTGATAAGATTCTTTAATGGTCTCGATTCCTGCGATACCGGCCTCAAGCGTCTCCCGGGTCCTGATGATGCCCACATTTTTTTGCATGTTTTGTTCGAGTTCTTCATGCAGAAGGTATGGATTACTACCGGATTCCCTGTTCAAAATTGCAGTTGCATTTTTGATGATGGCCACTACCTGATCCTGGTCAATATTGGAATGACTGTCTTTGGACTGTGCATATTCTGCTGCATTTTTGCCAGACAGGTATCCGAAGACCAGTAGATCGGACAATGAATTGCCACCCAATCGATTGGCACCATGCATTCCTGCCGCACATTCGCCACAGGCAAACAATCCGGAAAGGCTACTCATCGTCGTGTCGGCATCTACCCGGATCCCTCCCATAAAATAGTGACAGGTGGGTCCTACTTCCATCGGCTCTTTCGTGATATCCAGTTCTGCCAATACCTTGAACTGATGGTACATCGATGGTAATTTCCGTTTGATATCTTCTGCTGACCGTTGAGTGGCTATGTTCAAATAGGCTCCACCGTGCTTTGATCCCCTGCCTGCTTTTACCTCATCATTAATGGCCCGTGCCACCACATCTCTTGTCAATAGTTCGGGTGGCCTTCGGGCATTCTGATCCCCTGCCAGCCATCTTGCAGCTTCTTCTTCTGTATCGGCTGTCTCTGATTTGAATCGATCAGGGATATAGTTGAACATAAATCTCGTCCCTTCGCTATTGAGCAAAATACCCCCTTCACCTCGAACACTTTCCGTAACTAATGTTCCCTTTACAGATAATGGCCAAACCATACCCGTGGGATGAAATTGATTGAACTCCAGATCCATTAAATCCGCTCCGGCCTCATAGGCCATGGCAAATCCATCCCCGGTATATTCCCAGGAATTGGAGGTTACATCCCATGCCTTTCCACCACCTCCTGTTGCGAATATGATAGACTTGGCTTTGAAGATGGTAAAGTTGCCCGTCTCACGCCACATACAGACAATCCCATTGACTTCTCCTTGTTCATTCTTTAATAAATCCAGTCCCGTACACTCCATATATACCTGGATACCCTGGTGGATACCGTGATCCTGGAGTGTCCTGATCATTTCGAGACCTGTCCTGTCACCGACGTGAGCCAGACGTGGATACCTGTGTCCGCCAAAGTTTCTTTGATTAATCAGACCTTGTCGTGTGCGGTCAAAAACTGCTCCCCATTCCTCGAGAAGGCGAACGCGGTCCGGTGCAAGCTTGGCATGCAGTTCTGCCATTCTCCATACATTCAAAAACTTGCCACCTCTCATTGTATCCCTGAAATGGATTTTCCAATGATCACGGGCATCAACGTTGCCCAGTGCTGCTGCCATTCCACCTTCTGCCATCACCGTGTGGGCTTTGCCCAACAGGGATTTCATGACTATCCCCGTACTTACTCCTCTGGAAGAAGCCTCAATGGCTGCACTGAGACCCGCTCCGCCAGCGCCGACTATCAGCACATCATGTTCGATCGTTTTGATTCCTGAAATATCCATTCTTAATATTTTGTTAGCCCCAGGTGCTGAAATCGTGAATGATTCCTGTTGAAACGAGCCGTACATAATAGTCTGCCACCATAATCCAGATAAGACTCAACCATGCAAACAGTTCATGTCTCTTATTGAGCCAGCCTACAATTTTTCCATTTGTATGAGACACCTCGCCCAACATACTGCAGGAATAGCAATCCCTTCGACCGCTCACAAGATGCCTGATAGAATGGCACCCAAAGCTATACAAGCCCAGCATGATCGGATTGCCTAATAATAATATGGTGCCCACTCCGACGCCGAATTCACCTCCCCTGAAAAAAGCCAGATAGGCATCATAGAAAAATATGAATATGTAGAGCAATGCGAAATACATTGTGATCCTGTGAATATTCTGAAAGAGCATCAATCCGGTCTCTCCTTTATATCCTGCCTTTCGATTCCTCGGAAGAGCTCCAACGGCACACGCCGGAGGTGTTCCTGTAAAAGCGCGATAGTAAGCCTTCCGATAGTAGTAACACGTAAATCTGAAAATTCCGGGAACGGCAAGGATCAACAATGACGGACTGGGTGGAATCCACTCGGGCCACCACGATGGCCAGGCTCCGAATATAGAATGAGACATTGGAGCCGCTCCGGCAACTCCTTCTTTGATGAACAAAAGAGGAGAATAGAAGGGTGCAAGGTAACCGCCAAAACCAGATTCACCGGCACTGTACCAATAATAGTCAGCCTGGAGTGCAGACCACATTCCATAAATAAGGAACAGTGTGAGTCCGAAAAGTACAAGGCCCGGATAGAGCCACCACCTGTCGGTTCTTAATGTTTTCCCAAATCCTTTCTCATGTATGACGATTGCAGGAGCAGATGAAGTTTGAGTCAATTTCGAAGAATTTAGCCTAGTTCAATCCAATATATATATTGACTGTCAATTTAATGAAATTGATCCAAATGAGTCATTTTCAGCAAGTAGAAAATTGGATATGGAAAATTTACATGACAGCAATTAAAGCAATTATAACAGCGGACGATAGCTAAGACTCACTTGAGCACTGAAAGACATCAGCACCCAATGACACATTCAATCAAAATTGACA
This sequence comes from Saprospiraceae bacterium, assembly GCA_028282725.1. Classification (GTDB taxonomy): domain Bacteria; phylum Bacteroidota; class Bacteroidia; order Chitinophagales; family Saprospiraceae; genus JAJRXG01. The sequence goes on from JANQHF010000138.1 coordinate 4,591, forward strand.
AAAGGATTGCCACCCCACTTTAACTCATCTCACCCGGGGGCGGAGCCGGCACCCACCTTGGAAGTTGAGCGATGTAGTCATCCCTTAAACTCACAACTCAAAATTGAGCCACTCAATCACCGATCCTCCCTTCACCTTTATAACCACCCCAAAGAGTCAGGGCCAGACTGATGCTAAAGTAATCAGTGGTATCTTCGTCAAATGCCATATTGAACTGTGCAAGCAATCTCCCATGCCCCAATTCAAATCCGGCCCGGGGGGCGATTCCGAGCGAGTTGGTCCCTCTTATTATATCATCTGCATTTCCATCCCTGAATTCAATAGTGCCATCTTCATACCGTCCAAATCCCAATCCGATAAATCCCCGGGTATTTGAATATTTACTGAAATAATAATCACCATTCACCAGGAAAGAACCGGAGACACCTACATCAGCATCACGATCAAAGGTATCACTGAAAAATGCACCTGTGAATTCGATACCTAATGAAAAATCATCTCTCAGGTTATACCTCAATTCCCAAGAGGCCATGCCACCTGAGGAAGTAATTCCTCCTCCAGTAGGTTCAACAAATCCAAATTTTATGATATCCCATTCCCAATCGACATAGTTTGGTGCCTGGGCATTCAGGGAAAATGTAAAAAGGGAAAATACGACGGCCAAGAAGAGCTTATTATTCATGATGCATGCATTTAAAGGAATTAAAATAAACATTTCACCAGGGGCATACAAACCAATTTGGTAAATGCAGCTGAAATTTATATAGAGGAAGGAAACGATTCTATCGATCGGTGATCAAAGAATCATAAATTTTGAACGATTTCGACGGCTTGGTTGATCTCATTTTTTGTATTGAAATAGTGAGGAGAAAAACGAACCACCCAATCCACCTTTTTCTTGTCAAAATCTATAAGTGCGGAATTCCTGTCCACGATAGAATAAAAGACGTCGTTCTTGTCTAAATGATCTTTTGTGGCTTTCAGCGACTTGCCTTCCTTTTTCCAGGTGCAGATGTTGGACAGTTTCGAACCCCGGTCAAATACTGTGACATCTTTTAGTTCGGAAAGATTGCGACGCAACTGTTCAGTGAGAGTTTGATTATACTTCTGTACCCTTTCAAGCCCCAGGTTATTTGCATATCGCAGCGCTTCAGATAAGCCTCTGATCAAGGCACATGGTCGTTCCCAAAATTCAAATCTTCTTGCTGATTTGATCGCTTGATAGGAGTGGACATCAGTCCATTCCGCTCCTCCAAGATCTACATAAAGAGGAGTATTCCCTTCGAATAAGATCCTGTCCGAAACGTAGAGCAGACCTGTACCACGTGGTCCGCGTAAAAATTTCCTACCTGTTGCACTCAGAAAATCACATTGGATGGCCTGACAATCAATTGGCATCTGTCCGATGGACTGACAAGCATCCACCAAATATGTAATTTCATTGTCAGCGCATATTTTGCCAATGGCATTTACATTTTGAATGATGCCGGAACTTGTGGGAACGTGAGAGACGGATACAAGTTTGGGACGATGTGTTTGCACCAGCTTCTGAAAATGCTCCAGGTCCAGATCACCATTATCCAGATTCCTGATCCTGCGGATCAGGATTTTATGTCTTTTTCTCAAGGTGATGAAATGCATGTAATTGGAGACATAGTCATCGTCAGAGAGTATGACAACGTCATCTTTTTCAAACGGTATTGATGAAAGAGCCTTTGAATATGCATCAGTGGCATTGTTGGCAAATGCGATGTTTTGTGGCTCACAATTGAGCATTTCGGCCGCGTGCAGATATAACTGATCCAATTGATCTGCCCTGTCCTCCTCGAGTTTGTATCCCCCTATTGTTTCCTCCTCTTCCAGGTATTCCATAATCGCATTCATAACGGGCTTTGACATCAATGATGCTCCGGCACTATTCAGAAATATTTTATCCCTGCAATTTGGTGTTTCGTTCCTGATTTGATCAATGTTCATTTGGATTGCGATTGCCGATTAGTCAATTTTTTCAAACCAGAGATCTCTAACTCGTCCGTTGGATACCTTCATTCCTCGGATATCTCCTGATTGCCATCGTTCTATTTTCACCCTGTTCAGGAAAAATGCATCCCCAAGCAGGAAATCTTTTTGAAGTGGGACTAATTCAACCTTCTTTTGTCTTTGATGCCTGGCTATCAGTTTGCCATCCTCGATATTTAATACAAAACGCGTGTCAACTTCAGGACTGTAATAAGTCCCGGTATACGATTTCAACTTGTCCGGTGCTTTCAACTCGGGATTGGATTTCGTGCCGACCATGACATCATCCCCCCTCACGACAACGACGCGATCCGGCCGATCATCTTTTCCCCGCAACATGTAGAGTGAAATGTTGGCAAAGGGTACGTAGAATGACGTGTCGGAGGCGGCCATGAGCATCATTTCCGGTGTATAGTCGATAGCCTGAGCCATCATATTCCCCTCTTTCTCATACACCTTCAATTTGACACCTTCTACAAAATATTCTCCCGTATATTCATTGAAAACAGCAATGTCCAACTCAACTGGCTCGTTGAGCTGCGGATACCTCGGCTTTGACTCTTCTTTGGGTTCTTTGAATTGATCTGCGAGATAGAATTCGATGATCTGAGCATTTTTTCCTCCGGGATTTGCAGAAGAAAAATTAGAGAATACAATAAAGCCTGTATTGATCTCGGGATAGAATGCAAAATTGGATCGATAACCTCCTACAGATCCACCATGAGAATAACGGTCCAAACCCCTGTGGGTGCTTACGCCGATGCCCAAGCCATAAGTGAGCGTGTCTCCGTTATTCAAGATTCCAGGTTCTGTTAATCTTTGAATTCCCTCCATTCCTCCAAGGGTTCCGGAAGAAAAATTATTTACCCACTTGGCCATATCGCCTGCGGTGGTGTACACATTTCCATTTCCCATGTAGGTCCAGTATTTCAGGGGTTGCCGGTAGGTGCCATCATCCTGGGTACTGTAAGAAGTAGCGCTCTTCTTGTGGATGATCTCCATGTCCTCCCTATAGCCGGTATTGGTCATTCCGAGAGGCTCAAAGATGTTTTCCCTGGTCCAGTCCTGAAAAGACTGACCGGTCAAGCGCTCCACGATGAAAGTGACCAGGACAAATCCGGAATTGCAATAAAGGTATTCCTCACCTACGGGAAAATTCAACTCTCTTTGCCGGCTGATGAATCGGAGCAGATCATCATTGGTCATTGACTCTCCGGGTCGCCATCCTGCGATGCCCAATAAGTTTTGAAAATTACGCAAACCACTCGTGTGTGTGAGCAGATGCCTGATGGTAATGGTCGTACCAAAATCCGGTACTTCCGGCAAGTATTTCCTGACATCGTCGTCGATCGACAATTTCTCTTGTTGTTCTAAAAGCACCATCGAATAAGCCGTGAATTGTTTTGATACGGAAGCAATATTAAAAATGGTACTGGTTGTATTGGGAACATCGTATTCCAGGCTTGCAAGGCCAAAAGCCTTGCTGAATATCAATTCTCCATCCTGCACGATTCCCACCACACCACCTGGGGTTTCATCGGTCCAGGATGCACAAATTTCGTCCATCTTGGATTCAATCTCTTCCAGGCTGGGCTGAGCCTTCACAGATGAGATTTGAAATACAATCAAGATTGAGAATATAAGGGTCAATCGAAAGTGAAGTCGACTCATGTCCATTAATTTTTTTAGAGAGTAGAAAAATCTAAAATCCTCTTGCTAAGATGGTCTTTTCTGTGCAACCCTAAAGCGACATTACCCGGATAATTTAAAGATATGGGAATTTTAGGTAGGATAATTTAAAGATATAGGAATTTTAGGTAGGATAATTCAACAAAAGAGTTGATGTCCCGGATTCTATGATTCGACTGCATTCATTTTATCCATTCTTTGGATTACTGTTACAAATGCAATTTTTGAGATCGCCTTTTTCTCCTATATTCATCGATCTAAATTGAATAGAACCTGAAATGAAAAAAGTATTGACCCTAGCTTTGTTGATCACATGTTCTTTTCTCTTTGCACAAGAGACAAAGACTCCATCTCCAAATTACGAATTGGCTGCCCGATTCTCTCCGGACAATTTGAAAAAAATGGTCTTCTCGACCAGTGTCAGTCCACACTGGCTCAAAAAAAGCAAACGATTCTGGTATATGTATGAGACATCCCAGGGAAAAAGATGGTACCTCGTCGACCCGGGTAGACATCTGAAATCAGAACTTTTCGACAGAGATCGCATTGCCGCAGATATGTCAAGGCTGACCGGTGATCCATTTGACGGCAAGAATCTGGACATTGAAAAGCTGAGATTTATCAAGGATGAGACAGCACTTCAATGGGAAGTTAAGAGTACCTTGGTCAAGGTAGACGACGAAGGGGATGACGAAGAGGAAGAAGATGATATGGAGAACGAGGAAGATTCCGAAGACAAAAAGAAAAAGAAAAAAAAGAAGGTAGCGAAGATCTGGTATTTTGAATATGATCTGGGTACACAAACGCTCTCTCTCAATGAGGAATTTGAGAAGAAAAAGGAGGATAAGGATTGGGCATCCATTGCACCGGATTCATCATATGTCCTGTTTTCAAGAGATCATAATTTGTATTGGATGGATTGGGAAAATTATCTGAAGGCGCAAAAAAAAGAGAAAGACACCACCATCGTAGAAACACAGTGGACCACTGATGGAGAAAAAGATTATGCTTATGGTGGAAGAAACCGTGGTGTGGATAATGTGGAACTTGAGAAAGATAAAGACAAGAGAAAACCGGTGAATGTAACGTGGTCTCCTGACGGGCAAAAATTTGCCATGATTCGCAACGATGACCGTGAAGTGAAAGATCTTTGGGTCCTGGACAACACAGCTAATCCAAGACCACGGCTGGAAACCTACAAATATCACATGGCCGGAGAGAAGGAAGCTCGCCGGCAGGAGTTACACCTTTTTGATTTTCTTTCCAAGGGGCAGATACAAATTCAGGCTGATACGTTCAAGGATCAGAGTCTGTCCATTATCAGGGCTCCGGTGGTGAAAGAAACCAGGGATGATGAAATGCGCTGGAGGTATTGGTTGGCTCCGGATAATTCCAGGTTGTATTTCACCAGGACCAGCAGGGACTTAAAGCGCATTGACATCTGTTATGCAGATACCGGGACTGGTGAAGTCCATGTGGTGATCGAAGAGAGATTGAATACCTATATCGAGGTGCAACCATTGGGATTGGTGAATGGAGGAGAAGAATTTATTCATTGGTCTGAGCGCGATGGCTGGGGACACTTTTATCTCTATGATGCTGATGGCAATTTGAAAAATCAGATTACTTCAGGACCATATCATTGTAACAACATAGAAGGGATCGATTCCGAAAACCGCGTCCTCTACTTCAGGGCAAATGGAAAAGAAGACGGAGAAGATCCTTATTATTTTCATTTGTACAAGGCGAATCTGGACGGCACCGGATTGCAATTGTTGAATCCTGGTAATTATAACCACAGTTTCGATTTGAATGATGATCACACTTTTTTTGTAAATAATTTCAGCCGGGTGAACGCGGTGCCCCGGTCCGAATTGATTGGTGCGAATGGTCAAAAAGTTATGGATCTTGAGGAGGCAGATCTGGACAGGTTGTTTGAGGCGGGTTATCAATTTCCCGAGCCTTATACAGTAAAGGCTGATGATGGCATTACAGATTTATATGGAGTGATTTATCGACCATTTGACTTCGATTCTACCCTGAAGTACCCATTGATTGAATACGTTTATCCGGGCCCGCAAACCGAAGCGGTCAACAAGTCATTTTCCTCCAGGATGGACCGGGTCGATCGAACTGCTCAGTTGGGTTTCATTGTAGCCACCATTGGCAATCGGGGAGGACATCCCGATCGATCCAAACGATATCACAACTACGGCTACGGAAATCTCAGGGACTACGGTCTTGCAGACAAAAAATATGCTGCAGAACAATTGGCAGACCGCTATGATTACATCGATATTAATAAAATTGGCATCTTCGGTCATAGTGGGGGAGGGTTTATGTCTACCGCTGCCATGTTGGTCTATCCGGATTTTTTTAAAGTTGCGGTTTCCTCATCCGGAAATCATGAGAATAATATTTACAATCGTTGGTGGAGTGAAAAGCATCATGGCGTTCTTGAAGAAGAAAATGAAAAGGGCGAAATCACATTCAAATATGCCATTGACAAGAATCCGGATATTGCCAGGAATCTGAAAGGTAAATTGCTGATCACCACAGGTGATATAGACAACAACGTCCATCCTGCTGGAACCATTCGAATGGCACAAGCTCTGATCAAAGCCAATAAACGATTCGATTACTTTGTATTCCCGGGACAGCGTCATGGCTACGGCAATATGAATGAGTATTTCTTTTGGCTACGCAGCGATTACTTCTGCGAACACCTTTTGGGCAGCAAGGAGACAGACACCGACATTAAATGGATGAATAATGCCAAACAAATGAAGAACTGAAGGAAGCATACACTGGGCATTGAGAGCGTCGGGTAAATGACGGCTTGCTCTGCACGAGGCAGTTTAAAGAATGAAACTATTATCTTGACGATCTTTCCTAATTTCATACAACAAATCGATTTGCAATGAAGCATTTGTTGTACTGGCTCTCAATTGTCCTCGGATTCGCACTGATTTTACTTTCCTGTAACCAGGAAAATGAAGGAGGCATCGACCTCGTCCTGCATAATGGAAAGATCTGGACAGGAGATACATCCAATCCCTGGTCTACCTGGATTTCCATAAAAGATGATCAGATTGTAAATCTTGGAAATGATGACAACATTCCATCGGCCCACAGGATCATCGATCTTCGGGGTAGGTTGACTATACCGGGATTCAATGATTCACATGTACACTTTGCATCGGCCGGTGCCCTCCTATTGGGTATCAATTTATTGGATGTCAATGATGGGGAGGGACTCAAAAGGGAAATCAATTCAGCGACAAAGCGGCTGCCTAAGGGTAGTTGGATTACACGAGGTGACTGGGGAGCTTACAAAGCCTGGGGAGTAGGCTCAGACGGTTCGTCCAGAAGTGAAACCGTTTTCATTCCTCATCGCAAAATGATTGACGCCTTGACTCCTGATCACCCTGTCCTGATCAACAGGTATGATCGAACGGAAGGTCTGGCCAATGCTCTTGCCCTGAAAGGATTGGGCATTGAATCCGAATCCGGTTTGCTCACGGGTGAAATATTTCGGGAAGCATTGAGAGGGATCCCTGAAAAATCCGTTGAACGAAAAAGAGCCGAGGCCTTACGGGCATTGGAAGAATGCAGAAAATATGGTGTGACCACGGTCCAGGATATGTCGCCGCTTGATCGAGTGGATATTTATAACGGAATCAGGCGCGAAGGCAAGTTGACCTGTCGTATCAATTTTGCGCCGTCGAGGTTGATTGAGTATCGCAATATGAAAGAAAAGGGATGGATCATCGATCAGGGAAAAGGCGATCAAATGACAGCCGGAGATAAATGGATCTCATTTGGTACTCTTAAGACCCATATCGATGGGATTATGGGTGCCCGGACAGCGAGATTCTACCAACCGTACAGCGATAACTTGCTGGAAAATGCAACTTGGAAAGGTGGATGGCGCGAGTTTTCTGAAGATATGCCTTCATTCAAGCAAATGATCCTGGAAGCGGACAGAGCGGGCATCCAATTGCGCATTCATGCCATTGGAGACCAGGCGAATTCCATCCTTTTGGATATTGTTGACACCATGAATGTCGTCAATGGATTCCTTGATCGCAGATTTCGTATTGTTCATGCCCAGGTGATTGCACCGGAGGACTTTCCACGATTCAGAGGTAAAGAAATCGTTGCTGAAGTACAGCCTTATCACGCCACGGACGATATGCGCTGGATGGAAGAACGCATTGGAACAGAACGATGCCGGGGAGCTTATGCATTCAAGACACTGGAAGACAATGGATGCATCCTTTCATTCGGGTCAGATTGGCCTGGGACCAATGCATCCTACTATCCGATTAACCCGGTCATGGGTCTTTACGCCGCTGTTACGAGACAAACCATAGATGGCCAACCTGAAGGAGGATGGTTTCCGGATCAGAGGGTTTCGCTTGAAAAAGCGCTGAAAGCTTATACCTGGGGTGGTGCCTACGGGGCATTTGAAGAAAATATAAAAGGCACACTCGAACCCGGAAAACTCGCCGATATTACTGTGCTTGATGCAGACCTGTTCGAAACTGAACCCGGGGAATGGCTGGATGCTGGCATTGCTTATACCATCGTTGGCGGAGAAGTCGTGTATCAAAATCCTGACTAGGTGTAATCTTTCTAAAAAGTATTGATATTGAAATTGACGTTGAGCCTGCTGCCAATTCACTTTCCGCGTGCTATTAACCTGGCAATTTCCGCCAGTGCCTTGGCAGAAAGGCCGAAGGCAGCCATCCGTTGATCTTTTGTCGCACCGTCTACATATCGCTTATACAATTGTTGTGCGATAACGGCTCCCTTCCAATATGCCAATGATTCGTACCAGGATATATTGGATAGATCAAAACCCGAATATTCCCGGTATTTTTCTTTCAGAAAATCCTTATGCGGAAAATCTCCTCGCAGCATTACCGGAAGACCTTGAAATTGGTTTGTGCGTTCATCCGGCCAATAGCTCAGACTGACCCCAAAATCTACAAGGGGGTCCCCTAGAGTTGTCATGTCCCAATCAAATATGGACGTCACCTCATCGGGATTGTCGGGTTGAAACTGACAATTGTCAAACTTGATATCATTATGCACGATGGATACTGCTTGCGGAGTAGGAATATCAGAACTCAAGATTTCGTAGACCTCATCCATGGCACTGCTTTCTTCAATTTTGGAAAGATTCCATCGTTTGATCCAACCTGCCAATTGGCGATTTAAAAAGCCTTCCGGTTTTCCTAGTTCCGTCAGGCCAGCTTCCTCGACATCCACATTGTGCAATGAAGCCTCCACTCTGATCAGTGCATTGGTAAGCCGTCTTTCCACATTTTCAAAAGATTTGAAATTGTCGGGCACCTGATACCTTACGACGACTCCATTTCTTCTCTCCATGATGACAAAGATGGCCCCGATGATGCCAGGGTCTTCGCAAAGATGAAAGGCCCTGGGAGCCTGTGGCAAGTGTTTATATAATTTGGAAAGGACGCGATATTCCCTTTTCATATCATGCGCACCAGGAGCAATCTTTCCAAACGGTGGTCTGCGCAATACAAATTCTTCATTCCCGAATTTGATCAAATATGTGAGATTCGCATGTCCGCCGTGAAATTGGGCAACATTCATTTCACCCTTTACATTTGGCATTGTTTCTCGCAGATATCCCTCCAGTTTTTTCCAATCAAGTTCTTCTCCCTTTCTTATTTCCTTAGCCTGATCCACTGTTGATTTTGAGTTATCAATGATTGAATGAGATCAATGGCCAATATACTCAAAACTCAAAATTCAAAACTAACCCAGCCATTCTCTCAACACTTCTTCCGTATCTTCTCCTGCTATTCTCGATCCGAATTGAACTTCTGATGGCGTCTTGCTGAATCGCGGTGCCGGCGAGGGTTGTACGAATCCATCAAGCTCAAAATACATTTCGCGTTCCACATTATGGGCATGCTCCTGGGCTTCCTTGTAATCCAGGACAGGTGCGAAACAGACATCTGTTCCTTCCATGATTTCGCACCACTCTTCGCGGGTCTTAGACTTGAAAACTTCGACCAGCTTCGATTTGAGTTCGGGCCAGGCCGCCTGCTTATTCTGAGATTTGAAAGCTGCGGCATCCAGATCTGCGAGCTCGATCAACAGTTTATAAAATTGTGGCTCTATTGACCCTATGGAGATAAATTTTCCATCCTTGGTTTCATAACAATCATAGTAGTGTGCGCCCGTATCCAGGAAGTTGCTTCCTCTTCTCGTACTCCATTGACCCATTGCATCCAGGGTATTAAAGATCGACATGAGAATGGCGGAACCATCTGTCATGGCGACATCGATGACCTGACCTTTGCCGGAGGTCTGAGCTTCGATATATGCGGCAAGGATGCCTGCGACGAGAAACATCCCGCCTCCTCCATAATCTCCTACCAGATTCAGAGGAGGAACAGGAGGACTTTGCGGTCTTCCAATCGCATGTAGTGCACCGGTCAGGGATATATAGTTGATGTCGTGTCCGGCCACCTGAGCCAGGGGCCCGGTTTGACCCCAACCGGTCATTCGACCATAAATCAATTTCGGATTTTTGGACATACATTCATCCGGTCCTAATCCCAATCGCTCCATTACTCCGGGGCGGAATCCCTCGAACAGGACATCAGCTTTCTCTACGAGTTGCAATAAGGTTGTCCGGTCTTCCGGATCCTTTAAATTCAAAACGATGGACTTTTTTCCTCGCCTGTTACAATCTGGTATTCGAAAATCGGCTTTTTTTCTTTCCACGCAAATGACTTCTGCTCCCATATCCGCCAGTACCATTCCCGCAAATGGACCAGGACCCAGACCGGCGATTTCAATTATTTTTAATCCTTGTAAAGGTCCCATACTTCATCGATTTTTTCTAAGCTACAGATAAATCATTGTTACGATTCAAAAATAATTAGCGCTGGTCATGAAGGTGGATTTTGATTATCGTGATTGAGGTGGAATTGATCCTGACTTACTAACTTAGGAGAAACCAAAGCCATGTCATTAAAAATTGCCATGATCGGTGGTGGTTCGTGGGCCACGACCGTAGCCTCCCTGACTGCGCACAACGGTCCGACAACACTGTGGGCCCGGAATACTGATACAGTATCAGAAATTAATGAACAACACAGCAATGAGAAATATTTGCCGGGTGCAATGCTCCATCCTTCCCTGGTCGCATCGGGATATCTGAATGAGACAGTACGCGATGCTGACGTAATTGTGATGGGCGTACCTGCACAAAGTTTTCGCGAGGTGCTCCTTCAGGCTAAACCTTCCATTCGGCCCTGGGTCCCGATTATCAGTCTGTCTAAAGGACTCGAGAAGGGCTCAAAGATGCGTATGACCCAAATCATTGAAGACGTGATGCCCGGACATCCTGCCGGTGTATTAACAGGACCAAATCTAGCAAAAGAAATTGCCATCGGGCAAGCGGCAGCAAGTGTGATCTCCCTGGTAGATGTTACGATATCCCAGGCTTTACAAAAGGTCTTTCGCACCGGCCTATTCAGGGTGTATACAAATGAAGATGTAATCGGATGTGAACTGGGAGGTGCATTGAAAAACATCATTGCCATTTCCACGGGAATGGGAGATGGTGCCGGAGCCGGTGAAAATACACGGGCAGCCATCATCACTCGGGGACTTGCCGAAATTACAAGGTTAGGTGTAGCCATGGGAGGAAGACCAGAAACCTTTGCAGGATTGGCCGGCATGGGAGACCTTGTCGTTACTTGTTCCAGCGCAAAAAGCCGAAACCGGTCAGTCGGTTACGCATTGGGCCAGGGTCAGAAATTTGAGGACATCATCGCCGGAATGCATGAGGTTGCGGAAGGTGTGAAATCAGCTCCCGTGGTAATGGAATTAGCAAGAGATTATGGTATTGAAATGCCGATAGCCAACGAGGTGTACAAGGTCCTGTATGAAGGAAGTACGGTCCGTCAGGCTTTCCGTGGATTATTGAAGATGAAGGTAGGCTCTGAGGCGGAGCCGGGGTAGGGGTGGCAGATATTGAATGACTGACTGACTGAATGATTGAATGGATATTTAGTGTCTTTTGAATGATTGACCGCTTTTATGTCTTGCTTTTGAAAGTATCCGGGTGATTTCATCTGCTTCTTCGACAGCGATATTCATTTTCGCATAAAATTCTCGATTCGACCGAGTCCTTGTCGCTACACGATGATTTGCGTCTGTAGAAGCGGAAGATCGTGTTAATTGTCTTCCAAATACGCTGGCAGAGTATGATTCAGGTAGTGTCTCACAAAAGTTGGATATTTCTAATACCCATTTAAAGATTCTTTTTTTAAGGGCTTCGACAAATTCAATTTTGGTACTGTTATTATGGACCATGCCAAATTTATTCATTCAGTCATTATTTCATTACAACAATAAAAAAAGCCCCGGTAACAATTCCGAGGCTATTCCTAAGTGATATATTTTGGTGGATACCGTTACACAAATTTGTAACCCGCCTTTGTAAGTGGTAATGAACGAACGCGTTCTCCCGTAGCTGCAAAGAGTGCATTGGCAATTGCCGGAGCTGCCGGTGGAGTCCCGGGTTCTCCCACACCGCCAGGTGCTTCATCAACTTCCATGATATGCACTTCGACTTTGGGACTGACAGCCATTCTTACCATTTCATAATTCGGGAAGTTGGACTGGACGACCGCACCATCCTTCCAGGTAATTTCCCCGTACAATGCGGCGGTCAACCCAAAGATCATTCCTCCCTCCACTTGTGCTATTACAGTATCGGGATTTACATAGTTACCGCAATCGATGGCGCAGTAATAGTTGTCAATGCTGAACTCCTTTTCTCCAATCTTCGCAATTTCTGCTACTTCCGCTACAATCGAACCAAAAGATTTGGCAATAGCGATTCCTCTGAATTTTCCTTCTGGCCGGGGAGTGGACCAACCGGACATCTCCGCTACTTTGTCCAGTACAGCTTCATATCTTGGGAAACCTTTCATTTTTGATTTTCTGAAGAGATAAGGATCCTGTCCGGCTGCTTGTGCACATTCGTCCATGAAAGACTCTGAGAAAAATGTGTTTTGCGAATTACCGACACTTCGCCAGAAGCCCGTTTGAATCGGAAGACTGATATCACCAAAAGCCACCCTCATATTCTTCATTTCATAAGGCAGATGAATGACACCTTCTGTCGTGGCTTGATCCTTGGCGGGAGCAACAGCCATTGCAGGCATGATCCTGCTCATAGCGCTGTTACTGACGGACTGAAGGACGAGTTTGTTATCCCAGGCTTCTATATCACCATCCGGATTCACTTTAGCCTTAAATCGGCATATTGCTGAGGGACGATACATGTCATTTCGCATATCTTCTTCGCGGGTAAAAACAGTCTGAACCGGAGTGCCTTCCATTTCGCGGGCAACGGCAGCGGCAATTTTTACAAAATCAGGCTCAGCACGTCGACCGAATCCTCCACCGAGGTAAGTGATATTCACCTTGGTATCTTTCTTTGGGATCCCCGTTACTTCCGACAATAAGTTCTGCGTGATCGATGTAGCCTGGTGTCCCACCCATCCTTCGCACTTTCCATCTTTGACAAGGACGGTGCAATTCATGGGTTCCATGGTGGCATGCGCCAGATAAGGTACTTCATAGGTTCCTTCTACCAAGGTGCCACCTTCTTGTGCCAAAGCTGCATCCACATCTCCTTTATTTTCAGGGGTAGCGATGGGCTCCTGGTCAAGTATCTTCCGCATTTCCGCCATAATGCCTTCCGTGGAAAGGTCTCCATGTAATATGTCTTCTTCCACTTCCATATATTTTGTGCCCGTATCGGCGGCCCATGTATTTTCTGCAACAACCGCTGCGGCACCGAATTCGGTAATCAAGACTTTTTTCACCCCTTTGACAGCAAGCACTTCATCTTCATTGGTCACTTTTGTGATCTTTCCGCCAATGGTACCCGGATGTTTGACGGCAGCATATAGCATTCCTTCCGGTCTTACATCCAAACCGAATTCAGCACTTCCGTCTACCTTGGGGGGGATGTCCAGTCTTTGAACTGATTTCCCGATCACTTTAAAATCAGACCTCTTTTTCAGCTCAGGCAGATCTTTTAATCTGATTGTCGAAGCCGCCTCAGCCAAATCTCCATAGTTCAGGCGCTCCATATTATTTCGGTTGATGACCTGGCCATTCTCTGCGTAGCAATCCGAAGGACTCACGCCCCACTGATCTGCCGCAGCTTTGATCAACATTTCGCGAGCCGTGGCCCCGGCATACCTCATATTGTACCACCCGTCTGCCACACTTGTACTTCCACCTGTTGCAATGACAGGCATTACGGAATAGATCTTTTCCATCAACTTAAGCCCCTTGAAAGCATTGGATGATTCCTGGGTCATCAGGTAAGTGTTCGAGTAAGGTGCTTCAGGTTGGGGGTGAATCACTTTGATCTTTGTCATCTCCACCTCCAGTTCTTCGGCGATCATTTGTGGTAGAGAGGTATAGATCCCTTGCCCCATTTCGGCTCTTGGTATTGCCATGGTAATCGTATTGTCAGGGGCAATTCTGATCCAGGCATTCAATGATGATCCATCTCCCATGCCCGATCCAGTGTACTTTTTAACGGCCCTGCTCACGTATGCATATCCTCCTACTCCGACGACAAGCCCGGTTCCCAGCAGACCACCTGTTGCAATAAAAGCACGGCGTGTCCATTTGTTTCTCTTTTTTCCTTGTTTTTCTGCCATGATTTTAGATTTAAAGTGCTCCTAATAATGTGCCCGGATCCTTTCGTTTTTGAGCCGCTGTCTTAATCGCTTCCCGTACTCTGTTGTAGGTGCCGCACCGGCAAATATTCGTAATGGCATTATTGATATCCTCATCAGTAGGATCGGGTATTTCGTCCAGGAGACTTTCCGCTGCCATGATCATACCTGATTGGCAATATCCGCACTGTGGCACCTGGTGCTCGATCCATGCCAATTGAACGGCACTGTATTCACCGGCCAATCCTATGCCTTCGATCGTTGTTATTTCTTTTCCTTCCGCATTAGCGACCGGAAGTGTACAAGTGCGCGTAGCAATACCGTCAATATGTACTGTACAAGCACCACAAGAGGAAACCCCGCAACCATACTTGGTGCCGGTCATGTCGAGGACGTCACGCAGCACCCATAGCAAAGGCATGCCGGGTTCGACATCAACGTTGTAATCTTTTCCATTTATTTTTAAGTTCATCTGAAGAATTTTGATCATGTATTTATCGAGACTTCTAAATTAAACGATTATTGAATATCTATTTGAGGAATACTCAACATTTAATTGTCAACGAGCTATTTGAAGATTTGAATAGCGAAATATCGAGTTGAATGATCAATTCCGTCAAATTCCCATGAGCATACTAGCGAACATTTCCATATGCAATGAAATGAGGATTAAGCAGGGATTCCTTATTGTAGATCAAAGGTTTAGTGGTCACCGTATCGATTACCTCACCACCTGCTTCTTCCAAAATAATCTGAGCCGCAGCCGTATCCCACTCCATCGTAGGGCCAAGACGAGGGTACAAGTGAGCTTGACCTTGTGCCAGAATTAAAAACTTTAAAGAAGAGCCTTTAGATACTTTTTCTGGGTCATTGAGTTGATCTATAAACTTCTGGGTTTGATCACTGATATGGGAGCGGGAACAAACAACGTTTAATCCTCTGTCTTTCATCGTAAA
This sequence comes from Saprospiraceae bacterium, assembly GCA_028282725.1. GTDB lineage: Bacteria > Bacteroidota > Bacteroidia > Chitinophagales > Saprospiraceae > JAJRXG01. The sequence goes on from JANQHF010000138.1 coordinate 20,018, forward strand.
CTTCGCTGCCTGCAATTGATCCGGTGGTGCATTATTGCCATTGCCCCTCATGAATGCCCCAAGCTCTTTAATGGCCCAGAATAATTCCCCGGTTACCGGAACATAGACCACTCCCATAACAACACCTCCTTCCCTGACCAGAGCTATATTAACCGTAAACTCTCCATTTCTTTTGACAAATTCTTTGGTTCCGTCCAGTGGGTCCACCAACCAAAAGGTGGAGAATTCCTTTCTTGTTGAAAATGGTATCTCTTTATTTTCCTCTGAAATGACTGGAATGGATGGAGTGAGGCGTTTCAAACTTGTACAAATAATTGCATTAGACTTTTGATCGGCCATGGTCAACGGACTTTCATCCGACTTTAATACAGTACCGAATTCATCGGAATTGTATATCTCCAGGATTGCTTTGCCTGCCTCAACCGCAACCTGGCAAATGTCTTCAGATAGCTTTTCGAGATCGTTCATAATGATTCGTTGGTTCGTCTTTGTATTGCTGACTGGGAGGTTAAATAATCATTCCGGCACCTACCGTGTTATTACTTGCTTCATCGATCAAGATAACACTGCCCGTGATTCTATTTTTTCGATAAGCATCTGCAAACAGCGGTTTTGTGGTCCGTACAACAATTCTTCCCATGTCGTTCATTTTTAATTGCTTGTCCTCCAAATCCCGGTGCAGTGTATTGATGTTCAATTTGTATCTCACTTCTTTGACGATACACCTTACATTTTGCGTAGTATGCTGAATGGCATATTTCCCGCGAAGTTGAAGCGGCTTTGTGTGATCAAACCAACAGATCATCATTTCAATATCCTGGGTGACAACTGGTTGATTGTTCTCCCGTACGATCATATCGCCCCGGCTCAGGTCAAAATCCTCTTCGAGCAGGATTGTAACAGATTGAGGAGGGAAGGCTTCGCTGAGTTCACCTGTCGGACCCAGGATGGACTTGATCTTTGTTGAAAACCCAGAAGGAAGCAAGGCGACTTTATCTCCTTTTTTCAGAATACCTCCGGCAATCCGGCCGGCATACCCCCGAAAGTCATGAAAGTCATCCGAATAGGGTCTGACGACATATTGGACGGGAAACCGGGTATCGATAAAGTTGTGATCACTTGCTATGTGCACGTTTTCAAGGTAGTACATCAATGTCGGACCATCATACCAGGATGTATTTGCTGATCTCGTCACCACATTATCACCCTTCAATGCAGAAATAGGGATGAAGTGAACATCCACAACGTCCAGTTTGGCTGCAAATGATTCAAATTCTTCCAGGATTTCCATATATCGGTTCTGATCATAGTCGACTAAATCCATTTTGTTGATGCAGACAACAAGGTGAGGAATCTGCAGTAAAGAGGCAATAATAGAATGTCGCTTGGTTTGTTCAAGCACTCCTTTCCTGGCATCGATTAGAATGAGTGCAACATTGGCGGTGGATGCCCCGGTAACCATATTTCGGGTGTACTGAATATGACCCGGAGTATCCGCTATGATGAATTTCCGTCTCGGTGTACTGAAATATCTGTAGGCTACATCTATCGTTATGCCTTGTTCTCTTTCCGATCTGAGTCCATCTGTCAGCAAGGCAAGATTGACCCCATCTTCCCCTCTTCTCTCGGAGGCGGTTTTGATCTGATCATACTGATCCTGGTAAATCGACTTACTGTCATAAAGCAGTCTCCCGATCAATGTGGATTTTCCATCATCCACGCTTCCTGCGGTGGTGAATCTGAGGAGCTCTGTTGTTTGAATCATATGTTTTTAGTCTTTGGTTTTTAGTCTTTGGTTCTGAATATGTTAAAACACTTTTGCGTAATGCATTAAGTCTTCTTTGCAAGGTTGTAAGATTATCAATTATTTTATGGGCGATGTTATTCTTTACAAGGCCCACTTCAATTGAGATTATTAATTGAGTTTCGAGTTCAAAGGAGGAGCCTAAAGAGTAGTCAATGTACTTTGAGAATTCCTTACTTGATTTCCTGCTTGATCCTTCAGCTAGGTTAGATGCAATAGAAACTGCAGACCTTCTCATCTGATTTGTTAATCCAAATTTTTCGTCTTGTGGAAATGTTTCGGTTAACGTATAAATGGCCTTACAAAGTTTGATCGATTCTTGCCATACTTCCAACTTTCTAAAATTTCTCATAAACTAATACCTAAAGACTAATAGCCAACGGCTTTTAAAAATAGCCTTCCTTCTTTCTATCCTCCATTGCTGTCTCCGATCGCTTGTCATCTGCCCGTCCACCTCTTTCCGTCAATCTTGTTGTGGCGATCTCCTCGATGATGTCTTCGATAGTGGTCGCTTCTGATCTCCAGACTCCGGTACAGGTAGTATCACCGATGGTTCGGCACCGGACCTTTGCTGTGAAGACTTTCTCTTCCGGTTTCCTCGGTATATATTCACTATTGGCAAGCAGAATGCCATCCCGTTCGAATACCTCTCGCTCATGGGTAAAATAGAGACTGGGGAGCTCAACTTTTTCCAGCGACAGGTATTGCCAGACATCCAGTTCTGTCCAATTGCTGATAGGGAAAATCCTGAAATGTTCTCCCATGTGTTTTTTGG
>JANQHF010000054.1 GCA_028282725.1 Saprospiraceae bacterium
TCCCGGACGTGTGCGGACCTTGCAGGAAGTGAAGAGATCAAGATGGAATACCTCGCCGAAGCGATTCAGTATCGGAGTCTGGATAGAGAGGGGTGGGCGCAGTAAGGTGATCGCGCCTGTTCGAGACTTGCTATGCCTCGCGAGCAAGTGAAATGGAGTGGCAAAAGAAATGAATGGAGGAAAAGGGTCACGACTATGCTGGTATTCTCAACTCAGAATTCTTCAATATTCTCTTGCCTAGCCCGGTCCGCTTCACTATGCCTATTGATATAAACCTAAAAAAGGATGGTTCGGGCAGAACCATCCTTTTATCAATGTGATCAATAGAACTATCCTAACAGATCACTGTCTTTGCACTCATCAAAAAGTTTTCACGTTTAGGCACTGGTCAATCTCTGTAATGGTCTCGAAGAGGGCATTCAAAATATTAGTCAACCGATATATCCTCTCTTTTCCTACGGTATCGAATGTGACAATTTTATTCATCCGCAAATGTTTGAGGTGAAATGACGTCACGCTGTGTAATTCATCAATATCTTTACTCAACTCCTTGACACTTTTGGGACGTACTGCCAACTGTTTGACAATGGAGATACGCGTTTCGTTGTGTAAGGCCCAAAAAAATAGGTAAATAGCTCTTGATTTATTTACAAATCTGTTTATTCTTGACTGAGATATTTGTGATTTATGATGTTCGGTAGTTAAAGGGTTAAGCAGTGCTTCCATAGCTTGGGTGTTAAAATTTGAATATTAATTCTTTTGTATATAAATTTTTTATATTACAACAATACACATATAACAAATGTACACAATATTTCACATCAATGTTTATTTTAGTTGTTTTTTGTGAAAAATACTGAAGAAATACTTACCACTGTTCTGAGTGAACTGGACTTGTCTCGCTCAAAAATTGCCGAAGATCTCGATGTAAGCCTGCAAGCAATTAGCAATTGGTGCTCAAGAAATCGCATACCTCAAAAAGCTAAGAAATACTTTTATAAGGTACACGGAGTTAACAGAGACTTTTTGGACTCTGGAGAGGGTCCAATATTAAATTCGAATTATTCAATGGTTCAGGATAACCATAGCAAGTATATCGAACACTTAGAAAAGGAAAATCAGTTTTTAAGAGAACTGGTGAAGACACTGACAGATTTTAAAAATCAATACAACAAGGAATGATCTCAAATCCGCCCAGGCAGAAGGTCCAAAAGGACATCATATCGCACAACTTCACCTGTTAACACTTCCATTGACTTTTTTTGTGTTTCATGCCTTGGTTGAACAGGCTCATGGGACAATCCCAATGACGCAAAAGACTGACCGGATTTTCTGCATGCCTGGTCTACAAATGTTATGAAGCGAATCACTCTTTGTCGAGACACCCTATTTACGATCGAAAATGCTGAAGAATTCAATATTTCACCATGATCTAACAACTGACTGCAAAGACTCAACGAACACTTGGCAACTAATTGTGATGTCCGGTCAGTTTCATTAATTCGTATCTCCTTTCTGGGTTTCTCACATTTACCTCTTAGTAAGCATATATACTGTTCCAGAATATTCTTCCACCCCTCTGTGGAATTATCATTTTCCATCCTGGAAACCAACTCTTCTGCCAATGCTATTTCTTCCAAGTTGAGTGCCGCCCTTGTTAACCACATAATGCATTTGTTTCTTGTAGGGCTTGTCGAGGCACCATCCAGAATTTCATCTTTATAGTCTAAGACTTTTTCAAATTGGTTTGTAGCTAAATAGCTCGGCAATAAGTGTGTCAGTATAGCTAGTCGCGCTTTCAAACTTTCATAGTAACGTGTCTCAGCTTCCGCATATGCTTTCTCTGCAAGTATGATGAGTTGATGATATAGTTCCTTTTCAGTCAGTATGGTCAACTTATACATTAACCAACCCAACCATTGTTTCTGAAGCACATCTCTTCTTAGAGATTTTTCGGTTTCGAGAATTAAACTTTCAGCCCTATTTATTAATGGTCTGGACAATTGATAACCATGATCATGGAACATGGCAAAATGACCACTTGAAAAGAGTGTTTTTTTGGCTATATAATCTTTCGAACGAGCATCCTCGTAAAGAGCCCAGAATTTCTCGGCTAATCGCTGATCCATTTCGTAAAGACTGTAGTGCTGTGCCAAAAGGAATGCCATTTGTGAAGCCAAATCAAACGCTTCGGCATCAACAGCCTTTAGATAGAGCGTTTGCGCCAAATCCATTAATCCTTCGGTCAAACCCAAATCCATTAAAACCTCTACAAGAAATTTTAGATTGTCACTCTTAAACTTGGAATATTTAGGGGCCTTGTGTTTATTTTCCTTTTTGCCATCCGACGCTCCATTTTTTATTACCACTGGCGTCGAACCGCGAGTTAATTCGTCTATATAATCCAAAAGACTAAATCCGAATCTGTCATCGTCCAGGATATTGCCAATTTCAATAAAGTATTTACCTATAGATTTTAATTCATCTATTGTTTTCACCAGCATGTCTTCATTTTTTTTCTAACTTCTTCTTAAGTCGAGTTATATTAAAATGCGTTATAAGGGCTCCTCTTCTAATTGTTTCATAGGTCATCGAAACTATCTGACGCAGAAACCAACGTTGAAGGCCATTTGGATGGTGGTAAGGAGGGTATTTCATTCTGAAGAATGATTGTTGGTGCCACAAAATACTTTTTAAGCCTTTTGCGCAAGCATGACCATATTCCACATCATGACCTTCAGCTGTCTCACATACGTTCAAATAACATAACGCTTGCCCCGTAACGACACTTTTTGGGACGTGATTTTTCAAAGCAAAATGCTGTGAACTCTTATAGACACGAATTATTTCGCTCTCCCGGCTGTTCGAATTGACAGTAAAAAGTATTGAATTGAGTACCTCTTTTGACAATTGATGCTTTGACATGATCTACACTCGTTTGAAAATCCCAATTTATCCGAATTACTAGTGATTCTTAACTAGCAATTTCACTCATTTCAATTTATTCGAATAGTCGCCAATACTGTGAATAGTACAACCTTCGAATAAACAACCTCCAAAATCAGCCTTTCGAATCAGAGTTTTGTAATAGGTACTATTCAATAATACGATTAATTTGATATACGCACTATATTTTACCTAGAATATCTCTGAATTATTTAATTACTATGACGATTTATCCCTTATCCGGTCTATTTAGATTATACCTAACATTCTAAGTACGTGACAAAAATTTGATGTATCGCCGCAGATCTTTGTCTGATCTGGTGTATACTGGAGTACCTCCGAAAATCAGGATTGTGAGTTTGGTTTGATTTTAACCATACAACTTACTGATAAAAAAAGAAGAAAATTTACATCTAAGTTTAAGGCAAAAGTGGTGTAGGAAGCTCTTTCAGAGCGTTATACTTTAGCCCAAATGGTGTAACGCCATCAACTGCATCCTAATCAAATTTCTCAATGGAAAGCTCAATTTTTGGCCAATGCTGAGACAATATTTAGTAAAGGAGTTAAGAATCCAAAGGAACAAGCCGATAAGGAAAAGGATGACTTGTTCAAAACGATTGGAAGACTGAAAGTGAAGAATGATTTTTTAAAGGAGGCCTTGTGTTAAAGAGTGTAGAACAAAAAAGAAAGATGGTAAGCAAGGATCATCCCAAATTGAGCATTGTACTGCAATGCATGCTGTTGACCATACACAGATCTGGCATCTATTACAAGCTCCGAGGAGAAAGTGAGTTGAATCCGGAGTTGATGCGTCTGATGGATGAACAAACATTATCTACATCATCCATTTAAAGGCCCTGAGCGGATGTGGAAGAGGCTGAAAAGGCAAGGCTGCCATGTCAATGTTAAAAAGATAGAAAGACTCTATTACCAGGTTATGGAATTGCGCTCTGTGATGCCAGTAAACACACTGTCAAAAATGTTAAATTTTGAGCATTAACACGATTTTCTGTTATAGCTGTTTCATATGTACATCCATTTGTGGGTATGGAATGTTGATTCCGGCCTTGTCAAATTCCTTCTTCACATACTCATGCATGTAGAAAAAAGCCTCCCAATATTGGTCGCTTTTACAGAATGGTCGCGTCGCCAAATTGACTGAACTATCTCCTAATTCTGACACAAACACTTCTTGTTTCGGAACATCAAGGATATATGGGCATCGATTTCCTACAGACAATATGACTTCCCGTGCTTTATCAATATCATCGCCATATCCAATCCCAAAGGTCAGCTCTACCCCAAGAGTTTCTTGTCCGGAAATATTTGTTATGATATTGCCCGTGACTACACCATTAGGTATGATAATACGCTTGTTATCTAAGGTTTGCAATACGGTATTAAAAACCTGAATTGATTTAACATGTCCAACGCTCCCTCCTCCTATTTCAACAAGGTCACCTGTCTTGTACGGTCTTGAGATCAATAATAATACTCCACTTGCAAAATGACCCAGGCTACCTTGAAGAGCCATACCAATAGCAAATGCCATAGCACCCAGAATAGCAATGAATGAGGTTGTTGCTATGCCAACCATGCTTGAAACGGCTAAGAGTAGAAGAATTTTGAGCCCTACACTCACCAATGAAGAAAGAAAAGAATGCACGTCCTTGTCGATCTTCCTATTTGTCAATGTGTTTCTGAATACTTTGGTAATCCTTCCAATGACCCAGAATCCAATAAGAAGTGTGACTATTGCTCCAACTAATTGAGGAGCATAGTTTATGGCCCATTCAACCATTGAGTCAATAAAAGGTATGTCGATAGATTCCATGATTTTCTTGAAAAGATAATGATTGTTTCGAATACGAGGCGAAAATGGAGGCAAAGATAAAACTCCTGTTCAGTTTGAGTTTTTCTAAGGCATTGAGGAATCTGAAATATTCCGAATAATCAAAAAGGGTTGAACTTTAAGTAGTCCAATCTCAAACGAAATATTTCGTCATCCGAAGATCAATTCCTGGCAAGTTGCTCTCCAGCAGAGCTCGCTTCCGCTTCGATCTTCAATTTAAGTGTAAACCTATGTCAGGATTTTAATTTCTAGCTGTAAACTTATTCCAGGACGAGTCACGAAGCTGACCCCTTGAATGGCGATTTATGTGACCCCCTAAATGGCGCAAGCTGATCCCCTGATTTCATGGATCATATTTTACGATAAGAAGTGGAATAAATAAGATGCCTGATACCGAATTAACAAGACCATTCACCTAAATGAAGAAGTATCAATGCCGGAATTCTTGCAGCAGAATTATTTGGAGGTTCTTGCACTTGAGACGAATTCTAAAACATTATTATTGAGAAGTGACATATGTAATGAAGAGTGTAAACTGCTTTAAATAAGGTTCTCAACATTATGTACTCAATCTAGGATCAGAAACGATAGAATGGATTTCTAAAGGCAACATACTGGTAAATATGTATTCACCAACTGAGACTTCATCTTTAACCGGGGTGTTTACGGATCCATTTAGGAAGTTTTTATTTCATTCGAAGTATGAACATTCTCAATCATCGAATTAGGTATGAGATTTACTGGAGTATATTTTTCAAACTATTCAGAAATGATCTGCCAACTGGAATCTGTTCCTGACCAATGCGAACAGTACAATTCTCAGAATCAAATTCGTCTAAGTACATCGTATTGACAACAAAATTACGGCGGACCTGTAAAAATAGTCCTTCAGGCAATTGAACAATACCCCTTTTTAACGAGCTTCGAATTACGAATTTTGTATCCGCAGTCACTACAGTTATGTAGTTGCCTTCGGCTTGAATATACAAGATGTCATCAATGTTCACTTTAAAGTGAGTATTTCGCTTTTTAAGATAGAAGTATCTCTTGCGTTCTTTCTTTGTTAGGTTCTCCTTTAGTATGTTTTGATTAGAATGAAAGTAAGATTCAATCTGATACTTTATGGCGATGAAGTCCAAAGGTTTAGTGAAATAGGCAAGGGGTCTTATCTCAAATATTTTATCGTACAAGGTATTGTCAAATTGAGAAGACAGTATGACAAGAGCAATACCCAATTCTTTCAGTTCTTTTGCAAGCTGAAAATTTCCATCATCTCCTTTTTTACAGGTAATGAATACCAAATCGGGATGGTGATTATCAATGAAAAAGGTAGCTGACTTGGTGGAAAGCATTTTTTCAGTATGTCCAAATCCCACGTTTCTTAGCCCTGTTTGTACTTCAGAAACAAAGGCATAATCGTTTCCTATGATGAGAAGATTCAATTCGTGCATAACAGCAAGATTGGTGATTTAACTATTAGACGTAAAATTTGAAGTTTGGGTACAGTCTAGTAATTATTACCACGAGACAGTGGATGTACGTGCTGTGATGGCAATTAAAAAAATACCCCAAGATGCTCACTCCATGAGACATTCATAAATGAACAATTTGTGCAACAATCTTATCAAACTATGTTCATCTCACCAGTCAATAGAAGAGAGTCGGTTCTCATCTCGCCTTGATAATTGAAGAGTTGCCATTTGTCATGACAGATTCAATTCCTTTGTTACACACTGACAAGCTGCAAATTGGCTGGGAAAGAGCCTTAAAGAGCCGGATTCGATAAAAAATATAAATTAATGGATGATGGCAGGAAATTAAAGGCTACTATCAACAAATTTTATGAACATTTACAGCTTTCTTAGATCTATTGTTAGCTTGCTGCGAACAGGTCATTCTGAATAGCCACCTCATCATAGACGGTAGGTGTATTTTCATTCCTCCCCCAGGAATAATATCTCCTTCCTATCCTCAGTGCATATGGTTTCAGCCGACAGACTTTATGGTTACCGTCAATTTCCTATCTATGATGACCTGGCTGTTATTTACAAATAACATCAAAGTCAAATTAATTCCAATTGGCATATGTTCAGAGAGAAAAACTCGCCTCTAAGGCAATTCTTGGTTACACAAGCCCTTTGTTGCATTAAACTCCTCTGTTTTGAATAAAATATACTGAATTTTGAGTATTGCTTTTTAGGTTTCAATTCTCGTATCTAATTACTTGAATCAAAGCTTGTAAAAAACAATGGTTTTCATATACATCTAAACAATTAAAAATGAATAGAATTAATTATTGAAAGGACCGAATTGCGCAAAATGACGCTTGCAGTCTCGCCAAAAAATATACTTTCGGTTGTCATTCAATTTTTATTTCCTTCATATATCTTTTCATTGTGTTTAATTGTATTTGATTTCTTCACATTATTAATTGTATATCCATAACAATATTATTGAATTCTTTGTATTTAACGAATTTTAATACCTTTAATCAACTTCTGTATATAGACATTATGGATATCTACGAAAAATTTACTGTCAGTCGAACACCTTTACGTTTACTTACTGCGCCAGAGGGGCCGTTGTATGATCCTTTGTATAAAGCTGCCGAAAAGTATTTTTTATTTCCAGAACTCAAAGGAAAAATTGGAAATCGAATGCAGTTTAATGGAAAGGAAATGATTGTTTGGAGCTTAAATAATTATCTGGGACTAGGGGACCATGAAGATCTTCAGCATATTGAAATAGAGGCTTGCAAAAAGTGGGGACTTTCTTACCCTATGGGTGCCCGTATGTTTTCGGGGGAGACAACTTTACACAGAGAATTGGAAGAAGAAATATCGAGCTTTGTTCATTGTGAAGCTACCCTAGTGTTTAACTACGCCTATCAAGGGATGGTTTCGATGATTGATACGCTGCTAGATTACAAGGATATAGTCATTTATGACAATCAATGTCACGCTTGCATTATTGATGGGATAAAAATGCATCAAGGCAAACAGTTTTCTTTCCAACATAATGATATCGACAACTTAACTAAGCTTTTAGAACGCACCAGCAAAATTGCAGAGAATTCAAAAGGAGGTATTCTAATAATTACAGAGGGGGTATTTGGAATGTCTGGCAGCCAAGGCCACCTTAAGCAAATAGTAGCACTTAAAGAACAGTTCAATTTTCGTCTATTAGTTGATGATGCCCACGGTTTTGGAGTGATGGGGCCGACAGGTGCGGGCACCGCAGAAGCTCAAGGGGTGCAAGATGGAGTAGATCTATATTTTTCTTCCTTCTCGAAATCCATAGCCAGTGTTGGTGGTTTTGTGTCGGGTACAAAATATGCTATTGATTTTATCAAATACGGCATACGTTCGCAGATGTTCTCAGCAGCTCTTCCGGCAGCCTTTTTAGAGGCAGATTTGGCAAAATTGCGGTATCTGCGTCAGCATCCAGAGCTTAGATCTAAAGTTTGGGAGAATAGTCAATTACTCCAAAGCGGATTGCGTGAAATGGGTTTCGATTTGGGTACAACAACGACCCAGCTTACCCCGGTTTTTCTAAGTTGTACAGAGATTGAGGGCGCTCACCTGATGATAGATTTGAGGGAGAATTTTGGCATTTTCTGTTCAGGAGCATTGTTCCCTGTGGTTCCCAGAGGCGTATTCTTACTCCGTCTTAGTCCTACTGCTGCCCATACCTATAAGGATATTGAAGACACCTTATTCGCTTTCAAGGAAGTGATGAAGAAATTGAAAGCGGGTGGTTATCAAAAAAAGCTAGACGCTAGAGTACTTCATGACATAATGGGAGAAAAAATCGTAAACTAAACTGAAATGACAGACACAATGTCTAAGACCAAATCCATTTGCGATTTAGTATTTGATAGAGCAGCTACTCAAGCTACTAAAAAAGCGTTCATCTTTTTAGACGATGGAGAACAAAAAGAGCGAGTATTAACCTATGGTGAATTGGGAGAACAAGTTGCATATATTGCAGCTTCGTTTCAGGCATTTGACATTGTTGGAGAACGGGTTTTACTAGTATTCCCTCCTGGCATCAATTTCCTTTTCGGCTTCTTAGCTGCTCTTTGTTGTCGAGCTATCGCTATTCCCGCATTTTCATTTACCTCGGTCAGAGGCCTAGAAAAACTACGTCATATTGCTCGGGATGCTTCCATTAAAGCTGTACTTTCTACTAAAACGATCATTCAAAACCCAAGAGTACAAGCCAAGCTTCGGCAAATATCTGAATTGAATGCTGTTCCGTGGTTAGCTATTGATGACTTACCGACTACTCCACCGTTTAAAAAAGATTTCCGTAGTATTCAAGCCAATACACCCGCTTATCTACAATATACTTCAGGAGCGACATCTAGCCCCAAAGGCGTAGTCATTACCCATGAAAATATTTTGCATAATTCACAGCAAATCCAATCTACCTTCCGATCTACAACCGACGATATAGGTGTTATTTGGCTACCGCATTTTCATGATATGGGTCTCATCGGTGGCCTTATTCAACCATTGTATGTAGGATTTCCGACAGTTCTAATGTCGCCCTTTCATTTCGTTCAGAAACCAATACGGTGGCTTCAAGCCATATCAAAGTATCGAGGAAGCATAAGTGGAGGAGCAAATTTTGGCTTTGATCTCTGTCTAAACAAGATAAATGCTGATGAGTGTAAAGACCTCGATTTGAGTTCATGGAGAGTAGCTTTTAGCGGTGGTGAGCCTATCAAGAGCAGGACACTGGATGCGTTTTCAGAGAAATTTGCTGCCATAGGATTCAGAAAAAGAAGCTTTTTGCCCTGCTATGGTCTGGCGGAAGCAACGCTGATAGTCTCCGGATGTGCAGCAAAAGAATTTCCTAAGACTTTAACTGTTAATAGGCGTGAGTTCAGTACTGAAAAAATTCAAGAAGAGGCGACTTCTGAAGAAGACTGCCATACAATAGTCAGTGTTGGTGCACCCGTTAAGACTTCTATTGTAAAAATAGTAGATGTTGAAACATTCCGCCCAAAAAAAGATGGCGAGATAGGTGAGGTTTGGGTTCATAGCAAAAGTGTTGCAAATGCTTATTGGAATAAGACTGCTGAAACAGAGTATATTTTTGATAATCAATTAGATACATATCCGGGAATAAAATTTTTACGAACAGGGGATTTGGGTTTCTTTCTAAAGGGGCAATTATACATCACAGGGCGCAAAAAGAATCTTATAATCATAAGAGGTATGAATCTATATCCACATGACTTAGAAAATTATGTTGCGAATAGCCATACACAGTTAAAGAAAGGCTGTGGTACAGTTTTTAGCAACAAAATTAACGAAGAGGAACACCTTGTAGTGGTTCAGGAAGTAAAGCGAGATACCAAAAAAGAAGACGTTAAATTCATTATGGCAAAGATTAACGCTACTCTTTCGACGAATTTTGGAGTTCGACCTTATGATATTGCTTTAGTAATTCCTCACAGTCTTCCCAAAACATCAAGTGGCAAGATTATGCACTATAAGTGTAAGCAAGAGTATTTAAACAAGCAGTTAAAATTTTTCTCGACTAAAAGTAGTTTACCTAACACTTCAAAAAAAATGAATTATGATTAATGATTCGCTTGCCCAAATTTCTATATATGATGAGCATCTGGCTTCCCGGCAAAAATGGCACTCCTTGTGGATTACCAACCTAATTCCATTCTTTGGATTCATAGTAGGCATTGTCCTTATTTTCTATTGGGGTATTGGTTGGTTAGAAATTTCAATGCTGGCTTCAATGTATTTTATCACGGTTATAGGTTTAGAAGTTGGTTTCCACAGATTCTTTGCCCATAAATCATTTGAAACGTCTAACGCATTAATGATTCTTTTAGCTATAAGCGGAAGTATGTGTGCTCAAGGCCCGATTGTATATTGGGTAGCTAATCATAGACGGCACCACAAACATAGCGATCAAATGGGTGATCCTCATTCCCCATATATAGATAGAGATGGTGCGGGCTTCAAAACTAAACTTCTAGGTCTATGGCACGCACACATTGGGTGGCAAGTTCGACACAATTCCCCTTCTACCTCACATTTTACTAAGGATCTGCTTAAAAATAAAATCATATTTCGTATGAATCAATTGTATTTTGTCTGGTTAACCCTTGGTATTGTACTGCCTGCAATTGTTGGAGGGTTATTGCTACTAAACCTAAAAGGAGTAGTGATAGGCTTAATTTGGGGAGGATTAGCTAGAATATTTATACTCAATAATTTCACGTTTAGCATTAATTCTATTTGCCATATGTTTGGCCGTCGGCCCTTTGATACTAAAGAAAACAGTCGGAATAATATTTGGCTGGCTCTTCCGTCTTTTGGACAATCCTGGCACAACAATCATCATGCGTTTCCTTATTCCGCAGTTCTAAATTTTCAATGGTGGCAGGTAGATTTAGCCGGCAATTTTATTCTATTTCTTAAAAGAATAGGTTTAGCTACAAATGTAAAAAAACCAAACACCGATCAAATTCGGCTTAAGAAGATGGCTATATAACTCTTCAAAGCGATAATGCTATTACACTTACATCTATGAGAGGTTTAAATTATTATGGTTCAGAATGTTATAAAGATTTTTAAATAGAAAATTTCATACCATGACTGTAAAATTCACAAAAGAACAAATTCAAGAATGGCTAGTAAATAAAATTGCGACTGAATTAGCTATGGAAGAACAAGATGTTGACATTAATACCCCCTTTAAAGAATTTGGCATTGACTCCATCACACTGGTAAAGTTAACATCACAAATTGAAGATTGGCTCCATATTGAATTAGACCCGGTCCTCATGTATAAATTTGAAACTATTCATGAGATTTCCGACTTTATTCTTAAAGACCAACTAAAAGCTTAGCTCTAATTAAAGAGACTGTTGATAGCAAATAGTGATTTAGTGTTTTAACCACTTATTAAAACATCTGCAATTTATAAGTCATTAGAAAACTTGTGCAAAAGTAGCTAAGCTAAATACTGCTCAATTATGGAGAATAATAACGTAAAACAGGGTGCCTCGAAGCAAGCCATCCAATATCATTACGATAAAAGTAATCTCTTTTTTAAACTTTGGCTTGACCCTACTATGACCTATTCTTGTGGAATGTGGGAAAATGCTACCACCCTATTAGATGCCCAATTGCAAAAACTGGACTTTCATATCCTGCAGGCAAGAGGTGCTGAAGCAACTTCTGTCTTAGATATTGGTTGCGGCTGGGGCTCATTAATGCACCGCCTAAAAGATGAATACGGTGTACGAAACGTTACAGGTTTAACCTTGAGCAAAGCTCAAGCTGAGTGGATAAACTCCAAGCCTCATTCCGATTGTCAAGTACTATTAGAAAGTTGGACTCAGCACCAACCTACTAGGCCTTATGACTCTATTATTTCCATAGGCGCTTTTGAACACTTTGCCAAACGCCACTTAAGTAAAGAACAAAGAATCAATATCTACAGACGCTTTTTTTTGAACTGCCACCGTTGGCTTCAAAAAGGAGGATACCTTTCCCTTCAGACCATAGGATGTGGCAATATGCTTCGACAAGATTTTAGTCAATTTTTTGAGCGAGAAATATTTCCCGAATCTGATTTACCTCGCTTAGGTGAAATTGCCGAAGCTGCAGAATGTCTTTTCGAAATTATCCAAGTAAGAAATGACCGTCTGGATTATGCTATTACAGCACGTGAATGGCGAAAAAATTTGAAAAAGCATGCTGCAGAAGCATTAGAAATCACGGATAAAGCAACCGTTGCTAAGTACGAGCAATATCTTGGTATGGTAATTCTTGGCTTCGAGGTATTCGAAAGTATGAATCTATATCGAATTACTTTTCGACGCATCAATAAGCCTAGAGAAGAAAAGAGAGTGGGTTAAAAAAGAAGTAGAGTTGACCTTGACTCATTCTTTTTGCTCTATTATGATCTGATAGTGTTTTCTAATTTCATTGGAAACCCAGCAGGCACGGGCTTTTTAACAGTAGACGGTGAAAACTCAACTTTAGCAACACAATCCTGTGGTCGTGTCCATAGCGATCAACCGGACGAAGATCTCACAAATGCACCCTGGGTTAAGTCATCCGTGTAATCCGTGGTGAAATACTGACCCAGGCATCACACCACGGATGGCCACAGATTATTACCAATAAACGAGAGCCATGGGTTAAAGTCCATTGGATATGGTTTGTAGACATTTACGAACTACTGGTCCTCTATAAATTCATTGGCCGCTAACCAGGTAACGATTGCGTCCAGCGCGTAGGGAGAAAAGGTCTCGGTCAACATACCATATTCACTGATCTTGCAGGTATGGCATCGTTGAAATAAGTGATTGGTCTCTTCCAGGGTAAAAGCAGCTACTTCACTTTGATGAGCGTATCGACTTATGGCCTCCAGGTTTCTCGGAGGCACCTGGATGTCTTTTTCACCGTTGAGTGCCAGTATGGGTGCTTTGATTTGTGCCAAATATTTACTTGGCTTATAGGACAGGAAGTAGGGCCACCATTTCAAATACATGAGTTGTGAAAGACTCATGGCATAGACCATGTCAGAAGGGGCAATTTTCTTTGCATCTTCCTCGGGCAGAGAATTGTACAAAGCCTTCGCCTTCTCATTGAGTTCAGTCTGACGCTCTGACAGTTCTTCATCGCTAATAATGAGTTCAAAGAGTCCTCTCAAGCCGGATACATAGGTCTCCATACCTTCTTTGGACAATAAGGCTCCAAAGACCAGGGCATTTTGCTCCACCATCAGATCGATGATATCTACCCCCGGCCCAGCGAGGTATATATGAAATGCGGCACCGCCGACGATGCTATCTGCAATCTGGGCAATGATAGCACCTTCCGAATGACCGATGAGGCCGATTCTTGAATCCGGATATTGCCCGGCTAAGAATTCATAAGCTGCAGCAGCATCTGTGGCAAAATCAAACGAGGACGCAAAGTTGTGCGCACCTTCAGATTTACCAGTTCCCCGGTCATCAAATCTCAGAACGCCAAGTCCTCTTTTTGTAAGTACATCTGCGATTACTGCAAACGGGCGGTGTTGAAAAATGGTTTCGTCGCGATCCTGGGGTCCCGAACCGGTTAAGAGTATGGCCAGGACATCCGGACGTTTTTCCCGGATGGTCAACGTCCCCTCCAATGTGATCTCTGCTTCGGAATTCGCGAATGTAACGACCTGGGATTGATAGACATCTGTTGGGGCAGGATGTTGTGGCCGGTCAGGTTCTGAAATTGTTTTGTTTCTCCAGAGTACAAATGCTCGTTCATCGTCATTCTCAAAGAGCGTGACCTGAAGTGATGTATCGCTCAAAGGATCCATAATGAATCTCAGATGATCCAGATGAACGGTAAGCATCCCTTCTTCGAAGAACGAAGAATCGGCGACTACCTTATTTCCACCTTGTACGGGATTGTCAAATCGAATACGATCTTCTTCTATATCAAATCCCAAAGGAAGGTGGTAATCATTAAACCTTAGATCACCAGACCAGTAATCATTGAAAAAAGAACGATCTGCCGTGGTTGGAAGAGGGCTGGAGGATGCAGGCAATGTTTTCTGGCTGGTGCAGGACCAGAAAGCCAGGAAGAGCAGACCAGCCAGTAAACGGATCATTTTTTGTTGGACTCGATGTCCTTCATGCTTTCTTTAAGCTCTCCTTCAATATTGGCTTTGGCATTGTTGAATTCGCGAATACCTTTTCCAAGACCTTTCATTAACTCGGGCAATTTCTTTCCACCAAATAAGAGGAGAATAATGAGGCCAACTGCGATCAGTTCGTAGCCTCCAAAGAATGCTAATAACATTGTGAACTTCATAATCTTCTTATTCTTCTTATGATCAACAAATTACGCCTAATCTGTCGATAAGTACAATTATCCGGGTAACTATTTGAACTGGAAGGGTTTCGGTACATTTGCGGCTTATTCGGAAATTATGAGTTTACTAATTGTAGGGACGGTAGCATTTGACTCGATAGAAACACCTTTCGGAAAAGAAGAAATGATCGTTGGAGGCTCCGCACAGTACGCTGCATATGCCGCAGGATATTACTATGATCACATCGACCTGGTCAGCATTATTGGCGATGACTTTCCCGAATCGGAATTGTCTGATTTAGAAAAGCGAGGTGTTCGGTTAGAAGGGGTAAAAAAGGTGATCGGTGGCAAATCATTTTATTGGGCAGGCAAGTATCACGACAATCTCAATGACAGGGATACCTTAGTCACAGATCTGAATGTCCTGGCAGATTTTGATCCCATCCTCCCGGATTCCTATAAAGACAGTGAATTTGTGCTCCTTGGCAATTTGACTCCCGATATCCAGATCAGCGTCATCGAACAGTTGAATAAGACACCCAAATTGGTCATGCTGGACACGATGAATCTCTGGATCAATATTACGCTGGAACCCTTGATGAAGGCCATATCAATGTGTGATGTCCTGACGATCAATGATGAAGAAGCCAGGATGCTTAGCGGAGAGCATTCGCTGGTGCTGGCAGCCGCCAAGATCCTGAAATTTGGTCCGAATTACCTGATCATTAAAAAAGGAGAACATGGAGCCCTGCTATTTGATCAGAACAATGTCTTCTTTGCTCCTGCCATGCCGCTGCAGAAGGTAGTAGACCCGACGGGCGCGGGAGACTGTTTTGCCGGTGGCTTTCTGGGTTATATTGCCAAATCCGGTGATACATCATTTGAAAACCTAAAACGGGCATTGATCTATGGATCGGCCATGGCCTCTTTTGTCGTCGAGGATTTTGGGAATAGAAGGATCAAGACGATTACACAAGCTGATATCAGGGAACGTCTGATTGATTTTGTGCGATTGAGTCAGTTTACGATATAGGCTTCTTCATATAAAACAATCCTAATTCATCTAAAGATGAAAAGAACAAAGTCAGTCAGACTCATAAAATTGTAAAAACGCAAATAAGTCTTGGCCAGTCATTTTTATCGTTACATTCTTTGGTACTTATCAGGTTTACGATCCAGATCTTAAGACTCTAAAAAAGGAGGTATATTACTTGTTGCATAATATGTATGCCCATATATTTGCGCTCCGTTATGCACGTTCCCACTCACTGAAAGTAGTGAGAAATATTTGGTGTATTACGATAAAAAAGGGCGATTAGCTTCCCGACGATTACACCAAGGCTTATATCGGGACAGGCAACTTCGCTAATCACCAAAAGATGGTGATTGTTTTTAGATAAAATGTAAAGGGCGATTAGCTCAGTTGGTTCAGAGCACCTGGTTTACACCCAGGGGGTCAGCAGTTCGAGTCTGTTATCGCCCACATTGATGATCAGGCAGTTATGACAAAAAGTTGTAACTGCTTTTTTGTATTGTGCAGGTATTACCTCACGGAAGGAAGTATATCGAGCAATCAAATAACCCTCATTTATCAAACTCATAAAAATGTCACAAGACAGCGGAGGGATCATGCATAAAGATCTCCCGGCTCCATTCAAATTCTTTGATTTCTGTTAACCGTACATGCTCATATTGATTATGAAGATCCCTGGTCAATAGATCCCATTCACATTACTCAATATCATCCACCTCCAGGAAAACCACGGAATTATTCACCCATCCCTTTTGATAATAATCTTGCAAGTAGAATCCAAGTTCTTCATTGACATTGAACAAAGACATCTTAGGATCAATAATGATTTCCTGGAAAACTAAAGCCGCGTAGAATTCACAGGACTCATTAAAAATCCTTGCACCTGTGAATGTCCTGATGGTCTTCGCTTTGTAACTCAAAGTTGCTTATTTCAGATTGCTCTTGATAGATTCCAATTCAGTTTCTGCCTGCGTCAATCCTGTCCGATGTGTATTCGTTATTTGCTTGCCATCCCACAGGTTATTGTAAATTCTTCGAATACGCTGTAACAAGCCCGGATGATGGTATTGGAAACGTTTCCTCCTGGTTTGGTCTCCAGCAATCACATATTGCAGCTCATTTAATCGAATCCGTTCTTCTTCAATTTTTTCTATAGCCCCACTATTTCCACTCAAGACGGCCAGGTCCTTTTGGGTCGATAGTTCTTCCAATTTGCGTTTCACTTCATCTCGCAAAGACATGACGGAGACCAATGCCCTTGTTGCTCTTTTTCTGAATGAATCGTAGTCATCTGAAGGCACCTCATCGGAAAGTTGCAGATAGTTGAGTTGAAATGACTGTTGATCGGATAGGATAGTGGTTTCACCATTTTGTGTTAAAAAAAGTTGAGCGGTGAAAGTGCCGGATAAAACGGGTGGCACGGTCCCTTTGATCTTGCCATCATCAGAATAGATTGTAGTGGTCAGATTCATCTCTATCCGATGAAAGCCTTTCTTATTCGGAACAGGAATTTTTGAAACAATGTTGCCCTGATCATTTGTAACCAAAACGTACAGTAGTGGATCTTCCTCCCAATCTTCCTTCTTCAGTGATTCATATCCGGGATATGAAATGATGCCTGTTTTTTCACTTGCTTTTCGCTTCTGTTTCGCGGTCAGAACTCTTTCATGTACATATATATTGAGCACAGGACCATTCGGAGGATTGGGTGCGGTATAATAGTTATTGCCAAAAACGCCCTTGTCACTGTACCCTTTATCACCTTTTGCCACGAAAAACCATGAGTCCTCGATGGAAAACAGGACGCTTTCTGTTGAGTCCGCATCATCCATTGATCTCAAAAATGAATAATCATCCAGAATCCAGAACCCTCTGCCAAAGGTGGCGCATACAAGGTCATTTTCCCGCTGTTGAATCTCGAGGTCTCTTACCGGGATTGTAGGAAGTTTTTTCATCTGCCACCAATGGTCACCTCCATCAACAGATGCAAACAATCCAAATTCTGTCCCTGCAAAAAGGAGATTCGGGTCCTCGTGATCCTCGACAATCGTCCAACAAGCATGAGGGAGATCCATTCCGGTATTGATCTGTTCCCAGGAACGACCCAAATCCGAAGACTTCAGGACATAAGGTGAAAAATCTCCTTCCTTGTGATTATTGAATACGGCATATAAAACCTGCTCGTCATGATTCGATGTAATGACATCAGCTACATATGCCTTGTCGGGTACTCCCGGAAAGTCGTTGATCTTTCTCCAATTGGCTCCGGCATCCTCGGTAACCTGAATCAAACCATCATCGGTACCTACGACGATCAGACCTTCCACAATTGATGATTCCGCCAGGCTGACGATTGTGCCATAAGGAGATGTAAAAACATTCTTCCATACGGCTTCCGGCGGCCAGATCTTGCCCATGACCTCCCTTTGATTGCGGTCTTCTCCACGACTCAAATCGTCACTAATGGCTGTCCAGGTATCCCCGCGATCATCACTTCTGAATAATTTTTGGGCTGCATAGTACAATCTTTTTGAATTGTACGGACTGATGATCAACGGACTATCCCAGTGCCACCGCAAAGGGTCTTCATTTTGATCTACCTGCGGTTGTAGTTCGGTTCGTTGACCGGTAGAGCGATCATAACGTACTATTCCTGCATATTGATACTGGCAGTATACCGTATTGGGGTCATCCGGATCAATCCTGGCCTGGAAGCCGTCTCCTCCAAGAGCAAGCTTCCAATCAGCGTTCGTAATTCCCTGACGGGAAAGCGTGCGATTGGGAGCATACAGGGTTGAATTATCCTGGGTCCCGCCATAGACGTGATAAAATGGAAGATCATTATCGATTCCAACCCGATAAAATTGAGTGATGGGTAAATTATCGTGGTATTTCCATGTGTTTCCACGGTCCCAGCTTTCGTAGATACCTCCGTCACACCCGACCATGAGATAATCTTCATCCTCAGGATCAAATAACAGGGAATGATTGTCGACGTGTTTGAATCGTGAATTCAGACGCTCAAAGTTTTCTCCTCCGTCAATTGTATAGTGTATAAAGACGTCCATGACATAGACGTGATCATATCGGTGAGGATCACAATAGATTTCACCGTAATACTGTGGATCCACAATCGAATAATCACTGGTCTTCTTCCAGGACATTCCATGATCTTCGGATCGATAAAAACCACTGGTTTGTTCTTCCCCGGATATGTGGGCATACACAACGTTTGTCTTTTGGGGAGAAACAGCAAGTGCTATTCGTCCAAGGTTTCCTCTCGGCAATCCTTTATTCGTCAATGACCACGTCTTCCCATTATCGGAGCTTTTGTATATGCGTGACTCCGGACCACCTGCTACCAGGATACCTACGTGCCTGCGACGTTGATAGGTCGATGCATACATAACATCAGGATTATTCGGATCGACAGCGAGGTCTGCGGCTCCGGTATTCGGGCTGATCTCCAATGTTTGATTCCAGGTCTTTCCTCCATCCGAACTTCTAAAGATCCCACGGTCTCCACCTTCTTTCCATAGAGGACCCTGGGCAGCCACGATGATAACATCAGAATTGCGTGGATCTACATGAATCTTTCCTATATGTTCGGAGTTTTTCAGGCCCATGTTGGTCCAGGTCTTTCCTCCATCCGAACTTTTGTAAATACCATCTCCCCATCCCACACTTCTTTGGCTTTGATTCTCACCTGTACCTAGCCAGATAACGAAGGAATTCTGTGGATCCAGGGTTATGCAACCTGTTGAATAAGAGCCGTAATGATCAAAAATAGGTTTCCAGGTGGTTCCATTATTGGTTGTTTTCCAAACGTTACTGGAAGCGGTTGCCACATACCATGTGCTCGGCTTGCCCGGATCTTTTACTATATCAGATATGCGACCGGTCATGAAGGCAGGACCGATGTTGCGCAACTCGATTGACGAAATAATTTCTTTTTCGATTTGTGGGAATAAATCGATTGAGCAATAAAGAATAAAGAGAATAACAGCTGTGTATTTGATTGTGTAGTTCTTCATGTTGATCTTCTTAACTCATTAAAAATAGAGAATTGAATGAGAAGAATGATCACACAACCGGATAGTGTCAGTGTTATTAAATCTCAGCGCTCATTGCGGTATTTGTAGAGTGAAGGATTTAACCGCAGAGTGCGCGAAGTGATTCGCAAAGGACGCAAGGGATTTTTTATGGTGTCTTGGCGATCTTGGCGGTTCAGAAAAGAGAGAACCTTACTCCTAAATATGCGGATTGACTAAAGATTATTTACTACTCGTTTTATTCCGTTTTTGATTAAAGCAACATTAAAATTTATAAGTAGACCAAGTTTGCAATCAGATAGCTTTAGATACGTCAAAATCTGAGCAAGGTGTACATTATTTAGAGCTTCGACAGATTTTATTTCTATAAGTACCTTATTTTCTACTAGGATATCTACACGGTAACCTATTTCTAAACAAACATCTTTATAGACCAGTGGTAATGGATGTTGTTTGTAAATATACAAACCGGATTGTCTCAATTCATAGGCCAAACACTCTTCATATGTGCTTTCAAGCAATCCTGGTCCGAGCTCTCGATGAACTCTAAGTACTACGTCGACTATGATCTTTGAAATTTGGTTTTCGGTCACGTAAAAATTCAAAATTTTTTGAAAAATCTTATTTCAGTGGAATTTCATTACTTACCGTAAATTACAATTTGGCAATTATATTAAAGATCAAAATATCAACCATAGTTGACCAAATACTGCCAGATTCATTACTAGAATGGAATATAGGATTCTAAATATTGTACTTAACGGTATTATTTAACCGCAAAGAACACAGAGTGCCTCGCGAAGTGCGCAGAGTATAAATAGTTCACCTTAGTGCTCATTACGGTATTTGTTGAGTGAAGGATTTAACCGCAAAGAACGCAGAGTGCTTTGCAAAGGGCGCAGAGTATAAATAGTTCACCTTAGTGCTCATTACGGTATTTGTTGAGCGAAGGATTTAACCGCGAAGTGCGCAAAGTAATTCGCAAGGGACGCAAAGAGGTTTAATGGTGTCTTAGTGCTCATTGCGGTATTTGTTGAGTGAAGGATTTAACCGCAAAGGACGCAGAGTATAATGTTGATCTCAGTTTTAGAGATTAGAAACTGAGATGGTTTCTTTTACAGAACCGCATTTGTGCATTTTATCGCCAAAATATGGATTGCTGATCTCAGGCACATCACTGATCCAGTCTGCACCATCATTATTAAATGCCATGGGGCAATGTTGAATATAAAACGTTACTTCGGCGATTCCGTATACTTTCAACGAATTGATCAAAGCTTTGGATAGAAAATCAAATTGCTTTCTCTGCTCTTCGATGTCACCTGCATTTTCAATAAGTCTTCCGTGATTGATCATTGCATTCATTTGTTCTATCCAATAATCGTGGGATTCACCTGAGAGTAAGTTCATTTCAAATTTGGAAATTACGTTCAGGAATGCAGTAACCTCTTTTGTTGCTTTGATAGCGTCGGTCTCAACAAAGGCATTTTTCAACAGTAAGTATTGATTTGTCAAATCTTCCAACTGCTGCTTAAACTCCATTGGTGCAACTTCTCTAAAGTTGGGTAATTTGAAATCCTCGGATTTTCGAATCGAGACATTCTTGTTCATCATGCTCATGTTATTATTGAGCTGGGCAGCAGCATCGATTGCAAACGCGCCATTCGTAATAACGATTTCACCATTTTGAAGTCCTGAAGAAACGATAGTGGTGTTTCCTGATTCTTCTCCTATTTGGATTTCCCTGAATTGGTAAGTTGGAATTTCTTCCTCTGGCAACTGTACATACACAACTGACTTCTTTCCTGTCCAAAGCACAGCCGATGAAGGAATTGATATAGTGCCCGTTGCGTTAGTAACAGGCGCGTGTTGGATTTCACCTTCTAACAACATACCAGGCTTCAAAACACCACCTGGATTTGAATATTCTGCCCGTACAATAGCAGTCCTGGAAGATGGATCTAAGAGCGGCTCTATGTAAGATATCCGGGCATTGAATTTTTGCTCACCAAGAGATGGAGTTGAAAATTTAATTCTTTGTCCGATCCTAATATTTTTAAGATCGGATTCAAACACATTAAATAAAAGCCAAAGTTTGCTGATCTGTCCAATCGTATACATCGTCTGGCCTTGTCGCAGATAGTCTCCGAGTGCAACATTTCTTTTTAAAATATACCCACTATGGTCGGCAAATATATCTATCGTTTCTATAGGTTTCCTGGAAGTTAGAATGTCTTGAATTTGTTCATCTGTAATATTCCAATTCTTTAATTTTTGAATACTGGCATCGGTTATACCGTTGACCTTATTTTCAAATTCTGAAGCTGTAATCAACTCCTGAGATGCGGACAATAACTCTGTCGAATAGATTTTGGCAATTTTTTGACCCTTGGTGACATATTCACCTTCAAACGTTACATTTATCTCTTCAATTCTTCCATCAATATGTGCGCTTTGAGAATGAATCGACCGTTCATCCAGCTCAATCGTTCCATCCACCCGGATAGAGCTCTGCCCATCTCCATTATTTACGATGCCTCCGACAACCGTTGTTTCCACTTGTGCCAGCTTGACAGCGTCTAAGGACATTTGTAAGATGGTCGGATTGTTATTTTCGGAATTACTAATTAAAGGAACCAGGTCCATTTCACAGATCGGACAAAGGCCCGCTTCATTTTGTCTGATTTGAGGATGCATGGAGCATGTCCAGATTTCTTCGGATGAAGTACTGATTGGTTGATGTGCTGATGGATTGGATGTCCATTTAAATAATAGAAAGCCGACTAGAATTCCAATAGTGAGAGTCGGTATAATGATTTTTATATTTTTCATTTTCTGTTCTTTCTTGTTCTACTAATGATGGCGGATAACAGTTTAGCAGTAGATAATCTCAGTTCAAAGAGCTCATTTGGAGGATCAGGATAAGACTCCGAATGTTTATATAGATCTAACCAATATTCTACCTCTTCAGCTTCTTTTGCGCTTATCTTAAGTTTATGGATAAAGTCAGCCCTACTTTCAGCAGATTGAGCTTCTCTTGCATTTGCACCAATTGAAGTTCCTGATCTTAATAGCTGTTTAGAGATCACATACTTATTCTGACTTTCAAGTTTTTCACAGAATGCTATAATTTCCAATGCTAGCTTGAATGTAACTTTTAGTAATTCGTTTTCTCTCATAATGCTTGAATCAAAAATCAAAAAATCAGCACATTAGCACATTAATAAGGTTATTCAAATTTTTTGAGGATCGTTTTTTTTAATTCTTTTTCAAACCGAGCCTTCTCTATGATGAGATCGTAATCGATCATTTCCATTTCCAATCTCAATAATTCTTCAAACTTTGCACCCTCACTGCTATATTCTGTACGCATCAGTTTTAGGGCTTCTTCTGTAATCGTTTTTAGATCTGTTAATTTTTCAATTTCCATATCAGCGTATTCAATTTTAGAAACCGCCTCTTCAATTTCCGCCATGTATTGCTCAATCAATTCTCTTTTTTGTTCAACAATGGCGTCTTGTTTCACTTTTTCTTCCTGCCTCTTGGCATCAAATCTTCCTTTGTGGAGGGGAATGGTAATTGTACCCATAGGCATCAATATATCACGTCCGTTTCCTGATATATCAATACCGTCTCTTTTATCGATCCATGCATACTCTAGTCCTACACCAATTTTTGGCTTGCTTTCGAGATGAGTCAATTCAATTGCTTTATTTGAGGCATTGATCTGGTTTTTAAGAATTTGAAATTCAGGGCGACTGTTCTTAGCAAATGATATTATTGAATCCTTATTGTTAACATCAAGGGGATCAAGTTCGATATCTATATTTTCAAGAAGAGTCCTTCCTGACCACCTGTTAATCATAATTGTTGGTGCTTCCTTTTGTTTTTCAATTAAATCCAAATCAGATTCAATAGTTTCTCTTTGTCTTTGAATAAGAAGTACATTACTCAATTTCCCTTTCCCGCTTCTCAATGATGATTTGGCTAATTCTTCTAAAGTGTCTAGTATTTCTAATTTACCCCTAAGAATATTTCTCTTCCTTTCAAGATACTGTAGCGTCACATATGCTGACCTTATATTGAAGGCAATGTCAATTGCCTTTACTTCGTCCATATATGCATAGACTTCTGCTTGAGAAAGGGCAAGGTCTTTTCTTGCATTCAATAGACCTTTCCAGGGGATTTGCTGCGAAGCACCTATTTTGAATCTTTGTGCCCCAAGACGTGTTTCTACTGGAAGCAAACCCAGACCCAGCTTCACGCTAGGATCGGGATAATTATCTACCTGTTCTGCCTTTAGCTGAGCTGAACTATAGTTTAGTTTAATGGCTCTCAGTCCGGGATTGTTATCTTGAGCCATTTGAATAAACTCTTCTGCAGACTGACCAATACATGGATCACTGAACAATGAACAATTCGCGATCATAGCAAGTAGGAACAATTTTAATTTCATGATTGGACTTTTCTAAGTTTAAACTGTAATTCCTTCCACAGGCAGAACAGTACTGGTACTGTAAACATGGTTATCATTTGAAGTGTCATACCTCCAAATGAAGGGATGGCCATTGGCACCATAATATCTGCTCCTCTTCCGGTTGAAGTCAAAATGGGTAATAATGCAAGTAGAGTGGTGGCAGTTGTCATCATTGCCGGTCGTACTCTCCTTAGTCCACCTTCAACGACCGCATTCCTAATTGTACTGATGGAATCCGGAGCATTTCTTTTAAAACTATCTCTGAGAAATGTTGCCACTAATACGCCGTCATCGGTGGCAATACCAAACAGGGCAAGGAATCCTACCCAAACAGCGACACTAAGATTGATCGGATCAATCTGAAACAGATCTCTCATATTCGTTCCAAAGACATTGAAATCCATAAACCCGGGATTACCATAAAGACCGATCATAATAAAGCCTCCTGCAAAGGCAACAAAAACCCCGGAGAAGACCATCAGGGATATAATGGCAGAGCGAAACTGCAAATACAAAATGATGAAAATCAAACCTAAAGCTATAGGCAGAACAATGGTTAATCTCTTATTGGCCCTGACTTGTTGTTGGTAGTTTCCTGCAAAATGATAATTTACTCCGGCCGGAATGACTAATTCGCTGCGATCGATCAATTCCTGAAGATGCCTTTGCGCATTGTCGACCACTTCGACTTCGGAATAGCCATCTTCCTTATCAAATAATACGTAGCCTACAAGAAAGCCATCTTCACTTTTGATAGCCTGCGGTCCCTGTTCATATCTGATATCTACGACTTCGCCAAGTGGAATTTGCTCTTTCGTTGATGTTTGAAGGTATATATCCCTGATAGCCTGAAGGCTGCTCCGTTGTTCAAGAGGATATCGTACCCTGATTGGGTAGCGCTCACGACCTTCAACCGTAGTCGTCATATTCATTCCTCCTATAGTAGCCTGAATTTGTTGTTGTACCTCTTCAACCTTCAAGCCGTACCTGCTGATTTTAGCTCTGTCTATGTCAATCAATAAGTAAGGTTTTCCAACGATTCTTTCTGCAAATACTGCGGCATCTTTAACGCCCTCCACATCTTTCAGGTGACCCTCAAGATCCAGACCTGTTTTTTCTATGACGCGGAGATCCAGACCTTTGACTTTGATCCCCATTGGAGCCCTCATCCCGGTCTGTAGCATGATCAACCTGGTTTCGATCGGTTGAAGCTTCGGCGCAGAGGTGACCCCCGGGAAATTGGTCACACGTACAATCTCGTCCCAGATGTCATCCGGTGATTGAATTTCGTCCCGCCATTGTCTGAAGTAGCGACCATTACGGTCGGGAATCAATTCGCCCAATTCGTCAGTTAGATAATCTCCTTTTTCAAACTTATAGCGAATCCTGCGACCCTTTTCATCTGTCTTATATTCCGGCTTATAAGCGATCACGTTTTCGTACATAGACATCGGTGCGGGGTCGAGAGCACTGTTTACTCTTCCCGCCTTCCCGACAACCATTTCTACCTCTGGAATAGCAGTGACCGCCATATCCAGCAGTCTTAGATTTTTCAGATTTTCTGCCATACCACTATGCGGCATCGACGTAGGCATCAATAAGAAGGACCCTTCGTTCAACGAAGGCATGAATTCCTCCCCGGTACTTATGAATACCTGGAACCCGCTATAAAGAATAAAGGAGACAAGTAGCAGGAAGAGGATTTTTACCTTGAGTAAGAACCTCAAAATGGACTCGTAATACCTGATGATCAACCAGAAAAAAAGGAGAAGCGATGAGATAATTAGAATTACAAAAATACTATTGATCACCAAAGACTGATTTACTCCCAGGGGCATCCAGATCCTGGTCAGGAATACAGCTACGAAAAGAGCATAAACGATATTTGACACGATCAAAAAACTCTTACTGGCCCTCGAAAAATATTTATCAACGCCCCATTGAAGGAGTGAAACTCCACTGATCAGGGAAATGATCAGGATGAGAGGTTGTCGAAAAAGATAACCTGCGGATAAAGAGCCCACGAATGCCAAAAGATTGACCAGCATTCCTACCCGCTTTTTATTCAACTTGATGTTGAATAAACTATGTGCAAGGGGTGGTATAAAACTGAGTGCAACAATGACTGCAGCAATCAATGCGAATGTTTTTGTATATGCCAGGGGCCTGAATAATTTGCCTTCGGCAGCTTCCATGGCGAAGACAGGCAGAAAACTGATGACCGTCGTAGCAACAGCTGTCACCACAGCCGAACCCACTTCATTGGTTGCTTCCAGGACCGTTGTAAAAAGAGATTCTCTCCCTCCCATTTTTTCTTTGCGATCCACAATGCTCTCGGTCAGGACAATGCCCATATCGACCATGGTGCCTATTGCAATGGCAATACCGGAAAGCGCTACGATGTTTGCATCTACTCCAAAGTATTTCATGGCTATAAAGCACATTAAAACTGCAACAGGCAAGGTGCCTGCCACAAGCAGGGAAGATTTCAGATTGAACAACAAAAGAATGATGACGATACCGGTGATCAGGACTTCAAGGGTTAAAGCTTCCTGCAGTGTGCCGATGGTTTCATTGATTAGCTGTGTCCGATCATAAAATGGGACGATGGTAACCTGCGAAATAGTTCCATCATCGAGCTCCTTCGAAGGTAATCCCGCACCGATTTCCCGGATCTTTTGCTTGACATTCTCAATGACTTCCAAAGGATTGGCTCCGTACCGGGCAACGACAACACCACCCACTGCCTCGGCACCTGATTTGTCCAGGATACCCCGCCTGGAGGCAGGTCCGAGATATACTCTTGCGACATCTTTAATCTTTATGGGAATACTATTTCTCGTCACGATGACACTTTCCCTGATATCATCAATGGATTTCACGTATCCGAGCCCACGCACAAAATATTCAGCCTGATTGATTTCTATGGTCTGTGCACCCACATCAATATTGCTTCCTTTGATCGCCATCATCAACTGAGCCAGGGTTATTCCTTTGGACTTCATCAATGTGGGATCCACGTCTACCCTGTATTCTTTGACAAAACCGCCTATCGATGCTACTTCTGATACACCAGCGGCTGACATAAGGCCATACTGAACATAGAAGTCCTGTATGGAACGCAACTCTTCGAGATTCCATCCTCCTGTCGGTTTTCCTTCAGCATCTCTTCCCTCAAGGGTGTACCAAAATATCTGTCCCAATGCAGTGGCATCCGGGCCTAATGTCGGACTGACACCATCAGGCAATAGATTGGAAGGTAAAGAATTGAGCTTTTCAAGAATCCTGGATCGACTCCAATAAAACTCCACGTCCTCATCGAAGATGATATAGATGCTCGAAAACCCGAACATGGAATTGCTTCGAATACTTTTAACCCCGGGAATGCCCAGAAGTGAAGAAGTCAATGGATATGTGATCTGGTCTTCAACATCCTGTGGAGACCGTCCCTTCCATTTGGTAAATACGATCTGCTGATTCTCTCCTATATCAGGAATGGCGTCCACGGCAACGGGATCTCTTGGCAGCCAATCAACTTCAAAGTCAAAAGGAGCAGTTACCATTCCCCAGCCCACAAAGAGCAGGAGAAGGAGCCAGGCAATCAGTTTATTTTCTAAGAAAAATTTTACAAAGCTTTTTATCATAAATCATTATCTCATCTAATGTGATCAGCAAGAAGAATTGAACCTTGGGGCAGTTCATTCAGAAATACGACTCAGGCCATTTGGACCTTAGTGTTTGAGATAATGTCTATAAGAGAAAAGATTGGAAGAGAACAGGCAAATCCCAATCGGGCAAGGGTGGGGAGTAGTTATGAAATTTTGAGGTATATACTGGTACAGTAATAGGTACAAAAGGTCGTTCAATGATTATCTTAAAATCGTCACTGCCGAGTTCTTCCAGATCGTCAAATGATACAAAGACATGCTCATAATCAATACCCTCAAAAGTAATCTGTTCGAAATCGCAGCAACCTGGAAGACACTCTTTTACCCCATCTTCCGCCATAGCCATACATGACTTGTTCTCCTGATCAGACCCCTGCATGTTGCAATGTCCAATGCTAATTGAGAAACCCACTGATGACAAGAACATCAAGAAGGCCATGAAGAGAGCAATCCTCTGATATGTGCGATTCTTAGCCAACATCTTAATCCAAAGTTAGTACAAAAAAAGCACCAAAAGCCTGATATTGTATTCAACGATTTAAGAAGAAGTTAATCCAACCATTGACCTATGCCGGTTCTTGATATTCAAAAAATTCGATCCAAGGAGCTTTTTCCGGGCTTTTTAGCGAGAATGATCCATATGGGTCAAATGACATTTTCGCATTGGACCATCAATAAGGGGTCAACCCTTCCCGAACATGATCATATCCATGAACAGATATCTATTCTTGTTAAGGGATCTTTTGAGTTTGTTCTGGATGGTGAAAAACACGTTATAAAACCTGGGTTTGTGGCCATAATCCCTTCTCATGCCCGACATTCCGGAAGGGCCCTCGAGGACTGTGAGATCATAGATATTTTTCAACCGGTCAGAAAAGACTACCAAAAACAGCTGCCTTAAAGTGATCATGCGCGGACGCATCACATACGTGATGTTTCTTGGGTACTATTATATTGGAATACTCAAAAGATAGTGTTTGTCCTTGTAATCAAGTTTCATGTTTGTCTAATGACTGATTCACAAGTACAGATACAAAGCTGTCCCCCGTAATATTTACAACTGTCCTTCCCATATCCAACGGACGATCAACTGCAAGAATCATTGCAATGGCAAAGGGCAAATGTTCGGACGGAAAGCCGATCGATTCAAGGACCATGATCAACATTACAATTCCGGCGCTGGGAGCTCCGGCTGCACCAATGGACGCCAGTGAGGCAGTCAGTACGATTGTCAATTGATGCGTCAGTGTCAACTCATAACCTACAACCTGGCAAACAAATACTGCGGCAATGGCTTGCATCAGGCTTGTTGAATCCATATTTAAGGTAGCTCCGACCGGACATACAAAACTGCTTACTTCTTTTTCTACTTTAAGATTGTCTTCTACACATTCCATTGTGACAGGGAGCGTTGCCATCGATGAGCTGGTTGTGAGTGCTACCAATTGTGCAGGAAGAATTCCCCGAACAAAATGTAACGGCTTCATCTTAGTGAATACAGCAATTCCCGCTACATAAAGGATCAATATCAGTATCATTCCTCCCACCAGGATTAAGGCATAATTCATCAAGGCATAAAACAATGCGGGATCTGATGTTTCGATGACGAGTGAAGCCATCAGGGCAAACACGGCATACGGCGCAAACCACATAATTACATCAACCATTTTTAAAAGAACCTCATTGATGATATCAAAAAGATCGATCAGCGGTTGCTGACGGTCAGGTGCAATGAGCAGAAGACATATGCTGAAAAATACAGTAAAGAAGATGACCTGGAGCATGTCGGAATTATTGCTGGCAGCATCAACGAAATTTTCAGGGACAAGATTGACGAAAAAATCAAGAGGTCCATTATCTGCGTTTTGCTTGATATCAATTCTCTCCACAGCGATCCCTTCATATTTACCGGATAATTCTTCAAGCTTTCCGATTTCAACATCTCCTCCCGGACGTAGAATATTTACAAGTGCAAGCCCAATCAGGACTGCTGCTATTGTGGTAATAGCGAACAATAAAATACTTCTTCCTCCAATTCTCGTTAGTGTTGAGAGGCTTTTCAGATCTGTAATACCCTTCGCCAGGGAAATGATTACAATGGGTACTGCTATCAACTTGAGGAGATTGATGAATATCTCACCAAACGGACTGATCCAGTCCCTGGTAAATTGACTGCCCGTGCCGATTCCATTAATGATCAAGCCAAATACAACGCCCAGGATCATACCGGTAATAATCTTGCTTTGCTGGCTCTGTAACTTCACGGATGAACAGGATGTGTTATATTTAAAGTGGCCTAAACATAATAAGATTGATACTTAAGTTGACTAAGGTCACAGACTAAATACTTTCAATAATGAATAAGAAGTACTCCCTCAACATCAACGGCAATAAATATAAGTTTGATGCAAATCAAGGGACTTCTTTGCTTTAGGTACTAAGGGAACATTTGCAATTGACAGGGACTAAATATGGATGTGCCCACCGGAAAAATTATCGTCCATAAATTTTGGAGTGCACACGATGCCGGAATCGTCGTCCAGCCGGAAAATGTCAAAGCACAAATCGAAGGAGGAATAACCATGGGAATGAGTAGTGTCCTCAAAGAGCAATTGACGATCGTGGACGAAACGGTTCAACAGACCAATTTTCACGATTATCAGTTGTTGAGAATAGACGAGGTGCCTGAATTGGTTAAAACCGCAATAATAGACTCCAGTGGGCCTCCTCAAGGGGTGGGAGAGTCTGGCACACCCTTGGTAGCTTGTGCAATTGCGAATGCATTTTTCAAACTGACGGGAAAACAGTTGACCCATCTTCCATTTACACCGGACAGGGTCAGACAAGTATTACATTCTTAGTCCTGGTACAATATCTCCGACTTGATCCAGAATATATTTCCCAATCCATTGTCGGGACTGTCCAGACGCTGAACATAATCGCTATAATTGGATTCCTGACTACCGGCAAAAGGTGAAGATCTATAGCTGGTCCAGAAGAAGTAATTACCATCCGGGCTCATCATTGGACAGTATTCGAATTGTTGTGAATTAATTTTTGATCCCAGGTTCCTGGCAGGCTGCCATTCTCCATTGACTTTTTGGCTCATATACAAATCTCCACCGCCTAATTCATCTTCACGACCCAGGCTTAAAAATATGATCATCTTTCCATCAGGTGAAACATATGGATCACCTTCATTTCCTGATGAATTGATCGATGGGCCAAGATTTATAACAGAGTATGAATTTCCTTCAGGAATGGCTTGATAGATATCGCCGCCACCATATCCACCGTCGTACCTGGCAGACCAGAAAATTGATCCGTCGTCCGTAGCGGAAACATAGTATTCATTCTGAGAAGTATTGATGGTGCTATCTAACCGGACCGGATCAGACCAACCCTCTTCAATTCTCGAAGCCTTCCAAATGTCAAAGTCCGATTTTTCATTTCCTGAGTTACTCAAGGGTCTTTTGGATATAAAATATATCGTATTGCCATCTGAAGAAAAATAGGGATCCGCGTCACTGTATGTACCTGAAAAGGGTGCGATCTGAGGTCCTTGCCAGTTGCCTTCCGAATCTTTTTTGTAATAAACGATGGAATAAAAACTTCGATCAGGGGTGGCAAGTGTAAAATAGAATTCCTGCATGTCTGGCGAGAAGACAGAGTTTAACTCCTGGTATTGCCTGGAAATAATTCCTTCGGCAAACATGGTGGCAATTGTGTCAGCACGATCTCCAAAGTAATCACCGGAAACGCTCAATGATTCTTCCTTCCCGGGGACATTATTGTTGCAAGACAGAAGGAATAATAAGCAAATGAAATAAAGATTGCGCATTGAAATAGTCTTATAATTCTGAGAAACTTTCAATACCCAGGTTGACCATATTATTGATGAGGTCTCCCTTGATGATTTCGTAAACATGATCCCCTCCATACCTGCCTATGGCACCTACTCCATAAATAAATGCTCTGCCCAAAAGAACAAATTCGGCACCGAGACTTAGTGCTCTCAACACATCGAGTCCTGATCGGACTCCACTGTCCATTATGATGGTAGTTCGCCCTTTTACTAACCTGACAATTTCGGGTAAGACTTCCAATGGAGATGGTGCAGCATCAAATTGTCGTGCACCGTGGTTAGAGACTACGATCCCGTCAAAACCCAGGTGGGCAGCTTGTTCTGCGTCTTCCGGGTGGAGTAATCCTTTGATCACTACAGGGCCTTTCCAATACTCTCTGATTTTTTGACAATAATCCCAGGAAATATTTCCTCCCAGTTGTCCGGCTACAAATTTTTCCACGGACATCATCGATCTGAATTCCGAATATTCCTCAACTGCCCGAAGGCGGGGCAACCCCCTTTTCAAGGTTCCGATGGTCCATGATGGGTGGGTCAGTCCCTGCCATATAAACTTGGGTGTAATCTTCGGAGGAGTCGTCAATCCGGCACGCTTTGTTCGTTCTCGGCGGCTGGGAATTGGAATGTCCACGGTGATCACCAGTGTATCAAACCCGCTACTGCTCGCCCGATCCAATATGGTTTTACAAAGATCCATTTCCCGGGGAGGATATAATTGAAACCATCCCATCGATCCAACGTGAGGACCTACCGTCTCCGGAGTTTCCGTTGTTACCGTACTCAAACAATATGGAATAGAATTTCGAGCGGCGGATTGTGCTAAGAGCACTTCAATTTTTGGCCACATCAGTCCACAAAGTCCAATGGGTGCGATACCAAAAGGAGCACTGAACGTCTGCCCGAGGATGGAGGTTTCCACCTTGGGTGCTAATTGACCTTTACAAAAACTGGGAATAAGTACGACGTCCTTAAAGGCATCGAGATTGCGCTCGAGCAAATGCTCATGAGTCGTTCCTGTTTGCAAATAGGCCCATGCCACTTCCGGTATTCGTTTTTTCGCCTTGAGCATCAAATCGTGGATCGCCGGATACTTATTGAGTAAATTTTGCCTTTTGCGGTTATATGACATTCAGGAAAGACTTATTGCACTAAAATAGTCATATACTTGAAATGAAAGATTATGTGCGTTACGGTCGAACTCCTCGTATTTCTACGGGCTTTCCAACGATACAAAGACAGTTCAATGATCGATTTACTAGAATATCCTATTTTTATATGAAATAGGAGCAGGATCTATTCATCAGAAATTGATTATTTTATAGTTGAAATAAATGATGATAACGAATGATCACTACGAGGAATACCGGGTTGACTTCGTTATGATCAATAATTGATCACTATGTCATTAGAAGTAAAACCTACAGGAACAGAACTCCTTGGGGAGGAAATTACCATCACCAAGGAAACAAAGATTGTCGCTAAGAAAGGAAAGAAGGAGTCCAAACAAAGGGTCGATGGCATTTCGAAGAATACAATAGGGTTATTAAGGACAACCTTGCGTAACAACACCGAGTTGACAAATATAGCCGATAATAAGGCTAACGTATTGCTGAGTTTGAATGCAATTATGCTAACCTTTTTTGTCCCTTTACTCTTGCCCAATATTGACCTTGTTTCTCAATATAATTTAGGTATTCCGTTAATCATCTTTGTTGGAACGAGCCTGATTACGATTTACATAGCAGTATTGGTATTGAGACCCGGGAAATTTGGGGGTCAAACCGTCAACATAGAACAGGGTTCAAATCTCAGTCCATTCTTCTTTGGCAATTTTGAAAAAATGTCCAAGTCCGACTACCTGCAACACTTTAATGATGTGCTTGGCAATGATCGAAAAGTCAAAAAATTTCTTTCCAATGATTTTTACCACCTTGGACTCAGGTTAGGTGAAAAAATGAAGTTGGTAAGAAGGGCATTTAATATTTTCATTGTAGGGCTCGTCACATCGATACTTTTATCCACCTTACTTATATTCATCGAACAATGGTCTACCTAATTTACCTTATCTCGACCTTTCTCTTTTTTAACCTTGCCTTAAATAATAGTTCGGAATCTGACCTCCTAAATATCAACAAAGACTCAAAGACTCTCTTTCATTATTTGTGTGAATATGAAGATGTCGTTATTCACATCTCAGATGATTTGAAGACAATTGAAAAGAATTTTGAAAAAAAGAAAGAGACCGTTGGAAATATAGATATAATGGTCGATGAAGAGACTCTTACATTTACTTCTGTGTTTGAACCGGGTGGGAAGACCAGGAGAAAGATATGTCGAATAGCTCCATTGAAAATGAATTTGAAGAAGAAGGAATTGGAGGCAAAGAATTTTAAAAAAGGAAATGACAAGATGAAAATTGTCTTTCAGTGCAACACTTCAAAATCGATGGCGGAGTCCATTAAAAAGGAGAAGTTTGTTTATGACCTCTATGGATTGGTGACCGATTACGGGCACATGGCCAAGCTCGTAAAGGTGAAGATAGGAGACAAGGATAAATATGTCGAGGGATTTGTATTAGAGGATGAGGATGATCTCGAGCACAGGAAGGACTTAACTCAGCTTAAGAATCGTACCATTGCCACGACTGTAATTGATAGAGACATCTATGTAAAGATGTGTCTTTTTCAATTTATGATTTCTAATGCAGATTGGTCGGCACGCAAGGGACACAATACAAAACTTTATAAGAGAAATGTCGATAATTCTCTTGTAGTAATACCCTATGATTTTGATTACTCAGGAATTATAGATAATGACTATGCTATTCCACCTGAAAATCTTCCGATCGCAGATGTTACTCAGAGATATTTTATGGATAAAAAGGTGAGTATGGAAGAGTTGCAAAATGGAATAGACTTTTATCTGGGAATTGAAAATGACGTTTACGCCTTATGTGATAATTCATCCTATCTGACAGAGTCTTCCAGGAAGCGCCTGAAAAGATTTATCGAGGGATTTTACAAGATTATAAAAGATCAGCGAAAGGTTAAAAAAATGTTGAAATAGCATTTCTATCTCACCGGCATGTCTTCCTGCGCCTCAATTGCATGGTGGAGATAAATGAAATGCCTGTCTTCTCCAATCATTTCTAAGAATCCCGAATTTTCAAGTTGATCCCTGACGACTCCAACAGCTCCACAGATTGTAAAATGCGTTCCCCTGTTTTCTAAATAAGTATTGATTTCATTCAGTGCCTTAAGACCACTGCTATCGATGTAGTGAATGCTTTTAGCATCGAGTAAAAACTCTTTAATTTCATCGGGATGCTCTTTAACAAGCTTGCGAATAGACTCTTTAAAATATGTAGCATTCCCAAAATAAATTTGATTCTCAAAACGAATAATCAACTTTCCTTCGATCTGCTTGGCTTCTTCAAACCTGTTGATATTTCTATAGTAAGTTGTGCCGGGTATGTTGCCTAGAATTACAATATTGGGTTTAGAGCTTCGATACAAAACATTTAAAATCGAAAGAAAAATACCTGCAAATACTCCTTCCTCTATACCAAAAGTAAGGGTGGCAAAAAATGTTATCATCATTAAAGAAAAGTCCGTTCGATGCGTTTTCCATAAACTGATGGCCTCTTTATAATCAAATAGGTTTCGGATTGCCAACAGGATGATTGCGGCAAGGATGGCCTTTGGCAAATGAAAAAACAGAGGTGTTAAAAAGAGAAGAGTCAGTACAATTAACAGGGCAGCGACCAAGGAAGATATCGTTGTCCTGGCTCCCGCTTCATTGTTCACTGCTGATCTGGTAAAACTTCCGGATGTAGGAAGAGATTGAAAAAAAGCACCGCCAATTTTTGATATACCCAGCGCAATTAATTCCTGATTGGGATTGATGGTGTAGTTGTGATGTTTGCCTTCAAGCACTTTCGCAATACTGATGCTCTCGACCACACCAATGATTGTAACCGTCAAAACAACAGGCATCAATTTTTCGAAGATCTCATAGTTCAGACTGAGTTGTACAAAGCTGGGCAGACCCTGAGGAATAGATCCAACAATCTGAAGTCCCTGTTCGGATAGATTGAAGATCCATGATATCAGTATGCCAATAACGGTTACTATTATTGCCGCAGGCAACGATCTTTTTATCTTTTTGATACCGACCATAATGCCTATGGAAGCAAAGGTCATAACTATGGAAATCCATTGACATTGATCGAGATTTTGCAGGGCAAAGAGCAATGTTTCATATGAATAGTCAAATTTTGGAATGGTGATGCCCAACACATCTTTAAGTTGATTAATGGCGATGATAATTGCTGCAGCGGAGGTAAATCCTGAGATGACCGGATGGGATATGAAATTGACGATTTTACCTGTGCGAAATAGCCCGAGGGTCAATTGAGCAATTCCAATCCCTAATCCTGTCAATATCACCAATTGTATATACTCGGGTGTAAATGGAGTGGCCAGTTCACTGACCCCAGCCAAAACCAAAAGTGAAGAAATGGCTACGGGACCAATGGACATTTGTCTTGAGGATCCAAAAATTGAATAGAGAATCAAAGGAATGAGACCTCCGTATAGCCCGTATACGGGTGGTAAACCAGCAAGGAATGCATATGCCATCCCTTGAGGAATTAACATGATTCCGACAATCATTCCCGCCGATAGATCAGCGTAGAACGAGCGCTTATTATAGTCCCTGAGACTTTCTATTAAGGGAAAATATGACTTGAGCGGACGAAACATTCACTGATTTCCGCGGCAAAGGTAAGAGTTAGGAAATGGATTTAACTTAAAATGATCCTGCTTATAAGTCCGCGTCGAGTAGCTGGCCACTCAAGTATGCCAACTGGATCTCGAGCAATTTGGCAGAATACTTGGCGGTATTCAGACCCAGTTGTGCATTGATCTGGTTGAGTTGCGCTTGTCTGAACTCGACAGAAGTCACCTGCCCCCTGTTAAACAGTTCTGATGTACGGTCCAAATTTGCCTGGGCAGTGGTAATACTTTTGCCCTCCACATCCAGGATGAACAAGGCATTCTGAAATGCTTCCCAGGTATTGGATATATCGCGCTTTAATTGATTTTCAATTTGTTCTTTTTGAATACTCTCATTTTCAATATTGATCAATGCATTCTGCTTTTGAATATTTCGAATGCCACCGTCAAATATGTTCCAATTTAAATTGACCCCCAGATTAAGACCTTGATTTGACGAAGATGTAATGAATGAACCGGGGGCATTGTTTTGGTAATTATAATTAAGATTGGCATTGGCTGCAATCCTGGGTTTACCCAAAGCATCAATTATTTTCAAATCAAATTCATTCACTTTCTGATTTTGATTAGAAAGCAGGATCGTGACATTTTCTGCCAATGCACTTAAAATGTACTCTTCCTTTGAGGCAACATTTTTAATTTCTATTTGATCGTCAATTTCAAATTTAGTTTCAACCGGTACTCCTACCAGGAAGTTAAAATTTCGCTTGGCCTCATCAATTTGTTGAAGGGCGTTCAGCAGATTTACGCTGTCCCTTTTCAGGTCAATTTCTGCATTGAGGACATTTAATCTCAGACCCTGTCCATATTCGTAGTTGACCTGGGCAAGTTCTATCCTCTTTTGAGAGATTTCCAGGGATTTTTCCAGGACATCGATATTTTCTGCTAACTGGGCAATCAGGTAATATTGATTGACCATCTGAAACAAGTTGTCCTCTATAGATTGTCTCAGCTGCAAATTAGCAAGATCCAGTATGCCCTTAAGTTGATCAAGAGTTACATCCCTGGACTTATCAAAGAAGGTGTATCCTGCGCTCAAGGTTGCCCCGGCCGTCCACGATAAGGCGTTGCTGGTCTCAGCAGTCATGTCGTTGCTGAATTTTTGACGGGATCCTCCAAATGTCGCCGAAGGACCTACAGCTAAATCAACAAAGGGATTATAGCCAGTAAACTCTTTGGTTGCATTATTTTCTGCTATCCGTATGTTGTTATAAGCCAGCCTGATAGAAAAGTTATTGCTTACAGTGAGTTCAGCTGCTCTGTTGAGTGTCAGAATATTTTGGCCTGTTAAGACAAGAGATTGTAATAACAGGATATATGTTAATAAATGGAGCTTTATCATGGTCACTTTTCTTCTGAATTTGATAATTCCATTTGATGCGCTCTTTCTTCTTTGACCACGCGTTCCAATTCTCTTCCTTCTACCCAATTGCCGGTGATTAGCCAGTGAATACCTCTTTTAATCTGATTATTTGTTGACAACAACAAGGGGAGTAGAAACAATGTGAGAAATGTGGCAAAAGCAATTCCGTAGGCTACAGAAATTGCCATGGGTATTAAAAATTGAGCAGAGAATCCTTTTTCGACGATGAGTGGCCCCAATCCGGCAACGGTGGTTATGGAAGTCAAAAAGATGGCCCTGAATCTCTGTTTGCCTGCTTCAAGGATAGCATCTTCAAAGGATAATCCGCGTGCTAGCAGGTTGTTAAACTTCCTGATCAATACCAGGCCATCATTTACTAGGATTCCGATCAGGGCGACGATCCCAAGGACTGATAACATATTGATGGCCATATTATGTACCCAATGTCCCCATGCTACTCCAATAAGACTGAATGGAA
This sequence comes from Saprospiraceae bacterium, assembly GCA_028282725.1. Lineage (GTDB taxonomy): Bacteria > Bacteroidota > Bacteroidia > Chitinophagales > Saprospiraceae > JAJRXG01. The sequence goes on from JANQHF010000054.1 coordinate 38,373, forward strand.
TGAGAATAAAGAGCATGATGGGTTGTGTATAGGAGCGGAACGTAAATGCAATAATTATATACATCATTAGTAATATTCCCGGCATTATCCGCTGCATGGTACCACCTACCTGACCGGCTTCCCTGTTTTGACCTTCATATAGTGCTGTTACACCGGGATATTGCGCAAGAATATCCGGGACCACTGTTTCTCTAACAACGGCTAACAAATCCGTTGCACTGTCTCTGATATTTTTTAATGAAGCCTCTACCCGAATCTCACGTTTTCCTTCCAGGTGATTGATTGCCACTTCACCTCTCTCAATTGTATAAGTGGCTATTTCAGATAATGGCACCCGGTCCCTTGAAGGGGTGACAATCCACATATCGTCGAGATTGTAGATAGAGGTTCTTTCGGCTCGATCATATCGTACCCATACCCTTATCTCATCTCTGCCTCTTTGGAATCTTTGCACGGGAGCACCAAAAAAAGCACTTCGAACCTGGGACATTACGCTGTTTAAATTCAAACCCAACAAATAGGCGTTGTCCTTTAATTCCATTCGAATTTCCTTGATACCGGAGGGATCATTGTCAGAGACATCTTTCAATTCAGGCATGGCATTTAGCCGTTGCTTCAAATCGAGTTTGGCAGCCTTCAATTCCTGGATATTGTTACTGACAAATGAGACCGAAATGGGTTTTCCTCCGAAGGTATTTCCGGAACCATATTCAAGAGTTTCCACACCGTCTATGGGCCCAACGGCTTCTGCTACCGCATTGGCCACCTGGTTGGCGTTGATGGTGCCCCGGTTTTCTTCCGGTTGAAGGTTGAGCGTCAACACGGCGGCAGAGGTGCTTCCTCCCACATCTTCGCTCGTACCCGGAGGCCCTACCTGGTCAGCCTGCGTAGAACCGATCCGGCGAATGGTATTCACGATCAGACTTATGCTGTCCTCCAACTCCCTGCTTAATTCTTCATTCACTTCCCATGCTTTTTCCTCGATTAAGGTGATGATCGAATCCGTAATGGCTTCAGTCGTACCCTGTGGCATTGAGAGACTGATATTTACCTGGTCACTTTCGACAGGAGGAAAAAAGGTTCCTTTGATAATTCCACCCATAAACCCGCCAATGGTAAGTATGAAAAGAGCGATCGGGATAGCAAAGCCAAGCAGTTTATTGTGCAGGAAGAATTTCAATGATGGTCCATACAGGTTATCCCTTAACCAGAATATTCCTTTTTCTGACCATCGGTTGACCAAAAATCCCTGTGCACCCTTGTTCAATGCCCTGGAATGAGCAATATGAGCAGGCAGGATGATCAATGCCTCTACAAGGGAAATCAATAAAATCAAAGTAAGGACCTCGGATATTTCTCCAAAAAAAACACCCAGTGTACCGGGAAGGAACAGGAAGGTAGAAAATGCCACAATAGTGGTCAGGATTGCCGAGACAATAGGAGGGATCACTTCCATCGTTCCGTCAATTGCTGCACGTGCAGGACTTTTTCCTTGCTCGTAATGATAATAGATGTTTTCCCCCACTACAATACCATCATCCACAAGGATCCCTATGACCAGGATCAATCCAAATAATGAAATGACATTGACGGTCATAAAACCGGGAGCAAAAATGAATAAACCAAAGAACGAAATAGGAATTCCCACTGCCACCCAAAAGGCAATGCTTGGTTTTAAGAAGAGACCCAACAGGATCAGCACGAGAAAGATCCCCAGTCCGCCATTTTCAATTAAAGGACTGAGTCTTTGTTCCAAAGCGACCGTGGCATCGTTGGCTACTTTAAGTTCTACGTTATCGTACCGCTTATTGAAGTCTTCGATATATTCCCGTGTCGCTTCGGTGGCAGCGATGATGTCTTCATTGTTGGTCGTAGAAACATTGATCTGAATAGCGCTTTCACCATCCATGTAGATCTTGTCAGGACTTTCCGACCATTTGTCTCTGACAACGGCGACATCTTTTAATCGAATAATATTGCCGTTAAGATCCGCTCTTATAGGAATGAAATCCAATTCATCCCCGTAGTATGATCTGTTATTGGCCCGGATCAAATATTCTTCTTCGGAGGTCTTGATATTCCCTCCGGTCGTCAGCAGATTTGCATTTGCCACCGCACGAGTCACTTCTTCAAAGGTCAGATCAAAGGCCCTCAAATCATTTTCCCGAACTGCTATCTCGATTTCTTCCGCAGGAAAGCCGGATAATGCCACCTGTGAAATACCGTCAATAGCTCTCAAATCAGTTTCTATGTTACGTGCCATCTGCTTCAGGGTTCTTAAGTCAATCCCGGCACCACTTACAGTAAAACTGATAGCCCTGTTCAACACTTCGACTTTGGATACAACCGGTGGTTCCATCTCGGGAGGAAATGAGGGAACGCGATCCACGGCATTCTTTACATCTGTTAATAAGACATCTACGTCGTAGTCAGTGAATCCTTCCACAGTTACAGTAGCTCCATTTTCTCTGGACACTGAAGTAACCCGATCTATACCAACAAGCCCTCGCAGGTTGTCTTCTATCTTTAGCACGATTCCTTCTTCGATTTCTTCCGGAGAGGCTCCCGGATAGGTTATTGCAACCGTAATAAAATTGGTTTCGGCTAATGGGAAGAATGCCGACTTGGTATTGAGCAAACCCATAATACCAAAAAGTACGATCGCCGCCATAAGAACATTCACGGCTACCTGATACTTGATAAAAAATTCGAGTAACTTCCTCATGGATCAGAATTAGAAATCGCGAATTTCAACTTTCATCCCTGGGTAGGCACCCGGTACCGGCCGGGCCAAAAGCTGAGTACCGTCTTGCAATCCCCGGATGATTACAGACGCTTCCTTGAAAAATGCCGGATTGATCTGTACAATATCCAGAATTGAGTCCTGCACCACAAACAGTCCATTGGTTTCTACCAGTAATTTCCGATCCACTTCAAAGGCATTTTCCAGGCTTTCAATGTTGAGATCCGCTTCGAGGAACATTCCTTCTTTTAATCCTTTTCCATATACCGAAATGAATACCTTAATCGTCTGTGAACTTTGATCAACTCTGCCATCAACCCGTACGACCCTACCTTCCCACGATTTCGTTCGTTCCAGACTATGGAGGACAACCGTCTTACCGATTTTTAATAGATCCATGTAGGCAACATTTACATTGACTTCCATTTCAAAGGCACCGGAAGATATCATTTGGGCCAACTTTTGTCCGTTGCGTATCAAAGTGCCGGGCTGAACATTCGATTCCGTGATCACACCCGAAAAAGGAGCACGCACGACATATTTTCCCAATCGCTCTTCCAGGTTTTTGATATTGTAGTAGGTAGTATAAACTCCCCTGCCTACGATAAATAGCTTTTCCTTTTCGTTGACCGGTTCGGGAAGATCCGGTAAGGGTTCATAGATCTCGAAGGAGCCAACGTAGTTCTCCCATTGAAGGAAGGATTCGGGATAGTCAAATTTCAAATCCGGAAGAAATAATACGATTTGATTGAAAAGGGCACTCTTTTGAGCTCTGATATTAGCCTCATGTTCTTCACTATTGATCCTGAGCAGGATCTCTCCTTTCCGATAATAGGATCCTGGTTTGAATGTATGGTCGCTGGATTCAAATATCCCGGTTACCTCTGAAAAGACTTCGAGGCGATCCCTTGCCATAAGGTTTCCACTTGTGCTCAGGGTAATAGGCTTGGTTTCATTATTTACTTCAATGACCGAGACAGCTGTTATTGCTTTAGTCTCGACAGGTTTAGGTTCATTCCGGGCCTCCACCATTTTTCTGGCGATTGTTATTGCTCCAAATATGATGAGCAATCCAAGAATGGAGGTAATTATAAGGCGGAGCATATCTATTTTTTCAAATTCTAAAAGTAATCGCCTTTATCAAATTCAAAAAACTTCACTCCAAATATCAATTACTCATGATTCATTTTCGCTATGTACTAAAGGAATCAGCTGGAATTCGTAAAGCAATTGTGTAATATAAACTTTGAATCGACGAATATGTTATTGCCATTTGAATTTTGTATATCCTATCCATTTCGATCAGGTGAAACGGAAAACAGAATGCCAACGACTATTTCGAATATGTTATCTTTCGTCTATATTCATAAATGAAGTTTGTAAGATCATCTGAGATTTAGTTGAATGACGGATATCAGGGAAGGCAGGTTCTGGATCAATTTATTAAAGAAGATCCTGCGTATTGTATTTAAAAATGTATTACCAAAACGGAAAACCAATGTCCAGCATGTGGTTCCATACGAAGATGGTTGGGCTGTACGAGGTGAGGGCAATGAACGCGTCACCGCCGTGTATGACTACCAGGAAGATGCCATAGAGCGTGCCAGGGAGATCGCTATTAACTATCGTTCAGCCGTGGTCATCCACAGGAGAGATGGTACGATCAGAGATCGGATGAACTATGATTGACCTTCCTTTGATTCAATGTTTCTGAATAAATATGAGATATATTTTAATTGTGATCCTATTTACTATGTTCGGTTGCCGAACGAATTCCCACGATGAGGAATTAGCCAGACTCCGGGAGAGAGCTAAAAATATTACAATCATACGTGATGATTTTGGGGTGCCGCACATTTATGGTAAAACTGATGCGGATGCGGTATTTGGAATGCTCTATGCACAATGCGAGGACGATTTTCCCCGGGTGGAACGAAACTATATTTGGGCTATTGGCAGGTTGGCTGAAGTCGAAGGAGAAAAAGCACTCTACAGTGATCTTCGGGCGAGGTTATTTATGTCTCCTGATGAAGCTAAAGAAGAATTCGAAGAATGTCCGGAATGGCTCAAGGAGTTGTGCCGGGCATGGGCGGATGGAATCAACTACTATCTGAAAACACATCCGGAAGTTCAGCCCCGACTGCTTACTCATTTCGAACCCTGGATGCCAATGTACTTTAGTGAGGGTTCGATAGGAGGAGATATAGAGCGTGTATCCACTGCACGGATTCAATCCTTTTATGATGACACGGAATCGTCCTCACTCAGCCAATTGCCGGATATAGAAGAGGAAAACTTTCCCTGGGAGAGAGAACCTGCGGGTTCCAATGGATTTGCCATATCTGGTGAACATACCGCTTCAGGTAATGCCATGCTCTTGATTAACCCGCACACTTCATTCTATTTCAGGGGGGAAATTCACGTTGTCAGTGAAGAAGGGCTCAATGCTTATGGGGCCGTGACGTGGGGCCAGTTTTTCGTCTACCAGGGATTTAATGAAAAAACCGGATGGATGCATACATCGACCTATGTCGATGTGATCGATGAATTCAAGGAACAGATAGAAAACAGGGATGGTCAACTTGTCTATCAATACGGGGAAGAATTTCGACCTGTAGAAGAAATGGATATTCAACTCAATTGGAAGGATGGAGATGGCCTCAGTGAGAAAGTGTTCAAGGGCTACAGAACACACCACGGACCCCTTACTCATCAAATAGATGATCAATGGATTGCCACCGCATTGATGTGGAATCCCAGTAAGGCACTGGAGCAATCATTCATCAGAACCAAGCTGAATGGCCACGATGAATTTTGGAACATGATGAAAATGAACACCAATTCATCAAATAATACGGTCTATGCCGATGCGGATGGAAATATTGCCTATTACCATGGTAATTTCATTCCCATAAGAGATGAGCGATTCGATTATTATCAACCCGTAGAGGGTAGTAATCCGGAGACTGATTGGAAAGGTCTGCACAGTGTTGAAGAAGCAATTACCGTTGTCAATCCCGCAAATGGCTGGATACAAAATTGTAATTCAACTCCATATACCTCGGCGGGAAAATACAGTCCGAAAAGAGGAAATTATCCCGGATATATGTCTATAGACCGGGAAAATTTCAGGGGAATTCATGCAGTTCGTCTACTCGAACAATGCAAGGAAATGACCCTGGATGATCTGATCAAAATGTCTTATGACAATAAATTACCGGCCTTTGAAAAGTTGATTCCGGGATTGATCAAGGCTGTTGACCGCTCTGAAAGGGACCTGACGATCAAGGAAGCAATTGAACCACTCAGGTCCTGGGATTACGGGACGTCGACCAGTTCTGTCGCCATGACTTTGGCTCACTTTTATGGAATGGCAGTCCTCAGAAATGGTAATATTCCTGCAGAATTGAGAGGTATAAATCGTTTGAGTTTCTTCGGTAAGAAGGCCCCTGATGAAGAGCAGCTTCAAATTTTCGGGAATGTCATCAACAAGCTCGAGGAGGACTTTGGCACATGGAATATTCCCTGGGGTGAAGTGAATAGATTTCAACGCCTCAGTGGTGACATTGATCTCAGTTACGATGATGATAAACCAAGCATTCCAATAGGTCTTGCATCCGGAAGATGGGGTGCGCTGGCTTCCTATGGTTCCCGTTCAAGGGAAGGCACAAAAAAATTATATGGAAGTTCAGGTAACAGTTTTGTTGCCGTAGTGGAGTTTGGGGACCGGGTTCAGGCAAAAAGTCTACTTGCCGGTGGCCAATCCGGGTCACCGGATTCACCACATTTTTATGATCAGGCACAAAGGTATGCCGATGTTCAATTTAAGGATGTCGCTTATTACAGGGAAGACGTTGAAAGTCGAGCTGAGGAAACCTACCAACCTGGTCAGCGAAACTTATAGATGTAAAATATCTTATCTTATAACAATTTAGTTCACCAAATCCACTACGATGCAAGTTCAATATATCGTTGGCATTATCCTGGCTGTATTCATTTTGAGTGGTATCCGCATAATTTTTGAATATAAGCGAGCCATAAAATTTCGATTCGGAAAATTTATAACAACACTAAATCCTGGGTTGAGGTGGATCATTCCCATTGTCGAAACGATTCAAATCGTAGATATCAGGGTAATCACGATCAACATCGTTTCCCAGGAAGTTATGACTGAAGATAATGTTCCGTGCAGTATCGACGGCGTCGTATTTTTCAAAGTAAATAACCCGGAAAAAGCTGTGCTTGAAGTGGAAGAATATGATTTTGCCATTACTCAATTATCCCAGGCCGCTCTTCGGGATGTCTGTGGAAAGGTAGAATTGGATACGATACTTTCCAAGAGAGAGGAAATGGGAAAAAATATCAAAACCATTGTAGAGCAGGAAACGAAAGAATGGGGTATTGAGATCATCGATGTAAAAATCAAGGATATCCAGTTGCCTGAAAACATGAGGCGGATGATGGCTAACCAGGCAGAGGCCGAGCGGTCCCGGCGAGCGAGAGTAATATTGGCACTTGCAGAAGAACAAGCAGCGGGAAAATTGCTTGAGGCCGGTAAGTTAATCGATCAATCCCCTTCTGCTATCAAACTCCGCCTGTACCAGACCCTGGCTAATATTGCGGCTGAAAAAAACTCGACAATCCTGTTTCCTTTTCCCGAGGAAGCTTTACCGCGGGGACCCAAAGAGGAAGGATAGAGACCCAGGCAGTCGACGTTTCGCGGATTTAGCTACGACTGACTCTTTTGGAATAGACAAGGTTCAGGAACATTCCTGCCACGATCAATAGCATTCCGACGATGGCGATGTAATTGTACCCTTCTCCAAACCAGATCAGGCCCACAAATACTGCAAGCATGGCTTCAAGGTATTTGAATGGTATCACTTTTATCAACAGGTCAGATTGAATGGCCAATGTCATAAACACTTGCCCTAAAAACCCGAAACATCCCAAACACATCAAAATCATCAAGTCCTGTCCTGATGGAGTATCCCATGACGGGAGAGAGAGAATCAGACCCACGACAGATGCTACAGCCATAAAATATCCTACCACTACAAAAGGGTGCTCGGAAGTTCCGATTTTTTTAATGATCGTATATACCAGACCGCTGAAGAATGCAGAAGAAATGATCAGGGCGAATCCAACGGCCGTGATTCTAAAATCAAAACCCTTCAAAATGGCGGCTCCGATAAAGGCCATTAAAAAAAAGAGCCACTGGATCTTCATGATTCTTTCCTTCAAAAAAATAAATGCGAGAAATGCAGCGAATAGAGGTGACAAATAGCGAAGGGTAACAGCAGATCCAAGTGGAATAATCTTGATGGCGATGAAAAACAATGTCAACGAAATGGTGCCGACAATACCCCTAAGTAACAGCCACTTTTTATTATTGCCCTGGAAGGGAATGTTTTTCAATTGTAAATAAATAAGGCATAAGATCAGGGAGACGAAAGATCTGAAGAATACAAGCTGATACGACCCGATGTGATCAAGGTATTTGACCAATCCGTTCATGATCGTAAATGCCATGGCACTTATGATCATGTAGAATACGCCTAAATTCGATTTTTTAATCAATACCAACCGGTGTGATTGCACAAATTAAGCAACTTCTATTCGGTCGAGGATTGAATCCATGTTGTCAAAGTCTTTTATGCCCACCTGATCTTCTATTTCACCACTTAGGATCACACCAGCTAAGGAATCCAGGCCATCCAGTTCGTTTGGATGAATCACCTTTTGGAATTCGGTGTCTCCCAAATAAATGTGTTCAGGTGTCCAGTCAAAAAAAGAGATGTGTGGAGCAAGATGAGCGAGTTCCGAGGTAGTTATACCATCCTTAGCAGCAATTGCAGTTGGCGCGGTCCTGATCACGGATTCATCCAGAAAGTCTACAGAGTTTGAAGAAAACAATAAGAGTATTTCGGGCCCTTCTACCCATTCTTTGATTTCCAGTATTTTTTGAATACTGATATTGTCCAAATCAAACAATAAATACTGTACTCCTCTGGCGGCAAAGTAGCGCGCATCTGTTAAGTTTGTTACTTCAGTTGCAATAACCTTTTTATTGAGCATATTTCAGATGGAATGAAACATCAAAGTTACTTCGACTTGGTTTATTATGTAACGCAACAAATACCCAAGGGACGTGTGACCAACTATGGTGCCATTGCTGATTATCTATCATTGGGATCTGCGCGGATGGTAGGATGGGCTTTGACACAAAGTCACAGTAGCAGTATGGGAAACATACCTGCACATCGGGTGGTCAACAGGAAAGGGGAGCTTTCGGGAAGACTGCATTTTGCAACACCTACCAGAATGCAGGAACTCCTGGAAGCTGAAGGAATAGAGGTAGTGAATGACAAGGTGGTCAATTTTGAAGAATTATTTTGGCATCCTGAAGAACTCGATGATGACTAAACGAATCAACCTGATTTCAGGACCGAGGAATATTTCCACTGCCCTGATGTATTCATTTGCCAATCGTCCCGACGCGAAAGTGATCGACGAACCGATGTATGCTTATTATTTGGCTCATACGGGCATCGACTATCATCCTGCTACCGGGGAAATTCTCAACGCATTGCCTCATTCAATGGATGAAGTGATCCGGCAACTCATCTTTCAGGATATAAATGTTCCGGTTTACTTCATCAAGGGAATGGCACATCACTATGTGGATTGTGATCCTTCCTTCCTGTTGGATCTGCACAACGTCTTTCTGATCAGGGATCCCTATCAACTCATTGCATCTTTTGCCAAAGTGATCGATAATCCCACGATCGGGGATATCGGCCTTCAAAGAGAATGGGAGATATACAATTACTTGCGAATGCATGAAAAAGAATCCATTGTGGTGGATTCAAATGATATTCTTGAAGATCCACAATCCTACCTCGTCAAACTTTGCAATCGACTTGACATCCCATTCTATCAGGACATGCTTCAATGGCGAACAGGCTCAAGAGAGGAAGATGGCGTATGGGCAAAACATTGGTATCAAAATGTCTGGAAAAGCACGGGCTTTAAAAGACAGAAAACCAGTTCCAGAAGCCTTCCGGGACGACTGCATCCCTTATATGAAGAATGCCTTACATATTATAAACAATTGAAACAAGCAGCGTTGTAGGGTTTATTCGGAATTGATCATTGCATGGGTATAATAACGATTCATCCTTGCAATATTCTCTGTGCTGATCTCCTTAGGGCATTCAATTTCACAGGCCCGAATATTGGAACAAAAACCAAAACCTTCCTTATCCATCTGTGCCACCATACTTTTCACGCGATTCTTTCCTTCTACCTTTCCTTGAGGCAGCAGTCCCAAATGGGCTACTTTGGCAGATGTAAAGAGCATAGCTGAGCCATTGGGACAAGCTGCAACACAAGCCCCACAACCTATGCAGGCTGCAGCATCAAATGCCTGAGAAGCAACTTCCCTTTCCACGGGAATCGCATTACCATCTACAGCCTGACCCGTGCTGACTGAGATGAATCCGCCGGCTTGAATGATCCGGTCAAATGCAGAACGATCAACTGACAGATCCTTGATCACCGGGAAAGCCTTCGCCCGAAAAGGTTCTACGACGATTGTATCGCCGTCCTTATAATGTCTCATATGTAATTGACAAACTGCGGTACCACGCTGGGGACCATGGGCTCGTCCGTCGATGACCAAACTACACGTACCGCAAATACCTTCCCTGCAATCATGCTCAAAGGAGATCGGATCTTTCTTTTCTGCAATCAACGATTCATTCAACACATCAAGCATTTCCAGGAACGACATGTGCTCATTGGCTACTACCTTGTATGTCTCCAACTTCCCTTCTGCGTTAGGGCCGGGTTGTCTCCAGACCTTTAATGTCAGATTCATGTCTTGACTCATATCTTATTTATATGATCTTGTTTTCAATTCTACGTTTTCAAATGTCAGATATTCCTTGTGCAACTTATGTGCTCCGTTTTCATTCCATTCCCATGCCGAGACATAAGTATATGCTTCATCATTTCTCATGGCCTCTCCTTCCGGTGTCTTATACTCCTCTCTGAAGTGTCCACCGCATGACTCGTTTCTATCCAATGCATCTTCCATCATTAATTCACCCATCTCAAGGAAATCAGCGACGCGCAATGCCTTTTCCAATTCCGGATTGTATTCGTCAATCCGTCCCGGGACAAATACATCCTTATAAAAATCCTTTCTGAGATTGCGAATTAATTCCTTGCCCTTGGTCAATCCCTCTGCTGTCCTTGACATACCGCAATATTCCCACATGATATTTCCCAATTCCCTGTGAAAAGTCTCGACAGATTTATTCCCGTGGATTCCCTTTAATATTTCGATCCGTTCCCGCACGGCGTCCTCGGCATCATCAAATTCCCGAAGGTCCGTCGTAAAAGAAGGAGTTCTGATCTCTGCGGAGAGAAATTGTCCAATGGTGTAGGGGATTACAAAATAACCATCTGCAAGCCCTTGCATGAGGGCAGAAGCTCCTAGTCGATTCGCTCCATGGTCAGAAAAATTGGCTTCCCCCAGTGCAAATAGTCCCGGGATGTTGGTTTCCAGGTTGTAATCCACCCAAAGACCGCCCATCGTATAATGAACCGCCGGATAAATCTTCATGGGAAACTGATAGGGATTCTCACCACTGATCTTCTCGTACATCTGAAACAGGTTGCCGTATTTTTCAGAAATAACCTCCTTTCCCAGTTTTTCAACATCACCCGTACCATTCAGTCCCAATACATTGGCCCTGGCCTTTCCATAACGCATGGTTGAATCCTTAAAGTCAAGATATACGGCCAGGCCGGTAGGTGCTACTCCACGACCTTCATCGCAAACGACTTTTGCTGCGCGAGATGCTACATCTCGGGGAACAAGATTTCCAAATGCAGGATAGATTCTTTCCAGATAGTAATCGCGATCTTCTTCCGGGATGTCCAGACCGGTCTTCTTGCCATTCCTTATTGCTTCTGCATCTTCTACTTTTTTGGGCACCCAAACACGCCCGTCATTTCTCAGAGATTCTGACATCAGGGTCAACTTGGACTGGTACTCTCCGGATACCGGAATGCACGTAGGATGAATTTGGGTAAAGCAAGGATTAGCCATTAACGCTCCTTTCTTCACCGTGCGCCAGGCGGCACTGACATTGCAACCCATGGCATTCGTGGATAAGTAAAACACATTTCCATATCCTCCAGTCGCAATGACTACACAATGTGCGGCAAATCTTTCCAAAGATCCGGTCAAAAGATTGCGGGCTATGATACCCCTTGCCTTTCCATCAACGAGCACTACATCCAACATCTCGTGACGATTATACATCCTGACCTGTCCAGTCGAGATTTGCCTGGATAATGCCTGATATGCTCCAATCAGTAATTGTTGCCCTGTTTGACCCCGTGCATAAAATGTCCTGGAAACCTGAACCCCACCGAAGGACCTGTTTTCGAGTAAGCCCCCATATTCTCTGGCAAAAGGAACACCCTGTGCCACACACTGATCAATGATATCCGCACTTACCTCAGCCAGGCGGTATACGTTTGCTTCGCGTGATCTGTAATCTCCTCCCTTGATCGTGTCATAGAATAATCGGTATACACTGTCCCCGTCATTCTGATAATTCTTAGCTGCATTGATACCTCCCTGAGCAGCTATACTGTGTGCCCTTCGGGGGCTGTCATGAAAAGTGAAGCATTGGACGTTATAGCCAAGTTCACCTAAGGAGGCTGCCGCAGAGGCTCCGGCCAATCCCGTTCCCACCACGATGATGTCCAGTCGTCTCTTGTTATTGGGTGCAACAAGGCTGACACTAGACTTGTAATTTGTCCATTTATTTTTGAGTGGCCCGGGGGGTACTTTGTTATTCAATCTCATTTGATTAATTACTTAGTGAAGTACAAATACAAGGGAATAATGGCGAATCCCAGAGGAATCAAAATCGAGTATGCTTTTCCGACAAAATTTATTATGGGGGTGTACTTTTTGTGTCTTAATCCGAGTGTCTGAAACGCACTACCAAATCCATGATTCAGATGATAGGCCAGGACGATGAGCCCTATGATGTAGGAAATGAGCCAAACCGGTTGTGTGAGTACAACGGATACTTTTGTATAGGCATCTATCATTTCGGTTCCGTTGATCGTCACTACATCATAATTACTTCCAAACTTGAATACGAACCAAAAGTGCCAGAGATGCATGAGTATAAAGGCCAGTAAAAGCGTGCCTAACAAAGCCATGTTTTTGGATGCCCACGAAGTGTTATTGGAGGCGCGAATTGCATATTTTGAACCCTTCGCCTTCTTGTTCTTAAATGCAAGTAAAAGCCCTTGCATTGTGTGAAGTGCAATAAAGAAAAAGTTGCCCTTGGAGATGGTTTGAATGAGCGGATTCGTGCTCATGAATTCAGTGTAAATATTGAAGGATTTACCGCCATCGTTTGCCAATAATTGCAAATTTCCTATCAGGTGTATTAAGAGAAAAAGTATCAGGAACAACCCCGTCAGGGCCATGATAATTTTTTGCCCGATACTGGAGGTTAAAAAAGTGATCAACCAAGACATAAATTCTTTTTGTCAGTTTACAAGAATGCCCCGGTGTGGATTGAGCAATTCCTGCACGTTCGTTAGCAGCAAATCTAAGGATTAATACAAGTCACGAGTCGACGTGTTCAACCGTTCTTTTATTTAGAATCTTTCTAACGTTCAATTTTGAAATTGCCCGCTTGCCGAAGGAATTCTTCCTCTTTTAGCCTCATCAATTTTACTTCTTCCTCGGTCTTGTCATTATAGCCCAAAAGATGTAAAACGCCATGAATGATCACGCGCTGTAATTCTATGAGAAAAGAAATATGTAATGCATTGGCATTCTCTTTTACTCTATCAATGCTGATGTAGATCTCTCCTTCAACAGGTTGATATGAGTATGGGAAGGAAATCACATCTGTCAACGTATCATGTGACAAATACTTTTTATTCATGGACCACAAAAAATCATCTGAACAAAAAATGAAATTGAGATATCCCAATTCCTTTTTCTCCTGTTTTATGGCATGATTGATCCATCGAATCCAATCGATCTCATCAGAAAGATTGAAGTCGATTTCTTCTGAAAAGAAATGGATCGAGCTTTCGCTCATACTTTGAAATGGATACGGACTTTGTTGCCGTTATTGAGATAGTGCACTTCATCAGCCAGTTGTTTCATCAAAAATACACCGCGTCCTCCACAACAATCTAATCTATCCGGACTGGTAGGATCGGGTATGATGTGTGGGTTAAATCCAGACCCTTCATCTTCTACAATGAAAGAAAGTCCACCATTGGTTCTTTGAGAAATGACGTGCACTACCTTCTGGGCATCTTCCTTGTTTCCATGAACAATAGCATTATTCACAGCTTCGGTAAGACTGATCAGGATATCAGGAAATTTCTCCTTATTAATATTGTGCTTTGCCGCTACGCACTGAATAAATTCTTCCAGCTGACAAATACTATGAGTGGAGGAAGTCAGTTTAATCGATTGTTGAAACATAAAGTAAGTTGATTAAGCTCGTTTTAGTTTTTTATAATACTCATCCACCAATCGTTTGTAATGAGGTTTCATTTCCGGAGATGCATATTTGTACTGTTCTAAAAGGGCTTTCCTTTTCTTTATATATTCTTCTATGGAAGGAGGCAGTTCGCGCTTGACGTCTTCACCGGATTCTGATTTTCTCTTTTCATCATATTCCCTTTCTTTTTGCGCCTTTTCTGCTTCCAGTAATCTCGTCAAAATTTCTTGCTGTCTGAGCAACATTTCGTTATCCAATCGCTTATTAACCAAATCGATTTCCTGTTTGTTCATTTCTTCAATGATTTGGTTGAGTTCATCTGAAGTGCCCTGACCTTGTTCCTGTTGTTCTTTGGCAAGCTCCTCCAGCATTTTTCGAAGGGCTGCCTGCTTTGCTGCAGCCTCTGCAAAATCTTTGGCCGTATTTCCTTTTTGACCCTTGCCCTGCTCCATCATTTTCTTGAGTTCTTCAGACATTTGATCCTGACCTTCTGAAATCTTATCCATGGGAACTCTTCCGCTCTTATTTCCGGGTTGATTGCCAGGGTTTTGACACATCTGACTTCCGGACATCATCCCTGCCATTTGTTGTTGCATCTGTTCCATACTTTCTGATAACATGAGTGCCAGGTCATTCAGGTTTTTCATGGTTGTCCTCTGGCTCTGATTGGCTTCGGGTTTTTTACGATCTTCCAATTGACCAAGACTGGAGTCAAGATTATGCTTAACCTCACTTACTTTATCCAGGATATAGGTTTCTATATCGGGCTGTCTTTTGGCCAGTGCCTCAAGGGTATCTTGTACGACCTGGAAGTCGTCTTTAATTCTCATCTGGTCTTGCAGCAGTTCGACATACCGAGGTGTATTGATCACGGTCCGATTCACATTTCCAACAAGATCTTCCTGATCAAATGAAAGGGTAACCAGGTTTTCCAATAGTTGTCTGATCGTTTCAATGTCCTCGGTCATTTGTTCTTGCTGTCCTGCCTGCATTTGACTTTGCATTCCGGCGGCCATCTTCTTCATCTGTTGAGCTGCTTTCTTTTGAGATTGCGAGGCATCCTGGTTTTGTTGTTGTTGCAGTTGTTCCTGGCTCTCATTCAGTTCATCACTGATTTCTTCAGCCTGTTCTGGTAAGTCATTCGAAAGATTCTGCGGAGTTTCCAATTCTTCATTTTTCTCAAAGGTCTCCTCAAGTTTTTCCTTTAATTCTTCAAACTCATTATTGATTTCCTCCTGTTTTTCCTCCAGTTCCTCAGATGGACTACTTTCTTCTTTGGTTTCTTCACTCAGCTCTTCCAACTCTTCGCTCAATTCTTCCAGCTTATTGATTGCTTCGTTGACTTCTTTTTCAACTTCCAATTGTTTGTATAGTTCCTCAAGACGATCCATTTGATTTTCCAGTTGCTCCTCATTCATTTCAAATTGTTCCATCATCTCGAGCGACTGTTCTTTGTTGAGTTCCTGGAGCAGCTCCTGGATTTGTTCCATGAGATTTTGCATTTCCTCATTGACCGTCTCTTCAAACAATTCCTGCAATCGCTCCTGCTTTTCCAACATCTCCGGAGTCATTGTTTTCATCTCCTCCTGGTTCTCCAGATTTTCAGCATTTGCATCTTTGGCTTCATTCAACTGCTCCTGGAGTTGCTGTTGTCTTTCCAATAACTTCTCAAGCTCTTTTCTGTCCTGCCAATCCAATTCATCCTTTTGAAGAAGTTTTTCGCGTAGCTTTTGCAACTCTTCCCGGATCTTCCTGGCTTCGTCAATACCTTGTTCCAGACGGTCTTTTATTTTTTCTTCGTTGGCTTCTTCCTCCAGCTTCAATTCTTCAAGACTCTTCTTCTGATGGCTCATGACAGCCGTCTTGCTGGATTTTGGTCCGTGAATACCGTCATTATCAAAAACTTCGAAATAATAGTTCAGCTTATCGCCGGGTCCCATGTCAAAGTCTTGAATGTTTAATATATACTGATAGTCAATTTGAGGACTTATTGTGGATGGGATCACTTCCTCGTTTTTTGCTATCACGTTCCCGGTTTCATCAAGATGTTCATAGACGAAGATCAACTTGGACAATGCGTAATCATCAGAAGCATTTCCTATGAAATAGTAATTGTCTTCCGTAAGGCTGTCCTGGATCATGTCAACAGTAATCTGAGGATATTGATCTTTAATCACATTGATGAAAAAAGAAAGAGAGTCTCCTCTGTTTACCTTGTCATTACTCAATGAAATTTGATAGGAAAGATCATCGTAAATTTTCCTGGAGAAATCATAGGCCACAGAACCAGTTGATTCAAATCGATCCGGATTTTCGTTACCGAATTTTACGTTCAGAAAATCGGTATTTTTGGTATCAATGGTCCAATTCGCATGACTTCCTTCCGGTACCGAAAAATCTCCGGTATTTTGAAGTATTTCCGACTTTCGGCCCGTATACCGGGGGTATTCAAGTGATACCTGGATATCCACCATTTTTGGTTTAGGAAATACGGTCAAGATCTTCTCTTCTGTTCTGTAGATCCCTGAATAGACCTCGAAACGGGCATCGGAACGCACATTGGGAAACAGGTAGGAATATCTCGTGGGCGTTTCTTTATTGAGTCGATATTCGTAATTGTCCACCTTGATGAATGCTTCATTGGGAAGTTTGTCTCCTTCTACATCGACAAACAATCGGTAATCTTCGTATTGAATCACTTCAAATTGGTCCTGTTCAAATAAAAATGTGAATGGAGCTTCTCTTTCGAATATTTCATTATTGTTGATAATTCGATACGTTGATTTTGTTATGATACTTGGAGAAGCGAAGAGCAGGAAAATTAATAACAGGACAGGAGGAAGGGCATAGCGAAAATATCTTTTGTTTTGAGCCAAATCTATAGCCTGTCTGAAAGGAATCAATTTTATTCGTTCGGCTTTTTGATCGATACTTGCCTGGATTAAATCACTGTCGCTGGCCGGGATCTCTTTCTTGAGCTGAAGGATATTGATCAATTTGTCTTCTACATCCGAAAAATGAGCTCCAAGTATCCTGGCAGCCTGCTCGTGACTGATGGTCTTCCCAAGCTTAAAATATCTGAGTACAGGAAACAAGACCTGTGTGCCGAATGCACCGAGAAAGACGATCAGATATGAAAAGAACAAAGTCTTTCTACCACCTTGAGATAGATAGAATTGGTGTTCGAGAAAGGCATATAAGAGAAACAATGCAACACATAGGGCTATGGTGAGAAGTGTTCCGCGAAGAATTTTGTTTGTGTAGTATTTCCTTATAAACTGATCAAGCTTGCCAATAAGCAATGAGTAGCTTGATCCCCCGGTCACCTCTTTTTTTTCAGCCATTACCTAGTTTACAGTAATTAAATGTGTTAAGGTCTCGTCTGTTGGAATCTCTGCTGATTGGTACGGTCAGCATTCTATTATGGGTTAAAGCTATATAAACTTTGGACTTTTGTCAAGGGTTCACACCTCCGCAATGCGTAAGTAAGTAGAGATGAAAGAGATAAAGATTATTCGAAATTAAGGCTTGTATCTCTGTCATGAATATGATATTTGTCTGTATGAAGGTATTGCTATTTGCCCGTCGCGTACAGAGAAATTACCGGGAACCCCTGCTGGTCGTTCTCAAAAAGGCCAGGGATCACGATTGGCAGATCTATGCCAACACTGTTTTATTTTCATTTATCAAAAAGGAAAACCTTGATATTCAGGTCCGGGAAGTTGAGGATTATCAATCGTTAAAAGAAGTGATGGTTGACATGGTGCTTACCATGGGGGGCGACGGTACCATTCTTGGAGCAACCTGTCTTATCCGGGATCTTGCCATTCCGATCATTGGGATCAATATGGGTCGCCTTGGATTCTTGGCAGGTATTGAACGAAAAAACATCGATTCGGCTTTGGAAAATGTAGCCAGTGGAAATTATCATATCGAAACGCGATCCATGTTGAATTTACGCTCTGAACCAGCGCTGTTTGCTCAGCAAAACTTCGCGCTCAATGATTTCACCATACATAAGAGGGACAACTCCTCAATGATCACCATTCACACGTATATCGACGGGGAGTTTCTCAATTCTTATTGGGCGGATGGAATCATCGTAGCCACACCTACCGGTTCAACAGGATATTCATTGAGTTGCGGTGGTCCCATTATCTTTCCCGGTTCAGACAATATGATCATTACACCTGTGGCGCCTCACAATTTGAATGTCCGGCCTTTGGTGATATCCGACAATTCGGTTATTTCATTTGTTTTGGAAGGCCGTGCCAAGAATTACTTGTGCACCCTGGATTCGAGACATGAGAAAATCACATCCAGACATCAATTGTCCGTCAGTAAATGTGAATTTAGTACTCATTTGGTTATTTTAGAAGGGCAAACATTTTTACGGACCATTCATGAAAAACTATCCTGGGGTTCGGATAGACGCAACTAAAGATGTTTTCAACAAAGAATTCATTAATTGAAATCTTCCGGACCATTGAACCGGATGATCACCTTGAAAAGGTGACTTTTCTCGAACAAAATTCGAAGCACATCGCTGCAATGGAGGTCTCAGAAAAGACCTTCTTTCAATTTCATTATTGTCTGGCCTTATTTGAATTGGGAAGATACCCGGAAATTATGGAGCTGATCGATCCCATCATTGAATACACCTTTTTGAATAATATCTCATATGGGTCCGATAAGGACTTCCACCAATTACTTCGGATCAAGTCAATCTCACAATTTAATCTGGGTCGACTTCAGGAGGCTAAAAGCATTGCAGAACAATTGGTGGGTATGGACACAATGGAAATAGAATATCAATCCCTTCTGGAAAAGATCTACCGGACCCAATCCATGCATATGACTAAATACAGAACCATCCCGCTTGGACTGATCCTGTTCGCAGCTGCTGCAAGCGCCGGACTTGCCTGGTTAAACAGGACTGGCAATTCTGCATCGATGGTCGTCTTCGGATTGCTCGTCATCTTACCTTGCCTGGTGGCACTGTTTTTTATCATTGTCAACTCAATATTGGCACATATCAAAAGCAGCCGACGAGTAGAGGCACTAGTCAGAAGTAAACAAGGAACAAACTGAGTTCAGGTTTTTTATTTTATTTATTCACATCCCCTTTGCCGGATGCTTCGATAAATTGATACTCGAACGATCAGACTTTTCTGATCGAAAAATTGTTTTCCACATTGTGGATGATCAAATGGGTAAAACATTGGCTTCTTTCAACATCCAATTCACAGACTTGATTTATGGATATATTTCATTTAGGTTTAATATATGATTAGCTTCGCGACACTGTTTTTCATGTCGCTGTTCAGCTGAACTATCTGATCAAAATTAGCTATGTCCGAGGGGAAATCTTTAAAGTCTGTAGAAGGAGGAAAATTCAAAAGCGTTACAAGTGAGGTGGACGCGAATGCCTTGTTGTATGGCAGGGTGATGCCCCAGGCCATAGAATTGGAAGAGGCAGTACTCGGTGCCATTTTGGTCGATCGGGATGGACTCCCTTCCGTCATTGAAATATTGCGTCCGGAAAGCTTCTACAAGGAGATTCACAGTGAGATTTATTCTGTCATGCTCGATCTGTTTGAAAAGTCTCAGCCGATCGATTTACTGACAGTACACGAATCACTTAAGAAAGCGAAAAAACTCGACCTGGTCGGAGGTGTCAATTACTTACTCGATCTGACTAATAAGGTAGCCTCAGCGGCCAACGTAGAATACCATGCTCGCATCGTGGCACAAAAATTCATTCAAAGAGAATTAATACGCGTCTCAACGACCACCATCAAAGATTCCTATACCGATGAAAAAGATGTCTTCGAATTGTTGGATGAGGCAGAACAAAATCTCTATGAGATCACGGATACGAATCTGAATACCGGTTATGAGAAACTAAGTGCCCTGGCCATTAAAACCAGACGGGAAATTGAAGCCGTCAGTCAAAAAGATGAGGCCATTACAGGTGTGCCTACCGGTTTCAAGGAATTGGACAAAATCACCTCTGGTTGGCAGGAATCCGACCTCATTATCATTGCCGCTCGTCCGGGAATGGGTAAGACGGCATTCACGCTTTCCTTAGCCAGGAATGCCGCTCTTGCCGATAAAGCGGTTGCCATTTTTTCACTGGAGATGGCCAACACACAACTTGTACAAAGATTGATCTCAATGGATGCCAGTATCAACAGCCAGAAACTTCGAAACGGACAGTTGGATCAAACGGAGTGGTTGCGATTGAATCAAACCGTCGATAACATGGCTGAAACACCCATCTATATCGATGATACACCGGCCATCAATATTTTTGAATTGAGAGCCAAGTGCAGAAGATTAAAACAGAATCACGACATCCAGTTGATCATCATCGATTACCTGCAACTGATGACCGCTGCACCAAATCAGAAAAAAGGAAATCGGGAACAGGAGATCAGTACCATTTCGAGATCATTGAAGGGCCTTGCAAAAGAATTGAGCGTCCCCGTCATTGCTCTTTCACAATTGAGTCGTGCTGTTGAAACGAGAGGAGGCAGCAAGAGACCGGTATTATCGGATCTTCGTGAATCCGGAGCCATTGAACAGGATGCCGATATCGTCACCTTTATTTACCGGCCCGGTTATTACGAAATGGATGAAGACTTTGACCGACCCAAGGATCTTGCGGAAATCATCATCTCAAAACACAGGAATGGTAGTCTCGGGACAGTAGAGCTTCGATTTGTTCCGGAATATGTTCGATTTGAAGAAGGAAACTTCAATCAATTTACACAGGCTGGTTTTGGAAGTGACTTCAGGGATCCAATGGCGGGAATTATTACGAAGCAGTCGAAGTTGAATGATGATGAAGAAATGCCATTCTAATGTTCTCAATAATTCATGAGACTTAATAAGTTCATAGCGCATGCAGGAGTTTGTTCACGTCGAAAAGCCGCCGAATTGGTGAAAAGCGGTCAGATCAGGATCAATGATGAAATTGAACTAAATCCATCTTACACCGTCCAACCGAAGGACAAGGTCTTCTATAGGGGCAAACAACTCAGAAGACAAAAAAGGATGATTTATATCCTGATGAATAAACCCAAGAATGTCCTGACCACAACCTCTGACGAAAAAGCCCGTAAGACCGTCATTGACATTGTACAGCCAAAGGTCAAAGAAAGGATTTATCCGGTGGGCAGGCTGGACAGGAATACGACGGGCTTATTATTGCTCACAAATGACGGAGACCTTGCCAAAAAACTTTCTCACCCAAGCCATGGGGTCAAAAAAAGATACCATGTGGTCCTGGACAGAGAGGTTGGTAAAGAAGACCTGATGTCCATCAAAAAAGGACTTCGACTGGACGATGGAGTCGCCCTTGTCGATGATATTGACTGGATCATTGGTTCTGATAATGATGAAATTGGTATTGAAATTCACATCGGAAAGTATCGTGTGATCAGGAGAATTTTTGAAAGCTTAGGCTATCAGGTACAAAAACTGGACAGGGTATATTACGGTGGACTGACAAAAAAGGATCTGCCACGAGGGTGGTTCAGACACCTGAACAGGCAGGAGGTCATTATGTTGAAACACTTTGCATAGCGATCGGATAGACTAGACTACTGCAAAAATGGATTCATCCTCTTCTCTGCACCAATTGTTGTACTAGGGCCATGACCTGGATATACAACCGTTTCCGGAGGCAGACCCAATAACTTTTTCTTAATACTGGAGATCAGCGTATCGTAATCACCTCCGGGAAGATCAGTTCTGCCAATACTTCCCCGGAATAAGACATCTCCTCCAATGATTGAATTTTCATTCCTCAGATATAAACATATGCTTCCCGGGGAATGGCCTGGAGTAAATAGAATCCCGATCTCAGATGTCCCAAAAGTCAATGTATCTCCTTCCTCATGAAAAACCTGGAGTTCTGGTGACTCTCTGTATGGAATACCATACAGAGTTCCCACCTGACGACACATAGATAATACCGGAACTTCCAACTTATGACCTTCCAGTTGGAGATTATATTGCTTAGCGATCAATTGATTGCCCAATACGTGATCTATATGACAATGAGTGTTGATCAATCGAACCGGCTTCAATTGCATACGCTCGATGAATGCACATATTTCCTGGTCTTCTGAATGATTAGAATTTCCGGGATCGACGATGATACATTCCTTCGTCAGGTCGTCGTATAATACGTATGTATTTTCCTGGAAGGGATTGAATGCAAATGATTTAATCTGGATCATATTTGGGCTTTCTTAAGGAGAAAAAGATTCCAAAGTTTCGATATGGATGACTTTCATACCGGCAGACATAGCGGCCTCTATTCCCATTGGTCCGTCCTCATATACGAGACAGTCTTCAGGCTTGACCTTCATGCCATCGGCGCATTTTAAAAATGTTTCCGGATGCGGCTTATGCCGGGAAACATCATCAGCAGTGACAATGACCTCAAAATGATCCTGTAATCCAAGATCGTCAATTGCCATTTCAGCATTCTTCCTGACACTTCCTGTTCCAACTGACTGAGGCAGGATATTCTTATACCTGTGTACGATTTCCAGGACAGGTAAAATGGGATTTATCTTTCCGTTCCGCTTTTTGATATCTGCATAAATGTCATTTTTCTTTATCCTGAATGCATAAGGGTCTATAGACCAACCATAGAGCCTGGACAGATCTTCGATGACTTGAATGGTAGGTGTTCCTCCACGTTCATAGATCATTTGTGCGGTGATGGTGACTTCCCAGAGTTCCGCAGTCTGTATCCAGGCCTTGACGTGCAAAGACATCGTGTCAGCCAACGTACCATCCAGGTCAAAAATCAAACCCTTCCTATCCCGGGAAGGCATCAATGCTTGTTGTTCTCGCTTCATAAAGCGGGCAAAGATATACCTCTTCGGACTAGTTTGGCGGACTGAATGAACGAGAATAATCGAATACTAACCAACGTTGGTTAGATGACGGGCGTAATACATCCTTATGAGACTATTCATCATTTTAAGCTTCGTTTTTCCCATTTCTTGTTCGGATGAATCCAAATGCATCGAAGAAATGAAAAAAGAATTCATAGAGCGAAACCAGGACAGGACCTTTACGGGTATTTCGGTATTTGAACTGGATGGTGAGGAATATTACATCTTTGATGATGGTGTTGCATTCGATGCAATTGCAACAGTCGTGAACAGCCAGTGTGAGGAGGTTTGCAATTTTGGGGGATTTCGCGCCAACAGTCCTTTGCCTTGTGATGAATATCAGGGGGGAATCAATCGCGCCAGGCCCGTATGGCCAGATTAAAGAATGACTTGACCTAATTGACAATTTCGATAACTATCTTGTCAAAAAAAACCTATGTCTGAACAGAGGAAATTTGACGTGATACTATGGGGTGCCACGGGATTCACCGGCAAACTTGTCGCCGAATACCTATTGTCAAGATATGGAGTCGGAGATCAGCTCAAATGGGCATTGGCGGGTCGGAATTCCAAAAAACTGCATGTCGTCAGGGAAGATCTGAATAATCCTGATATACCGATTTTGACCGCAGATATCGATGATAAACAATCTCTTGCCAATATGGTCCAATCCACTAAAGTCATCTGCACGACTGTAGGTCCATATGCCAAATACGGGACACAACTCGTCAAATCTTGTGTACAACACAATACGGACTACTGCGACCTGACCGGAGAGGTTCAATGGATGCGAAGAACGATAGATACTTTTCATGAAGAAGCACAAAAAGGAGGAACGAAAATCGTACACACCTGTGGGTTCGATTCCGTACCATCAGATATGGGTGTATATTTCATCCAGGAGCAAATGAAAAAACGCCAGGGGGAGTATTCCGGTGCAATAAAGTTCAGGGTAAAGGCGGCAAAAGGAGGTATGAGTGGCGGTACATTGGCAAGTCTTGATAATGTACTGTTAGAGGCTGAAAAGGATCCCTCAATCTTTAAAATATTGAATGATCCTTACGCATTGAATCCCGAGAGGGGCCGAAAAGGACCGGATCGGGCTGACCTCTTGACTGTAGCCTATGACAAAGAAATTCGTACATGGCAGGCTCCATTCATTATGGCATCTATCAATACAAAAGTAGTCCGCAGGAGCAATGCTCTGTTGAACTTTCCTTATGGCGAAGACTTTCGGTACGATGAATCAATCATGACCGGAGATGGATTGTCCGGGAGGATGAAGGCTTTTGCAATTGCTGTTGGTCTCGGATTATTGATGGGCGGTAAACGTGGATCTCTGCGAAAGCGAATCGTCAATCGATTTTTACCCAACCCGGGAGAAGGACCATCTAAGAGACAGAGAGAGAATGGATTTTTCAACATTTCCATCTATGCCCTGGGAAAGGATGGAAAATGGATAAGAGGGAAAATTACGGGAGATATGGATCCGGGTTATGGATCCACTTCAAAAATGCTCGCGGAAGCAGCGGTATGTCTTGCTGTGGATTCGGATCAAAGTCCTTCCGTTTCTGGTATCCTGACACCATCGGTAGCACTCGGGACACCCTATCTCTACAGACTTACAAAATATGCGGGATTAACTTTTGAAATGATCGACTAAAAAAACAGATCTTAGTTGAAAGCCGGTTCACGAAAAAATGCACAATTCTACCCAAGATTCTAACTTCGTACTATGATGCGATATAATATTCTTCTTTTAGTCATAAATCTTCTCTTAGTGGTCTGCAACTTGTTTGGTCAGAGAAGATCTCCATTAGACATATCCATTGATTTCGAGGCATATGATCCTCCGTCTACACTAGTAGTCCCTGAAAATCCGGTCGAACGGGCAAAATTTCCATTTGTAGACGTTCATAGTCATCATTGGGGACTGGCTGAAAAAAATCTCGATGAACTGATAGCAGAGATGGATGCACTCAATATGAAGGTCGTTGTCAATTTGAGCGGGAGGGGTGGAGAACGCTTGAAGAATATGATTGACAATATCAAGAAGTACGGATACGAGGACAGGATAGTGAATTTCACAAATATTGAACTAAGAAGCATTGACGAACCTGATTGGGCAGAAAATACGCTCAAACAATTGGAATATGATGTTTCCATCGGTGCCCGGGGACTGAAGATCTATAAGAGTCAGGGAATGACCCATAGAGATAATGCAGGTAATCGGATTCGGATCAATGATGACAGACTGGATCCGGTTTGGGCCAAATGCGGAGAACTGGGCATCCCTGTACTGATCCACAGTGCGGATCCCAAATCATTCTGGGCACCCCATGATAGCCTTAATGAGCGGTGGCTGGAACTCAAATTGCGCCCAGGGAGAAAACGGAATGCCAATAATCCCGCATCGTGGGAAGCCATCATCGGGGAGCAACATGACATGTTTCGCAAACATCCGAATACCACCTTCATCAATGCCCACATGGGCTGGTTTCCCAATGACCTTGGTCAGTTGGCCAAGCTATTGGATGAAATACCCAATATGTACGTAGAAATTGGAGCCGTCATTGCGGAATTGGGCCGGCAGCCCCGCATGGCGAATTGGTTTTTTGAGCAATACCAGGATCGCGTACTCTTTGGAAAGGACAGCTACAGACCCGAGGAATATCCAACGTACTTCAGAGTTTTGGAATCTGCCGATGAGTACTTTCCCTACTATAAGAGATATCATGCCTTTTGGAGGATGTACGGTCTTGATTTACCCGACGAGATCCTGGAGAAACTGTATTATAAGAATGCGCTGAAAATCATTCCCCGACTCAAGGAAAAAATGTGGACGAGTGATTAGCTCGATCCCCTGATAATCAATTCTGCCGGAAAAACTTTCTGATGAAAAGTCTCATTGTGATGAATCATTTCGATAAGGTACTCTTTGGCCAAACGGCCCATTTCGAATCCATCCTGTGACACAGTAGTGAGTTTAGGAGTGACATTCTGGGCGATTTCAGAGTTGCTGTATCCCACTACGGATAGTTCCTCCGGTACACCAAGACCCGACTCTTTGGCACATTCCAATACACCAGCTGCCAGCTGATCCGTAATGCAGAAAATCCCATCGGGCACAGGATTTAGCTGGAACAGATCTTTGGCAGCATCGTAGCCTTCCCGTTTAGATGCATCCGTGCATTCAATGACCATTTCAGGATCGAACGAGATCTCATGATCCTCGAGCGCCTTGATGAATCCTTTCATTCGGGCATTGGAAACGGAGCAATCCTGCTCACCCCTTAGCAGGGCAATTTTGGACCTGCCCTTATCGATCAGGTGTGTTGTGGCATGATAAGCTCCCTGAAAATCGTTGTGTTGAATATAGCTTCCCGTGTAATCATCGAATGTTCGGTCAATGAGTACAAATGGAGTACTTCTCTTCTGAAGCAACTTGACATTCATTTTGGATCCTGTATAGCGCGAAGGAATAAAAATGATCCCGGCTACATAATGATCATTAAAGCGGTTGAGAATTTCTTTCTCACGCTCTACACTGTGATTGGATTCACCGATCATTACCATGTAATCCTCTCCCTGACCCGAAGTTGTGATTCCATGAAGTATCGTAGAAAAAAAATAGTGATCAACGACCGGAAGGATGACACCGATTAAATTGCTCATTGTTTTTTTCCGGAGCGAAATGGCGACAGAGTTGGGTTTGTAGTCCAGCATCTTAGCCACCCTTAGTACCTTCTGACGCGTTTCCGGGCTGATATCATCCTTGTCATTCAGTGCCCTTGAAACGGTCGTTGTAGACACATTAAGATATTCTGCGATATGTTTTAGAGTCGTGCGCAAGTCGATAGATTATTGCTCTAAGTTATTCACATAATCGTTACCGTAAACGTTTAAGTACTAATTTTTACTGATATTATGTCATTGAGTTTTCCTTCGAGTTTGATCATTTTCCATATGTTTGTCTGGATTAGCCTGCAGAGGCTATGCCGTGAGAATTTTATATCAACAAATAATTTAAAAAGTCGTATGAAAAAACTGTTAACTCTAGCCAGTCTGGCTTGTGCTTTAGTTTTATTGACGTCGGCACAAATCAATGCACAAAGGACAGTTTCTGGAGTCGTATCTGATTCTAATGGTGAAGCTCTGATTGGAGCAAACATTCTTGAGAAGGGTACTTCTAATGGAACGATAACCGATCTCGACGGTTCCTATTCATTGACCGTTGCAGATGGAGCAACTCTTGTATTTTCATATACGGGATTTACAGACACGGAAGTGGAAGTTGGAAATCAATCCACGATCGATGTCTCATTACAGGAAGGAGAACTACTCGATGAAGTAGTTGTGACAGGATATGGTACTCAAAAATCCCGTGAGGTGACGAGTTCCATTGTTTCGGTCAAAGCAGAAGATTTTAACAAGGGTAATGTCAATGATGTTTCCCAATTATTACAAGGAAAGGTGGGTGGTCTTGTGATCTCAAGACCTGGCTCGAACCCAAACGGAGGATTCAATATCCGTCTTCGTGGTTTGTCAACGGTTGGTGCCAGTACGGAACCGCTCGTCGTAATCGATGGTGTATTGGGTGGTGACCTGAACAGTATCGAACCACAGGATATTGCTTCGATTGAGGTGCTGAAAGATGGTTCTGCAGCAGCGATTTATGGTACGCGAGGAGCTTCCGGTGTAATCCTGGTTACCACCAAACGAGGAGAAGCAGGTGTTTCAAAAGTAGAATATACCGGTCAGGTTACCTTTGAAACCAGTGATCAAAGACCTGATGTATTGACTTCGGATGAGTACCGAAATTTTCCTGCTCAGGGACAAGATCTCGGTGGAAATATCAACTGGTTCGATGAGTTAACGGAGACAGGCATATCCCACATTCATAACTTGTCTCTAAGTGGAGGCTCTGGAAGTTCAAGCTACAGGCTTTCTGCCAACTTCAGGGACGTGAAAGGAATTGCAAAGACAACCGGTTTTGATCGTCTCAATTTGAGGGGTAATTTCTCCACCACTGCTTTAGACGACAAATTGAAGATCACAGCGAATATTGCTTCCAGTACGGAAGATGCAAATCTGGGATTCAATGAAGCATTTAGATATGCGACGATCTACAATCCGACAACAACTTTCATCCGGGATGAGGGCAATCCTGATTTCGCGGAATGGGACGGATATTTCCAGCAACGACTTTTTGACTACTATAACCCGGTTGCTTTAATTGAGCAAAACAGACGGGAAAATGAGATCAAGACACTCACAATGAATATCAGGGGAGATTACTCTCTAACTGATGATTTAAATGTAGCATTATTTTATTCTCAACAAAGATCCAATACCATTCTTGGTGAGTATTTTGATAAAAACAGTTTTTGGCAGGGACAAAACCGAAACGGTTTAGCTCGAAGAAGAGATGATGAAGCTTCTGATCAATTGTTCAGGATTGAAGCCAATTATGCAACTGAACTGGATGGCAATGTGGAATTGAAATTTCTGGCAGGATACGAATATCAGGATTTCACATTCCAGGGATTTGGAGCTCAGGGAGGAGATTTCTTAACGGATGCCTTTACATTTAATAACCTGGGTGCAGCAAGCGATTTCCCAAATGGTCTGGGTAGTGTGTTTTCATACAAAAATACCAACAGGCTGATTTCATTCTTCGGACGTGTAAATGCGAATATTGATGATCGATTCTTCGTGACGGCCAGTTTGAGAAGGGACGGATCTTCGCGATTTGGTGCCGAAGAAAAGTGGGGACTTTTCCCTGCCATCAGTGCAGGAGCTGATCTGGCGAAGATTGGTGATCTTTCCGGATTTGATCAGTTGAAATTGAGAGTGGGATATGGGGTAACCGGAAACAACGTAGGTGAAAGCTTACTTTCTTTACAAAGATTTGGTGCTACTGGAAACTTCTTCTTCGATGGAGAGTTTGTATCCAGTTTTGGTCCTGTGTCCAACCCGAATCCAGGTTTGAAGTGGGAGACTAAGAATGACTTGAATATTGGTGTTGACTTTGCAGTTGGAGACTATAAGTTGACAGGTTCTGTTGAATATTATAACTCTACAACCAATGACGGTATCTTCTCCTTTACGGTACCGGTACCTCCAAACTTATTCGGTTCCACCTTCTTTAATGTTGGTGAGATCAACAATGATGGTATCGAATTGACTCTTGGATATTTGATTGATCTTGGCGGAGACAAGACATGGAAAATTGACTTTTCTGCAAGTAGATGGTTTACTCCAACATTGGTGTCACTTACGGATGAAAATAGAGGTGTATCATTGGGTGGATTCATCGATGGAGCAAACCTTGGTTCTCCAGGGCAAAATGGTACGCCACTGGTACGATTGGAAGAAGGAGCTCCTATCGGTCAATTATTGGGTCTGGTCATTGATCCGGATGATCCGATTGACGATGCAGGATTCTGGAATTTTGTAGACGTGGATGGTGACGGCACTCAAGATGATATCCTGGACAGAACGATCATAGGAAATGGATTTCCGGATTACAACTTTGGAATCAATAATACCTTCAACTTTGGCAACCTGGACTTGAACGTATTCTTCCGTGGTGTTTTGGGTCATGACCTGATCAACACCTTCAGAGCATTCTATGAAGCTCCCGGACAGATTTCAGCATATAACGTATTGGCTTCTTCTGCAGATATTGCAGAACTGAAGGATCAGCCTCAGTTTTCAAGCAGACACGTGGAAAAAGGAGATTTTCTTAAACTAGATAACCTGACCATTGGTTATACCTTGGATTCCGGAAGCCTGCCAGCAGGTTTTAGTAAAATCCGATTTTTCTTGACAGGACAGAATTTATTTACGATAACTGGATATTCAGGTGTTTCTCCTGAACCAAGACTTTCCGATAGTGGTAGTGACTTTGGTTCCTTGGCACCGGGTATCGACAGACGAAACGAATACTTTACTGCTAGAGGTTTCACATTCGGATTGAACCTCGGGTTTTAATAAAATTTAAATGTTATTACAAATGACAAGTATTAATAAATACATCAAAATTTTAATTGCGGCCTTATTTGTTGTCGCATTGATGCCGGCATGTACAGATCTCGAGGAGGAAGTATTCAGTGAGGTGACAGCCGACAACTTCTTCCAGACGGAAGATGAATTCATTTCTGCCCTCGGGGCGGCCTACACATCTCTTTATGGATATATGGGTACTGTTTCTGTCTGGGCAGCACAAGAAGTGTCCACCGACGAAATGGTGGTTCCTACAAGAGGCCCTGACTGGGGAGATGGCGGACACTGGGTGCGACTACATCAGCAACTTTGGACTCCTGAAGATCCTACCGTGAATACCACCTGGAACTTCTTGTTTGGAGGAGTAAGTGCATGTAACCGTTTGATTTTTCAATTTGAGGAATTGCAGAATCCTTTGACAGATCCATTCATTGGTGAATTACAAGCATTGAGAGCAATTTATTATCTATGGTTATTAGACATGTATGGTAATGTGCCGATTGTAACTTCATTTGCGGATGCAGATCCTACTCCTCCGACGAATTCAAGAACTGAAGTGTACAACTTTGTTGAGTCTGAGCTATTAGCCGCTCTTCCAAAGGTGACATCAGATGTCAGTGGTGCAACCTACGGACGTGTCAATCAAATGGTGGTCCAGACGGCTCTTGCGCGATTGTACCTGAATGCGGCAGTATACAAAGGCAGTGCTGAGTGGGCCAAAGCAGCTTCTGCAACAAATGCAGTAATTAGCTCAGGGAACTATTCAATAGAACCCAATTACTTTGCAAACTTCAATGTTGACAATTCCGGTTCTTCCGAATTCATCTGGGCAATCCCTTATGATGCAGTATTTGCAGGAGGTCTGAATATTGTTATGCAGACCTTGAGTTACCTGAACCAGGAAACGTATTCTTTAGCTGCGCAGCCATGGAATGGATGGTGTACCCTTGAAGAGTTTTTCAATTCTTATGAAGATCACGATTTGAGAAAAGGACAACCCAATACGGAAGACGGTCCTTCTACTGTAAGAGGCAACTTCTTGTGGGGACCGCAATGGGACGTGACAGGAAAGAAGAGATTGGTCGATGCCGGTACATTGGCAAGTGGAGTTGATCCCGATGGCGAACCTTTCACCATCAGACCTGAGATTAACGAATTATTCCCTGAGGCCTGGAGAGAAGCAGGTGCAAGAAACACAAAATTCGAATTTGAAATTGGAGGTCAGCCAAATATGAACAATGACTATCCTTTAATGAGATATTCCGATGTTCTCCTGATGAGAGCAGAGGCTCTTTGGAGACAAAATCCAGGTGATGCAGAGGCACTTGCTTTGGTCAATCAGATCAGGGAAAGAGCCGGTGTTGAACCATTCACTGAATTAACAGCAGATAATCTGCTCGCAGAAAGAGGACGTGAAATGTTTGCCGAAACAGTGAGAAGAACTGACTTGATCCGATTCGGTAAGTTCTTAGATCCCTGGTTTGGTAAAGATGCTATGGATGAGTGTAAAGAAATCTTCCCGATTCCTAAAGCTCAAACAGATGCGAATCCTAACCTAGTACAAAATCCATGTTATTAATAGATAGCTTTTTTAAATAACATTTACCCGCATCGTTTTACGGTGCGGGTTTTTTTATCGATGTCCGTCAGAAAACTACTTTTTATAGGAATTGTGATCATCTATTTTGGATGCACGTCAAAGATCCCATCTGATGATTTTTTGTTCTCACTTATCGATGTTGAACAAGCAGGTATAGATTTTCAAAACGATCTGTCATATACCAACGAAATCAATGTCTATACTTTTCGGAATTTCTACAATGGGGCAGGTGTAGGAATCGGCGACTTTAACAATGACGGCCTGAACGATCTTTTCTTTTGCGGGAATCAGGTGGACAATAAGCTCTATCTGAATAAAGGAGATTTCGAATTTCTTGATGTAACAGACCGTTCGGGTACAGCTTCAAGAGGCGTTTGGACAACTGGAGTGAGCATTGTTGATATCAATGGAGATGGATGGCTCGATTATTATGTCTGTAAAAGTGGGGATGTCAATACCTCTAGACGGCACAATGAACTATTTATCAATCAGGGTATCGTAGACAGTCTGGATGGCATCGCTATCATTGCATTCGAGGAGCGATCCAAAGAATACGGACTGGATGACCTGGGATTATCAACACACGCTGCATTTTTTGACTACGATCTGGATGGTGACCTGGATTGTTATCTGCTCAATAATTCCATGAGAAGCGTGGGTAATTATGACCTCATACCCGGGCAAAGGAAGATAAGAGATACCCTGGGAGGCAACAAATTACTCAAGAACTTGTCAATAGAAAGCGACAAACCCAATCCCGTTTTTACCGATGTGAGCGAGGAAGCGGGGATTTACGGGAGTGCCATTGGTTTCGGACTGGGCGTGACCATTGGAGATGTCAACAATGACGGATACCCGGACATCTTTGTCAGCAATGATTTTTTTGAAAAAGACTACCTGTATATCAATCAAAGGGATGGCAGCTTCGAAGAGCGTATAGATGAAAATATAGCTGAATTGAGCATGGGTTCAATGGGCGCAGATATGGCGGACATCAACAATGATGGCGCTCCGGAGATCTTTGTGACCGAAATGTTGCCGGATGATGAAAAGAGATTGAAGACTAAGGCGCTTTTTGAAAACTGGAACAAGCACGAGGCAAACTTCAAAAAGGGTTATCATAGACAATTTGCAAGAAATGCGCTACACTATAATTTGGGGGATGGCAATTTTTCCGAGGTTGCCCGATATTCCGGAGTCGAAGCTACCGATTGGAGTTGGGGAGCATTGATTTTTGACATGGACAATGACGGCTACAAAGACATTTTTGTTGCAAATGGCATATACAAGGATTTGCTGGACCAGGATTATATAAATTTCTATTCCAATCCGGCGGAAGTAAGAAAGATCCTGTTTGACGATGAAGGAGGACTTGATCGGCTGGTAGACATGATCCCATCAGAACCTCTTTCAAATTTCGCCTTTAAAAATGGCGGCGATTTGACATTCGAGAATGTCTCAGATGATTGGGGATTTTCTGCAAAAACATTCAGTAATGGTTCCGCCTATGGAGACCTGGATAATGATGGAGATCTGGACATCGTGGTCAATAATGTAAATATGCCTCCCGGCATTTACCGCAATAACCAGGAAGAAAATCGCTTTGTTCAATTTGCTTTGACCGATTTGACCACATTGAATCGCAACGCGATAGGAGCCAAGATCTATGGGTATATAGACAAAGAAATAATCTATAGTGAAGTCAATCCTGCACGGGGATTTATGTCGTCTGTCCCAAATACCCTTCATTTGGGAGTCGGATCTCATCGCTCTTTGGACTCGGTTATGATCATGTGGCCGAATGGTGAAACCACAATGCGATATGATCTGGAAACAAATCAATTCTATCGGATTTCTTATAATGAGGAAGCCGTTATCGCCGGTTCGAAGGATGTAGCACTCAATACGATTCTGTCCAGAGTGCCGACGTTCAGGACGGCACCCCCTCATGAAGAAAATGACTATTCCGATTTTGACCGTGAACCGTTGTTATTTGAAATGCACAGCAATCTTGGCCCTGCATGTTGTAAGGGAGATATCAATAATGATGGTTTAGATGACTTCTATCTTGGCGGAGCCAATGGTCAGGCAGGATCTCTTATGGTGCAAAACCCGGACGGCTCCTTTAGAAAAGTGAGTGAGGCAATCTTTGAATCAGACAAAAATTCAGAGGATGTGGAATGCATATTTTTTGATGCAAATAATGATGATCAACCGGACTTATACGTAGCAAGTGGAAGTTCTGAATACGGTCCGAACAATTTCAATCTCGCTGATCGCATCTATCTGAATGATGGTAATTTCGAATTCTCTAAAAGTCAGCAGGTCTTGCCGACCTTCCAGTTTGAAAATACTTCAGATGTCGTAAATACAGACTATGATCAGGATGGGGACGAAGATCTCATCGTCTCGATCTTTATTCAACCATTTGCCTATGGGATCAAGAGCAATACATATGTATTGCAAAACGACGGGTCCGGTAATTTCACAAATGCGACAACAGAAAGAGCACCGGACTTTACAGCTTTAGGTATGGTGTCGGCAATGAATACGATTGATATTGACCAGGATGGTGATGAAGATTTGATTTTAGTCGGAGAATGGATGGGCATACAATTGATGATCAATGAGGAAGGTTCATTTGTACGCCATTCATCAGAAGTGTTAAACGATCTGAAAGGCCTTTGGAAGACCATTCACGTTGTAGATGTCAATAACGATGACAGGCAAGATATGATCATTGGCAATCATGGATTGAATTCCAGGTTACGTGCCAGTGATGAATTTCCAATGCGGATGTATATAAATGATTTTGATAAGAATGGTAGAATTGACCAGATCTTTACTTATCAATCCGAAGAAGGTGAATTTCCTTTGGCACAACGGAGTGACTTGTTGAATCAATTGCCATATCTGCACAAGAATTTTCCGGATTTCAAGAGCTATGGTTTAAAGAGTATCCAGGAGATTTTTTCAGAAGAACTTCTGGCAAAGTCAGTTGTTTATACGATCAATGAAATGTCTTCAGTACTCATTTTGAATCTGGGAGGGTTAAATTTTGAATTGATGAGGCTGAATAAAGAAGCACAATTGTCTACTGTGTTTACCATAGAATCCGGAGATTACAATAATGACACTTACCTCGATTTATTGATCGGAGGCAATCAATTCAGAATGAAACCTGAAATAGGAAGTAATGGGGCAAGCCTCGGTCTTCTCCTCCATGGAAATGGTCAGGGAAGCTTTACACCCATCGCTCCCGTTCATTCCGGAATTTCCGAATCAGGTGAAATCAGAAAGATCATAAATTTGAAAAATGATAAAATCTTAATTGCAAAGAACAATGACGTTCCCGTATTATATGAAATCAATCAGTAAATCAAACCTCGTCATCATTTTAGCGGCTGTTGCACTGTTACAATGTACTCCCAAATCAGAGTATAAGAAATTAGTAGAAAGAGAGTTGTCTTCGCAAGTAAAAAATGACAGCCTTTTTCTAGGCACCTACTTCGGAATGTCCTCCAAGGATTTTTACGATCACTGCTGGAAGTTGAACAAGCAGGGACTGATCAGAGAAGGTTCCAATAATACTACAGTTTACTATGAAACCGGCGAATTGCCCTATAAGGCAGCCATTGAATTTTATCCCAGGTTTCAGGATGGTAAAATTCAATCGATGACCGGTCATATCCACTATAAGGCTTGGGCTCCCTGGAACAGACATTTATGGGCGGAGGCGCTGATTGAAGACGCCAAGAGACTCTTTGAAACGTGGTATGGAGGAAAGTTCATTCCCGTCAAATCTCCGGGGTATGGAAAGGCATATGCCAAGGTTGACGGGAATCGGAGAATTTTGCTTTTTTATACAAAGGAAACGAGAATGGAATTCTTAATGACCGATTTGACGAACGATGATGAAATTTTTGCAAATCATGTTTTCTGATGAAGTATAGTCGCTCTCTTCAATATTGCTTGCTTTTTTTCCTGATCATGTTTGTGCTCTCATGCTCAAAGAATTCAATAACAGAACAAAAGCAGTTTACTGTCCTGGATTCTGATCAGTCCGGAATTGCATTTGAAAATACGCTGAGATTCATTGAGGATTTCAACATATACACCTATCGAAATTTTTATAATGGTGGTGGCGTAGGTATCGGTGATATCAATAACGATGGGTTTATGGACATCTATTTTACTGCCAACCTCCTCCCTAACAAATTATATCTCAACAATGGCGATCTTACATTCACTGACATCACGGAAAAAGCAGGTGTAGGTGGAAGCAAAGCATGGTCCACCGGAGTCAGTATGGCAGATGTTAATGGCGATGGTTGGATAGACATCTATGTGTGTAATTCAGGTGATGTAGAGGGAGATAATAAGCAGAACGAACTGTTCATTAACCAGGGGGATGGAACGTTCATCGAAGAAGCAGAAAAGTACGGATTAGCCGACCAGGGGTATTCGACGCATGCAGCTTTCTTTGACTACGATAAAGATGGTGATCTCGATGCCTATCTTTTGAACAACTCATTCCAGGCAATCGGGAGTTTCAATTTGAGAAAGAATGAAAGACCTGTCAGAAACCAGGAAGGTGGGGACAAATTATTCAGAAATGACGATGGACGTTTTGCAGATGTGAGTGAACAAGCAGGTATTTACGGAAGTGTAATAGGTTTTGGTCTGGGGGTCACCGTTGGAGATATTGACCAGGACGGTTGGCAGGACATGTACATTTCCAATGATTTTTTTGAGCGAGACTACATCTACATGAATAATGGTGATGGTACATTCACGGAGGACCTTGTCAATCAAATGAAATCCATCAGTGGTGCATCCATGGGTGCAGATATGGCGGATATTAATAATGACGGCTACCCGGATATTTTTGTCACCGAGATGCTACCCGAACCACATGACAGGTTAAAAACGAAGACGACATTTGAGAACTGGGACAAGTACCAATACAATCTGGAAAATGGATACTATCATCAGTTTACCAGGAATATGCTTCAATTGAATAATGGCAACAATACCTTCAGTGAGATCGGAAGACTCTCGGGGGTAGAAGCAACAGATTGGAGTTGGGGTGCTTTGATCTGTGATTTTGATAATGACGGGTACAGGGATTTGTTTGTTGCCAATGGGATCTACAAGGATTTAACTGATCAGGATTACATCAATTATATCTCAACGGAAGAAATGGCCAAGTCCGTAATCACCGCGGAAGGTGTGGATTTTCAAACCCTGACTGATGTTATTCCCTCCAACAAGATCCCGAACTATATTTTCAAAAACACCGGTGATCTCAACTTTGAGAATATGACGGAGCAGTGGGGTCTTGAAAGGCTATCACATTCCAATGGATCCGCCTATGTTGATTTGGATAATGACGGAGATATGGACCTCGTGATTAATAACGTCAATGAGGTAGCCACGGTCTACCTCAACAATAGTGAGGTGGTCAACGAGAATCACAACTATTTAAAGATCGAATTGAAGGGCTTAGAGAATAACACTCAAGCAATCGGATCCAAGGTGAGTGTATATTCAAAAGATGAAAAATGGGTTGCAGAACAAATGCCGGTGCGTGGATTTGAATCTTCCGTGGACCCTCGACTCAATTTTGGTGTATCGGACCATTCAGTAATTGACAGTGTCACTGTAACCTGGCCCAATGGCCTAACTTCTGTCCTGACTGATGTGGCGGTCAACCA
This sequence comes from Saprospiraceae bacterium, assembly GCA_028282725.1. GTDB lineage: Bacteria > Bacteroidota > Bacteroidia > Chitinophagales > Saprospiraceae > JAJRXG01. The sequence continues at coordinate 75,926 of JANQHF010000054.1, forward strand.
GACCATTACAATGGAAATGGAGGTAGGCGAAAATATTCCGTCGTCCGAAATAACTGACAATCAGAAGAGACTATTCTCTGATATCACTGATCAATCAGGTTTGAATTTCGTACACAAGGAGAATGACTTTGTGGACTTTGACCGGGATCGGCTATTGTACCATATGTTATCGGCCGAAGGTCCGGCAATGTGCAGTGGAGATTTGAATGGTGATGGGTATACCGACATTTATGTTGGCGGGGCGAGCGAACAACAAGGAGCTATTTTTTGGGGTAATCCAAAGGGAGTATTTGAAAAGGCCAGAATGAACGTGTTTGCTAATGAAGCGTTGTCCGAAGATGTGGATTGTACATGTTTTGATGCTGATGGAGATGGAGATTTAGATCTTTATGTGGCAAGTGGAGGAAATGAATTTCCCAATAGTTCATCTGCTCTGATTGACCGTCTTTATATCAATAATGGTTCCGGGAGTTTTACAAAATCCAATCAGATACTGCCCTCGTTTCAATTCACCAATTCGTCTGTTGTGAGTCCAAACGATGTAGATAATGACGGAGATGTGGATCTTTTTATCGGCGTAAGGGCTCAACCATTCTTAGTAGGAGTTCCGGCGGATAGTTATCTGTTACTGAATGACGGAAGTGGTGTATATACCGATGCCAAAAGTTCTAATGCCCCGGGTCTGGAAAAAATAGGTATGGTGACAGATGCTACATGGTCCGATATAGATGGTGATGATGACCAGGACCTGATCGTAATAGGAGAGTGGATGGATATCAAGGTTTTTCAAAATACAGATGGTAATTTGAAAGAAATTGGAAGTCAATTGGGTTTGGATAGTACCAGTGGTTGGTGGAATTCCATTGAGGTAGCCGATATCGATCAGGATGGGGACGAGGATTTCATTCTTGGCAATCATGGGTTGAATTCAAGATTCAAGGCTTCTAAAAAGGCTCCCGTCACGATGTATGTAAACGACTTCGATCAAAATGGATCTGCCGAAGCAATCATTTGCAGACATTTTGGTGAAGTATCTTATCCGTTATGTCTGAAACATGATTTGATAGCTCAAATACCACAACTCAAGAAAAAGTATGTTCAGTACGAAGCATTCAAGGATGAAACGATTAATGACATCTTTGATCAGGAACAAATTGCCTCATCCGTCATTTCCAGGGTGTACAATCTTGAGTCTTCCATCTTATTGAACGAAGGGGAGAAAGGGCTGCATTTGATTCCTTTGCCCGAAGAAGCTCAGCTCTCACCGGTGTTTGCATCCGTCACTGAGGATTTTGATAATGACGGAATCGTAGATCTGCTGCTGGGAGGAAATTTTTACTATACCAAACCTGAAGTGGGTAGATATGATGCCAGTTATGGGGTATATTTAAAAGGAAAAGGGAATGGCGAATTTGAATTTGTTCCCAATAAAGAGACTGGTCTGACCATTGAGGACCAGGTCAGGGAAATGCTCTTGTCGACTATTGATAATAAGAAATTATTAGTCGTCGCAAGAAATGACAGTTCGATGAAGGTATTCCAGCTGTAAACTAACATATGGGCCAACCATGAAATCCTGGATTTGCATAGCTCTCATGCTCGGTGGCATTGCTATCAATGCCCAGGATTTTGAATGTGACGGTGCTGCTTATATAGTTGTTTACGGCCAATCGCTCGGAAGATCCGTTTTGTATAAGGTAATCCAGCAATCCGATACCAAGTTTGTGTACGAAGCAACCGAATTGTCAGAGACAAGAAGACTGACAGGACTGGCATACAATGTACTGGACAAACACCTCTATGCGCTCGATGCCGATACCTACGAATTGATCAGGATTTATAGTGATGGTACATTGGAAGCACTTCGGGTGCCGGAAAATATAGATTCAACATTGTTATTTAATGCGGGAACCATTTCACCAGACGGTGCGGGTATTTTTTTCTTCGCATATGATCAGGAAAGGGAAGAGGATATCAGGTTTTACACCTTGAACCTAAGCAGGGAGAATTTCTACATTGGCTATTTAGGGGTGACCGGTGAAAACCCCGTGAGTATTCATGATTTTGCGACAGATCCTACTACAGGACTCATGTATGGATATGACAATAAACAGAACACCCTTGTGCAAATTGGTATAGGAGGGGAGGTAGCTTCATTGAGTTATCCAAATACAGGAGTTAGCAATATTTCAGGTGTTTTTTTCAACCGGAAAGGAGACTTTTTTGCTTATTCCGCACAACGGGGCATGTATGCACTCAATAAACAAAATGGAGAAATGCAATTCTTGGGGAAAGGTCCTGAAGGTACTCATGGGGATGCCTGTTCCTGCCCTTATTCTTATCAGTTTGAAAAAGATATCTCACCCCGGAATATATTGCCGTGTGAGGAATTTGAAGTGACCTATACCTATATCAATCATTTGGGCATCGGTCAGACCTGGTTAACTTTAAGAGACACATTTCCGGAAGGATTTGAAATCGTCTCTATCGACAGCGATATATTGTCGAGTATCAATATTGTGGATACATCACCGAATATTCTCGCCCTTGAAAATATCATTTATCTGATGGATAAAAATGAAATCAAGGTGACCGTCAGGGCTTCAGATGATTTCCAGGAGGATTTTGAAAGTCGTGCAGTTCAATGGGACTTTCCAATTGCCTTTGATGAAGTCCAGTATTCTGATGATCCTGCCACGATGCTATCGCCGGATCCTACAGCTGCCAGGATCATCCAACAAGACGAGGTGGGTTTTGATAACATGTTATCGGCCAATTGTACAGGTGATGCCATTACCATTTCAGCTCCCATTCGAGATGGGAGCTATTCGTGGAGTACCGGGGATACCACTCAGTCTATAGCGGTCAGTGAGCCGGGCTGGTATTCCCTGAGAGCGGTGAGTGAGTGTGTCATATATTCAGACTCTGTTTTCATCGATGAATTTCCAGGACAGAAAATCGTTTCCATCAGTGGATTATCTCAAATTACATTAGGACAGACGATAGAACTAAAGGCCAGTTTAGATCGAGGGAATCCCAGCCATTACCTTTGGTATATTGGCGATGAAGTAATCGAGTGTGTGGATTGCTCCAGTATAGAAATTTCACCTGCTTCCGACATTACCATTGAACTGGAAGTGGAAGATGATGAAGGTTGTTTGACACTTGCGAGTCATGATATCTTCGTTGAAGAAGTAAGATATTTTACCACTCCGAATGCTTTTTCTCCCAACGGAGACGGAATCAATGACCGGTTTTATCTGTCGAGTTCTCTGAATGGTAAGGCATCTTTACATATATACAATCGTTGGGGAGCCGCGGTATATGAAAATCCAAACTTTCTTTTAAATGATGAAAACAATGGATGGGATGGCAAATTCAGGGATGAATACTTATCCTCAGGTGTATATATTTGGCTGGCTGAAATAGAATATTTTGATGGTTTTACGGAAAAAAAATCCGGTACAATTACAATCTTCTCCAATCGATTGTGATGGCCGGTCCGTGCAAAGATTATTGAAGAGGTGAACGTATGATGAAAATGCTTTTAATCAGGTTTATTGGAGGATTTGTAATCCTTTGTTTGCTATTTGCTTGTGCCACCGGACCCTCAGAGCGTCAGCAAAAAATACAATTTACAGATCTGCCTGCAGAAGAGACGGGAATCACATTTTCAAATCAGCTGATCGAATCCGATTCTATTAATATCATCAAATACCTGTACTTCTATAACGGTGCAGGAATTGGTGCCGCTGATTTTAATAACGATGGGAAGACTGATCTCTTTTTTGCGTCCAACCAGGGAACCTGCAGATTATACCAGAACGATTCAAAGGATGGAACCATGGCGTTCAGTGATATTTCCGAGCAAGCCGGGATCGCAAATATTTCCGGCTGGAATACTGGGGTGAGTGTCGCAGATGTAAATGGAGACGGCCTGGTCGATATTTATTTGTGCCAGGTGAACTACAATGCCATTCGCGGGCAAAACAGACTGTTGATCAATAAGGGGAATCAGGGAGGGATACCCGTATTTGCCGATGAAGCACAATTAGTAGGGCTGGACTTCCAGGGACTCTCCACCCAAAGTGCTTTTCTGGACTACGATTTGGATGGAGATCTTGATATGTATTTGATGAATCATTCCGTTCACTCTCCGGAAAATTATGCCTATGCCGAGGTGCGCGAAGAGAGAGTTAATGACGGTGACAGGTTTTACAAAAATGAAAAAGGAACTTTTGTAGACATTACCGATGAAGCCGGAATTTATAGCAGTCAGATTGGCTATGGTCTTGGTTTAGGTATTCAGGATTTCAACAATGATCAATATCCTGATATCTACGTCGGGAATGACTTTCATGAAAATGACTATTTATACCTGAATAACGGGAATGGGACATTTTCAGAAGACCTGGTCAGATTTTTCGGTCATACGTCCCAATTCACAATGGGGATGGACATTGCAGATATCAATAACGATGGACACAGCGACATTTTCACCCTTGATATGATGCCTGAGAATGAGGTGGTGAAAAAAAGCTCTGTTCCGAGTGACAACTATGATATCTATCAATTCAAACACGATTATGGCTATCACTATCAATTGGCCAGAAACAATTTTCAATTAAGTAGAGGACTCGATGCAGATGGCAACCCCCTGTTTTCAGAAGTTGCCCAACTCCTCGGGGTAGAAGATACGGACTGGAGCTGGTCGGTATTAATGGAGGACTTTGATCAGGATGGGCTGAAAGACATCTTCATAACGAATGGCATCGTCAGAAGACCTAATGATCTGGATTATCTCAATTACATTTCGGATCCACTTGTACAACGCAATGCACCGGATGCCGAGCTTATTGCACAAATGCCAGAAGGAGCAGTTCCCAATTATTTTTTCAAAAATCTCGGAAGCCTGCAATTTATAGATCGGTCTTCAACGATTGGAAATAATCTGCCCGGTGTATCAACGGGAGCCGTTGCCGTAGATCTGGATAATGATGGAGACCTGGATATAGTGACAAACAATATCAATGATAAAGCCACGATTTTGAGAAATCAATCCAATCCCGATCGTCATATCTCAATAGAATTAGTTAACGAAGGGCCCAATACACAGTCTCTGGGAGCAGAACTTCAATTCCACATGGGAGGTGAATTGATCACGAGGTCAATTCAACCGGTACGTGGATTCATGTCCTCCGCTCTTCAGGATATCAAGGTTGGATTCAATGATGATACGAGGTGTGACAGCATCATTGTCAAATGGCCAGATGGGACGAGGCAAGTCGTCAGGGAAATGGAATATAACACGACAATGGAAGTTGTTAAGCGCAGTGCAAACATTAACCGCAATTCAGTGGGGGATGTAGTTTCAGCCCTTTTCCGGAAAAGAGAAGGACTGGCGAATTTCACCCACGTTGAAAATGAGTACAATGACATGCGGTTTGAAAAAATGATGCCCTGGCTGCTTTCCACTCAAGGCCCGGCTCTTGCGGTTGGGGACGTGAATAATGATGGCCTGGAAGACTTTTATATCGGAGGAGCCAGGGGGCAGGCAGGCGCAATGTTTATTCAAACAGACGATTCCCGCTTTGTAAAAAGTGATGAAGCTTTCTGGAGCGAGGAAGGTAAGTACGAAGATGTCGATGCCCTGTTCTTTGATGCCGACGGAGATCAAGATCTGGATCTCCTTGTGGTCAGTGGTGGGAACGACCTGGTTAAGGACTCTCCCTTTTATTTGGACAGGTTATACTTAAATGATGGATTCGGTCAATTTGAAAAGAACATCAGAAGTCTACCACTTATTACTGAAATCGGATCTTCGGCGAGTGCCTATGATTATGACAAAGATGGAGATCCCGATCTTGCCTTAGGCACCCTGGTTGAGGCACGGAGATATGGTTTTTCGCGTGGTGGATTGATTCTTGGAAACGATGGAAACGGAAAGTTTCAGGACGTGACGCGATTTATTGCTCCTGAACTGATCAATATTGGAATGGTCACGGATATCGAGTGGGCAGATATTGATAGTGACAGCGATTATGACCTTATCGTTGTTGGAGAGTGGATGCCGGTCACCCTGTTTATTAATAATAAGGGGTTGTTCACCAAACAGGAATTGCCCAATTCCACCGGACTTTGGAGAACGATTGAAATAGTGGATTATAACAATGATGGATTGAATGATATCATAGCCGGAAATTTTGGAACGAATACGTTCCTGGCACAAGGAGAGCTCGGTCTGTTGATTTCAGACCACGATGTAAACTCAATCTTCGAACCGTTGATCTTTTATGGTGATGGAGAGCAGAACTTTCCATTGGCATCACGTGACTTAATCATTAGTCAAATGAATACTTTTCGAAATGTCCATGAGGATTACAAATCCTTTGCTTCATCAGATTTCGACTCTATGTTTGACCCGGCATCTCCACGTGTGGCCAAACGAATAAAAATCAAAGAGTTGGAATCCTGTATATTTCAAAATAAGGGTAAACTGAAATTTGAAAAGGTATCCCTGCCAAGGGAAGCACAACTCTCTCCTGTTTTCGATGTTGAAATGTTGCATTCGGGTACTGAACTGGTCATGGGAGGCAACTTCCATGAAATTGCACCCAACATAGGCAGAAGTGATGCGAGTTATGGTACGGTCTTGCACATCACACCGGATTACGAACTTCGGGATGTTCCGATTTCCGAATCAGGCCTGGCCATCAATGGACAAGTCAGGAGCATTAAAAAAATCAACATAGGTTCTGACCAATACTTGATTGTAGCACGAAACAACCTGGAAATTCAGTTCTGGCAAATCAAGGAATTCCGATAAAATATAAATGAAGATGGCGACAGTTCAGCCGTCGTAAATTTCAATACCCGGATAAAAAGATGGCCACGAAAACCAAAATCCGATCATAGAGACCGGTTTTGATAGACTCGCCCCTTTATCCGGACCTTCTATGATCTTACCGGTCAGGTCATACAAGTTTTTCTTCGAATCGATCATGATTGCGGGAAGCTTGTCTGAAAGACCCTGGAAATTCAAACGGTCCGGATTCAAAAATGCAGTATTATAATTATCATCTGCAGATCGCACGACGACAATGTCAATATCTTCAATAACATCATGAATTACTTCTGTTCCTGAACCTTGCTCATTAAATCGATAAGCCCTCGCTGATTGATTGATCAGGACGCTTAGTACCCTTTCCTTCGGATGTAGTCTGGCATCCGTTATAGCCACAGGAAAAAGTAGTTGATCATTGGTTCGGTAAGACCCATATGGATATATCGAATAGCGTCGGTCAAACCCGGTATTTCCATTCATGATCTTGGAATCAGGGAATGACTTTTTCCAGGTGGCAAGCGTGGTTTCTATAAGAATGAAGGTCTTTGGTACGTCCCCGATTCGCGACCCGTTGACGCACTCCATTCTTTGTTGAGACCAGGTACTGTTCGTTCGACGATCATATGGCATCAGATTGGAATTGTACAAGAGCCCGGACACTCCAAAAGTGAATACCCTGCTTCCGATTTGACGCTCCCATCCAATGGCTGTCCCTGTAAGTGGGCAATACATTATGGCGATTGCAAGATCATCAATTTTATCATTTACGATTTCGTGCCAATCGAGAATGGGGATGGGGTAACCGTGCAACTCCCCATTGTATTCAATTCCGACGACTAATTCATCATCAAAGAAAGAACTCACATCTTTTGCCTGATCAAATTGTGGATTGTCAATTGAAGGGATTCCATCCTTTCCGGGCCCTCCATTCAACACCTCGTCCTTCGGAACCAGCCAGTCCTTTATTTCCGGTGGATTGACCAATGCCCCATCTGTTTCTGTGTCATTGCTACAACCGATCAAAAAGAATGCAAGTAAAATGAACAGGATCTTCACGGTGTAAATCTTTACCTGTTTCAAGAATAGTCCATTTTTAAAACTATCATACGAATTATCTGGCACATAAATATAAACTGTCTAAATCATGACAGCACCAAACATTACCTGGGGCATTCTGCTCCATCGAGATTTAGGAGAGAGCTATCAAATACCATATCTTGCAAATCACTTATTGACCATCCATTTTCAAGTTGACCATAATGATTTTAGTCCGGACCTTCCTAGTATTGTTTTCCCTTTCGATCATAGCTACTTCCTGCCAGGTGGATCGACCTTCCGGGGAGGAGATAGATGATGAGGTTATTTCGGAGTTTCTTCCCTTACATGAAGTTTCTTTCTCGGATCTTTCTTCATTTACGTCCGCTGGTGAGAATTGGAAGGTGGTCAGTAAGGTCGTTTCAGATTTTCATAAAGACTGGCATTTTGAATCGGAAGAGGGTGCTGGCATCTTGTTGAACAATGTCTCCGATGAAGGACGACGAGATGAAATGAACGCTGCACAGGGTGAACATTTATTTACCAATTTCGAACATGGTGATATCCAATTGGAAGTGGAAGTCATGGTTCCCAAAGAATCCAATTCAGGAATATACTTTCAAAGCAGATACGAATTACAGATCAGGGAGACTTCCGGGGATGCCGATGTCACATCAGATGACATGGGTGGAATATATGCAAGATGGGAAGATCCGGACATTCGTGAGAAGGCCATTGGCGGAAGTGCACCTGCAATCAATGCTGCCCGTGCTCCCGGCCTCTGGCAACAATATCAGGTACTGTTCAGGGCGCCGGGATTTGATGAACAGGGGAATAAAATAGAAAATGCAAGATTTGAATATGTTTACCTGAACGGTTATAAGGTACAAGATAATGTTGAAGTCGCTGGTCCTACCATTGAATCACCACACAGTGATGAGGTAGCTATGGCACCAATAATGATACAAGGAGATCACGGACCCGTGGCATTTAGAAATTTGAAAGTTAAAATATTTGAAAGTGAACAACCTTCACTGGAAAACATATCTTATAAGTTATACAAAGGGCAATTTGATTTTATTCCTGATTTTTCAACATTGGAAGTCGCCGAAGAGGGAAACATTGAAAACTTTGATGACCTGACCAAGCTTGCCGGACAGAATGATGGATTTTGTATTGTATTTGAAGGAGACCTTACTGTTCCCAAGGATGGGGAGTATTTGTTTGAAACCAATATCGATGACGGCGGAGATCTCTTTATAAATGATGAACTCGTCATTCATAACCAGGGAGAGCCGGGAGGAGGAGTTGAAAGAGGATTGACCAATTTAATGCAGGGCCTACACAAGATTCGGCTGACCTATTACCAGGAAGTCTGGGCAGCATATGTAATATTAAAAATTGAAGGACCCGGCATTGAGAAAATGGAATTGCCTGTATTGAAAGAACCAAAACCTGTACCGGCATGGGCGAGACCCAGACATTTAGAAATTGAAGTAGGGGCAGAGCCTGAATTAATCCGTGGGTTCGTGGATCATTTCGATACGAAGAAGACGCATATTCTTTCGGTAGGAACACCCCAGGGTGTGCATTATAGCTACGACACCAGAAATAATGAATTGATCAATTTATGGAAGGGAAAGTTTGCTGATGTAGGCGAAATGTGGATCAACCGGGGACAATCGCAGAGATTGGATCCATTAGGTGCTGAACTTGGATTGGAAGAAAATAACCAAAACAAAAATTGTCTTGCAAAAGGATATCGCCTGGATGGAGATGGCATTCCTGTTTTTAACTATGAATGTAACGGGATTTCAATTTCGGATAAGACTAGCCCTTCACAAAAGGAAGGTATAGTCGAAAGGTCCATTTCTGTAGACGACGGTAAGTTTAAATATACAATCGCCTCCGATAATCAAATTGATGAAATGTCTGAAGGATGGTATTCAATTGGAGGTCGTTATTATTTAAGACCATTGAACCAGGGTGCAGACTGGAATGTCTCCAATGGTCAGATCAGTGTCGATATCACAAAATCCTCAATGTTGGCTTATGAAATCTATTGGTAGAGAGTTTGATATGATTGGACAAATGAATCATCTGTATCAATGCTCCATCCTTGGGTTATTCGTATTTCTCAATATTGTCTCCTACGCGCAGACGGATATAGATAAAAAAGAATCCGAATTCTATCAAATTTCTACCTTGCCCATTCCTGAGGGAATCGTATTAGAAGTTGGTGGATTGGCATTTGATAATTCTGGCAAGCTTGGTGTTACTTCGAGGCGGGGTGAACTCTGGGTAATTTCTGATCCGTCAAGTACAAGTCCAAAATTTGAAAGATTCGCTCAGGGATTACACGAACCGCTTGGCCTGGCATTCAGAAATGGGTCATACTACCTGGCACAACGTGGAGAATTGACCAAAATTACTGATACGGACAACGATGGCAGGGGAGATCGATTTGATAATATTTACACCTGGGATCTTGCGGGTAATTACCACGAATACGCTTACGGGCCTAAATTTCTGCCCAATGGAAATATGTTGATTAATCTCAATCTAGGTTGGGTAGGTCGTGGTGCAAGTCTCTCTAAGTGGAGTGGCTGGATGCTTGAAATTTCAGAGAGCGGAGAAATGACGCCTGTTGCAACTGGCATGCGCTCACCTGCGGGGCTTGGTTTCAATGCAAACGGGGACATTTTTTATACGGAAAACCAGGGAGACTGGGTTGGCTCGGGGAGAATGACACATATAGAAAGAGGGGACTTTGTAGGCCATCCTGAAGGACTCAAATGGTCCGGAGAGCCAGGCTCACCATTGTCATTGGGTATGGAAGATGTAGTCATCGAGGAAGAAACTACCCTGTATGATTACGCACAATCCACTACGGAATTAAAATCCCCGTCGATATGGTTTCCACACACGCTTATGGGAATATCAACTTCAGATATTGCAGTGATACCGGGCAATTGGGGTCCTTTTACGGGTCAATTACTTGTCGGTGACCAGGGGCACAGCAAGATCATGCGTGTAGTCCAGGAAAAGGTCAACGGAGTGTATCAGGGCATTTGTATTCCATTCAAGGAGGGGTTTTCTTCAGGGTTGCTCAGAATGGAGTGGGGCGATAACGAAACGCTCTACGTTGGAATGACCAACCGGGGTTGGGCCTCCACGGGCAAAGAACCTTTTGGCATTCAAAGATTGAACTGGACTGGATCTACTCCATTTGAAATGCAGGATGTCAGGATACAACCGAATGGATTCACAATCACATTTACCAGGGAAGTTGACCGGCGCACAGCTGCCGACCCGGATTCCTACGCCATTACCGATTTCAATTATAAGTACCATCATTTATATGGGAGTCCACCGATCAATCAACAGGAACGAACGGTCTATAAAGTGGAAGTGGCACGGAATAACAAAAGTGTACGTCTCTATGTAGAAGGGCTTCGGTTAGGATACGTCAATGAAATCAAACTTACCGGGGTACGATCAGCCGATGATCAGGAATTACTTCATAATACCGGCTATTATACGATCAATCAAATTCCGGAGGGAGCACAGACAGAGGCACCGCCGACAGCAGTCTCAAATGCAGACCATGCACAGCACACGATATCCGATGACTATGCAGAACGACCATCGGCCAAACGAATAACTGAAATGCCGTCATCCTGGATCAATGGGCCTGATGTTACCCTCGAAATCAAGGCAGTCGCAGGTATGCTATACGACAAACGCGTTCTGAAGGCAAAACCCGCAAGCAAGATCAAGCTCGTCTTTGATAACCCGGATGATATGGTTCACAACTTTCTTCTGGTCAATCCCGGAACAGCAGATGAAGTCGCCCAACAAGCTATGGAACTAGGATTGAGAGGGGAAGAAATGGGATTCATCCCTCCATCCGACGATGTGTTATATCACAGTGCTTTGTTAAGACCCAATATGAGTGATATTATCTATTTTGAAGCTCCTGCCACACCGGGACGATATCAATATGTTTGCACTTTTCCGGCCCACGCTGCCACAATGAGAGGGATTTTGATCGTGAAGTGAAACTACACAGCAACATTACAAGAGTCTGTTTACTCATTGTTTAATTATAAAATCGATGTCATGTTACTTTCATTTATCAGTGGACCTGACCCGGAAGGTATAACTCCGGTGTACTATCTGGGAAGAGATGGCCAATTACATCATGTCCAATCACCAGCAGTAGCAATAAAATGGTTCGGCCAAAATTGGATCAGTCAAATCACCTGGTGTGGTGATGCTCAAAGGAGGATCTTGCCTCAATACAAGAATGACTTTAGCAAGTTAAGAGGTTGTCCTATAACTGCGGCTACACCTGTGCTTCCATAGAATCGAAATGGACGATTCTGATAGATTATTCACCATTTAAAAGGCATTGTCTGAATGAGATCATTATGACCTGTTTAAGTAAATCGGATAATTCTATATACCGGATTATAACCCCATATTGCCCAAGTCTAAAGGAATTTTCTTACCTCCTTCTTTGATCGACTGATAAATCGCTTCGACAATAATCATATCACGTTTGCCCATTTCACCAGGGATAAGATTTGGCGCATCATGAAGTATGTGTTTGGCAAAGTCGTCCATTTGAAGTTTCTGCTGTCTTTCATGCGGGAAGTCCCAGTTTCTATTGTCTGAAGAACCGCCAGCCAGAGGACCGTAGTGATTGGCGGGATTGAGTTCTACCCAACCGTTTTCAAAATTAGAATAGTGCCGGTTAATATTCACATTGTGTGAAGTCATGATATTTCCAGTAGCACCATTTGGAAATTCAAATTGTGCCGTGATCGTCTCATCCGTGTCTTTGAAATACTCAGGACGAGTACTGAATTCCTGGGCACTTACTGAAACTGGATTCATTCCGGATCCGTATATAGCACTTTGAATTGAGTAAACACCCATGTTCATCAAAGCTCCGCCTCCGGCCAGTGCTTTGTTCAATCTCCATTGACCAGGATTACTCCCGGAATAATATCCGGCATCTGCTGTCACGTATCGCACTTCACCAAAGTCTTTTTTGTGAACAATGCTCTTTAATTCCCGGGTGTAGGGTTCAGAATGCAAACGATATCCTACTCCTAACTTCACCTTTGCCTTTTTACACGCATCAATAATGGCGTTGCATTCGGAGACATTCATTGCCATGGGTTTTTCACAGATAACGTGTTTGCCTGCATTGGCTGCACGGATTGAGAATTCTGCATGCATTGAGTTAGGTAAAACGACATAAACAATGTGGATGTCAGGATTCTCTGAGATTTTGTCAAAATTCTCATAATTGTATATGTTCTCCTTTGGAATATCATACTTGTCTGACCAGGTTTTTTCTTTTTCCGGAGTTCCGGTAACGATTCCGGCTAGATAGCAATACTGAGTTTGTTGTAATGCAGGAGCGAGCTGATAAGTGCTGTAACTGCCCAGGCCGACAAGAACAATTCCCAACTTTTGATTGGGGGTGATAGGTCCAAGGGTAGCACGTGCAGCATTGAATGGTCCCGCAAGGACAAAACTTCCTGCTCCTCTAATCAGCAGATTGTTAAAATCTCTTCTTGACTTCTTCATATAAAAAACTTCAATCCTTTAGGAGTCGATCACAGAATCCTGTACGATCCGTGAATTGACATAAAATAATTTCGCAAAAACCTGCTTTCCCGTTCGGCTGTGGAAAGAGGGCCTGGAGGGATATATCCCTCATTTTGATAAAACCGCGTCAGTCCAAAATTGTATCTCCATATGATTGCTATCCGTTTTCCAACTGTGAATCCGAGACCTCCGATCAGACCGAATTCATTCTTATTAAATTCTGTGACAATTTTCTGATACACAGTTCCTTCAAATTGTGAAGGAAGACGTTCGGTAATATCAGTTGATGCCAACCTTCCATATGAACCTCCAACTTCGAGAAAGGATCCTCTTTCCGGATGATTCAACATTACCTTTAGCAAGATTGGTACATCAATGTAATTGAGACGTATATTCCGGTCATTGGTGGTCTGTGCAGTCACTCTTGTACCGTGGGGGATCTTTGATCCTTTCTGGTTATAGAGCATCCCAACTGAAAGTCTCAAATGAGAAGTCATCAACGCGTTTACCTGCAATCCTGCTGAATATCCACTTTGATCCCATCCTGTAAAGTAGTCTCCGTCGATTTGGGAAATATTGAAACCTGTCATCAGTTCAAGCTCAAATCTGTGATCCGGACGTTGAGATTTCCTGCTTCTTTGAGCCGCGATGTCAGATGCAGAGCAAAGAACAGTTATAATCAGTACATAATATTTGATGCAGTGGTTCACATTTATAATTCTCTGATCCAAATATTCCTAAACCGGACTTTGTCACCGTGATCCTGTAAAAGTAATGGCATTTTTTCCGGATGTTCAACATAGTATGGCTTTCCGATAAATATACATGGACCTTCAAGCAAAACATTGTTTTGAATCAATACGCCATTGTGTAATACAGTGGCGGATGCCGGTCGCACTACCTCTCCATTTTCAAATTTCGGGGCATTGAAGATGATATCATAAGACTGCCATTCACCCGGCGGCCTTGAAGCGTTCACCAATGGAATATGTTGTTTGTAGAAGGCACCTGCCTGGCCATTCGGATAAGTTTGATTTTCATAAGAATTTAAAACCTGGATTTCATACAGCCCCATCAGAAATACCCCACTGTTGCTGTATGCCTGGTCTTCTTTACCTGGATCGACAGGGCATAAAAATTCAATGTGGAGTTGGATACTTCCAAAGGCTTTGGCTGTTTCTATGGCTCCTCCACCCGGGGTCACGATCATTGTTCCATCCTTGACCTCCCATTTGGGGTCAGTTCGTTGGTCATTATCTAAATCTTGTGATTTCAGTTTGATTATTGCCTCTACCTGGTCCATCCGGGCACCGTAATCATATCGTGGTTTGCGCCATTCCGACAGGTCCGATCCATCAAACAGAATAATGGCATCAGAAGGTGCCGACGAATAAATACCCGGGACCACCTTCCCCGGGATGGGTCTCCACTTCTCGGTGGCAGACCACGGTTTTGTTTTTTGCAGTCCTACCCAGTCAATCTGTGGCACTTCTTGTGCGCCGACGTATTCGATAAAAAACATCGCAGTTATACAAATGAATATTTCTTTCATAATACTTGTATTTTTGGTTCTTTTTGATAGCAAATTTGTCATTTAATTCTTTTGCCGTGCTTGATGACCATGTCAACATCCTGTAGCAGTGAAATCCATCTCAACACATCACCTTTCACGGCAATGATGTCGGCATATTTTCCTTCACTTATCGTCCCGTAGTCAGCATCGACACCCATGGCCTTAGATGGCCAGTATGTGGCCGCTTTAATGGCATACATGGGATCTATTCCAAATTCGTTTACCCATACATCCAACTCATTCCAGGTGGACTGGCAGTGAAATTTCATGGGGATTCCACTATCTGTCCCAATCAAAAGAACGACTCCTGCCTCAATAAGCTGCTTTACTTTTCTTTCGAGGGTCGGTCTGCGACTCGGTGTGAGTTGAAAATAAGGGAGTCTGCCCGGGTATTGAATGGATGCTTCGATATCATTTATGATCTTCTGTGGAAGTCCATCGTGCCAGCAGTCATTGTCCAGTTTCTCAGGATTGTCTCGTACATATTCGTAATTGTACAAACCTTCAACGGTCGGCGTCCAATACAGAGGGCCGATATTCATTTGGGCGGTTCGCTCTTTGATCATCTCCATAACGTCCGCAGGATATTCCGGAGCAGAAGAAAGACCGGTATGTTCGAAACAATCCACACCTGCAAGAAGCCCCCGTCGGATTTCCTCAGGTCTGTGACTATGAGCCACTACGGTCAAATTGTGTTGGTGCGCCTCGTCAACAACTGCCTTTACCTCTGCCATAGTCATTTGATCCTGGTCGATCAACTTGATACAATCTACACCTGCTTCGGCCAGACTCTTGACTTTTCGCCTGGCATCTTCTTTTCCGGTTACACCCCATCTGAATGCTTCAGTGCCAGGATAAGGAGCATGTTGAATAAAAGGTCCTGACATGTACATGGTGGGGCCGGGGATCTCTCCATTATTGATCCGATCCCTGATTTCAATACTTGCATCCAGGGGAGCACCCAGGTCACGGGCGCTTGTAATCCCCGCTTTTAAAAGTTGTAATGCGCTCGCCGGCATAATGATATCGGCAAATTGATCAATATATGCAGTATCCCAGTGCGCATAGTCACTATGACCCGTGATCATCAGGTGTACATGCATATCCCAGAGCCCGGGTAGGACGGACATGCCATCTGTGGATATAACCTCTGCTTCCCCGGGTATCGCGGTGTTGCCTTGATGACCAACTTTGACAATTCGGTCCCCTTCGATGATAATGACACTATTGTGGATGGGTTTGCCTCCAAACCCGTCTATAAGAGTGCCACCTACCAATGCTTTTGTTTGGCTGTATGCCAAAAAGTAATGACAAATAAGTAGGAAGGTGAAAGTTGCTTTGATTTTCCTCATTTGATCAGATATTAGTCTGTGACCTGGTATAAATCTACAGATAAATTCACCAGGGATCATACAGACGACTACAGAAACAAGTCATGTGAGCGATGCTCTGTGCAAATCCGTGTTCATCTGTGGTGCAAAAGATAGTGCAGTATTCACCAGGGATTACACAGATGGCCACCGAATCAGTCATGTGAGGGATTAATCTGTGCAAATCCGTGTTCATCTGTGGTGCGAAATAACTGGATAGTCCACCAGGGATTACACAGATGGCCACCGAAACAGGCATGTGAGGGATTAATCTGAGTAAATCCGTGTTCATCTGTGGTGCAAAAGGTAGTGCAGTATTTACCAGGGATTACACAGATGGCCACCGAAACAAGTCATGTAAGCGATGCTCTGAGTAAACCTGTGTTCATCTGTGGTGAAAAAGGTAGTGCAGTATTTACCGGGGATCATACAGACGACTACAGAAACAAGTCAGGTGAGGCATGATCTGTGCAAATCTGTGTTCATCTGTGGTGCAAAAGATAGTCTAGAATCCGTCACGGATTACACAGATGGCCACAGAATCAGTCATGTGAGCGATGCTCTGAGTAAACCTGTGTTCATCTGTGGTGCAAAGGGTAGTGCAGTATTCACCACTGAATAACCTTCAATCGGGATCGTCCTTGAGAACATTCCTACATAACTCTTCTGATAATGCCATTTTTTAAATCGAGTTCATTGAAATTGATTAATAGACCTAATCTTACTTCTGATAATTTGAGATATGTTAATAGTTGTGCCTCATGAATTGGACAAATGGATTCTACTGATTTTACCTCAACAATCACTTGATTTTCAACGATCAAATCAATTCTATACCCAGCATTTAATTTGATTTGATCGTATTTGACAGGGAGTGCTTGTTGTCTTTTGACGTTCAGCCCTTTGTTCAATATTTCATATTCCAGGCAAACTTCATATGTTGATTCCAGTAGACCTGGTCCTAATTCAGAGTGAACTTTGAATGCAGCACCAATTATCTCATAACTGATCTTGTTAAGAACTGACATCAGCTTAGCATTTAAATATGAGCTACACAAAACTGACTAAATCCAAGATGAATTTCTTACTCATTATAGACCTAAGTGATACATTATCTTCCATATTTTATTCATAATGCCAACTCTGCGCAAAACAGTGACGCAAAAGGTAGTGCAATATTTACCAGGGATTACACAGATGGCCACCGAAACAGGCATGTGAGCGATGCTCTGAGTAAATCTGTGTTCATCTGTGACACAAAAGGTAGTGCAGTATTTGCCAGGGATTACACAGATGGCCACCGAAACAAGTCATGTAAGCGATGCTCTGAGTAAACCTGTGTTCATCTGTGGTGCAAAAGGTAGTGCAGTATTCACTGATCATCTCTCAACTTATCAGAGATCATGGCACAACCACGATCTTACCCCTGACCTTGCGATCCATCATATCCTGTAAAGCTTGTGGGACTTCACGCAGGGAATACTTCTTGCTCACATGGGGATGCAATTTGCCGGATTGGTAAAGTCCAAGTAATTCCAACATATTTTGCTGGTGAATTTTTGGTTCTCTTGCCACATGACTACCCCAAAAGACACCTACGATCTCACAGCCTTTCAGAAGAGGTAAGTTCAACGGAATTTTGGGAATGCCCGCGACAAATCCAACTACGAGGAATCTTCCTTTCCATCCCAGGGCGCGCAGCGCTTTTTCCGCATTATCGCCACCAACGGCATCATAGACGACATCAGCACCATTACCACCTGTCAATTCCTTAATCCTGTTTTTCAAATCTTCCACGCTGTAATTGATGATCTCATCGGCTCCGTACTCCTTACATAAGGCAAGCTTATCATCTGAAGATGCACAGGCAATAACCCTGGCACCCATAATTTTTCCAAGCTCGACCGCTGCCAGTCCTACACCTCCCGAGGCTCCAAGGACCACCAATGATTCACCCTCGCGAATTTTAGCTCTTTGTTTCAGGGCATGATAGGATGTTCCATATGCCATCATGAATGAAGAACCGGTTATGTAATCCATTCCAGGAGGAATAGGAAACACCTGCTTTGCGTCTACCACCGCTTCTTCTGCAAAGCCTCCTGTGAGAATAGCCCCAAATACCCGATCCCCCACATTGTTGTTGTTTACACCCTGACCAATTTCAATAATTTCGCCGGCAATATCTGTACCAGGGATGAAAGGTAATTCGGGTTTAAACTGGTACAAACCCCGGATGATCAGTGTGTCGGGAAAATTCACACTACAGGCATGAATTTTAATGCGCACTTTACCATCTTTAAGTGGTAACTGTCCAGTGTCTTCCAGGACCAATTTCTCCGGGCCTCCTAACTCTTTGCAAACTATGGCTTTCATGTACTCAATTTATTTCTGATTTCAGACCTTTGGCAATTTCCATCCGTTGTGATATCTGGCCTCGATCAATTTATTTGCTTTCTTATTTTTTTTGAAATTCTGCTTGTTGGCGTCCCAATAGATTTTCTCGCCTGTCTTGAACGCGATATTTCCCATTTGGGCATTGATGGCTGCTACACTCCCTGATTCAATTGGCGTATTTAAAAGTGAATGATCGTTTGCCCTGATGGCATCAAGGAAGTTGCGACAATGAGCGTCCAGGATATTTTCTTCACGAGGTTTGGCAACAAAAGGAACTTCTTTCATCTTTTTCTTTCCTTCCTGTCCCCATCCCTCAAAGGTTTTCTCCGATATGACCTCATGGCCGCCCCGGTTGACGATCAGAGTTCCATTATTCCCGATAAATGCTATGCCTTCGGTTCGATCATATGGTCCGAGATCAATTCCTGTTGCATGCTCCCAAAGCATACTGAAATCTCCATAATCAAAGACCGCCTGGAGCGTGTCAGGCGTTTCAGCAGGATCATCGGGGTATGCCAACTTTCCACCCGAAGCCATGACGGATTTTGGTGCAATTGCATTCATTGCATATAATGCTATATCAATTTCATGCACGCCCCAATCTGTCATGAGCCCCCCGGCATAATCCCAAAACCATCGAAAATTGAAGTGAAATCGATTCGGATTGAACGGCCTCATTGGGGCGGGGCCTAACCATCTTGCATAGTCCACGCCTTGCGGCGCAGGACCATCAGGTTTTTTAACCATTGGCTTCATCCATCCCTGGTATGCCCATACCTTAACCAATCTGATATTACCCAAATCTCCGGATCTTACAATGTCGATAGCAGCCCGATACTGAGAACCGCTTCTTTGCCATTGACCGACCTGGACTACCTTTCCCGTCTTCTTTTGTGCGTCCACCATCAATTGGGCTTCTTCGATCGTATTGGCCACCGGTTTTTCGACATAAACATGTTTTCCTGCCTGTACGGCATCGATCATATTTTTGCAATGCCAATGATCAGGTGTGCCGATGACGACTGCATCGATGGATTCATCCTGTAACAGATCTTCGTGGTTGTTGTACGTCTTTGGTATATTGGATCGTAGTTTTCCGTAATTCTCCAATCTTCGATTGATCACATTTTGATCGACATCACAGATACCGACGAGGTCCACTTCTTTATTTTTTAGCAGGGAATTGACATTGGACCAACCCATGCCATTGCAGCCAATGACGCCAATCTGAATTTTATCAATGGGACTGATACGTTTTTTCCATGTGGATACTCCGGGAAATATGAGCAATCCTGAAGATGCAATAAAAGAGTTATGCACGAATTTTCTTCTTTTCATTTGATTGTGAATTTTGGTTGGGGATGTCTGAAATTCATATTCGGACAATCACTATAAATGTCTATTTTGGAGGTTCGACAAAATATAAAAAGATGCCGAGAAAAATAAGAATGGGAATGGTTGGAGGTGGACGCGGGGCCTTTATCGGAGGTGTCCATCGTATGGCAGCTGCCCTTGATCAGGAAATTGAATTGGTCTGTGGTGCCTTTAGTAGCGACCCCGAACGTTCGAGGTTGTCCGGGGAAGATCTCTACCTGGATCCCTCAAGAGTATATGATTCTTACCAGGAAATGATCGAAAAGGAAGCTCAGCTACCAGAAGATGTAAGGATGGACTTCATATCGATAGTCACCCCTAATCACGTGCACTATGGTCCTGCCAAGATGGCTCTGGAGCATGGATTTCATGTGGTCTGTGACAAGCCGTTAAGCTATGATCTTGAAGAATCAAAAGACCTTGTGAATACCGTCAACCAGACAGGGAACCTATTTGCCCTGACACATAATTACACGGGCTACCCGATGGTGAAACAAGCCCGACACATGATCCGGAACGGTGAGCTTGGAGCGATCAGGAAGGTGGTCGTGGAATATCCACAAGGTTGGCTGGCTACACTCCTGGAAGCGTCGGATCAAAAACAAGCCGCCTGGCGTACGGACCCAAAGCGCTCCGGGATTGCAGGTGCTATGGGAGACATTGGCACGCATGCTGAAAATCTCGCAGAATATATAACCGGGTTGAAAATTGATCAACTGTGTGCAGACATCAGTACGCTGGTGGAAGGCCGGCTCCTCGATGATGACGGTAATGTATTATTGAGATTTGACAACGGGGCCCGGGGAATTCTGTTTGCCAGTCAAATATCAGTCGGCGAGGAGAATAGCCTGGCCATTCGCATCTATGGAGAAAAAGCAGGTCTGGAATGGCACCAGATGGAACCGAACACATTGATCGTGAAACACCAGGATAAACCCAATGAAATTTATCGCACCGGAGTGGGTGATCTTTGTCCTGAAGCGCAGGCTCATACCCGGATCCCTGCCGGTCACCCGGAAGGATACCTCGAGGCATTTGCCAACATTTACCGAAATTTTGCTAAATGTGTCCAGGCCAGAATAGATGGTGTGGACGTAGACCCGGTCTTTGAGGATTTTCCCAGCGTAGAGGATGGGCTGAGGGGAATGCAATTCATTTATAAGGTAATCGAATCAGGTAAAAGTGATCGGAAGTGGATTAAATTTTAATCAATAATCACCTGCAATGAAGAGAAGAAAATTCGTAAGCGCCTCTGCCATGGCTACAACCTTGACGATTCCGAATCTGGGTTTTGTCCAAAGCAAGAACGCGGAAGCAAATGGCAACGAATATTATGAAATGCGCTCCTATGAATTGGCCTTCGGTGGAAATCGCAGGAGCCTGATGAATTATTTAAAAGAGATACTTCTACCTGCTCTTCGGGATGCAGGTGGTGGTAATGCTACCACTTTCAAAGAGCTGGGAGATGCCGAGCCTACAAAGATATGGGCTATGATCTCTTATCCCGATTTATCTGCCTATGAACAAGGACTGATAGCTACGACTTCTGACACATTTTTGGAGCAGGCTAAAGAACATGCTGGAGCCGGAAAGACCTATAACAGGTATACCAGCTTCCTGCTCAGGGCATTCAATGGGATGCCCCAAATGATTATGCCAGGACCCGATCAACAGCTTTTTGAATTAAGAATATATGAAGGAGAAAATGACGACGCGGTGAGGAGAAAGATCAGCATGTTTGACAGGGAAGAGATCACCTTGTTTAATAAGGTCGGGCTGGATCCGGTACTCTTCGGGAATATGATCATCGGACCATATATGCCAAGCCTGGTGTATATGCTGGCTTTTGAAAACATAGAGGCAAGATCCAAAGCATGGGGTAAGTTTATAGCACATCCCGAATGGGATGCCATGAGGGTCAGACCGGAATATGCCAATAGTGTATCCAATATCAGAAAGATTTTTCTTCAATACATCTGATCTATGAAATCAACAATGGTCATCGTAATTCTTCTGTTTGTGCTCGTATTTGCGTGTGGTATAAAAAAAGAGAAGAACAAGGGTATGTCAATTGATGTGCAGACTTATGCAACCGTTGGCAGTGTAGAAAGAATAGACCCATCTATTGATGAGCTGATACCGAAAAATGCTGTAATCGAAGTATTGGACAGCGGTCATGTATGGACAGAGGGTCCGGTATGGATTGATGAGGGCAATTATCTGTTGTTTAGTGATATACCTCCCAATAGTATTTTCAAATGGTCGGAAGAAGATGGAGCCAGTCTGTATTTGAAACCTTCAGGATATACAGGAACTAAGAAACGTGGCGGAGAACCGGGCTCTAATGGTCTGTTAAGGGATCGTCAGGGGAATCTCATACTTTGTCAGCACGGAGATCGCAAAATTGCCAGGATGTCGGCACCCATTGATGATCCAAAGCCAGAATTTGAAACGATCGTCGACAACTACCAAGGAAGTCGATTCAACAGCCCCAATGATGCCGTATTTGATCGTCAGGGGAATCTCTATTTTACCGATCCTCCATATGGTTTGGAACAGCGTATGGATGATCCCTTGAAAGAACTGGATTTTCAGGGAGTCTATCGATATTCTAAAGAGGGTACCTTGAGTTTGCTGACGGACAAGATGACCCGTCCCAATGGCATTGGATTGTCTCCGGACGAAAGTACGCTGTACGTAGCTAATTCTGATCCCGATATGCCGATCTGGAATGCCTACACTCTCAATGATGAAGGCGAAGTCACCGGAGAAAGACTGTTTCACGATGCCACGGGATATACCGGAAAAGGACTACCCGATGGATTAAAGGTGGACGAGAAGGGAAATGTCTGGGCCACCGGTCCGGGAGGTGTATTGGTGATCAGTGCGGACGGTCAACTACTTGGAAGAATTTTGACTGGTCAGGCAACGTCAAATTGCGGTTTTGACACCGATCAAAATACATTGTATATGACTTGTGACGACTACCTGGCCAGGATAAAACTGTAAATTTTACCAACCTTCTCTTTCGATCAATGCAGTGATGTGTCTGAGGTGATGATCGCAATGCCAATTGTATAACTGAACCATCGTATTCAGAGACAGGTCATTTTTCCATTCCGGGTGTCCCAATTCTCTATCAAAATCAGCATCACTCATTCTGTCCATCAATAAAACCCACCGGGCATGAACAGCTTTCAGGATGTTTAGGGAGAATTTGACAGGAGCCGATTTGGCATCCGGCAATTCCGCCCATTTTTCCTGGTCGTATGTTTTAATTGTCGGATGATCTTCTGTCAATGTCCATCTAAAACGTACATAACTATTCAGATGACTGTCTGCCAAATGATGGACCAACTGTCTTACGGTCCAGCCTCCGGGACGATAAGGTGTATCCAGTTGTTCCTCATTTAACTCTGTTACTACTCCGGTCAATCGTTGAGGAAATGATTTTATATTAGCGATCATCTCGTTTCGGAGGATGACATCCAGGTCCTGTTTGGGATGAAATTTGCCAATGGGGTATTTCAATTTTTCAATATCCATCATTCTTCTTCTTTAGTTAGTGTGACAAATCTTAATTTGATTTCTGGTTAAAATTTACGTTATGATTTTTTCGCGACGAAAAGCTCTGGGAGGCCTGTTGGTCCTGCCCATGTTGTCATCATTAAAGGCTCAATATAATGAAAGTGATATGTTGATTCCCGAGGGCCTGACTATTTTATTTCAGGGAGACTCCATAACCGACGGAGGAAGAAATCGGGGAGCGTACTATCCGAATCACGGGCAGGGAATGGGACAAGGCTATGTTCGTCATGTGGTAACGACCCTTTTAGGCAGATACCCTCGCGAACAAATGAAATTTTATAACCGGGGTATTTCCGGGCACAAAGTGTATCAACTTCGAGATCGATGGATGGATGATTGCATTCAGCTAAAACCTGATGTAATAAGCATTCTGATCGGGGTCAATGATTTTTGGCATACGCTAACAAACAACTATTCCGGGACTGTATCTACTTATCGAGATGACTTCAGGGCACTACTGGACCAAACCGTCAATGCTCTTCCCTATGCACGTTTGATCATTGGTGAACCATTTGTTCTGCATGAAGGGACATCCATCGATTCCAACCGCTGGAAGGGAAATTTTGAACCATATCAATTGGCTGCTCGTGAGATCAGCCAGGAATTCAACGCAAGCTTTATACCATATCAGGCATTGTTTGATGCTGCCCTTAGAGAGGAGCCAGCATCATATTGGTGCCCTGATGGAGTACATCCTTCGATGGCAGGAAATTATATCATGGCGGGGGCCTGGATACAGGCCTTTGAGGAATTGTATCAATGAGTCCGAAAGTTTATAATCCGTTTTAAGATTTACAGCGATGATTTGCTTAAAAATCAATATTTCAAGTATTAGTGGTTTTTAAATCAGGGGCGTTCTGCGTAATAATTATGGAAACTACAAACACTATGTTGACGCGCACATTCCGCAATATATTTCTGACAGGAGTTCTGTTTCTTCTCTTTCCGGAATTAATCACATCACAAATTCAACCACTCTCAAGGAACGACAAGGCTCAAGTTGCAGCAAGCCTGAAAGAATACGAACGAAATTTGGAAAACCAGGTAATTCATGAAGCAGCCCGTCATCTCAATGACATTGCCTATCTGTATTGGGAACACAATGATTATATCAATGCTATCAAGTATTATGAGCAATCACTTTTATTAAATAAGGAGCTGAACAACGAAAATGGAATGGCCATGATTAATAATAATCTGGGTATGCTTTATTCAGATATTGAAGAGTTTGATAAAGCCCTGGATTATTTTGAACAGACCCTGGCTGCGAGAAGAGCATTTAAAAACAAGGAGGGAATTGTAGCAGCACTTAAAAATATGTCGGTTGCAACAAATAATCTTGCCAGATACGATGAGTCGATTGAATTGTTAAATGAAGCGTTGGCTATCGAAAGAGAGTCAATGGACATTAACAGGATAGCGAGTTGCTATTTGATGCTTTCCGAATCCTATGAAAAGGCCGGGGACATTGCCAATACAAAATATTAC
Source organism: Saprospiraceae bacterium (assembly GCA_028282725.1). Lineage (GTDB taxonomy): Bacteria > Bacteroidota > Bacteroidia > Chitinophagales > Saprospiraceae > JAJRXG01. The sequence goes on from JANQHF010000054.1 coordinate 101,217, forward strand.
TATGATTTGTATAAAACCCTTTTTCTCAAACAACATGACCTGGAACTAAGCGACAAACAACAATTGGTAAATGACTACATTGAAAAATCAGAAAATCAGGAATTACAATTACAACAGCTTAATGAACAACTGAATTCGGCACAAAAAGCTTTGAACGAATTTGATGCCCAGCAGGTTCTATTGTCGGATTCACTTTCCAAAAAAGAAATGCAAGTGCGATTATTAGAAGCTGTAAGGGAAGTGGAACTTTTAAAAAACGAGTATGACTTAAGTAAAGCAACGTCCTTCCGCAATATGATCCTACTGGTTTCTGCCTCTATACTTCTGATTTTATTTCTGCTGCTCATTTACTTCTACTTTCAATTATTGGCGAACAGAAATGAATTGAAAAAATCTAACAATGAATTATCATTGATAAATTCAATACTCAAAAAATACGTTTATTCAGCCTCGCACGATCTCAAGCAGCCAATTATAAACATAAAAAGTTTCCAATCTCTATTTCAAAATAAATACAATCATCTTATTGACAATCGTGGCAAGAAATATCTTGGAATCATTGAGAATAATATAAAATTCATGGAAAGAATGCTTGATGATTTTTTGGCATATGCAAACATTATAAAGAAAGATAATGATAAGACAACTATTGACTTGAATAAAGTAATTGATGATATTAAAAAGTTACACTCTTTTGATCAGGCGAATATAAGGGTGTCCGATTTACCTCAAATTTACGGGAATGAATCTCAGATATCTCGTCTCTTTCAAAATCTCTTCTCAAACGCAGTAAAATTTAACGATAACAAAGTTCCATCTATTACCATTGCTCATAATATTAAAAATGGCATAGTTGAAATAAGGGTAAGTGATAATGGTATCGGAATTAAAGAAGAACACTTGACTATTGTTTTCGAAGAGTTTCAAAGAACAACGACTGAGCAATATGAAGGTACGGGTCTAGGCCTGGCAATGTGTAAAGAAATTGTGGCTAATCACGGGGGACAGATACGTGCAGAGAATAATGATGTGGGAGGGACAGATATAGTTTTTCAACTTCAAACCGGTGAATAAAAAAACATTGTGCATGGGTATGGTTTTATGTGATCCGCAATTTGACTCAAGCATAGGGACGTGCCGCCTGTCACGCAGGTTTACCTGATATAGATAGTCCTTTTGTGGCTGGAAGTTACAACATGGCGGGGACCTGGATACAGGCTTTCGAAGGATATCCCGGTCCTTCAGTGGGAAATGGTTCATCATTAAATGAACAAAAAACCAACAAATAATTAATCTGGTTCGCGTACTAGAATTAACTGTGAGCTTGCTACCTTGAGCGAGCAAATTATTTCCCCGTTTAGTTAAAATTTTTATAGGTACAGGCGAATGAGTTTTTTACTCAGAAATGCGCCACAAGTATTATTGTCGGCGGAAGAAATAATTAAGAGGTTTCGGGATCTCGTGAATCGCGCATTCCATAAAAATGATCTCGATATAAGTTACGACCAGTGGATGGTCATCAATACCATTTCAAAAAAGCAAGGAGTTACCCAGACCCATGTAGCGGAACAAACACGCAAGGAGCCGGCATCGGTGTCCCGCATTCTCAACTTGCTGGAAAAAAAGGAACTGATCGAAAGAATGCCTGACCGTGCAAATAAGCGTGCAAAAAGGCTGTACCTGACGCCTAAAGGAGATGATATTCAACAAAAAGCGACAAGATTATTCAACCTGATCGCAAAAGATGGATTCACCGGAGTGTATGAACAGGAGACCAATTTGTTTGTCAGGATCCTTGACAAGATCCAAAGCAATTTTGCTGAAAACAAAGAGTAGTTACCGACTCATCATATTTGCTAATCCTTCCTTTATCAACTTGGCTTTTTGGTTTCCGACAAGTGCAGCTATATCTTCCAGCTTGGCTTCATCGATCCTCTTGACAGATCCGAATTCCGATAGCAGTAATCTCGTTGTTTTGGGACCAATGCCCTCAATGCTTTCCAGGAGGGAAGTGGTGAAATCCTGTGAGCGTTTATCCCGGTGGAATCCTATGGCAAAGCGATGTGCTTCATTCCTCGCTTGTTGGATCAGTTTCAGACTTTCCGATTTTTTGTTGATATACAAAGGAATCGGATCGCCGGGAAAAAAGATTTCTTCCAGTCTTTTGGCAATACCGATCATGGTGATTTTCTTTTCCAGACCGAGCTTCTCGAGACTGGCTTTCGCTGCATTCAATTGCCCTTTGCCTCCGTCGATGATCACCAACTGGGGTAAACCCTTTTCTTCGTCGAGGAGCCTTTTGTATCTACGGTAAACAACCTCTTCCATTGAGGCAAAATCATTAGGACCCTCAACAGTCTTAATATTGAATTTTCTATAATCTTTCTTTGATGGACGTGCATTTTTAAACACCACGCATGAAGCCACGGGATAACTCCCCTGAATATTGGAATTATCAAAGCATTCTATGTGCATCGGCAAGACGTCCATGCTCAAATCGGACTTCAGGGTATTCAGAATTCGTTGAGCGGGTGTCTGCTTTTTCATCTGGGAAGCTTCCAATTTCTTTTTCTGTAGAATGAAATATCTGATGTTCTTCTCCGAGAGATCCAGCAATTTTCTTTTATCTCCCCTTTGAGGAATGGTGATATGGATGTCCTGATCTGGAAGGAAGAGGTCAAAAGGTACCACTACCTCCGGTGCGATGCTATTATACTTATTCCTAATCTCCGGAATGGCATATTCAAGAATGTCCGCCAGTTCAGAATCGAGGTTCATCTTCAACTCCAAAGTGTCTGTATTGATCAATGCACCATTGACCACCTTCATGTAATTTACATAAGCCCAATCTTCGTCCACCTCGATGGAAAAAACATCCACGTCTTTTACAGTATGGCTGACAACGGTCGACCTAGCCTGGTACTCCTCAAAGAAGCTAAGCCTTTCCTTCATGTTTTCGGCTTCCTCAAACTTCAATTCTGAAGCAAGATGGCTCATTTCGGCCTTGATGAATTCCTTGACTTGTTTAAAGTTCCCGTTCAAAATGTTTTTTACCTGATCTATTCTCTTGTTGTATTCTTCTTCTGATTCCAGTCCTTCACAAGGCCCCAGACAATTTTTCAAATGATATTCGAGACATACTTTGAATTTTCCGGCATTGATATTTTCTTCCGAAAGATTGTACTTACATGTCCGCAAAGGAAAAAGCCGCTTTATAATTTCAAAGATCTGATTGGTCTTCCATTTGGAGGTATAGGGTCCAAAATATTTGGAACCATCCCTGGTCACCTTCCTGGTAAAAAAGACTCTTGGGAATCGTTCATTTTTGATGCACAAGTAGGTATAGGACTTGGCATCCTTGAGCATTACATTGTACCGTGGTTGAAATTTTTTAATAAATGTATTTTCGAGAAGTAAAGCATCTGCTTCGGTATCAACTACGGTATATTCAAGATGCTTTGCATTTTTGACCATCGTACGTGTTTTATAGGCCTGATGCTTTTTTTCTCCAAAATAGGAAGCGATCCTTTTTTTTAAATGCTTGGCTTTACCGACGTAGATAATGGTATCAGAGCCATCCAGGAACCGGTATACTCCCGGACGATGCGGAATGCTCTGGGCCATAGACTTATAATCTTCAGTGGTCACGCTCCCAATTGGTTTAGTGCTTCAATAATCAGTTCTGCTCCTGCCGGATTGGTGACCAGGGGAATGTTGTGAACATCACATAATCGCATCAACATTTGAACGTCCGGTTCGTGAGGATGTTTGTCCAGGGGATTCCTGAAAAAGAAAACGCCATCTAATTCTTTGTTGGCGACCATGGTGGCAATCTGAGCGTCCCCTCCCATGGGCCCGGAAAGAAGCCTGGTCACATCGAGGCCAGTGTCTTCAATATGTTTGCCGGTCGTTCCCGTTGCAACAATATGAAAAAAACGCAGGATCTGTTGGTGTCTGAGTACAAACGACACCATTTCCGCCTTTTTACCGTCATGGGCGATCAGGGCAATCCTCTTCATCAATTCAATCGAATTATTTATTAACAAGAGTCATCAAAGATAGAGTTCTTGCAATTTCTAGGTGACAGAGACAGGGCTGAATACCTGCTACCAAAATTAGGTATCTGGCTACTGATAATTTTAGCTTAGTATTTTATTTGTAAATATGATATTGCAGGTTCTTTAGCAGAGGATTTATGGAAAGAACGGTATTGGATTTGTCTTTAGGCGAGGAAGCGACGATACGAAAGTTTAAAGATGCCAGTGTAGCGTGTAAACTGCTGACTGTAGGCATTGTTCCCGATGCCAGAATTACGCTGATGAGAAAAGCACCATTTGGAGGTGCAGTATGTCTGAAACTGGGACAAACCTTTATAGCTGTCAGAAATACCGAGGCTAAAACCATTATTTTGGAAGAGATTGAATGATGGATCACTCATCCTTTAAGATTGCGTTAATTGGCAATCCAAATAGTGGAAAGTCAAGTTTGTTCAATGCCCTGACCGGATTGAATCAGAAGATATCCAACTATCCTGGTGTAACAGTTGACAAAAAGGTCGGCAACCTGAAACTTTCTTCCGGTGAGCGTCTGACCCTCATCGACTTTCCCGGCATTTACTCCTTGTACCCCAATTCAAGCGATGAGCGTATTGTAGTCAATGTCCTGACCAATCCTTCAGATCCGGATTACCCGGATGCAATACTTTATGTGGCAACCAGCCAGGAATTGGAAAAACACTTCCTGTTGGCCGGCCAGATCCGTGAATTGAACATACCCGTCCTTTTTTGCCTGACCATGACGGACTTAAATGAACGAGAAGGTATTAGCTATGACTTGTCTGTTTTAGAGAAATACCTGGATGTCCCTGTCATAGAAGTGTCCAGTTTGAAAGGGATCAACATTGACGGTCTTAAATACAAGATGATAGAACTCATTCAGGACTCAGAATTGAAGTCATTTGACAGACATTATGAGATGAGCGGGACTGAGAAAGAAGTTGCTGGTCATATTCAAGGTTTATCAAAAAGCAACAATAACTATCAGAACCTGCTCATAGCACATCACTATCAATGGCTCTCTCATTTGTCCGAAGCTGAGCGTGCAAAAATCCATGAACAATTGGATGGCCATTCTTTTAATAGCATGAGATCTCAGATTGATGAGACGCTTAGACGATATAACCAATTCACCCCGGTTATTGAAAAGGCTGTTATCAGAAGCAAGAAGGATCGCAAGTCATTGACGCAACGGATAGATAATATCATTGTCCACAGGATTTTTGGTCCGATCATATTTTTCGCAATTATGTTTTTAGTCTTCCAGGCCATTTATGCATGGGCTGAAGCACCGATGACCTGGATAGAAGAAACCTTTGCTCTTTTGGGTTCCTGGGTACAAACCTCTTTTCCATCGGGATGGCTCACAGATCTTTTATCAGACGGAATTATAGCGGGATTAGGCGGAATCATGGTTTTTGTCCCGCAAATTGCCATTCTCTTTCTCCTGATCTCTGCATTGGAAGAAATGGGTTATATGTCACGGGCTGTATTTATGTTCGACTCCATCATGCAGCGATTCGGATTAAATGGCCGGAGTATTGTGGCCTTGATATCAAGCGGTGCATGTGCTATCCCTGCGATCATGTCAACAAGGACGATTGCCAACTGGAAAGAAAGATTGATTACAATCCTGGTTACACCACTGATTAGTTGTTCGGCGCGAATTCCCGTCTATACGGTCCTGATTGGATTTGTAGTCCCTTCTCAAATGGTCTGGGGATTTTTGAATCTCCAGGGCCTGGCATTTATGGGTCTTTACGTCATAAGCATTATTGCAGCCCTGGTGTCGGCATGGGTTTTTAAGATCATCCTCAAATCTGAAGAACGATCGTTCCTGATGATTGAGCTTCCCCATTACAAGCAGCCCAAACTCAGAAATGTATTATTGGACGTAAAGGAAAAGGTCGGCACCTTCATCATCGAAGCCGGCCGTGTCATTTTGGTTATTTCCATCATATTATGGTTTCTTGCGGCCTACGGCCCTGTGAATGAAATGAAACAGGCAGAAGAGCTGGCGCGGGTAGAAGCCCGGGATCAATCGTTATCACCTGCGGAAACGGATGACTTGATCGCTTCGGCCAAGCTCGAGTCTTCATACGCCGGGCATCTCGGTAAATTTATTGAACCGGTTATTCGCCCACTTGGATTTGATTGGAAAATAGGGATCGCCTTGATTACTTCCTTTGCCGCCAGGGAGGTATTTGTGGGGACAATGGCAACGATTTACAGTGTCGGCAGCAGCGATGATGAAATGACGATTCGTGAAAAGATGGCCTTGCAGAAAAATCCGTTTACCGGAGGACCGAGGTACGACGTACCTACTGCACTAAGTCTTCTGCTCTTCTACGTTTTTGCCATGCAATGTATGAGTACACTGGCAGTGACGAGACGTGAGACAAAATCATGGAAGTGGCCAATGATCCAACTGGGCTTCATGAGCGTATTGGCCTATGTATGCAGCCTGATCGCTTATCAATGGTTGGTGTGAATTTCCTTTATGTTTACTAAACTTTCAAAGTTTGGTAAACATTGAAACTCAAAGTTTAACCATGGAAAGCCGACTGAGACAGCACATTCACCTGTAATAGCCACTATTTGATCTGACAGTCGAGGTGATTTTTTAATCGTCAGATTTCAGTCTTTACCTGGCTTTTTCAAAGGAACATTGAAATCATAGCGCACTCCTCTTTGATTGGGAGTCCACTTTCCTCCCTTATTGAATAAATCCACAATTCGATCAGCCATATCACCGATCAGATTGATCAAATGAACCCCTATTGGATTCCCTTCTTCATCGGTATCAAACATCATTTTTGCCAAATAAGGAGAGTGCCAACCAATCATAAAGAAATCTTCACGGCCAAAATCCGAATGATCCCTCATGACTTCGTTGAATGCATCAAATCCAATCAGTGGTTGAGCATCCGATTGTATGATAGAACCGGAAAGATCTACCATTTGGATATCGATTATAGTTCCGGAACTATCCCGGTAAAACATTTTTAATACATCTTCTTGACTGGATTGTTCCGATTCCAAGTAGTCGAACCTTTTATTTGTGTTTGTTTCGGGAACAAGTGCTCTTTTCAAGCGAGATCTTGTAGCAGCTTCATCCGGTACTTTCAACATTTGAAGTTGGGTCGGAGCAGTGTCGGAAACCATCTTGCTCTTGCGGCCAACTACAAGATTTTGCCCGGAGATGATATCTTTTGTACCGGGAATCGACATTGGCTTTTCATCAGCTTTCATATTGTAGAGATCTTCCTGGGTAAGTTCATTAGGCATATCATCGGTAGATGCATCAGTGGAAGAGGAGATGGGTATGGGTTCTGAAGGAGTGATTTCAGAAGCAACCGGACGCTGTTGCACACCTGGAGTTTGCTCCTTGTCTGACGGTATGGAATTGTCACCAAATGTCTCAACCGGTTCAGAGACCTCCGGTGCTTCTCCTTCAAGGATCACCGCCACTTCTTCTTCCCTATTATTTTCTTCGTCATTTTGGACCAGGATCGTAGCATCTTCATCAAAAACATCCTGGCTCGATCTTAATAAAATTGACAATGCAAATACCAGTAATAGTGAAGCCGCTACTGCGTAGGGCCAAATTCTTCTGTGCAATGGAACCACCCTTGCTGTTTGATCCCCGGAAAGACGTGAGATGATTTGATTAAGAGAAGATTGGACTTTTTCTTTATCACTGGCGAGCACACCCTTCCATGCTTCAAAAAGAAAGTCATCTTCCAAAGCCAGTTTTTCCAGTTCGAATCGCTCTTCCGAACTGAGCCCTTTTTTGATGAATTTCAGCAATAATTCTTCACCTCTCATTTCAACCAATTGGTGTTCTTCCTTTTTTTTCCATACATAGTCTCAGATTTCTTCGCCCGTTCTGCAAACGTGATCGCACCTTATTGAAATTCAAGTTGAGCATCTCGGCAATTTCAGTGTAGCTATGCTTTTTAAAGTAAAATAGCTCGATACACCGTCGTTGAATATCATCCAATTCTGCAATGCACGAGTGCAGCACCTCAACTTCATGATCCTTGTCTATGGTATCGGGATGAAAAACTTCTTCCGTATACATAAGTTGTGCCGTGTTTTCTTTCTCTTGATGGGTACTTTTTTTTCTCAGCTTCTCCAGACAATGATTACGAGTGACGGTATACAACCATGATTTGAAGTATGTGACTTCTGATTTGAGGGTCTTTTGCACGATTTTTTCATAGATGTCCATAACGGCATCTTCCGCTTCTGCCTCGTTTTTGAAGTATCGGAGACAACTACCCAACACAAGGTGCATGTACCGTTTATACAAACTGGAAATGTAGATCAGATCCCGGGTGGCCCGATATTGTTCTAAAAGCTCCTTGTCTTCCACGAATTATTAAAGAGGCTTATGCATTTATCAATTTATTCCGTCTAATATATCAGAACATACAGAAGTATGACACGAAGGAAAGCATTTATTATTTCATTTCTGCACGGCTTTTAATTCACTTACTATGAGCAATAAATCGCAAAGTTATCCAGGTGTCCTGATCATCTTCATTGTCTTGCTTTTCTCTTGCAAAACACAAGAGAACGTAGCTTCAGATAATGATGGACCAATACCTGAAATTGTGGAACCCAAAGAATCTGTAGATCACGAGAAAGAAGAAAAGTCGATAGACAGCACGACTACGGAAGAAGAATATTCCTATGACGATGTTTCCGCGGCGGATGGTCATGAAAGGTATAGCAAAGCCGCTTTGAAGGGTGCTCCTGCTGAAGTGGCCGGAGATGTCATGGCAAGACCGGTGAGAACAGATAAATCTGCTGTAACAAAAGGAGAACCCGTTAAGATTGATCCGGAGACACTGATAGTACCACGGGCCGGATTGCTTACTGCAGCGGAGTGGAACGATTTGTCCAATTGGGATGACTGGAAAGAACTGATGAACAACCAGGACTTTAATGAAATGCAGTCTTATTGGAATCTGTATCCACGTTCGAGATATTCCATATTTGTCAAGAATCAATATGAATTGCCGCTCCAGGATATTCCGGTATATCTCCAGGACCAGTCGGGCAGGGTCATTTGGTCAGCCCGAACGGACAATTCTGGCAGGGCCGAACTCTGGGCGGACATGACTGAGTCAGAAAGATCTTTTGAAAAACCAGATGTCAAGGCTGTTGTAGATGGCAAGCCACATCTTCTGTCCGATGTACAATCCATCGATAAAGGGGTCAACCTTTTGTCCATTGATTCAGAATGTGTCACTTCTCCTTCTGTTGATATACTTTTTGCTGTAGATGCTACCGGTAGTATGGGTGATGAAATCCAGTTTCTTCAAAAAGAATTGAGTGATGTGATCATGAGAAGTCAGGCTAGCAATACAAAATTGAGTCTTCGGATGGGTGCGGTATTTTACAGGGATTCGTCTGATTCTTACCTCACACGGGTTAGTCCTTTGTCTGATGACCTGGACATGACGCTGGGATTCATTGGTGAGCAAACAGCGGAAGGCGGTGGTGATTATCCTGAAGCAGTTGATGCAGCTCTTGATGAGGTACTCGCCCAGGATTGGAGCGAACATGCCATAGCCCGCATTGTATTCCTGCTGCTCGATGCTCCACCACACAAGAAATCTTCAGTCCTGTCAAAGGTTCAGCAACAAGTGATAGATGCGGCCAGGGAGGGAATCAAGATCATCCCGATCACTGCCAGTGGTATCAACAGGCAAACGGAGTTCTTAATGAAGTTTATGGCCATCGCCACTAACGGAACCTATGTCTTTATCACGGATCACAGTGGAATAGGGAATCCTCATCTCGACCCCGTTGTAAAGGATTACGAGGTAGAAAAACTAAATGATCTGCTCGTAAGGCTGATCTATAATTACACCAAATCAAATGGTTGTAATGCAAACAACTCAAATGCTTCAGGGATTCGCTTCTTTCCGAATCCAGCCAGACAATACGTGAATGTGAATACGGATCAACCCATCCGTGTCTTGAAAGTCCTGAGTAATAGTGGAAAGGTCATGCACAAACGATCCAATCTGGATAGAGGCGAAACCAAGATCGAAATTGCCGGTCTTGTGGATGGAATCTATACAATCCATTGCCAGGGAGATAACCTGGATGTCTCCCAGCCCCTTGTCGTGATCAACCGGTAACTATTCCAGCCTTATAATCGTACCAGGTGGAACGGGTTGGGAAGGGTCAATCTGATTCATGGAGATCAACCTGGACAATTTGATATTGTGACTTCTTGCTACATCCAGTAATGACTCCTGTGGTTTGATCTGATAAGTCTTGAATTTTGAATTCTCAATAGGAGCAACCGGGGTGATTACCATTCCGATCCTTATCGGGATCTTCCTGGAATCCTTGTCTTCCAGTTGCACTCTGTGGAGATTATTCAGGCTTGGCAACTTACTCGTGCTAATTGCCTTTTTCTTAATTGCTCCCCATAAAAAATAGGTATCCCTGATTTCGGAATTGTGGTTTCCAACTTCCAGAAGATTTTCAAACCCACCTTTTTGGGCCAGGTATTGAAATAAATCTTCCTGAGGCAATGTCAGATAATAACCATTGCTGGATTTTGGAATAAACCATTTCTTATAAGAAGGATTATATTCCGCAATTTTCGACATTGAAAGCCCTGTAAAATGACTAATGTCCTTAAATGAAGTGTAGTCATAAATCACCACTGTGGCAAGAGCATTCTGCTCGTTCTCATAGATCGGATATAATTCATGGACATCAGAGTAATTCATCACATAACTCACTGCCACATATTTTGGAATATACCTGCGCGTTTCACGTGGCAGGTATCCTTTCATATCCCAATATTCGTTGGCCTGGCTTCTTCTTATTGCTTTTCTCACATTTCCGGGACCACAATTGTAGGCAGCCAATGCAAGAGTCCAATCCCCAAACTGATCGTGCAAATCCTTCAGGTATTGAGATGCCGCTTGTGTTGACTTTATCGGATCCTTTCTTTCATCCACAGAAGAATTGATACGCAGTCCATATAATTGACCTGTACCTTTCATAAACTGCCAAAGACCAACGGCTCCGGATGATGAAATGGCTGTAGGTTTTAATCCTGATTCTACGATGGACAAGTACTTGAGCTCATCCGGGATTCCCTGCTTCGAAAATTCAGCCTCGTATAATGGAAAGAATTGTTCACTGAGTCCAAGTAATCGCTCCGAACCTTTACGGTATCTTTTGATATAGGTATCGATGATGGCATGGACCTCATCCGTGTATCTGAGATCCACTTCAGATGCAAGATTTTCTATTCTTGCTTTCAAATCGTGCTCATTCACCTCGTTGTATGCGCTCTCATTATTTGCCGTCCCAATAAGTGGGATCAAAAAGAAAGCGATAGAAATCCCGGTGAACATCACTTTTTTGGTGATGAACTTAATTTTGTTCATGGGTTCATGTTTAAACAATCAGTTTTTCGTACTGGGTACGGGAAGAAGAATATTCGGTAAAGTGGGTTAATCCTTACTTTATATTCTAATTCATATTAAATTTAGTCAGCATATGTTAACTAAATTGGGTGCAAATATAGTCCAACTTGCATTGTGTGCCAATAATTAACATATATCTCAAAAAATATATGTGTTCCCTACCCCTAATTAGTTGCAAACACCGCTCCAAGATGTCTGTTTCCTGCCTAAAGACAGTAAATCAGGGGTTAGTCCCTAAGTAATAGTAAGTGATAACGCTAGTAAACGGTCCTCTTGGTATTTGTCACCCATTAATTGTATACCAAATGGCATATTGAGTTCATCGGACCGGACAGGGATTGAAATAGCCGGGTATCCCCCGAGATTTGCCAGAACAGTATAGATATCAGATAGGTACATTTTGACGGGATCATCGATGATTTGCCCTTTTTCCCATGCGATATCGGTTGTGGTCGGAAGCAGGATATAATCGAAGGATTTATAGATTTCCTCTAGTTTATTATTAATCAATCTACGCACTTTTTGCGCTTTTGTAAAGTAGGCGTCAAAATAGCCGACACTCAATACGAATGTGCCCATCATGATTCTGCGCTTTACCTCTTTACCGAAGCCATCCGAACGTGTCTTTTCATATATTTCTTCGATATCAGAGCTATCGGTTGTACTATGACCGTATCGAATGCCGTCGTATCTGCTAAGATTGGATGATGCTTCCGCAGTAGTCAGGACATAGTAGGCAGGTACGAGATAGGGTAAAAGGTCAAAATGTATGGGCGTGCATTGATGCCCGTTTTGGCTCAATTCTTCAATCTTGCCAATGATGGAAGATCGAATAACCGGATTGAGCCCTTCGTGTTCGAGTACTTCCGGAATATAGGCAATCTTGTATCGCTTATCCTCCGCCCGATCCACGATGCTGCACGGTGGAAGATCAAGAGATGTCGCATCCATTTCGTCTCTTCCCGAAATGACGTGTAGTACTTTAGAAATATCAGCGATATTTTTAGATATGATCCCAATTTGGTCAAACGATGAACCGTAGGCGATCAGTCCATAACGACTGATCCTGCCATAGGTGGGCTTCATTCCATAAACACCACAGAACGAAGCCGGCTGTCTGACACTCCCACCCGTATCACTGCCGATACTTACCAGACATGTATCGCGTTCTACCGCCACTGCTGCTCCTCCGCTGGACCCTCCTGGCACCCTGGTTGGATCCAGCCCATTCAGGGTGGGACCATAGCAACTGTTTTCGTTAGTGCTCCCCATTGCGAATTCGTCACAGTTGGTCCTGCCAATGATGACAGCATCCTCATCGATCAATCGCTGTACAGCGGTTCCGGTAAATTGAGATTCGAATCCGTCCAGGATTTTTGACCCAGCCGTGACCACATGGGATTGATAGCAAAGGACATCCTTGATGCTGATGACGGCACCGTGGAGTAAACCCAAAGGAAGGCCACTCCTTCGTTTCTCATCAAGTTGGCGTGCTTTTGACAATGCTTCCTGCTCGAATACTTCTACATAAATATTCAATGATTTGGTTTCCTCGATTTGAGTCAGGTAGGACCGGACCAATTCTTCAAGGGAAATCCTGCCCTGTTGCAAAGCTTCTTGAATATCATTGAGCGCACCATCCTTTATCATAGTCACGAGCTCTTCCATAGCTTTATCAGTTCATCACAGGTCACTCGTGACTGTTCTCCGTTTTCCATATTCCTTACGGTAAGACAATTGTTGACCCGCTCTTCTTCTCCAATGATGATTGCAAATGGATAGTTGCCCTGGTGCGCATATTTCATTTGCTTTTTAAACTTGGCAGGTTCGGGATACTGATCAATGGAAAAACCGGACTTTCTCAGTTTGGCCGCCTGGACAAAACCGTACTTATGAGATTCATTATCCATTGCCAGGACAATAGCCCTGCTTTGCATCAATTTGCTTTTAGGAAATAGATCCTGCGCACTCATGATATCATAAATACGTTCGGCCCCGAATGAAATGCCAACCCCTGAAACTCCTTTTAGTCCAAATACCCCGGTCAGGTCATCATACCTGCCTCCTCCAGCAATACTTCCCATCTCGAAGTCCTTTGCCTTCACTTCAAAAATGCAACCTGTATAATAACTAAGTCCGCGTGCCAGGCTTCCATCGAAAACCACATCGTTCGAATGGCCTATCAGGTCAAGATAGTTGTGAAATTCCTGTAATTCTGCCACACCTTGCTGACCGACTTCACTGTTTTTTAATGCTTGATTTAACTTTGATAAAGACTCAGTTGAAAGTAGCTCAATTGCATTCCGGACGGTGCTTTCCGCAACTCCTATTGCTTTCAATTCTTCTATGACTTTCTCTTCGCCAATTTTGTCCAGCTTATCAATCGCTACTGTGAATTCAGTGAATTGTTCATTAAGTCCACAGACTTCAGCAATACCCATGAGCACCTTTCGGTTGTTGACTTTTATAATAACCGGGATATTCAAAGCTTTGAAGACCTCGTCGGTCAGTCCTACGAGTTCGGCTTCACACATAAGGCCGGGCGTCCCCACGATATCTGCGTCACACTGTATGAATTCCTGGTACCTGCCTTTTTGGGGCCGATCTGCTCTCCATACGGGTTCGATGGCATAGCGCCTGAACGGCAGTTGGAGTTCATTGCGGTGCATGACCACATATCTTGCAAATGGAACTGTCAGGTCATAGCGCAATCCTCTTTTTGAGATGCTGGAAGTCAGCCTTGCAGAATCCCTTTCTTCGATAGCCTCCTGATCCGCCTTGGCCAGGTAGTCTCCATTATTCAAAATTTTGAATAACAATTGGTCGCCTTCATCACCATATTTACCGGTAAGGGTAGACAGGTTCTCCATCACAGGAGTAGAAATGCCTTTGTATCCATATTTGATGAAGATGGATCTGATGGTATTAAAAATGTAATCTCTCTGGGCCACCTGGAGGGGAAGAAAATCCCTGGTGCCCTTGGGAATTCCGGGTTTGCTCATTCAATCAAGTTCACAGTACTGACCTAAATTGACTCAGGAAGCGATTGTCATTTTCAAAGAATAATCGGATATCACTGATATTGTATTTCTGCATGGCCGAACGCTCTATGCCGATACCGAATGCATACCCCGTATAGATTTCAGAATCGATTCCACAATTCTCAAGAACATTGGGATCAACCATGCCACATCCCAATACTTCGAGCCAGCCCGTGCCCTTGGTCAACCGCCTGGTGACTTCTGTGTCCGTACCTAACCATGCATCCATCTCAGCGCTGGGTTCTGTAAAAGGGAAGAAACTCGGACGTAGTCGAATCTTGGTTTCAGGACCATACATTTCCCGTGCGAAGTACAGCAGTGTCTGTTTCATATCTGCAAAGGACACACCTTTATCCACGTACAATCCTTCTACCTGGTGAAATTGACAATGAGATCGGGCGGATACGGTTTCATTCCGAAAGACTCTTCCGGGTGCAATGATTCTAATCGGGGGCTTTTGAGATGTCATTACACGTGCCTGTACAGAACTGGTATGGGTACGAAGCAACATTTTATCGGAGCCCTGCAAATAAAATGTATCCTGCATGTCCCTTGCCGGATGGTGTTCCGGAGTATTCATGGCTGTAAAATTGTGCCAATCATCTTCTATCTCCCTGTCCTCGGCTACGGTGAATCCTATTCTTTGAAAGATCTCGATCATTTCATTCATAACGATTGAGACCGGATGCCGGGCACCTATTTCGTAAGGACCGGCAGGAAGGGTCAGATCGATACCTGAAGACTCTACTTCATGACCATTACTGCTGAGACTTTCCAGACAAACGTTGTACTTGTTCCTGGCGGCTTGCTTTAATTCATTCAATTTTTGGCCAAAGGCCTTCTTTTCACTATCGGGCACTTGCCTGATTTCGGCAAAAAGTGGCTTGATAATGTTTTTTGTGCCCAGAAACCTGATCCTGAAAGTTTCTAATTCCTCATTCGTTGCAGGTTGTGCACTTTCTATCTCGTTTAAGAGATCGCTTACTTTCCCAAATACTTGGTCTGACATTTTACCATTGTTCTTGTGCAAAGGTAATCCTTGTCTGTCAATCAATCATAATTCACATTCGAAGCAAAGCATTGCTACATTTGAAGTTGTGAAAGCAATGATGATTCGACATGAGGAAGGGATTGTAACATTTCTGACCGGATTGGCTCTGGTCGGAATCTTCTTCTCAACCTTCATCACCACCCTGTGTCTTTTGAGCCTGACAGTTATGGGGTTTTGCCATTTCAGTCTGGAGAAATTGAGAAGAATCCATTTTGATGGGAAGACTATTCCGTTCCTCCTCATTTTTATCGGCGTCCTCATAGGCTACTTTTATTCAAGCAATGAGGAAGCGGGCCTGACGGCAGTACGGGTGAAACTTCCCTTTTTGTTCTTACCGTTGAGCTTTTATTTCCTTCCTTCTTTTCGAACCAGGACAGTTGTTTCGATACATATCTGGCTGGTTGCTGCTACCGCAATTGTGGCCATTCCAGTAGGCATCAATGCTTTGTTACACTACGACCAGATGTTGGACCTGATCAGCAAAGGCCAACCGATTCCCACACCGATCGAACATGTCAAGTACAGCATGTTCAATGCATACGCGGCAATTTCGGGAATTACCATTCTGATATTTGAAAAAAGGAAGTGGGTCAGCCTGGAATATGTCCTGATGGGTTTTGCTATTGCGGTGATCGTCATATTGATGCACATTTTGACTGTCCGAACGGGCTTGGTTATATTCTATATTTCCCTAGTCTCAATCGTTCTTTTCTCCGCCTGGAAACAACGTTCCGTGAAGATTCTTTTGAAATGGGGAAGTGTCTTACTTGTACTGGCTCTTATGATGTATTTGTTTGTTCCGAGTATTCGGCAAAAGATCGGCTATATGCTCTATGACTGGCAACGGAATGAGTTGCAGTACTCAGACAGCCAGCGCATGGCAACAGCCCGGGCTGCAGTCGACATCTGGAAGCAGTCCAATCCATTCATCGGAATAGGATACGGAGATGTAAAAGACGAAATCAATACCTATTTCAAAGACAATTATGACCGGGAAATGCTTCTGTTACCGCACAACCAGTTTCTGCTTGTATTGACGGGAACCGGTATACTTGGCCTCATCCTGTTTGTCATTGGATTTTATTGGCCTCTTTGGGCATCAAAATCATCAGATTTAAATGGACTTTTGCTCTTTCTTTTATACGAGAATTACTCCCTGTCCTTCCTGGTAGAGAATAGTCTGGAAAGATCGATTAGTGTAGCCTTCTTTTTGTTATTTACCCTGGTACTCGTGAAGGCAAAGAAGAGTGATAACAGTCGGGTCAAACTATAATTCCTTTCGCAGTCGGGCAACGGGAATATTCAGTTGTTCCCGGTATTTTGCGACTGTCCTTCGTGCAATATTGTAGCCCTTCTTCTGAAGCATGTCCTTCAATCTCTCATCCGAAAGAGGTTTTCTCTTGTCCTCCGCTTTGATGATATCATTGAGGATGTTCTTTACTTCCAGGGTGGATACTTCATCACCATCGGCAGTTTGTATGGATTCGGAGAAAAAGTTTTTCAATCGTTTGGTGCCAAATTCAGTCTGAACAAATTTGCTGTTGGCGACCCTTGAGACTGTAGATATGTCCAGGCCGGTGACTTCTGCAATGTCCTTCAGGATCATGGGTCGGATACGACGTTCATCTCCGGTGAGAAAGTAATCCTTCTGATATTGCATGATGGTGTACATCGTATTGTACAATGTATCCTGTCGTTGCTTGATCGCATCGATAAACCACTTGGCGCTATCAATTTTCTGTTTGATGAACATGACGGCCTCTTTTTCCTGTTTAGTCGTTTTCCTTCCCTGTGTAGACTCATTAAATCCTTTGAGCACGTCGACGTAGTGGTCGCTTATTCTTAGATCGGGGGCGTTTTTGTTATTCAGGCTGAGTTCAAGATCTCCGTCTTTATTGGTAATGATGAAGTCGGGCACAATGTATTGGTTGACTTCACCTCTTCCATTGTTTTCGTTTCCGGCAAAAGCACTGGCCGGCTTTGGGTTGAGTTTGAGAATTTCATCTATTGCTTCCTTCAACTCACTGTCAGAAAGAGAAAGTGAGCGCTTCATTCTTTCGTAATGCTTCTTGGAAAACTCCTGGAAATATTTATTCAGAATTTTCAATCCTAATTCCTTGGCGCGTGTCCTCCGGGGATCATCTTCCTTGTTGATTCGATCTGTCAACTGGATGACGAGCGATTCCTGCAGATCCCTGGCCCCGATTCCAACTGGCTCCATTTTTTGCACTCTTTCAAGGATGCGTTCAACATCGTACAAGGTAGTGTCCACATTCCGGGTAAAAGATAAATCATCGACCATCGCCTCCAGGTCACGACGCAGGTATCCGTCCTCATCGATGCTACCCACGATCTGTTCTGCAATGATACGATCCAACGGGCCGGAAAATTCCATCATACCCAACTGGCGAACGAGGTGTTCGTGAAAACTATTGGCCACACTAATGGGCGCATTTTTGACGTCCTCTGTGCTATAAATATCTCCCTTTAGCTTGTAGGAGATCGGATCGTCTTCGATATATTCTTTTAAATAGTCATCCAGTTCAAAAGCATCATCCTCTGCCGGGTCCTTATCGTTAATCTGTTCATCCTGCATGTCAAAGACCTCATTGTAATCTTCATTTTCCTCAAGAGCGGGATTGGATTCCAATTCCTCTTTGATTCGCTGGTCAAGAGTTGCGGTTGGAATCTGCAATAACTTCATCAGCTGTATCTGCTGGGGAGACAGCTTTTGAACCATTTTCTGAGATAAGGTCTGCTTGAGCATGTAATTTACACGTTGTCATACATCTCGTACAATGTATGGATTATAGAAAACATTTTTGTCTTACATTCAGTTCGAAGTCGGACGTGTTTCTCAGGTGGGATTTTTGATCAAAATAAACATATTATTCACAAATGTAATATATTATAAATTGACTATAAACAAATTATGTGCCAAAATATCAATTCCAGGGTAAATGCCATCCAGGAAGCCTTAACAAAACATTCATATCAGGCCATCGTCATACCCAGCTCTGACCCCCACCAAAGCGAGTATTTACCAGATCATTGGAAGATCCGTGAATGGATATGCGGATTTACAGGTTCGGCCGGTACTGTGGTCATTACGACTGATGAAGCAGGATTGTGGACAGATTCGAGATACTATTTGCAGGCGGAAGAGCAATTAAGTGGTACCGGTATAACACTCTTCAGGGCAGGGGAGAAGGATGTGCCCTCAACAGACAAGTATTTACAACAAATGCTACCAGAAGGATCTACAGTTGTGATGAATTCGTGGCAGTGGAGTCAACAGGCGAAGATCAGGTATCAGGAGGCTTTTTCTGAAAAAAATATTGCAATCAATGATCAATTACGGATAGCAGAGGAAATTTGGGATCAGGACGGACGTCCGGAACTGCCCGCACAGGCCGTTTTCATTCATCCGGAAGAATATGCTGTCCGCAATGTGGATGAAAAACTTGTCTCGATTCGGAGTGAAATCAAGAAACTTGGGGCGACGGCTCACCTGATCACCACCTTGGATGATATTGCATGGACGCTCAATTTGCGTGGTTATGATGTAGAGTTCAACCCCGTTTTTCTAAGCTATCTCATCATACGGGAGAAGGAGGCCATCCTGTTTATTGATGATCGTAAAGTCACTCCTGAAGTACGCCAACATTTGGATCGCTTTGATATACGAACCGATCATTATGAAGCCACAGGAAGTTATCTTTCATCATGTACGGAGAAAATCCTTGTGAATGATGAGGATTGCAACGCACAGATATTTGGAATCATTCCCGAAGAATCTGTGATCACAGGTCCAACGCCGTCACGATTGCTCAAAGCATGTAAGACCGGTCATGAGATCCGGCATATTGAAAACGCAATGATAAAGGACGGAATCGCTTTGGCCAAGGCATTTTATTCATTGTTTCAACGCTTGCATTCCGACCCTTTGTCAGAAGCAGAATTTGCAGCATTGATTGCCGAGAAAAGAAGTGAGCAGGAGGGCTATTATGGCGAAAGTTTTCCGGCTATAGTGGGCTACCAGGCCAATGGGGCGATTGTACATTATCGACCGGAAGAAGGTTCGTCAAAGAAGATCCTTCCCGAGGGATTGTTGCTTTGTGACAGCGGTGGTCAATACATGGACGGGACTACGGATATTACCCGGACTATGGCTGTCGGTCCGGTCTCACAAGAGCAGCGTGAATCCTATACCCGCGTATTAAAAGGACATATTGCCATCGACCAGGCTATATTCCCGGAAGGTACTACCGGGGGAATGCTGGACATCCTGGCAAGACAATTCCTGTGGAAGTCAGGTCAGAATTTTGGGCATGGAACAGGCCATGGAGTGGGTTATTTTTTAAATGTCCATGAACCACCACAGGGCATCAGTCCCGGGCCTGGAAATCGTGCCACAACCGCCTTTCAACCGGGAATGCTAACCTCCAACGAACCGGGTTATTACGAAGACGGATCCTATGGCATCCGGATCGAAAACCTGATCGTGACTGAAAAAAGCAAACATGAGGGCTATCTGAAACATCGACACTTGACCTTGTTCCCGATTGACACATCCCTGATTGTCGATCATATGATGACGCGAGGAGAAGTCAAATGGATCAATAATTACCATGAGTTGGTCGCGTCCAAAATAGTTCCACACCTGGAGGGACATGTAAAAAAATGGATGGAACAACATTGCCGCCCAATTTAGATTGAGTTTATCTTCAGAAAACCATATTCCGGCATTCGGTGTTCAGGAAGAAAACCGTTTCTTTGCAGCGAATTTAAAGCAGACCGTTCATGTCACACGGACCAGAAGAAATAAACTACGATAAGAAAGGAGGTTGTATGGCTTGGGGCTTTGTTTACCTTGCCTTATTTATCATACTGTTGATCTGGATTTACAACCTCAATTTCCAGGGCATTCCGTCATAGCAAATATTTGTGACCTCTCTTCCGGGTCATAGCAAATAGTATCTGTAGCATTAGAGTCTTTATATTAACCGATCGAATCCGGAACAAAAATGCCGTAGAATGTGGTTGTTTAATCTGTTCAGAAAAAAAGAAAAAGTAGATCCTGAAATGAAATTTTTAATTACTGGTCTCGGTAACATCGGATCTGAGTATGAAAATACCCGGCACAATATCGGCTTTGATATCGTGAATCACCTGGCTTCTATGAAGGATGCTACTTTTAAAGCCGGGACCCAGGGTTCCATTGCCAAAATCAAACATAAGGGTCGGACATTGGTATTGTTGAAACCCAGTACCTATATGAATCGAAGTGGCAAGGCCATCCGGTACTGGCTGCAAAAAGAAAAGATTAAAAGTGAAAATCTCCTTGTCATTGTAGATGATCTGAATATCGAATTCGGAAGGACAAGATTGAGAGGGAAAGGCAGTGATGGGGGACACAATGGCCTCAAGGACATCATCCAGATGATCGGATCAAATTTCGCCCGATTGCGCATGGGTATAGGAGATGATTTCAGGAAAGGGCAACAGGTGGATTATGTTTTGGGAAAATGGAGTGCCGAACAAAAAGAACTTCTTCCCGGTTTGATAAAGAGGGGTGGAAATATTGCCCTGAGCTTTGTCTCCATTGGTCTGGGACATACGATGACGAAGTATAATAATTAAAATGATCCGCCAGGATCATTTTAAGTCTTTGGTTATGGGTCTTTGGTTTGGACCAAATTAGAAAATTGGGTGAACGTATCACTTGTCTTTAAGTCAGGTGATGGCTTGAGCATGGGTAGTTGATCATCAATGATATCCCGTTCAGGATTGCATGCTTCGCATTTACCCCGGCTACTGATATTTCGCCCCTACAGGGCTTTTGATAATAAGTTCAAGAGTTTGAATCAACCCCCTGAATTCCCCATTCGGCAAGCTCATGACAACGCCTCCTAAGGGGGATATTGTCTAATTGTCTTGCTCAATATTATTTACGAGAAATTTTCCAATGTACCCCTTGAGGGGGTTGGGGGTGGAAAATAGGGTAGTCAATAAAGAGCATTAAAAAAGGTCATTTGGGAATAAAATCCAAATGACCTTTCTATCATCAATAAAGATTGTTCTATTTATAGGCGTCAGGTCGTTTTCCTAAAGTGAGATTGATGCTCTTATCGCTTCCATCCCGATCAATGGTCAATTCGACTTTGTCATCAGGTTCGTAATAGCGCAGAATACCTAAAAGGTCATCCATCGTCTTAACCCTGGCCCCGTTTACTTTCTTCACGACATCTCCTCTTTGAAGACCAGCTTTATCGGCCGGACTGTCTTTCATAACATCCAGGATAGCAGCACCTCCTTCTTCCGAAGAGGCAATTTGCGCCCCCATGTAGGCATTCGACAGCGGTTGATCATCGCCACTAAAAAAGAATGAATTTCCCCGACTCATCGATCGAACTCCCCTTGGACTACCCAGTACAATTACTTCATCGTCATCGCCATCTCCTTTTTCAATCCAAATATTGGAAGAGCCTTCATCGTCATCACCCGCTGTGGCAATCTTGTATTTTTTAATTTCTTTTTTTCGTACATCACGTCCGTCCTTCATGGCTTTGTGGCGGCGCTTCTTTATCTTGTCCTTATGCTTGCGCATTTTCATCTTATGCTTCTTGCCATGACCTTCATGAATTCCATGGATTTCGATATCGTGCTCTTTCATTAACTCCTTCATTTCTTCAGGCATTTCACCTTCTCCGTCCCATTCGAATTCAACGACCTCACCATCATCGTCACTTTTTATGACGATCACTTCTCTGTGCACCTCTCTTTCATCATCATCCACATCTACGGAAATCACCATTTCCCCATCATCCGGATCAAGAATGGCTATATCTATACCGGCATCTTCCAACTTCTTTTTTACATCTTCAGGAATCTCTCCATCATCTGTCCATTCAATCACTTCTTCATCTCCGTTGTCATCAGTAATAATTTTCACCGTTCGTCCATCCTCTCCTGATTTCAACACCTCAACGGAAACAATTTTGTCATTTGATGAAGTGCTTTTGACAATCACTTCTTTTTGAGCAAACAGACAGGAAGCCAGGATCACCCAAAAAATTACAAGACTTAGACTCTTCATAGTTATTTATTTATTAAGGTTATTATTTATTACGAAACTCTTCGTGCAAAAGTAACTGGCACAGCCAAGGTCTAGTCTTAAGGAAGATTTAAAATTTCTGTCTTCCCGGATGGAATCCCCGGTTTTGGCTGTTAAAATTTTTCAAGGTTACCTTTGTGGAATGCAAAAAGAGCGCAAAGCCAAAAACTTTTTACCAAAAGCGAGTTATCCAGGAGGTCCTTCCGCTTTGAAGCAATTTATTGCCTCCCATTTGAAATATCCCGAGGAAGCCAAAAAACACAATATCGAAGGCACCGTAGTCCTGCGTGTAGATATAGATTACAAGGGGAAGGTCATCGCCTCACGGGTCAAGAGTAGTTTGGGATATGGATGCGATGAAGAGGCACAACGCGTTGTGGGACTTTTGCAATTTGAAGTGAATAGCAAGGTTCGCAAAGGCAAGATCCTCTTCCATAAGAATATGAACATTCATTTTAAGATGTCTAAAAAGCCTAGAGTGCAAACCCAACTGGCCTACAGGATCACGAAAAAACAAGAAACCGAAAACCCGAGTGCCTCCGGGTCCTATCATTATACGATTACTATTTAAAGCTCAGCAGTTCTACGTCGAAAATCAGGGTCGAATAGGGTGGGATCATGTTTCCGGCACCACGACTTCCATATCCCAATTCCTGGGGGATAAAAAACCGGTACTTTGCTCCTGTGCTCATCAACTGCAATCCTTCAGTCCATCCCGGAATCACACGATTGAGTCCAAAACTGATAGGCTCATTGCGCAAGATGCTGCTATCGAATATCTCACCGGAAATTAATTTGCCCTCATAATGAACAGTCACTGTACTTGTCGCTAAAGGTTTGGGCCCTTCGGCAACACGAATCACTTCGTATTGTAGCCCACTTTCAGTGGTTGTGACTTCTGGTCTTTTGCGGTTTTCGGAAAGGAAGGCCAATCCTTCTTCTTTTACTTTGGTAAACATTTGATCTCGTTGTGATTGAAAATAGGCGTAGTTCAGACTGTCACTAAAATTCCGGTCGAGCAGGATTTCATTGTTCTCCAAAACGTCCCGGATCGCTTTGGCCAAACTTTGATAGTCGAGCCTATCAGCACCTTGCTTCTGAAGCCTGTATCCCAGGCTCATTCCGATGCTGTAACTGATGGTATCCACTTGTGCAGATACAGTAGGAATGATGATCAAAGAACAAATGATGAATAATAAATTTTTCATGACAATCCAATCGAATTTATGCCGGCAAGCAAGCTGTGCTTAAAACGAAGTTTTCATCGGTAAGCTTCGTCGGCAGGCGCGAAAATATACCATTCTGACCAATTCTGATCAATAGCCCTTATTGTAGCCTTTTTCAATGGCGGGAATGCCGTGTTTCATCCATTCCGGCATGGGTTGATCCATTAGATAATGATCAAAGAATTGTTGCATCCGGATGTTGAAATCCACCTTATTCTCCCATTTCACCGGCCAGTGGGGCTCATTATTATAATTTAACATCCACGCAGGCTTGCCCAAGCGACGAAGCGCTACGAAAAATTCGATCCCCTGGTACCAGGGAACTGCTCCGTCCTTATCATTATGCATGAGGAGCAATGGGGTATTAATTTTATCAACGAAAAAAATTGGTGAATTTTCGATGTATCGCATGGGATACTCCCAAAGCGTTCCTCCAATCCTGCTTTGTGTTCGTTCGTACTGAAACATACGGCTCAAACCGGTTCCCCACCTGATACCACCGTATGCGCTGGTCATATTGGACACAGGGGCTCCCGATTCTGCACACTTGAAGATGTCTGTCCTTGTGACCAGGTAAGCGGTCTGGTAGCCACCCCAACTATGCCCCTGGGTACCGATCCTTTCGGTATCAACAAATCCCTGGTCGATCAAATGAGTGATGCCCGGAATTACGGCGTTGTAACAACTGGGTCCGGGATAACCATCCTTATAAACGATATCCGGAATAAAGATGAGATACCCACGGCTAGCATAAAAAGTGGGATTGATGATTGACCGATGTGGTACGGCTCCCCAATAAGAGTGAAGATTGTGAGAATTTCTTTCGTAGAAATAGACGAGAAGCGGATACTTCTTGTCCGGGTCAAAATCTTCGGGTTTGTATAACAATCCTTCAAGAGGAACTCCATCGAGAGATGTCCAGTTGATTAATTCTACAGAACACCATTTTTTAGACGCTTGTTGTGGGTTGGCATTACTCAATGTTATGTTCGTGGCAAATTCATCGACGGTTGCCTGTACATCGCCAAATTGGTGATTGTTTTCAGCAGTATAAATGAAGACATCAGTATGTTTTGCCTTTTGAAGATTTCTCAACTTGAATCCTCCTGACAAGAGGTTCGTCAATGTACCGTCGGCATTGGGGCGTACGAAGGCTTCATGGCGAGAAGATTCATTATACATATGTAGGATGTCCTGGGTGAGATCGAAGTATCGTCTGCCCTCATCGAGCTTTCGCAACCGATACCTGTTTTTGTCACTGCGGCCATAGGTCATATTAGAAATATCGGAAGGGTCTTTAGGATTCACTTTCCAAATGTCATATCGATCGTAGATGAGCACGTGTTCGTCATTCTGAGTCCAACCGGCTATACCATAAAATCCCGGAAAGTCGGGATGATCGTCTAATTCATCAACCAGCGAGGTTGGAATATGTCCGGAAATATTGCTGGTTGTGCCGGACTGAATATGATAGACGTAATAGGTAGTGTCGTCCTGATCTTCCCAATGAATGAAGTGACCACCGGGGGAGATATCCGAAACACCCTTGTTGGCTGTCTTGATTAATTGCGAGGAGCCGGTCTGTTGGTCTATGAGGTACAGATCCCGACGTGGAGGAAACCCTTCCCAGGAAATATTCATCATATAATTCGTCGAATTTTCCCCCAGTGCATATCTCTTATTTCTTTCGGAATCATCGGCAAACCATATATCCGGAATGGTCTTGCTCCCGAGTTGATGAAGACGGGCATTGGGAATATCATAGACAGCATCATAACCCCTTTTGACATCTTGATCCTGTTGTACATTTTGCTGGGTATGAAGACGCTGATCTCTATAAGACCATATTTCGACCTGGACTACCTCTTCTTCGAGTAAGGTCGTGTCTTTGATCATGGGAGGGGGTGAAGTATGAAAAAACAGCTTTGTTCCATCTTCTGAAAAATTGATGTCGTGATGGGGGTTTACGATCCAATTGTCTCGAAGCGTCGTTTGATTGGCGACCACATTTGCCTCGTCCATTTCGTTATTCCAGTATCTGATTTCTGTCTTCGGGAGATATGCTTTCTTTTCAGCGGTATCTAAAAGTATGGCTGCTTGCGTCCCGTCTTCTGATATGGCTACCTTCTGATATTGATGCGAGCCCGATGTAATCGAAGAGCTTTTGCCGGTGGTAAAATCGTAGTAATAAACGCCTTCTTCCAATACACTATCCACTCCTGTGGTATGGTAGATCATTTTGTGAGCAGCCTTGGCAAGCCTGAAGTTTTTCACATAAGGAATTGTATCCGAGGTTCCGTTTTCGAGATGATAAACCACTAAATGAAAACCATTTTCTTCGCTTGCTTTCTTGGATTCGTTCTTTGTAGTGTCTGCGGTCTCCTGAGGTTCGAGATAAAAGGCGACCATTCCATCCCACTCTTCGGGCAGGGTATAGGACCGTACATGGCTTAACTTGACAAGTGTACCGGATTCAAGATTATAAATGCCAAGACTATCCTTTGGCAAGTCGTCTTTGTCTGTATTTTTTCGTTTCAATGCGTTGATGGATTCCAAAGCTGGTTTGATTTGAAAGACCAGGTATTTTGAATCATTGGAAAAATCAGAATCTTCTCCTCTCTGGTAAGTCAAGATTGTCTGACCTCCGGTGGTGTGTACCTGCATGGTCTGATCTCCATAACCGGGGACTTCATGCCATGCGACGAATGCGCCATTACTGGAAATTTTACTTCCTTCCAGTTTCTTCCAGAAGTGGTAATCTTCAAAGTTGAGGGGCTTTTTCCCGTTTTGTCCTTTCAGGGTCAGGGCAGTATTGAGCAAGAGGAAAAGAAAGAGGAACTTGTAGAGGAAAATATGGGTTGTCATAACTCAGTTGGGAATGTGTTTGAGAAGAAAGATAACCGTTTCTTCCACATTGAGTAAAATGGGGATGGACGACTTTTGGATTTTATCTAGTGTGTATTTCAAAATGCACAAAAAGGCTTACCTTAGAGTTATCCAAAAAAACAAAGAGATGGAAACGCGATTATTAGTAGATTCCATCCTGGAAGCA